>NZ_LQPH01000051.1 GCF_002102255.1 Mycobacterium nebraskense
TGCTCCTTCCATCAGACTTGCCGGTCTTCGAGGGAACCTACGTCCGGATTCTTTTACACCGCGGCAGGGACACGACCGACGAGAGCTTGCGCTTGGCTTATTGGGCTTGTTCCAGCGCCTGGGTCAAATGCTGCCCGTCTGGGTTCTCATCGAAATAGGCGCAGCAGTAGGTCACCGTCGAAGACAGCAACGACCCGGCCCTAGCCTGCGCCGAAAACTTATAACGGGCAACCAGGTTTGGTTCCAATCCCCAGGGGAAGCTCCTTGACTGGCCCAGAAACGTGAAGGCGCCGCGAAGGAGTAGTCCCATGACCCTGCTCGATGACCGACCCGCCGTGGTAGCCCCGGCGAAGTGCACTCCACCGGAGTTCGGGTCGCCGACAACCATCAACAACTGGGCGCCAGCCCCCAATCCGGTGCTACTCGAGGAGGACATCGAACGGCTGGCCCGTGTCGAGGCCAACAAGCAGCAAATCTATCGAAGCAACTCCTGTTGCTCGCCGAGCAGAGGCATGTTGCTGGAGGTCTCGGAATCTCCCACCACCACCGGTGGCATTGTGTTCGCCGCGATCGCTTGGCTTTTGCTGTTCGCCGCCATCGCCTGGCCGTTCGTGCTCGCGGGTTCTGCAACATAGCCTTCGCCCGTATCTATCCGATCGCGATTGGACTGGCGTCCGCAACGCGGTGCAAACCGGCCTGCACAAAATGTTGAACGATGGCTGGATGCCTGCCTCGGCAAGCCGCTCGCTGAACAGGATAGACGTGAACTGGGAACGTCGATCAGTTTGGTGGACAACATGTTTCAAATCCATAACCCCGATCCGAGGCAGGTCCCAGTGCCGACTGCAGAACCACGCCCTCGGACAGCGATTCGGCGAGCACACCTGATATTTCGTCTCGGTGTACGGCGCCTATTCGTTGTTCTATGTCCGCACGAATTTGCGTTTTGGCGACTGAACCTCCTCCCACAGGAGAGGCGCGAGAACTGCCTTCCTCAACAGTGGCCTCGTGTCTGCCGGCCGGCACCGAGGACTTGGCAGCCATTCCCTGAGCTGAGCAGTCATGGATTCGTTGATAACCTACATCGCTCTCGCTACGTAGCCGTGGCTGTCTTTGCCTGACACCGCCTTGACCGGCGTTTTGGCCGCATGTTCGCTGACCTCAAGTTTGCTCACGGACGGCTGCGACGGCCCCGGCCGCATCAGTCACTGGACATGGCCACACCGGCGCTACGGTTCACTCCAGCAGCCCCAACCTCGCCGGCAACGGTGTCAGCGCCACGGGGTGGCGACGAGAGCACCGGGGACGGTTGGTCAGCCGGCCGGTGTGCGCCAACGACATCGTGTGCGTGTCCTGGCAACAAGTTAGCGTCGGACGCCACTATGCTCGAGCCCGCTGCGATGTCCACGTTGATGGTGATCTGCTGCGGTTTTGGATTGGCAAGGATCTGGTCAAAACCGCGGCGCGTATCAGCCACGGCGAGATACGATACAAGCGGACCCTGCGCACCAGTGCACCAGCCTAACCAACAAACAGAGTGTCAAGGATCGAACGACACAGAAACGTCAAGAATCAACCGCCTCTGAACACCGGTCAAGTCGGCCCGCAGCTGGGTGTAATCGTGCAGCCGCCGCACCGGCGCGGGCGGCACGAACGATGGCCGCAGCGTGGCCTTCTCGCTGAACGTGGCCAGCCACACCGCGTCCAACTTGTCGTTCTTCACGTCGCGGATGTTGACCAGCCTGCTCGAATTTCACTTCGCTGGTCCTCTCCCCACCGATATTTCATTGGAGGTTTCCTGGGACCTCGGTCGAGGAACCAAAATTCTGACCGGCTGCTCGAAGCAACAGGACGTGACGCGCGAGGCCGGGCCCGGCGCCAGGCTAAACCACAGGCTCACAAACCAGAGTGAAACGGCGTCGGGTGGGCACCCCGACCACATTTTCACGCCTGCGAGGCGTCGCCGAAGGCAATCAGGGGGCTGAACCGCCTTACCCAGTGGGTCGGGTGAGGCTGGGAATGATGAAGTCAACGAGGAGTTGCACGGTGCGACCGGTGGGGGGTCGGCTAGGGATGATGGACCGGAACATTAGGTAGCCGGGCAGTAGGTCCCAAAGTTCGTCGTTAATGGCCGCGCCGGCCATATCACCGCGGTCGACGGCCTGCTTCAGGATGTGCTGGATCAAGGCTTTCCACTGTTCGAGGAACTGATGCCGTATCGCCTCGTTGAACGCGGCGTTACGCGACACCTCGACAAGCACCGCGCGGATGGTGCTGGCGTGCTGGCGGGTGTGTTGGCTCACCAACTCCCCAAGTGCCAGCAAATCTCCCCGCAGTGTGCCGGTATCGGGCGGGACCACCACCTGGCGGGTCTCCTCGGTGAATGCGGTCAGCACCAATTCGGCTTTCGACGGCCATCGCCGGTACACCGTCGCTTTGCTGGCGCGGGCGGTGGCCGCCACCGCGTCCACCGTCAACCGGTCATACCCGTGCTGCTGTAGCAGGCCCATCGTCGCCGCAAGCAACTCGGCCTCCCGCGGCGACCACCGTGAGGAGTCCGCGGGACCATCGGCGATCCGGGACACAGCGCCCACGATAGAACCGTCGTAGTAGTACAGTCCAGTACCGTACCTTCTAGTTCTAAACCTGAATGAGGTTGTTGACAGTCTGGGCTGCTGATGGAAGGAGTGACCCCTTGTTTGCTGCGCAATCTCCTTCTTGGGAAGGTGCATTTCATAGCGAGCAAATACGACCCGGAGACGCGGGCCAAGGCCGTCCGTCTGGCGCTGGAGCATCGTGATGACTATCCGAGTGAGTGGGCGGCGATCACCGCGGTATCCAAGCGGTTGGGGATGACCGCTGAGACGTTGCGCAGTTGGATCGCTCAGCATTAGGTCGGCCGCGGTGATCGTGCCGGGGTGACCACCGAGGCAGCGAGAGAGATCCGGGCCTTGCGACGTCGTAACGTCGAGCTCGAGCAGACCGCCGAAATATTCAAGGCTGCACATCTTTCTTCGTGCGGGAGAGCGACCCGCGCAACCGCCGCTGACCGGTTCGGTCTGCGAGTTCATCGCCGTCCATCGGGACCGGTTCGGGGTTGCTCCGATCTGTCTCGTGCTCTCTGAGCACAGCGTGCCGATCGCTCCGCGAACGTTTCACGCTTGGGCCACGCGAGCGCCTTCGAAACAAGCCCTGTGGGATGCCACGATCATCGAGATCCTGGCTGGCTATTACGAGCCCCACCAGCACGGCTGGCGTAAGTCCGAGTCACTGTACGGGTCGTTAAAGATGTTGACAGTTGAGATCGGTGACTGGTCGCGGTTCACCGGGTCCTCGATCGGCGCCTACGTCCTACTGGTGCCCTGCGAGTAGTCATCGGGCAGCTCGCGTGCCCAGGGGTCATCACCAAAGCGGGCAGCACGCATGTCCGACGGCTACTGATCGAATCGGCCTGGCATCACCGCAAGTCCTGCAGCACCTCCGGGCCCACCCTGCGGGCCAGCTGGGCGCCAAGGTCGATCCGGCCCTGCGGGCTCGCGGCCACGCCGGTAACCGACGCCTCAACACGCGGTGGCGCAGTTCACCGAACGCGGCATGAACCCACTAGTGGCCAACGTCGCGATCGACCGCGAATTTGCCGACTGGTGCTGGTCGCTGGCCACCATGCGATAAGTCGCCACATCAAATACTTGACTGGCCCTGGTAGCCCGGCGTTGGCGCGGTGCGTGAGCAAACCTGCAAAGAACCTATGAGCCACAAGGCGATTCGAATGACGACTGCCTATGACGGCCGCCTGTAGACAGCAGTACCGTTCACATCCAAATCATCGTCCTGCGGTACCCAACCCGCGCATATCAGCCTGACACCACCGTCGTGAGCAACGGCCGCCAACGGGTGGCGGACGGGTTTTCTGATCTTCGTTGCGGATCCTAGAACCGACGGTTGTCCCGGGACGCTTGGGAATCCCGCTGGAGCGATCGCTTGGGGCCTACGGCGTCCGTGTCGAATGGTCAACTATCGCTTCGCGCTCTTCGTTGGTGTCGGTACTGTCGCGGCGTCGGCGGCGGTGGGGCTGAGGATGCCCGGGATGACGAAGTTGCGCAGCGTCGCGCGCCTGTCCATGCGGGTATGGTGCTGGCTTCCGGCGAGATGATCCATCAGCAACATCTGCGCAACCCGCACCAGCCAGTCGGCGACTGCGTCGGGGTCGAGTTGCTCTCGCAGTTCGCCGTTTGCCTTCGCCGCGTCGACGTATGGTCGCAGCGCCTCGCGGATGCGGTCACGGAAGGCGGTGGATGCCGCGGCGGCCACTGTCATGGTGAGGCTTTCCGGCGAAAACAACACACGCAGCCAGCGTGATTTCTCCACCGCTGCGATCGCACCGTCGAGCGCATCAAGTAGCCGCTTGCCGAATGGGCCATTGCCGTTCATCGACCGCTCGGCGCCCTGGATCACGCCGGCCGAATCGCGCAGTATCACGAACGCCAGCACGTCGTCACGTGAGCCGAAGTAGCGGTACACGGTCGTACGATGCACTGACGCTTCCCTGGCGATGTCGTCGACCGTGGTGCGGCTGACGCCGTGACGCTCATAGCAGGCCTCGGCCGCATCGAGCAGGCGGCTGCGAGCCTCGTCGTCGTCAGTCGGCGGGCGATCGCCCCAAGTGCCGGCGCGCGTGCCGCCTTTAACGACTCGGAGTCGGCTCGGCGTCACAATTCGGCCTGGACGTATGGTGTGCCGCGCAAGTATTTCCAGCGCCGGCGCTGGGCATCGTTTGGCATCTGGCTTCGGATCTCCTCAGTCGGACCGGTGTCCCCGCATTAACGGTAGCGAACACCGCGTCGTCGACGGGTTTGATCGCTTAATCCGGCGAGGATTGCGCGCAGCGCCGCCGCGTGGACATCGCCGGTATGCGACACACAGCGAATTATGTTGTATGTTGCGTACGTGATGCTGACCGCCGCGCAGCGGGACCGTCGACGCTGCTTCAGGGGCTGGGTGGCTGCCAAAGATTTCGGGCCGGCCCGGCCAGAGGCTTTATCCGGCGCTCGTGCCGGACATGGTGAACGACCATGACGCGATCCACTGACGCCGAGCACCACAGTGCGGTCCTGGCTGGGGTTGCTCGGTTCGCACTGACGCATAAGGCCGTGGTGATCGGCGCGTGGCTGGGTCTTGCGATTGTGTTGGCGTTGGCGTTTCCGCAGTTGGAGTCCGTCGTCAGGCAGCAATCGGTGGATCCGGTTCCTCGGGATGTCGCCTCGTTTCAGTCGCTGGACCGGATGGGGAGAGCTTTCGGCGAGGTTGGCTCGACGACGACGGTGGTCGTCGCGATGGAAAACTCCGGTGGCCTGACTCCGCCAGTGCGACAGCGCTATTCGGCGATGGTTGAGAGGTTGCGTGCGGACTCCGGCCAAGTGGAACTGGTCCGGGACCTGCTGGCCGATCCAGCGACTGCGCGGCAGGCGACAAGCGATGACGGTAAAGCCTGGTACCTGCCGGTCGGGGTCGCAGGCACTCTGGGCAGCCCCCGGGCGGCCGAATCGGTGCAGTCGGTTCGCGATATCGCGACTGAAGCCTTCCGTGGCACCGGAACCGTCGCCGAAGTTACCGGTCCACCCGCCACGATGAGCGATCAGATCGTCGCCGCCAACAGCGATCTGTTGATTATCTCGCTGGCCACCGCCGGTCTGATCGCCGCGATCCTGTTACTGGTTTATCGCTCGGTGTTCACCGCACTGCTTCCGCTACTTGTCATTGGTCTGAGTTTGGCGGTCGGACGAGGCATTCTGGCGGGCCTCGGTGAAATCGGAATGCCGGTGTCGCAGTTCACGATCGCATTCATGACCGTCATCCTTTTGGGTGCCGGTACCGATTACTCGGTCTTTCTGATCAGCCGGTATCACGAGCAACGACGACAAAGCGTCGCGGTGGACCTCGCAGTCGTGCTCGCCACCGCAACGATCGGCCGGGTGATCCTCGCCTCGGCCGCGACGGTCGCGTTGGCCATGGTGGCCATGGCATTCGCAAAATTGAACATCTTCGCCACATCGGGGCCTGCGTGCGCCATTGCCGTGCTGGTCGGCTTTGTCGCCTCGGTGACGTTGCTGCCGCCGGTGCTGGTATTGGCCGCTAAACGCGGCGTTGGCGAACCCCGCGCGGATCGGACGCGAGCTTACTGGAACCGCATCGCCGTGACTGTGGTACGCAGACCGGTGCCATTGTTAGCGATCAGTTTGCTGATTTTGGTGGCGCTGGGCTCGATTTGTCTCACCATGCGGATCAGTTATGACGACCGCAAGGCGCAACCGGCCGACACCGCCAGCAACAAAGGTTATCGGTTGCTGGACAGGCATTTCCCCAGGGACACAACGATGACCGAGTTTTTACTTGTGGAGTCCCCGAAAGATATGCGTACCGGCACTGGTCTCGCCGATCTGGAAGAGATGGCCTCGCGTGTCTCGCAGATCTCGGGCGTCACGGAGGTAGTCGGCGTTACCCGGCCAACCGGCAGACGTCTCGAGCAAGCGGAATTAGCTTGGCAGAATGGCCAAATTGGCGAGAAGCTCACCGATGCCGCGGTCGACGCTGAGGGCCGCAAAGGTCAGCTGAAGCAACTCACCGACGGGGCGGACCGGTTGGCCGACGGACTGACCCAGCTCGATACCAGCATCCAATCAGCTCTCGGCCCGATGACGGGTCTGCTCGACCAGGTGCAACGGGCCGGTGGTCAGATCGAGAGCTATCGCGCTCTGCTCACCCAGCTGAACGCGATGGGGCCCAACATTGATCGCCTTGTTCAGGACCGCGCGAGTTTACGGCCGTTGGCGTTGCGGGCAGCCGAAACCATCGCGGCGATCGAACCTTTGGCCGCGACGCTGGACAGCGCACCATGGTGCGCCGAGACTCCGCAGTGCGTCACGTTACGTGCACACGTTCAGACGCTCGTTTCGCTGCGCAACGGTGGCTTCTTCGATCAGATCGCCGACCTGGGTGATCAGCTGAGCACCCAGACGGGCGACATGCCCGTCGAGCCGACGATAGCGCAGATACAAGCTGCGACGGAGACCCTTGGCCGCAGCATGAAAGGCGCCGGGGGCCCAAATGCCGGTCTTGCGGGCCAGATCCGGCTGCTGCAAAGCGGCATCGGACGACTCGCCTCGGGTGCGCGGGCGTTGGCTGTCGGGGTTCACACGCTGGCCGACAGCAACATCCAGCTAGTCACCGGTATGAGTCAGATAGCGGCACAGCTGCAGGAATCGGCCCGCGGCTCCGAGGGAGCGAATTCATCCGCCGGCTTTTATATGCCGCCGAATACGCTGTTGGACAAGCGATTTGGTGACGTTGCTCGCCAGTTTGTATCAAGGGACGGCGAGACCGTTCGGTTCGAAATCAAGTCGCAGTATGATCCCTACTCCGCTGAGGCGATGGCGCTCGTTCATAAGGTTGCTGACGTCGCGGCCGCGGCGACGCCGAACACGTCGCTGGCCGGTGCCAAGGTTTCGATGGTCGGTTTTCCCGCGGTCAATGCCGACATCCAGCACTTACTCATCGACGACTTCGTCCGGCTCGCGATCGCCACCTTGATCATCGTGGGATTGATACTGGTTGTGCTTCTTCGGGCGATCCTGGCGCCGCTGTATCTGCTCGTCACCGTTGTGCTCAATTACGCCGCCGCAATGGGCCTGGGCGTTGCGATATTCCGGTACGGCCTGCACCATGACATCACCTGGCCGGTGCCGCTGTTGTCGTTCATCATCCTCGTCGCAGTGGGCGCCGACTACAACATGCTGCTCATCTCGCGGCTCCGCGAAGAGTCGGCCAACAACATTCGGGTCGGAGTGCTGCGGACTGTGGCCAGCACCGGCTCGGTGATAACCTCCGCAGGCTTGATCTTTTCGGCGAGCATGTTCGGGTTGATGGTCGGCTCCATTGCGACGATGGTTCAGATGGGTTTCATCATCGGATGCGGATTGCTCTTGGATACGTTCGTCGTCCGGACTCTCATGGTGCCCGCCATCGCCACGTTGCTCCGCGAGGCGAGCTGGTGGCCTGGGTACGGCCCGCAGACGTCGCGGCGAAGGGCAACCGGTCGATGGAAAGCTATCCGGTTGGGATTGCGCCGCTTTCGCCCGGCGGGAAGAAACTTCGCCTGAGTATCAGCTGAAGCCGCTGGTGATCGCGGCCATGTCGAAGTAATCCCGCCATGCCGCGATCCGTCCGTCCCGGATCTCGAAGACTCCCGCGACCGGAAGATGTATTTCACCGCCGTCCTTGCGTCGCAGCACATCCGTACGTTCGTTCATCACTAGCTCGCCGTTGCTGAGCTGCCGATGAATTCGGAAGTCGATGCCGTCGACTGCGGCGGTGAACCCCTCGATGAACTCCTTGATCGCAGTGCGCCCGTGTAGCGGCTGCATCGGAATGTTGTGGTATACCGCGTCTTCGGTGAAATAGCCGGCCAACTGCTCCGCGTCGGGCGTTGCCCAGAGGTTGCAGAATTCAGTGACCAGGTCGTCGGCTGATGATGTCATAGCTCGATGAAACCCGTTGAGGCAACGTAAATCAAGCTGCGCCGCGGCTTATTTGATGATTTCGGCCGGATAAGCACCAGACGACAGGCGCCTCTTTCCTCGCCGGTCGGGCGGCGCTGACGGACGGTCGGGCATCGGAGCAAGACGCAGTGGGCAACGTACGACATTGTGCGTTGGATGTTGCATAGCTTATGGTGGACTCATGCCGTCGGCGCAAACGTTAGACATCGATAACATCGATTTCGCATTCGATGATCAGCCCGACCTGCACGCCGTGCTCGCGCGGCTGCGGGAACGCAAGCCCTACGCGATCGTCCGGTTTGCCGGAGTGCCGGCGGTTTTGCTGTTGACCGACGAGCTGGTCCGGGCTGCCTTCAGGGACGAGGCCGCGTTTCCCGCTGCACCTGTCTATGCAATGACCACCGAACCGGTATTCGGCAGAACGGTCTTAAGCATGTCCGGCGCAGAACACCGCGCCAACCGGATGATGGTCTCCGCGCCGTTGCGGCGTAATCGTGTCCAGGGGTACATACAGCCGGTGATCGAACCGGTCATCAATGAGTTGATCGACCGATTCATCGACCGAGGAAGGGTCGACCTGGTCGCTGACTTCACCCACCGATATTCACTGCTGATCATCAGCCGCCTGCTCGGCATTCCCGTAGACGACGAAGCCAAAATTCATCGCTGGGCGCAAGCGATGATCCACTATCCGTTCGATCCCGACTGGGCCACCCGGTCGGCCCGGGAGTTCACCGAATATGTGGCCCCGTTGATCGCCGAGCGCCGGCGCGAGCCGAGCGATGACATGATCTCGATGCTGGTCACGGCCAGCACCGACGACGGCCAAACCCTGACCGACGAAGAGATTCTTACGTTCTTGCGGATGTTGTTCCCCCTGGGAGCCGATACCACCATGCTCGCCCTGGGCAATATCTTGTCCGCGCTGCTCAACCACCCCGAGCAGCTCGACCTACTGCGATCCGATCTCGAAAGGCACACCCAACCGGCGGTCTGGGAAGGATTGCGCTGGGAGCCCGCGGTCGGAATGCTCCCCCGGGCATGTCCCGAGGCGACCACGTGGCACGGGATCGAGATCCCAGCGTTAACGCCGATGATCTTCGCGATCAATGCGGCGCATCGAGACCCGGCTGTCTACGACCGGCCCGACGAATTCGATATCACCCGAAACGTCATGCCGACGGTGTCATTCGGGCAGGGCCCGCACAGCTGTATCGGCAATTGGCTGGCCAACGCCGAACTCGTTGCCGCAGTGACGTTGCTGACGCGGCGTTTGCCCCATCTCGCATTGGATCCCGCGAACGCCCGTTCGTCAACCGTCACCAGCCAAGTCGGCACCACGCTGCGCGGACCGGATGCTCTGCACGTCACCTTCACGTCGCCGTGACCGCGCCTCTGGTTGGTCACAGCAAGCCGGCACCCGCAGGTCCACGGTGACGACTTCTTCCGTTGCACGGCGACCGGCCCCAGCATCCGTCCCCAGGGCTTGACCGAGCGCAGTACCCCGCGGATGGCGAGCACCGCCACGCAGGATCCGCGGACGGCTACGTGTATCGGCAGTCGGATCTCGTTGCACCGGCGGTGCGCAAAACCTGGCAGGGCCTGATCTCAACGCTTCTGAATCTATGGTCCGGTAGCGTCCTAACCACACGTCAGTGGTTGAGGGACGATAGACCGAGACCAGCACGATGGACGGCGCGAGAACAGATCGAGGGAGGAAGTGCGGTGAGCAAGTCACCGGCACGAGAGTCCGAGAAGCTTGGGCGTCCACGCCACTTCGACGACGACACCGAGTGTCGCTTGCTGATGGACGCCGCAGTGCGGGTGATGGCGCGCAACGGCTTCGCCGGCATGTCCGTCGCTGATGTCTTGGCCGAGGCCGAACTGTCGACCACCAGTTTCTACCGCCACTTTCAGTCCAAGCACGCATTGCTGGCCGCGATCATCCAGCGGGACGGCGAGTCGGCGCGGCGGGCGTTGGAGCGCGCGATCGCAGCGGCCCCTGATCCTGTGGCGGCGCTCGAGGCCTGGCTCGACGGGCTGCTGGGCCAATTCTTCGAACCCAGGAAAGCCTCGCGCACAGCGCTTTTCACCACGTCGGAGGTTCACAGCGCCACTCAGGTGGCCGAGATCATGGAGATGCGCTGGTTGCTTTCCCAGCCGCTTGTCGGGGTGCTGCGCGCCGGCCACCGCGCCGGGGTGCTGCGCTCACCGAAGCCGGAACCGGACGCCGTGAGCATTTTCGCCATCGTCAGCAGCGCAGCGACCTCCCCGCACGGGCACCCCCACAACCGTAAAGCCGCACGGGCACAAGCGATACGGTTCATCTGGCCCGCATTGAGCATCACCGAAGCTGCGGCGGGCACCGGTAATCGGAGTCAGCGGTCACGCAAGCCGCGTCAGCAGCACACAGCCTGAAATCGGTCCCCCACCGTTAGACACCACCGCTACTTCAGGCCCGCCCGCGACCTGCCGTGTCCCGGCTTCCCCGCGCAGCTGCAGCACCGCCTCATGTAGATAGCCGTAGCCGTGCAGGCGGCCTCCCGATAGCTGCCCGCCGTTGGTGTTCAACGGCAGTTCGCCATCGAGCGCGATGCGCGTGCCGTCCTGGATGAACGGGCCGCTTTCGCCGTGACCGCAGAACCCGAGGGCCTCCAACCACGACATCGTCAACCAACTGAATCCGTCGTAGAGCTGCGCGACGTCGACATCGGCGGGTCGCAAATCGGTGCGCGACCACATGTGTTCGGCGGAAGTGCGCGCCGGCATGGTGGTCAAGTCCTCCCACTGCTCCCACGACGGTCGTCCCCGCAGCGCGGTCCCCACAGCTTCGACGCGCGCAACCGGGTGGTCGACGGCCGACGCGTGTTCGACGACAGACACCACAAGCGCGGTGGATCCGTCGACGGGAACATCGCAGTCATAGAGCCGAAACGGGGACGACACCATCCTCGATGCCAGATAGTCCTCGAGCGTCAACGGATCGCGGAACACCGCCTTCGGATTACGCGCGGCATTGCGGCGCCCATTCAACGCGATCTGCGCCATCTGCTCGTGAGTCGTTCCGAACTCATGAAAGTGCCGCTGTGCGTAGAGCGCGAGCCAATTCGCCGCCGAATACGCTCGAAAAGGGATCAGCCACTGCAGCGGGCCGCCCACTTCGCTGCCGCCGACGCCGATGCCCGGGCGATGCCCGCTGCCCTGTGCGGTCGATTCGGTAACGGTGCGATACACCAGGATATGACGGGCCAGGCCCATCGACACCGCCATCACCGCGCTGATGACCGCCTGCAACTGCCCGGGTCCCTCGGCGGCGCCGCTGTGCCAGTTGAGCGACAACCGCAGCGCATCCTGCACCTGGGGTGAACCGGGACCCGAGAACCCGGGGTATCCGTGGACGCCTCCCGGATAGGTGGCCAGCCCGTCAATATCGTCGACGGTCAGCCGCGCGTCCGCAATTGCTGCAAGGGCGGCATCGATGGTCAGGTCCAGACCGTCGCGCCCCAGCCGCCGGCCCACCTGGGATTGCCCGATGCCCGAAATGACCGCTCGGCGTTCGGCTTCGGTCATGATGTCGCCGGGCGAAACATCGGAAGATGCACCGGTGGGTGATCCTCGAAGACCACCTCCACCGGCATGCCGACGCGGGCGTCGTCGGCGGCGACGTCGACCAGATTGGTCAGCAACCGAAGGTCGGGCTGCTCATCCATCGCGACCACACCGATGATGTACACCTCGCTAGTGCTGTCCCACGGCTGATGGTTCACGGTGTACGAGTACAGCTTTCCCCTCCCAGAGACGGCGGCCGGTGCGGTATCTCGGCCGCCGCACCGCGGGCAGTACGGCGCAGGCGGATGGATGAAATACCAACACGCCGAACAGCGCAGGAAGCGCAGACGGCCGTCGGCGCCGGATCTCCAAAAGAACGCGCTGGGGTCGTCCATGGAAGGCAACACGCGGGGTGGTCGGAGCATGGTCTCCATCCTGTCGGTGTTGACTGTGCACTTGTGCTCGAGAGACTATAAAAATAGCATTTGTAAACAACGCGGTGGTTGGATCGTCGAATCTGTCGACCAGGCTTGTGCGGTCGGCGGCGCGGAAACACGGACTGTGAGCTGACGCAGGCCGCCTTAGGCAACTACCAACTGCCGTTAGGTATTGCCCAGCGGCACTGGACGATAAGGGAGCTGGATGACGCAGGAAGACGACGTGTCGGGGCTGGGCCTACTCGCGGCTCCCGAGCTGACCCGGCATCCTCAGCCGACATACAAGATGTTGCGCGACTCTGCTCCGGTGATGCGCGTGGACGGTATCGGAGTGCTGGTCAGCACCTGGGAACTCGTGGACGAGGTGTTGCACAACCCGCACCTGTACTCCTCGGCGCTGACTTCAGGCGTGCTGAAAAACGACCGACCGCTCATCCCCCTTCAGATCGATCCGCCAGAGCACGGAAAGTTTCGCAAGATCCTCGACCCGCTGTTCGCGCCAAAACGGATGAAAGCACTTGAGGTGTCGATCTCGGCACTGGTCAACCAACTCATCGACGGCTTCATCGGCCGAGACGAGATCGACTTCGTCGAGGAGTTCTCCGTCCCTTTCCCCACCCAGGTCTTTTTGACCATGCTGGGCCTGCCGCTTGACGAGCTGCCCACGCTGCTTCTGATGAAAGATGGGATCATCAGGCCACACGAGTTGGCCGGAAAGCCGTTGGGCCACCCCGATACTGACGCCTATCAGGCGGCCACGGCGCAGTCGATCTACGCCTACTTCGCCGCCACGATGGAGCAGCGCAAGCGCGAGCACCACGACGATCTGCTGAGCTGGTTCCTTGAAGCAGAAATCGACGGAGATCGACTCAGCAGTAACGAAATCCTCGACATCTGCTTCCTGTTTCTCATCGCCGGGCTCGACACCGTGTCGGCGTCGCTAGACTGCTTTTTCAGCTACCTCGCACAGCATCCAGAGGTTCGCCAGGCGATCGCCGACGACCCGAAAAACATTCCCTTCATCGTCGAGGAACTTCTGCGGTGGGAAACACCCGTCATGGCCGTCGCACGTGAGGCCACGCACGACACGGAACTCGGTGGATGCCCCATCCACGCCGGCGAACAGGTGCTGGTCATGCTCGGTTCGGCCAACACCGACGAAACGTCTATCATCGACCCGGAATCCGTGCGATTCGACCGCAAACTGAACCGGCACTTGGGTTTCGGCGGCGGGGTACACCGCTGCCTGGGCTCTCACCTCGCTCGCGTCGAGCTGCGAACCGCCTTGCGCGTCTGGCACGAACGTATCCCCGAATACCACATCAAACCCGGAGTCGAACTCGACTTCACCCCAGGCGTTCGCGCCGCGCAGACATTCCCGATGGTCATGCACACCGGAGCCGAATAATGGGCAAGCTCGCCGCACCGACCGGCGCCTAGGCGTCCGGGTGGCTTACATGCTTCACGAGCGGCGCGACGGCGCAGTGGCCTGGCTGACATTCGATCGTCCAGAACGTCTTAACGCGTTCACCGCCGCCGGTTATCAGGAGCTGCGGGTCACGCTGCAGCGCCTCGCCCGTGATGACGCGGCACGGGCCGTGGTGCTGACCGGCCGTGGACGAGCTTTCTCTGCTGGCGCCGATCGATCACTGCTCGACGCCGCGGCGCCAGATACCGTGCGACAGCACGCCGGTGACGAATTCCTCCTACTTCTCGACGTCCTCGGCGGATTCGAAAAACCCTTGCTCGGCGCCGTCAACGGGGTCGCGGTGGGGTTCGGCTGCACGCTGCTGCTGTACTGCGACCTGGTGCTCCTCGCCGAAACCGCCCGGCTGAGATTTCCGTTCACCGCGTTGGGCATCGCGCCAGAGGCAGGCAGTTCAGCACTTCTGTCCACGAGAATGCGATGGGCGGATGCAATGTGGGCGATGCTTTCCAGCGAATGGATCGACGCAGCGGCCGCCTTCCGAACTGGTCTGGCCTGGCGAGTGGTTCCCGATGCCGAACTCGTCGAACAGGTTTCGTCCGCGGCAACATTAATTAGCACGCACGATCCGAATGCCGTGGCAGCTACTAAACGACTCATGACCAGCGGGCGGCGCAACGCGGCGCTCGACGCGATCAGCCGTGAGCTCACGGAAATGCAAGCACTCCGGCGTCCTTGACGAAGCGTCGGGAGGCAGCAGGATGTGGAAGGCAGGACGAGCGCACAACTATTGCGCGAAACAATTTCTCGCAGTGGCCAAGACGGTTACCGCGGCGCCGCGGGATCAATCCAATTGCCCCGGGGCATCATCTGGCCCTGCCGGGTCACAGGGTTAAGTGTTGCGACCCGCCGGCATAGGACTGCGAGGTCTAGTGTCCTGAGTCATTAATTTGGGTGCAGTAGTTTGCGATGCTGGCCAGGATTTGATCGGCGGTCTTGGTCCAGACGTAGGGGCGTGGATTGTTGTTCCAGGTTTGGATCCAGGCGCGGATGTCGGCGTTGAGTTGACGGACCGAGGTGTGGGTGCCGCGGCGTAGTTTTTTGGTGGTCAGTTCGGCGAACCAGCGTTCCACGAGGTTGAGCCAGCTTGAGCTGGTGGGAGTGAAGTGCAACACGAAGCGGGGATGTGCTGTCAGCCAACGCTTTACCGCTGGGGTCTTATGCGTGGAGGCGTTGTCGAGAACGACGTGGCAGTCCAGGTCGGCGTGGCGAGTCCCCGTTACTGAGTCCACCCCGATCTAGAGTCGGGTTGTTTCGTTCCGGATTCAGTTGATCACGCAGGCCACCGGGGTGTGGGTGCACCTGCACGACGCAGCGTACTGGGCCGGCGTTTGGTAGCCCAGGGCCGAGTGACGGTGTCGGTGGTTGTGCTCGAGCTTGAAGTCCCCGATGACCACGCGGGCCTCGAACAGGGTGTTCCAGTGGTTACGGTTGAGGCACTCCTTCCTCAGTCGGTTGTTGAACGATTCGATGTATCCGTTGTTCCACGGCATTCCCGGTGGAATGTAGAGCAGCCCGACCTTGTTCTCGCAGAACCGTTGCAGCGCTTGAGAAACCAACTCCGGGCCGTTGTCCATCCGCAGCACCTTCGGCGGCCCACCCGCGGCGGCGAACGCATCCTCGAGCTCGACCACCAACCGTTCGGCGGTGATCGATCGCTCCACCACATGCAACAGCGATTCACGGGTGTGCTCGTCTATCATCGAGGCGATCTTGATGGCCTTGCCGTCGATGGTGGAGTCGAACTGGAAATCGATCGCCCACACCACGTTCGGCGCATCGGCGTCGACCGGCGGGATGGAGGACACCCCCGCCCGCTTACGCGGCGAATTCACCTTCACCTGCAGCCCTTCCTCGCGCCACAGCCGGTGGATCTTCTTCTTGTTGACCTCACGGCGCTCGTCGAAGCGCAACGCCGCCCACGCACGCCGGAACCCATGGCACGGGTGTTTGGCGGCGTAGGCGCGCAGCCAGCCCCTCATTTCGGCGTCAGGATCAGCAGGGGTCTGCCCCAACGGCAGGCGGCGGTAGGTGGAGCGGGCCAGCCCAACGGCCTTGCACGCCAACCGCTCCGACATGCTCAACGTCTCCTTGAGCATGTCCACGGCGCGGCGCTTGGCAGCCGGGCTCAGAATTTTCCCTTAGCCACCTCACGCAGCGCGTCCTTCTCCAGCTCGGCGTCGGCCAGCAAGCGCTTCAATCGGCCGTTCTGCTCGCGCAGCTCCTTGAGCTCCTTGGCGGCATCGGTGTCCATCCCGCCGTAAGTGCGCCGCCAGTTGTACAGCGTCGCCGCCGACACATCCAGTTCGGCGGCAATCTCCTCGCCGGTCTTTCCGGCAGCGGACAGCTCATCCGCGCGGCGCAGTTTGCGCACGATGTCCTCAGCGGAATGCCGCTTCCGACCAGCCATCTATTCATCGTCCCTTCCAGCCCGACATCGGGCCACAGGACTCTAAAACTGGTTTGATCTGTTCCCGCCGTTTCGGGCCGTGGTTATGCGAGTTGAGGGATCGAATAGGTGGACGTCCAGAGTGTTTCGAACTCTGTGGGGCTGATGTTACCGAGGTAGCTGTGACGGCGTTCGACGTTGTAGAAGTTGTCGATGTAATCGGCCATGGCGGCGGCCAATTCGATGGTGGTGGCCCATTTGCGGGTGTTGAGCAGCTCGACTTGCATGCGGGCCCAGAACGACTCCATGGCGGCGTTGTCGAAGCAGTCGCCCACGGTGCCGAATGAGCCGAGCAGGCCCCAACGTCTCATGTTCTCCCCGAAGCTCCAGGACGTAAATTGCGTGCCGTGGTCGGCGTGCAGAATGGTTGGGCTACTTAGGGTTCTGTTGTCGACAGCCATGTTGACCGCGTTGTTGACCAGTGCGGTGTCGGCGGTGGTGGAGAAGGTGCGGGCCACGATCATCCGTGAGAAGCAGTCCAGGATCGCGCAGCAGTACACCTTGCCGTCGCGGGCGGGGTGTTCGGTGATGTCGGTGCACCACAGTTGGTTGGGCCCTGTGGCGGTGAATCGCCGATTGACCAGGTCGACTGGGGTGTCGACACCGATCAGGTTGGGCTTTCGTCGCCCCGGACGCGGCAGCCCGTGCAGGCCGTATTCGGACATGATCGAGTTGACCAGCTTGTGGTTGACGTTCATCTCGTAGTCGGCCAGCAGCGCGGCGCGGATCCGTCGGCGGCCGTAGGTGCCGCGTGATCGTTGGTGGATCTCGGTGATCGTGTCGGCCACGATCAGTCGTCGCACTTCGCGATCCGGGACGGGTCGTCGCCGGTGGTACTGCAGCAAGGACCGCGTTAATCCTGTTATCCGACAGGCGGATCGGCCGGAATGTCCTCGCGCGATCAGTCCTTCAGTGATCGCGCGTCGGCGTTTTGGGGGCACCACCGCCTGCTCGTCGAACAATTCGCACGCATCGCGGGTGAGGGCCAGCTCGGCCTCGAGCTGCGCGATGCGCTTGTAGGCGGCCGCCAGCTCGTCGGCTTCCACGCTCGGAATGCCCTCGATGAGCCCGGCGTCGATGAGTGCCTGACGTTTCCATCGGAACAGTGTGGCCTGACAGATGCAGGTCTCGGCAGCCAAGGCGGCAACGGGTTCCCCTGATCGCAGCCGTGCAACGATTTGCCGGCGCACCGAAGACGAATACTGACGGGGCATGTGACCTCCCGATGATCACTCTGCCCTCGACTCTCACAACCCTGGACCAACAACACGGGTACAGATCTGTTGGACTCATTCACAGGGAACACGCCAGGTCAGCCTGCCTAGGCGCGGCCGCATGTACCGAATCAGGATCGCTGACCAGGAAGCGGATGAGCGGGACGGCGTCGTTGGGGGCGGTGCCGTCCATCACCGTGGTGGCGTCGGGTGAGTTTTTGGCGATCTTCGACGGGGGATGGTCGGCTTCAGCACAGCTGAGCCCAACGGGTCACCATCATAACGGCCGTCCCGCTAATCCTCGGGTGGGCAAAGCGCCCCTTCCACGAGTTGGCGCAGCATTCGGGTCATGGCCACCATCTCCGGGTAACTCCGGACGTAGCCCGCGTACACCCCCACGCCGCAACCCACGACGAGCAGCGGTTCGACCATTGCCGATGCATCAATATCCGCAGCGAGTTCGCCGCGCTCAATCGCATCGTTGACGAAGCGTGTCAATACTTTCCGAATGATCCAAAGGGGATCGTTTTCGGTGCCAACCAATTCGGGATGGCGCTGCGATTCGATTACGCCAGTGACTAAAAACGCAGACCCGGCGGAAGTTTCCGAACCGGCTCTCATCGCCGCGGAGATGAACGCCATCAGGCGAGCCACCAGCGAATTCTCGATGTCCGCATGTTTAACACCGGCTCCGATGACGCATTCGTTGGTCTCAACCAGCACTTCCTGATACAACGCTCGCTTGCTCGAGAAGTAGTGGTTGATCGCCGGCCGGCTCAGTTCGGCGCGCGCGGCGATGTTTTGGAGCGTCGCGCCGTCGTAGCCGCGTTCGCTAAACACCAAACGAGCAGCTTGGACAATTCGCTGACGCGCGTCGCCGGCCGTCGCGGCAGGCGGGCGGCCCGGTCTGCGATTACCCTTTTGCGGCGCCATTTCAGTGTGTCATTTGCCGCGGTGCGGCATTAGCGGTTTTGGCGGCATGATGCCAAGTGCGGGTCGTCGCCTCGATCATTCCATGCGAATGCTCATCGATTCCACGCGGGTGTTCAACAAAAGCCGCAGTGGAATACCGGCTCGCGAATCGGCTGCGCCCCGCGAAGGCAATCACCACTGGCCGATATTGCTTGCGCCCTGGATGAGCCTGACTGGGATCTGCGCCACGTGATGCTGCATCACCGGGATCTGCTTGATGACCAGATCCGCGTCGGCGCAGGATTGCGTCGAGAGCTGTCCCGGATGCTGACTGTGCTCGCACGCGAAAACCCTCCCACCACAAAAGCTCATCGCCCACTCTATGCGGGAATGCCCATTTATGGGTTGATTGTGTTATCCCCTACCTGGCGGCCCCAGACGTATTCGATCGCATACGGCGATCCAGTGTCCAGGTGGTTGTACGGTGCAAGGCTGTTGCCGGAGTCCATCACCAACTCCGGTGCGGGCCACAAGTCGTGGGTGATCGGCTGCCAGCACCCCGGGGCTCCCCCGGGCCCACCGCGGGCGTTCACCCGCGGCAGGTTCTCGGGGTAGATGTAGGGGTTGGGCGCCCCACCGACCACCCCGGCGACACCGCCCACCAGCGAAGCGATGACGGGCGCCGCGGACACCGGGTTCGCGATCAGTCCCAGCCCGGAGAGCACCTCGGTGTCCATGTTTAACGAGTAGCCGTTGAAGCCTCCTTCGGAGGCACCCGTGATGGGCACGATGTCGTGGTAGTTGCGCAGGGCGCAGAACAGTTCGGGGCTGTAGGTGTCCAGTAGCTGGGCCGTGGGCACCAGGTCGGCGGCGCCTCGCGCCAGATACGGCCCGCCCTTGTTGAACAGCTCGGCACCGGTGTTACCGAACCCGGCCGCCGCCAACAACGCCTGATCCAAATCCTTCTGCTGCGCATTGATGGTGCGCGAGGTGATCACCGCGTTGTTCAAGAAGTCGAACAGATCCGGCGACGCATCCGCATACGTGTCCCCCAGCGCCGCCAACCGCGCAATATCCTTGCGCGCCTGCGGCAGCTGCGGATTCACGTCATCAAGCAAGGCGTTAGCGTTGGTCACCGACTGACCGAACTTCTCCCCCAACCCCGTCAACGACTGCGCCGCCGCGCTCAACGTCAAATTCAGCTTGACCGGATCCACCTTCTGCGCAATCGAGGTGATCGTCTGAAACAAGGTATTGATCTCGGTGGTCACCGACCGCGCATCGATCACCGTGTGCGACGAAATCTTCTGCGGCGACGGATGAGCCGGGGTCGTCAACGCCACATACTTACCACCGAACACCGTCGTCGCCTTGATATCGGCATTCACATTCGACGGAATCAACGCCAAATACCGCGGATACACCTCCAAGGTGAACTTCGCCGCCGGCTTCCCATCACGCACCGTCTCCGCGATCTTGCCCACCCGGCCGATCTGCACCCCGTTATAGGTCACCTTCGAACCCGGATCCATCAGTGACCCGGCGCGGGTGGCGATCATGGTCAGCTGCGTCTTTTCGGTGAAGGCACCCCGGAACTGCCCGTACACCAAGGCCAAAATCAGCGCGAAAACGAGCAACACGGCCACGGCGATCCACTTATACGGCGGGGTCCGCGGGGCGTTGGTCTGAGTCCTGACCAACGTCCAGTCAGCGTTTCGGTACCTCGCGCAGGACAGCACGTACCCTCCTTGGCGCGCAGGTGATTTGACGATGGCGATGCACCATCGCCGAAACCTTGTCAGTTTCATGAGCGGCGTAAGCGAAATGCCAGCCGGGAGGTTAGTCTGATCGGCTCCTCGCGCAAGTGGTCATGCATTTCCCGGGTCATTAGGCCGTCGTCGAGGTATGAGCAGCAGCGAGGCGGGTAATGACGTGGACGCACGCGGCCTTGGTCGGCCGGCGGCGGTCGGTGCATGCCACTGGTAATCGCGCGGCCGGTGAGCCTGAAATCCCGAACCGCACGTGTCCACACGTGAGGCTTGGTTGGCGCAAGCAGCATATTCATTGCAGACCATCGCTCTCCGTCTGCGCGATTTCGCTCGCACAACTCGGAAAGCTCGTTCGACAGCCAGACGACATGGCATGTAGTGGCAGCATCGAGGAGCTTGTGAGCCAGGGATCGTTCGACCGTTTGCCTGACATGAATCCTCCTCCGGCGTAAAGGCGGATATGGATAAAGGACTACTAGTAGCGCTACACTACTACTAGTAGCGCTACACCACTACCAGTAGTGTTAGTTGCGTTGGGACGGGTCAATCGTCCGATGCAGGCACGATTCGGTGCGTGCCAGGTACCCGCGGGGCTTACGGTGATTTCAGTGTCAGGGTGAGGTCGCCGCGTGTTGCGGTGGTTGGATCCTGATCACCTGGTGTCTGGCTCATAGGCTCGGTGCTGCCTTCGGGTTGGCGTGCATGCGTTTTGTCGGCATCAGGTGTGAAGGACCGGCCGGCGTGACTTGATAGGAGCGTGGCATCCCCCCCGACTGAGATGTGTCCGCCGACCGGCCCAACCGTCACCTCACAGTGAATGGAGGCAACCACCATGGTTGTTGTTGGAGCCGATGTACACAAGCGCACGCACACCTTTGTCGCGGTCGACGAGGTTGGGCGCAAGCTCGGGGAGAAGGTCGTCGAAGCGACCACCGCCGGGCATGCTGGAGCGGTGATGTGGGCCCGGGAATGTTTCGGTGCCCAGCTGGTGTGGGCGATCGAGGATTGCCGGCACCTATCAGCCCGGTTAGAACGCGACCTTCTCACCGCAGGGCAGCAGGTCGTGCGCATCCCACCGAAGCTGATGGCTCAGACCCGTGCCTCAGCACGCACGCGCGGTAAGTCTGACCCCATCGATGCACTGGCGGTCGCGCGCGGGTTTCTGCGTGAACCTGATCTGCCGATTGCTTCTCATGATGAGATATCGCGCGAGCTGAAGTTGTTAGTTGACCGCCGCGAAGTCCTTGTGGCACAACGCACGGCGACGATTAGCCGGCTGCGTTGGCGAGTCCATGAACTCGATCCCGAACGGGCCCCCAAGGCTGCATCGCTGGACCGAGCCAAACACCGCCAGATCCTGGGCGCGTGGCTGATCACAGTCCCGGGCCTGGTTGCCGAACTGGCTTGTGAGGAGTTGGCCGACATCACCCGGCTCACCGAGCAGATCGATGCGTTGGCCAAGCGCATCGGCGAACGCGTTCGCGCCGTGGCGCCTACCCTGCTGGCAATACCGGGCTGTGGGGACTTGACCGCGGCCAAACTCGTTGGGGAAACCGCCGGAGTGACTCGTTTCAAGAGCGAGGCCGCCTTCGCTCGCCATGCCGGGGTGGCGCCGATCCCGGTGTGGTCAGGTAACAGCGCGGGCAGGGTCCGCATGACTCGCTCTGGAAACCGGCAACTCAACGCGGCCGTGCACCGCATCGCGGTCACCCAGATCCGCCTCCAAGGCTGCGGGCAGGCCTACTACCGCAAACGCGTCGCCACCGGCGACTCCAAACACGAAGCCTTGCGCTGCATCAAACGACGCCTATCCCGCATCGTGTTCAGCCGTCTCCACACCGATCACCACAACCGGACCCAGCCTTGCCAAACGGCAGCGGCTTGACATAGGAGAAACACATGGAGCGCGACGCCCTTGAATTCCCCGTTGACGACGATGACGACGTCGACCCACGCCGGCTACGCTCAAGGACCCGGCTATTGGATGCTGCCACCACGCTCCTCAGCGCCGGCGGCATCGAAGCCGTCACCGTTGACGCGGTCACCAAAGTCTCCAAAGTCGCGCGCACGACCCTGTATCGCCACTTCAGCAGCTCCACTCAGCTGCTGGCCGCCACGTTTGAACGGCTGCTGCCGCAGGTCCATCCACCGCCGGGGACGGGTCCGTTGCGCGACCAACTCATCGAACTGTTGAGCCGACAAGCCACGCTGTTCCAGGAGGCACCGCTACACGTCACCACACTGGCTTGGGTCGCGCTTGGCCCAGCATCAAATAGCAGCGCCCAGGAAACCTACGATCGGCACGCGCTGCGGACACGAATCGTCGACCAATATCGCCAGCCGTTCGATCGCCTTTTGCAAAGCCCCAAAGCCCGCGCCGACCTCGATGAATTCGACCCGCAGCTGATCCTGTGTCAACTTGTGGGGCCACTCGCGTTCGCTCGACTCACCGGCATGCGTGCCATCGATCGTCAAGACTGTGAGCGCATCGTCGATGACTTCCTTGCCGCGCACCGCCGCCACGCCGATGAGCCCGCAACGCAGGCCCCCTCCGCAAACCAGCTTCCCGCAGCAGCCGCTCCGGCTACCCGAGTGTGGCCAATTGCCGACCACGAGATCGGCAACGACAGATAGTTCCGGAGGCGACCTGGACGGGTGGCCGCCACGCACCTGCGTCCCGCCGCTGTGCGGAAACGCGTACTGAACGCGGGCTGACCGCGAACTAATCCGGTAGCGACTGCCGTTTGCACCAGGTGCGCGGCGGTCGGGAATTGGGGTCATATCGGCGCGATCTCGGCCAGGATCAGCTGTACGCCGAGCCGTTCCGGCGCCGGCGATCTCGTCGAGACGCTCGATCTCCGGAAGCGTCTGTCGGGCGGCCATGGTGTCGTCGACGATGATCTGGCCTGGCCCGCCGCCGGCCGCGCTCGC
The DNA here is from genome assembly GCF_002102255.1 of Mycobacterium nebraskense. Lineage (GTDB taxonomy): Bacteria > Actinomycetota > Actinomycetes > Mycobacteriales > Mycobacteriaceae > Mycobacterium > Mycobacterium nebraskense. The sequence goes on from NZ_LQPH01000051.1 coordinate 23,303, forward strand.
GTTGGTGTCGCCGCTGTGGCTGCCACGTCGGTCAGGGCGCTCAGTTGCTCGTCGATGCGAATGGTTAGGGTTCGATCCGCGCGCTTAGGGTGTCAATCAGGTGAGCAAGCATCCGGCTTCGCTCCGCGTGGTGGTCGTCGAAATCGGCCGGTCAAGGCCTCGACAAGGCGCCGTGTTTGACCCGCATCCGGCCGCGGGCCAGGTCAGCGAGTTGTCCGGCGTCGCGCTCGCCAGCGATCAACGCCTCAAGCATGTCGCGAACCGAGACGGTGACTAGTTTCAACGCGCCACCGCCGGCACTTTAATCAACGCGTCCTCGAGCAGCTTAATCAACGCGTCCTCGAGCAGCTTCTCCAGCTGCCGCCAGTAGCGGGCGCGTCCGCCGGTCAGGTCGACCCGCAGCCGTGTGTAATCGTGCAGCCGCCGCCCCGGTGCCGGCGGCACGAACGATGGCCGCAGCATGCCGTTCTCGGTGAACTTGCCAGCCACACCGCGTCCAACTTGTCGTGCTTCACGTCGCGGACGTTGACCAGCCTGCTCGAAGCGCCAGTGCGTGACCCTCCCAGGTCGGGCCCGGCGCCAGGCTAAACCACAGGCTCACAAACCAGAGTGAAATGGCGTCGGTGGGCAACCCGACCACATTTTCACGCCTGCGAGGCGTCGCCGAAGGCAATCAGGGGGCTGAACCGCCTTGCCCAGTGGGTCGGGTGAGGCTGGGAATGATGAACTCAACGACGAGCGCTTGCACGGTGCGACCGGTGGGGGGTCGGCTAGGGATGATGGACCGGAATATTAGGTAGCCGGGCAGTAGGTCCCAAAGTTCGTCGTTAATGGCGGCGCCGGCGATATCACCGCGGTCGACGGCCTGCCTCAGGATGTGCTGGACCGAGGCTTTCCACTGCTCGAGGAACTGATGCCGTATCGCTTCGTTGAGCGCGGCGTTACGCGACACCTCGACAAGCACCGCGCGGATGGTGCTGGCGTGCTGGCGGGCCTGTTGGCTCACCAACTCCCCAAGTTCCAGCAAATCTCCCCGCAGTGTGCCGGTATCGGGCGGGACCACGACCTGGCGGATCCCCTCGATGAACGCGGTCAGCACCAATTCGGCTTTCGACGGCCATCGCCGGTACACCGTCGCCTTGCTGGCGCGGGCGGCGGCCGCCACCGCGTCCACCGTCAACCGGTCATACCCGTGTTGCTGCAGCAGGCTTAACGTCACCGCAAGCACCTCGGCCTCCCGCGGCGACCACTGTGAGGAGTCCGCGGGACGATCGGCGATCTGGGACACAGTGCCCACGATAGAACCGTCGCAGGTTTTGTTTCCCAGTGACTGTCCCCATCGGTTGGAGCCGTGGTCATGCGCGTTGGGTGCACAATTGGTGGATACCCAGAGCGTCTCATACGGCTGCCGGACTGATGTTGCCAAGATAGCTGTGGCGGCGTTCAACGTTATAGAAGTTGTCGAAGTAGTCGGCTATCGCACCGGCCAATTCCATGCTGGTCTCCCAGCCCGGGTGTTGAGCAGCTCGACCCGTATCCGGGCACAGAAGAACTCCATGGCGGCGTTGCCTATGCGCAATCCCCGCTGGTATCGGGCAACACGCGTCAATCATGGATAATTGCCGTTATCCATCAAATCGTGCGACCATTGCTTCATGGCACCGCCGCGTCCCGGCCACAATAATAGGGAATCCAGTTACCCGCCATGGTTTTTGGAATTCCTCGCCGATCGTGCGATACGCAAGCCGTCACCCCATACGATGAGGGCATACCGCCAAGATTTCGACGCCATCGCCACTCTGCTTGCCGACATCCCCGAGCAGGTCGTTGATTTGAGGCCCGATGTCCTGATCAAGGACGCGCTGCGGACCGCCTTCGCCACTTACGCGCAGACCCACTCGGCCGCATCGATTCGGCGATGCTGGTCGAACTGGAACACGTTGTGCGACTACCTCTATAGCCGCGACGTTATCGCAGCTAATCCGATGTCACTGATCGGCCGACCCAAAGTCGCTAAGACGCTCCCGAAAGGCCTTGGCGCCGAGACGGTTTCCGGGCTGCTGGCGGCGATCGATCTGGACCAAGGTTCAAGGCGCCGTTCCGACTGGTCCGAGCGGGACCGGGCTATCGTCCTGACGGCTGTGCTCGCCGGACTGCGGGCAGACGAACTGGTGCGTGCCGACGTCGGCGATATTCGACCCACCGATGGGGGAGGCGTCATCCACGTCCACGGCAAGGGAAACAAAGATCGCCGAATACCGATAGAACACGCCCTCATTCGCGAACTCGAGGCGTATCTGGGATCCCGAGCAGCTCGCTTTCCAGGCACGACAAAGCGGCGGTCCGCCGAAACCGGGCTTGCCGCCTGGGCGGCCACCGCTCCACTATTCGTCGGCAGCGACGGTAAGCGGATGACACGGGGCACGCTCCAGTACCGGGTACTACGCGCGTTCAAGAAAGCGGGGCTGAACAGTCAACGCGCCGCCGGAGTCTTGGTACACGGTTTCCGCCACACCTTCGCCACCGAACTCGCCAACGGGAACGTCAGCGTGTACGCGCTGATGAAGCTTCTTGGACACGACTCGATGGTGACCTCGCAACGCTACGTTGACGGAGCCGGCGTGGAGAACCGTGCAGCCGCTGCGCAAAACCCGCTGTATGGGCTGATCGAAACCGCTCGGGAACCATAAAGCTCCCCAGTCTTTCTGCAAGATTCTACGTTACGTCAGGTAGTCCTGATGAACCAGCTCAGTTGCATCAGGATATCTTGACGCACCGACTAGACTCCCATCCATGGGATGGGAGCATTCGCTTGGCGACCGTGGCAGCGAATGGCACGAGGGGTTCATGGCCGCCGAGTTCGACGATGGCCGCGGCGCGCTGGGAATTCTCGGCACCGGAATCCCACCAGGACACCTTGCCGTCGACCAGTATGGCGACGGTACATGGGGCCAGGAGGCGGTGCGCCGACACGGCGGTGACGCCGCGTTTGTGACCAGGCCCGCCGGCGACGTCGTTGGCTGGCGCGTTATCTGCAACTGCTACGCGCCTGGTGACGTAATGCCCAGGAAACGCTGGGTCAGTCAAGAGCTTTGGACGCGCGTTCCCTCCCCGGTGCGACACGATCCCGCTGCCTTTCGTATTTTCGCAGCAGACGACGACGTCCTGGATGTAGTCAGTGGCGGTGATGCGGATGAGGCGGGCCACGCCGTGTGGTGGAACGAGCACATCAGCGACATCGACGCCGAAGCTGAGATCGCAGCCGCACTCGCGGTGATTCGTTCTGGCGAACGACAATTGGATCGGGCCGTCCTGCACGCACGCGGTCGACAGATGTCGTGGGCGAGAATTGGTGCAGCAGCTGGCATGTCGGCGCAATCCGCTCATGAGAGATGGGCACAACGTGTGCGAGAGGCATCTCATGAGTGACCATAGCCCTACAGGCAGCAGTTGCCCCACGACGTACCGGCTGCTGCAAGGGTTCAGAGCCAGTTTCGAGGATGGCCCATTGCGGCAGCGGCTGAGTGGGCAGCCCGAATGGCACATGTACGACGACCATGCCGGGCATCTGGCGAGCTTCAGAGGTGATAGCACTGACGCCATCAGAAGCGCCATGCGCTTGGTGATGGACCGGGGTGACTTCGGCACTGGTGACTGGTTTCTCGTGGCCTCCGGTGAGTACGAGTTCCGACTTAACAATGTCGGCATCGCACTCCGAGCGGAAGCGTTACGTCGGCGTGAGGGAATGGATCACGGTGGTGAGTGATCCGGATCTGGCCGCGCACATCTACCCAACCGGTGCACGACGCGGTGGGTAAGGCCCGCGATCGAGGCGAAGGTGAGCCCGGCGGGTGGCTTCGGCAGGCTGCGACCAGGTTGGCGGCGCTCGCGGACGATCGCGGGATGACGATCTCTGTCGCCGCTGCGGAATCCCTTTTACGAGAGAGGCTTTCGCGCATCGCGGACCGTCTTGGCATCAGCTGGCACCAGGCGCAGCGCAGTTTCGACGTATCCGCCCTAGACGCTTTTGCCGACCGGTTAGTGGCAACGTTCGCTACTGAGGAACCTGGCGGTGACCTGTTTTCCCTTCCCCGCACCGCACAGATCAGCGTTTCCGGGCTCGGCCGGCTTATTGCCGGTCTGGCCGAAAGTCTGCTCGCGTGTGAGCGCACCGCGGCGCTTGAAGACGACGAACGCGCGGCTCGCCGACTCGAGATCACCGAGCTGCTGTCCGTTGCTGGGCTTATGCAGTCCGAGAGCTCGCAGGGCGATGTGTCTGCTCCCCCGGCTATGTTTCTCCGCATCGCACGCATCTTCACCACGGTGGCTGACCTCACCGATCAACCCGAACTGGCAAACACGTTAAGGCGTGACGCCATCCGTGCGCGAACTGCTGCGGTACCTGAAATGAACTAGACCAGGTTGGTTCAGTCTTCGATGGCTGTCTCTTTGACCGTGGGCCTAGTCGAAGCCGCCTTCTTCATCAGTCTCGCCGCCAATGGATCGCCGGGCTCGACCCATTGGGCGGCCCGAACGGTCCTAAAGCCACTGACGGTTCAGAACACACCGTCAGTGCTGAGTCCTGATCCTGCTTCACGGCCCAAGACCATGCCCCGTGGTCAGCTCCGCTGATCAACTACATATGTCGTCGGCGGTCGTCACCACGCTCCCCGCCGGCCGCCGCTCGATTCCGCCACGACTTGTCGGGCGGCACTTCTACCCTTGATGCTTGCGCACTCGCCAGACATCGACGCCGCGCTGACGTGGCTCGTCGCTGTGCGCCGATCGATCCGCGACCAGGGCGGTGATCCGTCGACCCGCCAGATCGAAGAGCTGCTAGAACGAGAGAGGATTTGCCGCCGATGGGTAAAGGCGCCCGAATCCGAAAGGAGCGCGCCGAGAAGCGCGACCACGAACCTGCGCAGTTGAAGGGCGGGAAGTCCAACCCAAAGCCGACGGGAAATCAGCCGCCGCCATGGCCGCCGTCGGGAAAGATGCCGCCGTTCGGGCTGGCTGGGGGCTGGCCGTCCGAAGATCCGATCTCAAAGGTCATGTCGTTCGTGAGCTCACAGCCGCAGCTGATCGTGTGCGGCCTCTTTGGGCTGGACCCAATTACATACGACGAACGTCGCGAACTGCTTGGCGGGGTCAGCCTTTACCACTCCCTCGAGACCGTCGCCTGCGTGCAGGCGCAGTGGGACGTGGCCTACTCGACCACCCGGGGCGTGCGTGACGTTGAGGGCGACTTCCTCGCCGGCGGGGGCGAGGGTGGCCTGTCCGAGAAGGTCCTCAAACGAATCATCATCTATGGCGACATGCTCATCTCGCCCCGCGCGACAGCACAGCTGCAGCGCGAAATCATCGAATACGCGTCGACGGATCACGCCGCGCCGGCGATCGATCGCAATACCCTGACGCAGCTGCTGCTGTCGATCACGACGGAGCAAAATCTCAACTCTGAGTTCGCGGGCGACGTGCCCACCACGGATGAAATCGCGAAGCTTCAGCACAAGCTGCCGAAGATGGGCCTCGAAGAGCTGCATGAATACGCGAAACCCCTTATCCAGGGCGAAATCGCGTCGGCACTCTTCAACGCACCGCTGAGGCTCGAGATCGTACTTTCAAACACCTACGATCTGTGGTTCACCAAGTGGGCACCGAGATCTAAGACCACGGGATTGGGCGCGACGCCCGCCGAGGCCTTCAAGATCGCCACCGAGGTCGAACTGATCGACATCATGCGGCTGGGGCTCCGTATCATCAAGCGCAGCACCAAGAATCAACAGGTTCGGTTCAGCCGCGATGAACTGCTCGCCGACGGCGCCTCCGAGGCGGCGATCGACTACCTCTTCACTAACATGGCGCTGAAGCTGGACGATTTCAAGACGAAGCTGCAGGAGGATCGCAACGCCGGGGAAATCGGCCACCAGCGATACACCCTCACGCGGTACCCGTTCCTCGCCATCAACGACAACGCATTCGTCACCATCCGCCACCAGTGGGCCCTCGACCGCCTCTGCGGCGGCCAGCTCTACTTCGAAGCGTGGGCCAGCCTCCCCGGATCGGCCCGACATCGGTTCAAGACCGCGATGAACGACGCCTTCGAACAGTTCGTCGCGGGCATTCTCCACCGCATCGTCGACAAGTGCCCTCATCTACTCGCGATTGCCGACGAGCCCGACATGCAGGCCGCATGGACGCAGAAGAAGGGCGTAGAGCCGTCGGTGTGCGACTGGTTGATTCTCGGCAAGGATCACTGCGTGGTGATCGACGCGACAAATCACGCGGTGAAAGAGGATGCGGCGCAAGGGCTAGCGACGTGGGAAGCCTACAGCGCCGACGTCGAGAAGATATTCATGGATACCGACCACGGCAAGTACAGTCAGCTGCTATCCACCATCGACCTCGTCCAGAAGCACCGCGGCTGGGAAGGCCACAAGGTCGACAACAAAACGATGTACGCCCCGCTGGTCATCGTGCCCGACGCCGGCGTTACCAACGGACTGTTGGCTCAGTTCGACATCAATATCCGAAGCGTGAGGGCGTTCAAGCATCTTCAGCCGCAGGTGTACGCACCCGGCATCGTTCCGCTCTCAGACCTCCAACTGCTGGAGGGTATGGCAAACATCGGGGCGAAGGGCGGCAAGAACCCCAACATGATGGATCTGATCGCGAAATGGCGCACCGCAGCTTCGAAATACGGCATGGCGTCTTTGCAGCTGTACCTCCTCAGCTATGGCGCGCCGACACTGCCGCTGAGCGACCACATCCTGAAGAACAGCGGAATGGTGATCAACCTGCTCAACGGCAACTAGGCCGGGCGCAGATCGCTGGCGACGGTGCACTAAGCGCTAGTGGAACAATATGGGACTCGACGTTCGTCGGTATCTCGATGCTCATTGTTGAACAACGGTCGGCGCCGGCGCCTGAGAATCGATCACACATGCGGGCATCTCTCGCGCGGCGCGACCGTATCGCTGGGCGATGTTCGGTTCCAGAGATCTGGTTTGACTTTTCGACCGACCGCAACTGCGCGACGCACCGTGGTGGCGGGAATATGCTCGACCGCTATGGGTCTCAACCTAGATACGAGGGCGTCGTTTCGACGCAGCCACCGCTTGGACAAACTCGTCGAGGCGATTTTTCACGCCTCCTCGACCACCACACCCGAGACCCATTGGGTCGAGTGGAAAAGCACCCTGGATTTCTCCAAGGCCAAGGACAAGGTCAGCGCCGCCAAAGCGATCATCGCTTTCGCCAATCGCGACCCGGTGAACGCGGCCCGCGAGTGCGGGGGCGAAGCGTACCTCGTCGTGGGCGTTTCACCTGTCGGCGTGCTCGACGGCGTCGCGGTACACGACGCGGCCGACCTCGCCGCGATGCTGCGAACCTACGTCGACGGACCACACTGGGACGTCGACTACGTCGAGTTCCGCGGGCAACACGTCCTGATCATCACGGTCGCACCACCGCAGCCCGGCGACCGGATCCACTCCCTGGTCAAGGACTACGAGAGCTACAAGTCCGGAACTGTGTTCCGCCGCGGCATTTCCGGCTCCGAGCCGGCAACCCATCGAGAGCTCAACGAACTGCAGAACCGGCTCCTGCAAGACCCCCCGGTCTCTGACAGCGACGCGTTCGACGAGGCAATCAGCAGCGGCAACTACCGTTTGACCGGCCGGCTGCTCCGCAGCGCCGCCCGTGGTGTGATCGACGCATGCAGCGACCCTGAACGATTCCCACCCGGCTTCGCTAGTCGTGTGCCGACGGAGCAGATCATCCAATACGTCGAGATCGCTGATGGCTACCGCACGGCCGCAGCGCCTTTGCTTCCTCTCGTCATCGAAGGCTGTCGCGTCGAAAGCGCTTTCCTTGAAGTCGAATATCGACAGCTCATCACGGCGCTCGCCGAGCCGAGACCGCTTGCCCAACAGAGCGGTTCGCTCATCACGAGTGTCCGAAACCAACAGCTGGAAGCGTTGGCAATGCTGCCAGCCACGCTCACGATGTACGCCGGCACGATCGCGGCAGTTGAACACGAGAACTATCGCGCCGTCCGCACTCTGACCGTCGATGCCACCGTCGATTGGTCCCTTTTCACGAACCGCAAGGTGGCGGTCCTCGATAAGGCTGGCCCCTGGGAGATTGTCGGCCACGAGCGGCATCTCGGACTTGCCCTACGTGCCGCCCAGACAGGCGCACTCACCAAACAGCTGCTGGAGGACCTCGCAGCGGGTCGACTTCCGCGCCGACCGGTCTACCCAGTCTCGGATTTCTTGTTCGATGCGCTGCGGTCGTACTTTCCCGACCGCACCGATTCCCAGTACATCCGGCTGTTCGATGCCGCCGAGCTCCTTTTCGCCCTTGTTGTCAGCGATCTGGCGGCTCAACGTAACCCAGGCCTCCTCGACCAACCCTGGCTGGGGCTGTTCGTCAAGCACGCGGCCGAGAGCTACCCCTTCGAGGAGACCGAGGTGGCGCACATGTTGATGGACGCGCGAAGCGCGGGCGACCAATGGCCACCCCTAGAAGCCGGTCTGTTCGGGGGATCAAAGAAACGGCTACAGGAAGCCGCAGACACCGTGTGGACGGCTACTGTGGCGCAGCTCCGCCGCGGACCTTTCTGACCAGCTAGTCGCGAGGATGCCTTCGATAGACACTGACTGCCCCGTGCTGGCTCGATGGCGAAACGGCCAGTCGTCCTGAGTCATGCGACGCAGACCGAATACGCGAACTGCGCTGAGACTGTTCCGGATTCCGCGGTCCCCATCGGCTGGCCACAACCGCTGACGTGGCGGTGGCACGATAACAGTCATGGATGAGAAGGTGCCCACTGTCAGCGTGCGGTTGTGGCGTGCCGACGCGATCGTCTTGGCCGACTGGCTGGCCCATACTGATCTGAACACGGTACCGGTCACCCATCCGGCGCAAAAGCAGGCGCTGGCAGATCTTTTGAGCCGATTTGAATGGGCTGCCGACGAGGACGTGACCGCGGCAACTGCCGAAGAGATCGCGGCAGCCCAGGCCGAAGTGGTCCGCGATATGGGTTGGTGACACACCTGAGCGGGCTGGGCACTCGCCCCAGCACGGTCAGGTAAACGATCTGCACATCGCCAGTCCGCTCACTGCGGCTTCTGGCGTACGTGTAGACCGCCGCGCTCGTCACTACCTCGAGGCGGCGCGGTAAAACTCCGAAAGCCGGGCGGCGGGGCGATATCGTCTGAGGCGGGGGAACCATCGCTGGTCGTTATCCGAGATAGGTCAGGGGCTTTCACACGACATGACACCTGCAGGCTACCCCGATCGCGCCAGACTGGTGGACAACGTGGTGCTGCGGCGAGCCGTGGCAGCGTTCGCCGCCCAGCCCAACCAACGCGGCGCGGTTGAGGTGCTGCGGTTGTGCATGTACGGGGAGGTGCTGTTGGACATCACCGGCTCTGACGCATTGACCGGTGAACCGTTCGCCACGGGCTCGCACTTGCAATTCCGGGGCGGCACTGGCCCCAATGGCGGTTCGGCGCTGTTCTGCTACACCCGCAACGAGGAAATCGCCCGCCTGCACCCGCCCGGTGCGACCACCGCGTCACTGGTTCAGCCGGCCATCGGGGCGCTGGAGCTGGCCCGAAGCCAGGGCAACGCATGGCTCTACATTGATCCGGCCGGGCCCACATGTGCCCTGTCAGCCCCCGAGATTGATTTCGCGTTGCGCAACGGCAACAACGAGCGGCTCAAGCAGGCCCTAGCCGACCACACCGACGGGAAAGCCGACAGGCAGGCCGTGGTGCAGGTGCTGCGCGACAACGGCCCTATGGTGCTGGCCGGCGATGATTCGCGCGGCGGAGTGGGTGTTCGCATCACCACACATCCGAACGGCACGACGAGCATCTTCGCCTTCACCAGCGCCCCGGAAGTCCTGGCCTTCAACCCTGCCGACGCGGCCATATCGCTGACGATCGAGCAGGTGGTGCACATGGCCCGCGAACAGGGGCACACCGGGATCGTCATCAACCCCGCCGGCCCGTTCCTGTGGGTTTCGTTGGCCGAGCTCCTCGGCGAATAAACGCGGTTGGGAGTGAAATCAGCTGTGCTCCAATGCAATCAGGGCTACGGAGATACGGCTGTTAAACACCTGGGCGTAGGCGCCAAAGCTGGCCGGAAGAGCGACCCGACGTTGTTTGCAAAGGTGCCCATGCTTGTGGTCAGCTACCGTGCCTGGCCGACGTCATCGACGACAAGTAGCGCACCGACCGCAGCCAGTCATCCACCGTCTGTCAGATTGCCGATGGTGGTCGTGGTATCAGATGTGGCGATGAACCCGGTGTAGGTCTGTCCTGAGCCGATTCGGCAGGCCAGTGCAATCGTGTCGGTCCATACGCAGATTGCGTCGTCGAATGCGTATGCGGTGTTCTTGGGTAGCAGGTTGAGCGGGTGGCCTTCGAACTCGGGCTTACTGCCAGGGCTTGGGTTTTCAACGCTGGTGAACTTGATTGGGCTGACGACGGTGCCTGATTCGAACAGGCTCACTGTGTTCGCTCCTCCAGGGGCGCTAGCGAACGGCCCGGTGCAGTTCATCGCATACATCATGCGGTGATTGGATGACGTGCAGTACAGGCCGCTGGGTGTGCGGAAGCCGCGCACTGAGTAGGCCAGGCCGGGGCGCACCGTGTAGTCGCTCTCAGATGCCTTTGGGTAGGAGGAGAAGTCTGGGGCGGCCGGCGCAGCCTGCGCGGCGACCGCCGGGACCGTGGCCAGCATGGCCAGCAAGCCCGCGACCGCCTGGCCGATCCGATTCATGACATCCATTATCCCTGCGCCCCGGTGGTGAACGGACGCTTTTTGATGGGTGGGGACGCCAACAAATGCCTACCGTGATATACGCCTACAGCACAGACTGGATGAATGAACTGGCATGCTCAACCGCCAGGCAGGCCACTGAAGGGGAGAACGCGCGTGAAAAGGACCCGCCTATATAGCCCAGTGTTCTTCGCCGTGATGGCTGCGCTATGCCTGATCCTGTTCGTGGTAAACGTCATCCACGGCACGTGGCTGGGCTTGATCAGTACCGGAGGCCTCGCGGTGTTGATGGGTTACCGGGCGTGGTCCGGCAGGCGCCGCACCAACCAGCAATAGACCTACAACGCAACACCGCTGCTAAAGCAGGCAAGCACGTGGTGCTGACCCGGACTCGCGGGCGACCTTAGGACATTTCCCCTGCCAAAACGCACTGCGTGGTGTCGTTCACGCGAGCTACACGCGCTAACCGCACCGACTTGTGCGTGATCAGCAAGTACGTTGGTCGCGTGGTCGCCAACAGTGTCCGTAGCCGCAGGATCGCTCGAGGGTTGCTGGCGCTGGTGTGCGTGGCTGCGGCGGCCGCAGGCGGGGTCGTCGCGTGGCGCATCGATGAGCGGGCACAACCGTGTTGGAGTGTGCGGCAATTCATCGAGTTCAACCGCGATACGCAGGCCTCGCTGAAAGCCAAGACGCGGTTCGCGCCGCCCGGCTCGTACGAACCAGACGTGGTACCGGCTGCCGGCGACTACCAGGCCTGGCTCGACGGTCTGCAGCAGCACGCCGGCCAGGTGACCGCACCCGAGCTGTCGGCGCACGCGCAACGAGCCGCGGCGCTGGCGCGCGAATTCATGAAAGATGCCAACCAGATGAACGCCGAACTGGACAAACAAGATCCCTTGAAACCGCAACTGCCACCATCGGCGAAGGCGGCAGGCCAGGTTAACCGCGAGTTCGGCGACGAATTGGCCACGCTGGCACGCGCCTGCCCGACCTGAGCGCGCCGCCAGCCACTCGCGCCTCTCTACTGCGCCGAGTGACGAGGCGATGCGATGTGTGAAGCGGCCGGCGGGAGGCCGACACCCCGCTCCCCTACCCCTGCTGGGCGCGAGCGCGCGACGACGCAAGGAGCTCCGCTCGTCGCCGATAATGGTGAGGGTGACGGGCTGTTCGAGTAGCGCCGCGCTACGGCTGATGAGCCGGCGCCGGCTGTGGCGGTTGTGCCTGCCGGCTGTGGCGTGTGTGGTGGCGGCGACTGGTGCGTGCGCTGCCCTGGATCGTAGCTCCGAGGCCCGCCACCTTCAGGCTGAGATAGCGAAGATGCCTGGGGTCGACAGCGTTAACCCCGGCTATATCAACGATTTTGAGAACGGCGCGGAACTGAAATTGGTGGTCACGATGCCTAAGGCAAGCGAGGACCAGATCGCCGCGGTCGCCTCGCGCATCACCAGCATCAAAGGCAGCGATTTCGACGGCTACCGTCAGTCCTGTGATTTCGTCGTCGGCGATGAACTTGAGGTGATACGCGGCGCGCAGCTCGACCCCGCCCAGATCGTCGACGACACACACCGCTTGCGCGAACTGAGGACCCGCGTCCCGCGCTCGGCAATCCAATGGTCGCGTGACGGTACTAGTTCGCGGCTCGAGGTATGGGATGTCGAACACACCAGCGACGTCTTGACCGCAGCGTTGGCGGCCGTCAAGCCCGAACCGATGACCGTCTATATCCGTTCCGCCGAACCGACGAAGTACCCGACTTGGGAAGTCGGCGTTCCGATCAGCGGCGAGCAGCGCGCAGCGATCGATGCGTTGCTGTCGCGGCTGGTGCTGCCGGTCTATTACGTTCGCATCGACAGCGCGAAGATCACCGAACTATCGGCATACATCACCGACACTGCCCGGGCCTACGGTGACCTCAAATCAGTAATCTCCACGGTGGCGCCAACCAAACAGCAACCGTTGCAACTGGAGTGGCACCTCATGGTCGAGCCTGACAATTTTCACCAGTTCACCGGCTCGCTGACGGTGCCGAGCTGCCCCCAAGACAAAGGGGCCCCCAAATCCCAAGCCCCTCAGGGCAATCAGACCGCGGAGGCAGCCGCACTGCAGCGGCAACTGCAAAGCGCCTTCACCGCCTGTTGATACTGCCCTGCCCCGCCCCCGCGCCTGTGGCTGTTTCGGCTGAGCCTCGCCGGAGTTATGGCGCCGAGTCGAATCCCCACGCGATCGCACGCGCCAGCGAATGCACATACTGCTCGCGAACGAGACGGTCGCGGGTCATGATGTGATACGGGTGCGGAGGAAACAACAGACACGGCTCCCCAGGGTGATCGTCACGGCGGGCCCGCGGCACCCGGAAAGGCCAATTCAGCTCCCGCGCCTCCGGATATACCTGCACCAGCGCCGCTTTCGCGAACTTGCCGACGCCGATCACCAGCCGCGGACGCACAATATCTCGCAGCTCGCTCTGCAAGAACGGCAAGCAGTTCGCGCTCTCGTGCGGACGCGGATCGCGATTCCCGGGCGGATGACAATGCAGTGAGTTCGTAATGAACAAATCGGCCTTGGCGATGCCTGCGCGCTGATAACAGCGATCCAGGATGCGACCACTACCTCCGAGGAACGGCTCTTGCGCCTTCATGCAGCCCCGGCACAGTGCCTCCCCCACGATCGCCACCGGCGAATCGACCGAGCCAAAACCCGGTGCCGATTCGGTCACGCCTGGCTCATTCAAACGGTCCGGGTCAACGCATTTGCGGCACGCCTTGATCCTTCGATCGAGTGCGGCCTTCTGCCGCTGCCGGGCATCCGCTGTCACCTCACCCACCGGTCCCCATCAACCTCAATCGCAACCACCACTGGCGCGACGCTACCCACCGCGCACCCTCCCAGGCAGGAAATCGGAATGTTCACCGACCGACGCTGACCGGGTGCGGCAGACTGGTCCGCCGTGCGGGTACGTTTTTTCCAGCAGCCCTGGTGGATCCGCTGGCTGGCCGACTCGGTTTTCATCGGGGCCATGCTGCTTGTGTTCTGGTGTGTGTATGTCACACACCCTTTCGAGCGAGCCGCACCAATCGTGCTTGCCCTGGCCCTGGTGGGCTTCAGCGCGGCGGCCGGAGCGGCGTCAGCCCTGGGCCAGCGTCCCGCCCGTGCGGCGTACACCGAAGCGCTGCGGGGACTGAATCAGGCCGAGCGTGCCGAGGCGGTTCGGGCATTACGTGAAGGTGCTCTGCCGGCCCGTCATCGGGTGTTGGCCGGCGCGATCCGCTGCGGCGCTGTCGTTGAAGCCTATTACCAGCGGGCCAGCCGCGGCCGAACCACGCAACTGATCTCGGCGGCCCTCCTTGCTGTTGTCGGGATCGTTTCCGTCTTCCTCAGTGACCCGCGCCGCGGCACCCTGTGGCTGTTGATGGCCGCGCTGTTCGCCGCGCAGACGGTGCGCCGCGAGCGTGTGCGCACAAAGCTCAACACCCACCTGGCGCAGCTACTCGCGGCCGCCGACCGCTCCCCCGAAATCAACGCCGACGACATCGCGCCCCCACCCCTACCGCGGCGCACCAGCTGGCAAATCGTTTTGTTCGTCGTCGTAGTGGGCGTGGCGGGCATCGGCTTCACCCGATTGGCGAATCATCCACGCCGAGACTGCCGCGCCGCCGACGCCGCGGTCAGCTTCTTAGCCGACAATTCCGATCTGACCAATCTGCAGCTCATAGTGACCGGCGGCCCCGATTTACGCGCCTACCAACATTGGGCCGAGCAGCTCTCCCACTTCGCCGCCCAGGTCTCAGCTCCCGACATCGAGCCTCACCTGCGTGCGATGGCCGATCGCGCCAGCGATGCGGTTTCCCTTGTCGCCCAAGCCCGTACCTCCCCGCCGCCGCGCCCGGTTATCGACTTACAGAGCGCCTACGGGCAGGACATGCTCGCCATCATCGACCAAGAACGTTCCTTGACCGCTGCATGCCGGCCGCGCTGAGCTCTTGACGCCGCGGGCAAGGCGAACGCACCGAGTATGCGCGTGGCATTCGAGCGACGTCCGTACGAGGACGTCGAAATCCTTGCGTCCGTGTGCATTCGGTTGATGAAAGTTCAAGCGATGGCAGCGTTTGGCGACGAGTTCCTCCGGGCTCGGCGCCCGGGGCGTACTGGGAGCAATTTTGCCACGGGTTTCATGGCCCTAAGCCACCTACAATCAGAAATGTGGAGGGTCAGAAAGAGCGCCGCCTCGGACCGATCGGATCGGAACTTCCGCCGTTAGGCCCCTGGTGGATCCTGTTTGACCGGATTCTGGCGGCCTCCCGGCTCAGTCCACCGCGCTTATACCGACTGTTGTGGGGCCTTCAACCTCGCGCGCCGAGACACAGCAAACGAGGACGCCAGACCACGGGGCCCGGGCTGGTCGCGGCCCTAGACGCCCAACTTTTCGGTGGGCCCACCACCAGCCCTTGCCCACAGCGAAAGGTGAGAGAAAACTTCCCCGCTTTCCGGAGCGAACTGGCAAACGGCCCACAACGCCGACATGAGTGAGCGTTCAGTGTCGAAGTGGTTGCCTCGGCATGGACGTCCCGGTCGTGGGCCGTCGCATTCAGCTAGCGCTCCGTCTCGATCTGGCCGATAAGTGCATCAAGGTCGCGGCGAAAGTTGGGCCCGGTGCGCATACGCATGTAGACGTCGCGGTCGATGGCATAGACCCCAGGAATCGGATCCGCCAGGTGGTGTGCCAGCAGCGACTCGTTGGGCTCGGTGTCCAGCTCACCGGCATTGAGCCGACGCTCGAATTCATCGCGAAGTTTCAGCCTGGCGCCATCTTCAGTGTCGGCTATCACGTGCCAATCCGACTTCGGATACCAGGCCTTCCACGACTGATCGTTTTGCCGCTCAACTCGCGGCCGAACGACCACTACATACTCTGGCGTGCCGCTATCCATGGGGTTTCTCCAATCAGTCTGGCCAGTGGCCGCTGATATCGGTCGGGGACGAGAAGATGGCAATGGTTCCATCGGGGAGCAGTTCGCGGCAGGTGAAGCCGCCGCTCGGCCGAGGTAGGCACCACACGATGCCGGTTGGTGGTGTTGGGCCGGTACCGTCGTCGCCACTCGCGTCATCATGTGACTTCGGTGCATCGCTCGATAGGGTCTGATACCCAGCGGCGAGCTGACGCAGCGTCGCCGACACCCCCTGATATTGGGTTTTCGTCGCCTGCAGTTGGCCCTGCATCGCCGACAGATGCTGGTTCATCGCCGCCATGATCAGCTGGGCCCCCGCCGGCGACCGACCTAACGTAGCGGCCTGAGCCCCTACCGCGCGGGCCTGATCACGAATCAACCCCGAGGCCACTCGGCCCTGCTCGCCGATCACACCACCCTGCGCAGCGGTCTGCGTCAACTCCTCATCCAAGCCTGCAGCAGCGGTTCGGGCTCGCTGATATGCGCCAGCCACCCGGGTCACACCACCGCGCAGCCCGCTCACACCCTTCGGCGATGCAGGCACCGACCCGCCATCAGCAGAAGCAGGCAACTTGCCGCCCTCACCGCCGGCCGGATACAAGTCATGCGCACGGGTCAGCAGCCGGTCCACACCAGCCACAAACGCCGCAACACTCACCCCTCAAAATTAGCCGGAGCTCTGTCGACAATGCCACGCCCAAACCCACCAAGCTCCGTGCCAGCTCGACGCAGATGTCGTGCATCATGTGCTGGGCAGACGCGGCCCTCCTCCCGGCGCACCGACCTGACATAACCATCCAGGCGGGAGGAAGGGTGCGAGCCGGGCTAAGCACTGAGATTCCCTTCAGTTACTGCCTTAGCGGCGAGTCAACAAAGCCGCCGTCGGGCGGTGGAAGTGGAAGCGGTACAACCACTCCCCCGACGTCGGCCGCATAGTGAGCGGCTTCATCGGACTCGGCGTCGGTGTAAGCGCGCACGGCGGCGGGCTGGCTGGGTACCCGTACCAGCAGAGTGAAGTCAGCGATCTGCACGTCGCCAGTCCGCTTGCTTGGGTTCTGTCGAACGTGCAGATCGGCGCCATCATCGCTCATTGCGTCATTATCGGCCCTGTGCGCACTCTTCGACCGCTTCGCCCCTCACCTCGATCGGGCACGCTAACATCAGTCATGCCCAGCGATCCGGGCCGAAAGGGTCGACGGGTCATTCCAAGGGGTGGACTAATGACCTGTCCCGGGACAGACGCGCGTTCCCAGACAATCCGGCCCGAAGGCTCCGCGCGCTGTTGTCGTTGGTTTCAGTCGGGCGGTTCCCGAGCTGATCTGAAGAGAGCGTGTCGGTGTGGTCGTGCCGGTAGGCGCTGTCCGCGCGGCCACGATGAGTGCGCGCATCTGCAATGCGATACAGTGCACGGTTACAACGTGTTTCATGCGCGGATAGCGTGTGGGTGTCAAGCGACTTCGCCAACGGGCGATCCAGTCGAATCGAATTCGTTGGTGAGTGTCTGCCAACCGGAGAAGGAATCGATCCTTTTGGCCCGGATCGCTGGGCATGACTGATGTTAGCGTGCCCGCTCGAGCATTAATACCGTCGCAGACAAATCCGGGTCATAGGTGCGCCCGCAGGCGCGGCAGGTGAGAACACCGTTGCGTTTTTGCGTCTCGGCGGGGTTCTCGTGTCCGCAGCCGGCGTGAATACGGCTTAGCCCGGCGGCGGGCACCACCGTGATGGGGACCGCGTCGCGCGTCGCAGCGGCGATGATGGCCTGGCGCAACAGGCCGGGGGCGGCGTGCTCGCGACGACGGTCGATCTCACGCTGCCGGTCGGTAGGTAATGCGCTGCGCTCCAATGCCCCTCTGGTCACGTCGGCGACGTTCGTGTCGTCGACGACGACTCGTCCACACTGGCTGACGAGGGTGTGGGCGACTTGGCGCCATAGATCATCGCGGTAGCCGCGGGCTCGCGAGCGCCCGTGGCCCTGCTGTTGCCACCGCAGTCGATCGCTGCGCCGCCAGGCTTCTAACTGGGTGGCCATCTCGGTTCCGCTGTCACGCCAGTGCAGGGCGAGCGCGGCGAATCGCGCCGGTGAGCGCCACTGTGCCACCGCGGCGGCGGTGAGCTGTTCATCCGGGCGGCCGGGATGGGGTATGGGCCCATGCTCATCAAGCCAGTCGGTGAGCTTGCTGCGGATGCTGTCTAGGGCCAGGTCTCGCGTCGATGCCGTATGGCTGTGGCGCTGCAGTCTGGCTGCGATCACCGCCGGCGCGATGATGCGACCCGAGACGCCCTCGGTGACGGGCACAATGACGTGTGCAAGTCGGCGCGGAATCGTTATCGGTTCGGTGGCACGCCAATGGGCGACCACGGTGCCGCCCTCGCTGGCTTGCCAACCCAAATGTATTGCCACGACGGGACGCTCGCTCCGTTCGGTGGCAACCGCATGGGGTATGCGCGCGGTGATAGATAACCGTGCCCGTAGGTCGGCCCCGACTCGAGTGACTGTCAGTTGCGCGCCGACGATGTCGGCTTCGGCAGGAAGCCATCGATGAGCCTGAACGGGCACATCGATCCATTGTGGTTGGCGGCCAATGGATCCGCAGCGCAGTCGGACGGTGACTCGTCCGGCGCGCCGCTTCTCGGCGCGCGTCATTTCTGCCCACTGTTGCGGTCTGATCCATGGCATGTGCAGGACGTTGTGGTAGCGGCCGGCGGGATCGGCAACCACCAGCGGAGTGCGAGGCGGTCGGCCGGCGGTCCGCTGTAATTGCACCGCGATGGTGCCGGTGCCGTCGAAGCGGTGGTGGCGTAGCGTCGCGGGCTTGTGTTGTGCGCGCTGCTGTTGGATGCGTCGCACCGCGACTTTATGTTGGTCCACGATGTAATTGAATGTCGCCCAAAACAACTGGTCGCCCGTCGGTGACTGACAGTAGCGGCGATAGAGACTTTTCTGGTCGGCGGCAAGCTGCGCCCCTCGGTCCCGACGCCGTTGTGCGGCAGCGTCTTTGACTTCAGCGATGGCGTCGCGTCGGAGCTGGCGCGCAGACCTGAGCGCGGCTCTAGCATCACACAACTGCTGCGCGAGGGGCGAATCAACAAGCTTGTCTCGCGCGGCGATCCGAGCTGCTTTCAGTGCCGCCGCGGCAGATTCAACGCGTTCCTCGGCGGCGGCCACCTGCACTTCAGCGGCGGCTACTGAGGGATACGACGACCAAATCTCCTTTATGTCTTCGTCGTAGGCGAGCTGCAGGCTGACGAGGTCCTCACGCAGATCGTGTGCTAGCCGCAGTTGTTGGCGCAGGATGTCGGGCAGCTGCCACCGGTAATGCACACCCATGGTGTGAACTGTGATCCGCGTCGAGTCTCCAACCTCGACATTGGCGGCCCGCTCTGCCGCCTCTAACTCTCCGTCGGAGGCCACCCACATATCGTTGCACAATGAGCGTCGCGCGCTGAGGCACGGCTGATGCCGCCACGTAGTCGCACACGAAGGCGCCGCGGCCCGACCGCCACGCACGACCGCATCTGATGGTCGTCTCGCGCTGCTTGGCTTTCTTAGACGCGTGGCGAATTCGGGCGGCCGCGACTAGAGGTTGCTGAGAATCGCCGATTTGATGCTGTCACGGGATATTTCGAAGTTGGGAAGGCGTAGCTGTGGCATTGGCCCATTAAGTCAGGCTAACTTTGGTGGGTGAGTATCGCGGCATTTCTGGCGGGGGTCGACCGTATCCTGACGCGCGCGCATAACCTGTATCCCGCTGGTGGGCAGGGCGGCCCGTTTCCGGCCTCGGGTGGTGGCTCGGCTCCTGCGTCACCGGCCGGTGTTGGCGGGTTGCGAACCGGTGTGACGCGGGCCGCCGGCTCCTATCAGCAGGCGCGGACCAGCGCTGCGGGCCTCGACCAGGAGGTGCAGCAGGCGGCCGAGCAGGGCGGCACGATCGGCGCGCAGGGCCGACTCGGGTCCGGGGTGATTCGCGACCAGGCCCGCGCTGTGGCCGCGGCCGCCGGTCCGATGGCCCAGTCACCGGCCGGTGCCCGCCTGGTGATGGCCGCGATGGACCAGCACCTCACCGCGATGCAGGGCCAGCTGCAAACGACGAAGACCCAAAACCAGGCAGTATCGGCGACCTTGCGGCAGACCGCGGCGGGATACCAAACGCTGTCCGATGGCGCCAAGGACTCCCCCGCTGACCCGACGATTCGCGCCGCGGGCTGGAAGCCGGGGGACCCGTTGCCGGCCGAGCCGGCCCCGCCGGGGTTGCCGCCGGTGGCAACGGACCCGCGTAACCCGTTCGTGGGCGATCCTCGTTTCGGATACTGGACCGACTATGTGCCACCGCCGTACACGGGTTCGACGCCGCCTCCGCCGGCCAAGCAGCACGTGCCCTGGGTGGACGGTCCCGAGGGCGGCCCGACCGGCTTTTACACACCTGGTAGGACCTGGATCGGCGACAATGATGCGCCGTTCGCCGCCTATGAGCAGCAGTACAAGTTCCGCATCGCTGGTGAGGACCTGACGTCCTACACCCAGGTGGGTCCGGGTGGTCAGATGCAGCGCTGGGTGGCCTACACCTATGAGGCGCAGGAGTTCCAGAACGTGAAGCTCAACGGGGACATCTGGGTCAAGACGCCGCCAGACGCGAGCACGGGAGGGTTGGGCGGCGTCAGCACCGGCGGCATCGGAGGGATCTCCATCCCGCCCAAGATTGGGCCGTGGCAGCCCATTACCCCGGCGCAGATCGCGACCCTGTCGGCGGCTAACCCGACGGTTAAGTACTACATGCCCGATCCGTGCGGGCAACAATTCACATTCGTCAACGGGACAGCTACCGGGGGAAACGCGCCGGGTCCGATCACCCCGAGCATCATCGCTGGTCCGCCCGGCTGATGCCCGAGCTGACTCGGCCGGCGGCCCGGGATCTCGAGGCTCTGCCCTAGCCTGTCACACCGGATGTCAGGAAACGAGTTCTCGAGTGCCGAGGTCTTCGCGCAACCGGAACATCACCAACGCTTTGGCGTCCTTGAAGCCCTGGCTGCGGGCCGCCTCGTCCAGCTTGGCTCGCGCCTGTGCAGTCATTCGCATTGTGAATTGGGCAGACATCCTGCGGTTTTCTGAGCCCCTGCGGCTCTTGCGCCGTGGCGTCAAATCGCTTGCGCTTGCCTGCTCTGCCACCTGACCCGCCCTCCTGAGGCTGTGACGTGCTCTTTTGCATCTATTAAGTGCATTAGTGCCATTGTATGCCCTCATGCGCCGTTGCGCGGTATTCCGCGCAACGAGTGTCGGGCTATCGGCATGTACTTGATAAGGACATTCCAGCAGATTAACGGCAATGTGTGGCGACGTGCACGGGAGTACACTAAGGCCGTTGCAGGTGCGTCGCTGGAAGGACTCGCTTCATGGTGATGGGAGGTCATCCGCAGCGCGGCAGGCCCATCACCGGCGTCCCGCAAGCGGCCCGGATGCTGGGCCGCGATGTTCGCACCGTGCGGCGGATGATTGAGTCGGGCGAGCTTGAGGGCGGCGCCTCGCTCGCTCATAAGCGCCGCCAGTGGTTCGTCTACACAGACCAACCTCTACTCCAGACGCAGGGGCGAGCGCCGGCCGCAAGACCAGAGCACGGCGAAATTGCGGCCCTGCGAGCCGAAAACGCCGACCTACGTGCCCGGGCGATGGCAGCCGAAGAGGGCGAGCGACTTCTGCTTGCTGGGCAAGCGACTTTGCGGGATGCGTTGAGGCAAAGTCAGTCCACGCTGGCTGCTGTGATGGCCGCTAATGAGAACATGCTTCGCGGGGCCGACGGTTATCGGATGGCAGCGGATGGTTACCGCGGTGCGGCCGATGAATTCCGCCAGGGCGCTGCCGGGTACGTCGAGGTGGTCAAGCAGGCACAGGCCACAATCGGGATGTTGGAAAACGTTCTTGAGAGCTATAGCGACACAATCTCTCAGCACATCACCCCCGGCCATGCAGGCGCTTTGAACACCTAAGCCACGTTGTGCCGCGCTGACAAGAATGCAGGGCCCCTCCCCCATTGGCGATCGTTGTTGGCGTCCCGTGGCCGATTAGCGCCTCGTTCCTGCGTCCAACGGCAAAACGGGCGCTCGTCATTTCGTCACTGTGACGCGTTCGGGTGGGCGTCCTGCGACGCCCATCTCCGTACTGCTTTCAATATCGTGTCGGGCTGTCTTCTCGGTATCCTTCCGCAGGTGGCGACACTCGTGGCCCGGCGCAGCGTTCGCGCCAGAGCACGCCACCCGCTGCGCAGTACCGGAGCTGGTCTGCTCAGCCGCTGGGATCAGGCCGCGGCGCCACGTCGCGTCGACTGTCTGCGTTCGCATCTCAGTCCCAGTATGGCGAGGCACCCGCGTTCAGGTGACGAGCACCGTTCGTTTCTTCACTGAGTGTTCTGCCTCGCCCTCCGTGGGAATGAGTGCCTGCGCGACCACTTCGGCGCGGGTGTGCTAAACAATTGCCCGTATTCGGCGTCCAGGGTTGAGCTGACGCTGGTGGCCGCAATTGCGGTCTGGATCGTCTAGGCAGTTCGTGCTCAGGTAAGCATAGGCGCCGCCTTCCTGGCGTTGTGGGATACCTTCGGCACCGCTTCGGCACCCATGTGTAGCGCAATGTACGTACGAGCGGTGGCCTTATGCATAGGCCTCAGCGGATGCAACCAAGCTGCAAGGCGCGGGTAGGAATCCTGGGCCCGACAGCGGCCACAGCGGTCGCGCGTGTATGGCGAGACGCGTAGGTGCACAGTCATTGCGCCATCTGCCCGTGGGCGGTGGGCATGGTATTGCCCTAGGTATGCGTCTAGGTATTGGTGACAACCTTCTTCTAGGTATGCGGCGCAGGTCCGATACGCCCTGTGTGATGGGTCTTTACGGACGTTTGAAAGGGCAGGCCTAGCGCCAATGGGGGCGGTGGTGCACTGGGTGCGGAGGCGGGGGTGAGCTGAACCGACACTCTTTCTGTATGCAGGACTACTGCCATGCGACTGGTGCTCGCCCTGTCGCTCGACGCGAAGTGCCCCAGGGTGGCCGTGACGTGATGTGCGCCTGCATGCGGCGTCGGGCGTGTTGTGGCGACGTCGGCATACCGGCAGGTGCAAGGCCTTGCGGCGAGCCTTCTTTGTGGCTGGGCGCGTCGCGCATCGGCGCGCCGGGTTGTTGCCACTACACTTCGTGAACCATGACCAGTCACACGTTGCGGCGGTCGGCGCCAGGTGTCGCCGCGGGCGCCGGTGCGCCGCGAATTCAGCTGCAAGCTGCGCTGTCATGACCGACAGCATACTGACCGTGGACGAGCCGAAGGTGACGATCAACTGGGCGCGTCTCGGGCATGTTTACGTCGTGGGGAACGGTAAAGGCGGGGTGGGTAAGACGACGACGGCCGCGCATTTGGCTGCGTTGGTTGCCTCAGATGGTGCTCGTGTGTTGCTCGTCGACCTCAATGGGCAGGGCAACATCGCTCAGGTATTGGGGTTTGCGAACACGAGCGTCGACGATAAGGGACGGAACCTTTTTTCGGCGGTGACCGCAGGTGTGCGGCTGGCGCCGATACCGGATGTCAGGCCGAACCTGGACGTGGTTCCCGGGGGGAGTTTCGTCCGGCGTATCTCGACGACGTTGGCTGCCGAGATGGGTACTTCGCGCGATAACGGGGTGCTGTTGGCGTTGGCCGATGCGTTGCAGAGCGTGGCTTCCCAGTACCAACTCATCATCATTGACTCGCCACCGGAAAACCCGCTTCTTCTTCAGCTTGCGTTGTGTGCGGCTCGCTGGGTCATCGTGCCGATGAAGACTGATGGCACCTCGCGAGCGGGGTTGCGTGAATTGGCCAGCGACATTCGTGCGATACGTGACCACAATCCCTTCCTCGTCCTGCTTGCCGTGTTCGTGTTCGCTTCGGGCACCAAGGCGACCAATATTCGGCGTGAGCTCACCGAGCAGGTCGCCCAGGATCTGGGCGCCAATAGCGATTTGATGTTGAAAAGCTTTGTCCGCCAGGCCGAGGCCGTCGCTCGCGACATCATCAAGTTCGGCCGCCTTGCCCACGAGCTCGAGCAGGAGATACCCAACAATCCCAAGCATTGGGAGTTACGTCGAGGGACAGCCAGGGGGGCTACCGTCGTTAGTAGTACCGCTCGGCCGGTGGCTGAAGATTTCGCCAAACTTGCGGCCGAGATACTCAGCCGTGCTGCCCGTAAGCGGGAACAGATGATCGAAGAAGGAGTGTGGCCGTGAGCAACCTAAGACAGCAGGATCTTCCGGCAGAGGACCTTTCTGACCTCGGTGCGCCGGCGGCTCGGGGATCGGGGTTGTCTGGGCTGCTCTCGCAGAGCGCGGGCGAGGCGCCCGCCGCAGCCCCTCAGCCACGACGCGCGTGGGAGCCCGATGCCGAACACGATGCGGTGGATGCCGGTGCGACTGCGGTGGCCGCCCCCCGCCGGCCCCGCCGGCCCGGGCGGCCGCGTACGCGCACCAAGCCTGTTACTGCGGTGTATGTCAGTCCGGGTGTCAAACAGCGCTTTGAGGCCTATCGGCACAAGCAGAAGGCGACGAATCTTCAGGTGGTTTTGGAAGCCATCAGTAGCAAGCACCATGAGCTGGCCGACATCATCAAGCAGTCGGCGTTCAGTACTGCACCGGTGAATCCTTTGTTTCCGGCCGATCCGTCGGCGGTGCGCTATGTCGGGGGAGGCAGCGTGCAGATTGGTTTCAGCGCTACACCTGAGCAAGAACAGGTACTTGACCGTATCGGCGCGGAGTTGGGTTTCGAGACCCGAAGCACCTGGATTGCTCCGGTGCTCAACGCGTTTTTGCCGGGTCGCAAAGACGGTGCGCCCGACCGCGGCTGATGGGACTCTAACCACCGCAGGCGGTCAGTACCCGGGCGCCGACCAAATCGACGAGCAATTCGATTGCCCGAGTTTCCTCGTCGATCGGGGGCGGTCCTGTGGCCAGCACGGCGCTGAGGTATTCCTCGTGGTGCCTATCGAACGCCTGGGCCAGCGTGAGGTCGGGGCCAGCCAGGCGATGTTGGGTGCTGGACTGGTCGTGTAGCTGCTCGCGGCTGAGTAACCAGGTGTGCCAGCTGGCGCGTTCTTGCTGGTGTCGGCGGGCGCGCTGGTTTTGTTGGTCCTCGAGGTGGTGGGCGGCGGCGACGTCGTCCAACGTTGTCGGGCCGGCGCTAAGGCGGCCACGATGCTGGGTAATCAGACCGGCGATTCGTAGGGCTGCGAGAGTCTCATAGCCCGTGGTGATGGCCGTGTGTGCCGCGGCGAACACGTCGCGGGGGCGTTGGATGTGCTGGTGCACGATCAGCTCGTAGATGCGCCGGTGACGGTGCCCGATGACCTTCCAGGCCAGGTGGACACCTTCGACTCGGATCGCCGCGACCGTCTCGCGGGCGACGCCCATCTGGTTCTGCTGGGTCAGCGCGTAGTAGTCGGGTTCATGTCCTTGTGCGATGCGCGTGCGCACCAGCGGTGAGCCCGGCAAGTCACGGGTTTTTCGGAGGAACTCCCAAACCGTCGTCTCACTGAGCAGTCCTGTGGCTAGCGATAGCGCTCGTCCGCCCACGCCTACCACGGGGACTCCGTTGATCACCTCTCCGGCCCGCACAGCATGTATCGCCAGGGCTTGGTAGACGGCCGCACCGATCCACCGGTAGCGGTGGCCGGGGAATTGCGCTTCCACCCAAGCCACTGCGTTGGCCAGCCACTCGCGATGCAGCTGTGGTCCCGCTGTGGTCCCCCCTGTGTGTACTTGTTCTTGTGCGCGGACTGGTCGGAAAAAGCTGCTGTTGGTGGCGGCCCAGGTCAGGGCTTTGCGCCAGTCGCGTTGCAGGGCTTTCTCGGCTCCGGCGCCATAGCGGGTGTAGGCGGTGGCCAGTCCGGTGTGCCAGGGGCGTCCTGGGGCCATGAGGGCCTGTACAGCGGCCAGGGTGTGGCCGTGTAATGCGGCGTGGGCCAGGACGGATTGGCGCGCTTCGGAGTGGCTTCGCCACGTCCGGTCGGCGGGTAGTTGGCCGGTGGTGGCGTAGGTGGTGATGCGGGTGGGCAGTGCGGTGTCGCGGGTGTATTCGGGGCGTAGTCGTTCGCGGGCGCCGCTGCCGGTGGTGGCGTCGCTGGGTGTCGAGATCGGTTTGGTGGTGGGCGATGGGCTAAGGGCGCCGAGCAGAACGTTGAGACGGGGGAGCAGGGCGGGGTCAGAGCGTGTGGTGAATGCGTCGATCGCGGTGGCTAAGGGGCCGTCGAGGATGCGGTGGCCGCCTTCGCGGCAGGGGGAGCCGGGGACGGTGATGCACCCGGTGCGGGTGTTGGCCATCGGGGTTTTGTCCAGGCTGGGTAGTCGGGCTTGCAGGAGCCGCATGAGGGGGTTGACTTCGGCGGTGGTGGCGGCGGTGCCGATGGCCAGCGGCACGATGATGTGGCGGCCGCCGCTAGTTGAGCGGTCGGTGATAGCGACCCCGCCGGCATCGGTGATCCAGCTCAGGGCGCGAGCGAAGTCTGCGTCGACGACCTGTTGGCTGTGGTGTTTGGTGTCGAAGTCCAGTGCGAGGACCTGGGTGCGGTGGTGTGAGTAGAGCAGGACCGCGGCCGGCACGGTGGGCAGGCGGCTGGTGAGGTTTTTGGTGCGGTCGAATTTGTTGGTGGTGGGGTCCCAGACGCGGATTGTGGGTCGGGCGGCGATGAGGGGGGCCAGTGCTTTCCAGGTGGCGGCGGGGCTGGCGGGAAGCGACGTGGCCGGGTTGGGGGACATGGCGTTAGGAGGCGTGGTGGGTCACGGTGAGGTCAGTGGTGTCGTGCAGGTGGCCGTGGGTGTCGAGGAAGACCCACCGGTGCTGGCGCCACAACATGGGTGTCGTGCTGGTGGTGCTGCGTGGGTCGACGAGGTATCCCAGGTCGAGCGCGGTGGGTATGTCGGTGTGTTCGATGAGGTCGATGCAGTTGCGGCAGGCTGCGATCGCGTCGGCGGGACTTCCTAGGGTGTGTGGGTGTGCGCGGCGGCGCCGGGAGAAGATCGCGGCCTGTTCGTATGTGCATGCGGGAGCCATAATTTCGCAGTGGCCGCTGGCGCGGGCGGTGATTTGTTGGGCGATGGCCGGCGCCGGTGCGGCGATGAGCAGTTTTCTGACTCGGACACGTCGGCCCGGGCGCGCTGCGCGGGTGGCGGCCGGCACGGCGGCCGGTGGTGTGACCGGTTGGAGGTCAAGCGATTTCGTGTCGGGCGGGGGCTGGGCGGGCAGGCCCAGCAGGTGCCTTTTGGCGGGAAAGTCGCCGTCAATCCAGACTCCGGCCCACATGCCGTAGGAGGGTTGACGGTGCAGTGCAGATTCGGTGCAGGGCTGCAGGGTTGGGCAGTTGAGGCATTGCTGGCGGGTATAGGTGCGCCGCTTGGCGTCAAACCAGTCGCCAGGGTGTTGCAGGCAGGACGCGACTCGTCCGGTGCTGGCGGTGTCGTCATGCTTGTGGTTCACGAGGGTGTCCTCTATCGTGAAACCAGCCCGGTGAAGGCTTGGTTTCTGGTTTCAGAGGCCATTGACCGGAGTTGGTGTCTCCGGTCGCAGTTGTCCCCGCTTCGGCGGGGACTTCTGCGTTAAGGGCCGTATCAAGTTGTGTGTTGACCTGTGGTGTCCGTCAACGCGTTTGGGTGAAGGTGTGGGGCGCGGTCTCCTCGTTCATCTGGGTGGTTGGGGCTTCTGGTGGGACCAGAGTGACACGAGTCGGCATCGATGTTCGGCCGACACGCCGCGCGGTTTTCCGCGCAGGCACCACAGTAAGCAGCTTCAGCACCCTTACGCCGCACCCGCGGGAAGTTTTTTTGCCAATCTCCACGCCGGGGCTTTTGGCGCTCGCAAATCGGTGACCGCCGACCGACGCGTAAGGGCGAGCGGGGTTGTAAGTTCGGCTTGAGCCCACCTGGTCGGGGTCTCAACGGGACTGCAGCGCTGCTGTTCTGGCGTGCGGCACAGCCCAGTTGTGTGCCGTTATTCTTTGCCTGCGAAGGGATTCCGCGAGTGACGACACTGAACACGCGCCGCAATGGCGCAGGGCTTGCGCAGCGATCCGACGTCAAGGTTCATCCCGTCGACGAGCACTTCGGCGGCCAGGGCGCGCTGTCGATGCCCGCTGTCGAGTCAGACTCACTCGGGTCCGAAACACTGAACGCACCACCTGCGCAGTGGGATGCGGCCGGTGAAGACGAGATGCGCACGTTGCGGTTGGTTCGCCGTAGCCGCACCGCAGCGGTGTGGCTGACGGTGGGTATCGCGACCATCAGCTTCGTCTTGTCGTTCACCTCGTTGCGGAATTTAGCGGCGATGTCGGCGTGGCCCGGGTGGCCGTCGTGGCTGTGGCCGTTGATCCTTGATGGCCTGATCATCCTTGCGACGCTGGGGATTGTGTCGTTTGCGCCCTACCGTGAGCAGTTTTGGAACCGTGTTTTTCTGTGGGCGGTGCTCGGGGTAGCGGCTTTGGTGAGTGTGGGCGGCAATGCTTTGCACGCGTGGTTATTCACCGGGCAGCTGGCGCCGTGGATGCGTTGGGGTGCCGCGGGTTTGGCGTGTGTGCCACCGGTAGCGCTGATGGTCACGACGCATATCTTGGGGACCTTGTGGCGATTTCATCCCGCACCGCCGCCCGATGCGCGCTCGCAGTTGCGCGAGCGCGCGCTGGCGCTGGCGGTGGAGCGAATGGACCGCTGGGAAGCTGCTGCGGGCAAGCTGCATGAAGAAGGTTATTGCCCGAGCGTGCCTACCGACAAGTTGGCGCAGGTGCTGCGGTACTTGTACGAATCTCGGCCTGCGTTATCGCTGCGCGCGATCGGGGCCAAGCCGGAGGTGGGTTTACATCACGACACGGTCAGCAAGATTCGCGATGCCGCTGCAAGCGCGCTGGGCATGACGGTCGGCGACCAGTAAGACCGCAACGAACACCGCCGACATGCTGATGCTCGTCGGGCCAGGGAAATCGGTGAGGCGCGACCGTCGCATAGTGCCAGCACACGGCGGTAGCGTTTTTCCAACAACCTGCGGTTAGAGGGGATTTGGGCAAGCCATGGGCTTTCTTGATGACGTCTTGGATGACCTGTTTGATGACCTTTCGGGGATCTTCGGCGGCGATGACGACGGTGGTGGCGACGGTGAGAGCGACTGGCCCGCCCAGCAGCCGGTACCCGCGACGTTTCCGCCGGGCGCGCCAGGGTGGGGGCCTGCTCCTCAGGCGCCGGGCGCGCCGGGGTGGGGGCCTGCTCCTCAACCCCCGGGTGGGCCCAGCGGGCTGCAGCAGGGTGCCGGGCAAGCGGGAACGACCTACCAGCAGGCCAGCGGCGCGGTCAACCAGACCGATGAGAAGCTAGCCGATTTGCTCAAGCAGATATTCGCGGCCAACGACGACAATCGCTCACGGATTAGCGGCATCATCGCCAGCATCGAGACAGCGCGCAAGGCGCTGACGTCCAACCCGCAAACCGCCGGTGACCCACATGCGATGGCCTTGTTTAACCAGTTCTTGGACGGCCAGCTCGCCCAGATTCAACAGATTCTTGACAGTTCGAAGGTGGACAGCAAAAAGCAAGCCGAGTTGCTTGCCGCCCTGGGTGAGGAGTACCGCGGTACCGCTGGGGGCGACCCGAAGAAGAAGGGCAAGGGCGACAGTAACGGCGCCGGCGGCGGTGATGGTGGAGGCGATACCAGCGGCGGTAGTGACGGCGGCGACGGTGACGGCGGCGGCGGCGGTGGCGGTGACGGCGATGGGGGAGCCGGGGCTGGCGGAACCACTACAGGTGGCGGTGCTGGTGGGGGGTTGACTGATCCGCTGGCTGGACTCGGTGGCGCGGGGATGGGTGATCCGCTGTCGATGCTGGGCCCGGCGATGGCGGGGCTGGGGGGTATTCCTGGCGCGCTGGGCGGGGCCGCGGGGTCGTTGCCGATGGATGCGCTGGGCGCGATGGGCCCGCTGGCAAGTCAGTTGGCCGGCCAGGGCGGCGGTGACGGGTTCAAAGACACTGACGCCCACGACCACGGCAAGTCAGACGACTTCCAAGACGCCTCGCATGGCAAAGGGGACGGCGACGGCGGCAAGAACTCTGACGCGACGTCGGGCAAGGACGACACCAGCGACAAGGGCGAGAAGAACGGCACGACCCAGCCAGCGGGCACGACTGCGCCGCAGCCCAGCGGCCAGCCCGCCCCGCCCGCGGCGGTGCCCGCCAGCGTCGGTGGCGAGCCGAGCCGGGTAGTCCAGATGCCCGACGGTTCCCCGGTGACGGCTTCCACTGTCCAGCACGCCGCCGCAGTGCGGGCGGTGTTGAACGGGGCGACGGTCGCCGATGGGTGGAAGCAGGCCCATGTGGAGTTGCCTCCGCCGGGGACCCCGGTGACCGCGCCGGCAGATCCGAGCCATTTGGTACCCGGTCAAATCGCCCAATTCACGAGTCGCGACCCGGTGATGTACATGGGTAATGGCAAAATCTGGCTTGATGGGCAGCTGCAACCGCAAAGCGCACTGCCTACGGGAGATTTTCTGGGCTGGGTCGATCCGCCTCAGCTCACCGGGACGACACCGGTCCCGACCGTGCCGGGTGCGCCAGCACCGGCCGGTCAGCCGGGGATCACGAACACCAGCGGTAGCTAGATGTGGGCCAACGATGCGGGAGTCGCGGTGACCGACGAGCAGCAGGAAGTACTTCCCACTGTCGCTGAATGGTCCGCCGATGGCGCGTTGATGGTCGAGCTGGATTGGCAGGGTCAGGGGTTGCGGGTCCAGCTCGAGCCCGAGGTGATGCGATCGTGGACCGCTGACATGCTGGCGGATCGGATTGTGCGGCTGCACCGGCTGGCGTTGATGCGAGCACGCGCCGAACAGCGCATGCGCATCATTGAGGACAGCGGTGCTGCCCTGCCGACCACGCCGGGCTGGCCGAGTTTGACCGACGTCGAAGAATATCGGCGAACCATCGATTTTTAATTCGTGACCGATGCGCAGGCCGTTGAGCCGTTGTTAGGCTTAGCAAATAGCCAAGTTCTATGGGAGGTGTGCGGTGGCCGGCGACGACGTGAAGCTGGATTTCGATGAGTGGGACCAGCACGCGCAGTGGTGGGATCAAGAGGCGCCGCGGGTGCGCGAGCGCCTGACCGTCGATCCCGGCACCGCCGAAAGCATGGGTCAACGCTTCGGCGACATTGGGTGGGAAGTTCGTGAGGCGTTGAACGAGACGCTGCAGGCGCGGTCAGCGGCGGGCCGGTCGCTGGGGCAGTATTGCGAGGGTGTGGCTGGCCATATTCGGTCGAGCATTTCTTCTTACCAGCAGACCGAAGAGGCCAGCCAGCAAATTTTGAAGACGTAACTCGAAGGCTACTTGGTGGCGGATTCAGTACGCGTCGATACCGAGGTCGTGCGGGCGGCAGGCCGGCAGGCCGAGGCCGCTGGTGGCGCCGCAACGCCGGGCTCGAATCATGTACAGCCCAGCGCTGCCGACATGGTGTCGGTGGGCGCGAGCACGCGTTTCACCGCCCAGGTGAGTTTGGCGCGCAAATACACGGCAATGGCCAATGTGTTGGCGCGCCAGTTCGGGGTGAAGCTGGATGCCAGCGCCTCGGCCTACGACGAGCAGGAAGTGCGCTCGGCCGCGACGCTGGGACGCGGCGGTGGTGCGGCCGCGGCCGTGCCGGCCGGGTACACCGGCGCGCCGGGTCATGTGGTGCCGGCGGATCTCGTGACGGGCGGGCTGGGCACGGATCTGCCCGCCGGTGAGGTGCCGGCGAGCCCGCGTGACGTCGCTCGTTTGATCGAGACCGGTCGCGCCGGCACGGGCAAAAAGACGTGGGAGGCCGTGGAGACCAGCCTGCGCTCGGAGGCTAAGCAGCTCGACGACGCCGCCGATAAACTCGGCCAAGCGATCGGCACCACCGGTAACGGCTGGCAGGCCCAGTCCGCCGATGCGGCCACGACCCGGATGCGCGCGTTGCAAACCTGGTATCAGGGTCACGCCAAGTATGTGCAGGGCCTGGCTGATCAGGCCAAGGCTCATGTGCAGAACTTCTCCAAAGCGCTCACCGATGTCCCGCCGTATCGCCACGTGCTTGACGCGGAGCGCGAGCTCAAGGCGGCGCTGCAGTCCAATGCGCGCACCGGTGGCGCCCAACGGGTGGCCGTCGTCAAGGCGCAGGTCAAGGTCAGCAAGCTCTATCAGGCTTCGACGACGGGGTTTAGCACCTATACCTTTGCCGAAGCGGCACCGAGTAACCCGAAGATGCCTGTGCCGCCGCCGGATGCTCCCACTTCGACTGTGCCCCCTGCTGTTCCACCTGCTGGTCCCGGCGATGGCCCGGTGGGGCCGCCGCAGCCGCAGCACTCGCCCAAAGGCGCGCCCTTGCAGCCGGTGCAGGGCGGTCCAGGTGTCGGTGAGAATCTGACTGCCGGGCCGACGTGGCCGCCTGGGGCCGTTGATCCCAGCGGCCCGGCTAATCCGCTGGCGGATGCGCTGCCGCAGACGGCCGGGGGCCTGCCCTCGGAAGTCGTTCCCGGCATCATCGGTGGCGTGGTCGGCGGCTTGGGTGGCTTGCTCGGTGGCCTGGCCGCAGCGCCGCAAAAGGCGCTGCAGGGTTTGGAGCAGGCGGCCGGGCCGATGATGAGTGGCTTGGGTCAGCATCCGCAAGGCGGTGAGCCGCAGCACGGCGGGGAGCAGTCGCCGCAATCCCCAGAGCCTCCGGCAGGTGATCTACCTTCTCCCGGGGATCTCGGCGCCGGTGGCGGCGGAGGCGACACAGAGCCGGCGGGTGGGGGAGACATGCCACTGGCCGCGCCTACCGAGGTGGCGTCCGCACCGCCGGCGGCCGCACCCGCCTCTGCGCCCTCGGCGCCGACACCGGCGGAGGCGCCTGCACCGGCGATGGGCGCAGTGGGTCCGATGATGCCGCCCATGCGGGGAACCGGGGAGGGCGCCGGCCCGAACAACAAGCAGCTCTACCAGGAACGCAAGTTGAAAGTGGTGGCGCCGGCCAACAGTGAGCCGGTGAAGAACCGTCGAGAAGGCCGCGCTAAACCCACTGATCGGAAGAACCCGTGAGCACACCGCAGGAACGAATCGCCGCCGTCGACCAGGGGCTGCGCGTAACGCGGGCGCTGGTGGCCGAACTCAACGCCGCCGCGCACAACATGCGAGAACAGGACCCGATCAGCGACGTAGTGATGCCGACGTTCGACGGGGACGGGTATCTGTGCGATCTGTTCATCGCGCCGACCGCGCTGGCCGATTACACCTACACGGGCCTGGAAGATTTGATCACCGAAGTGCTCAGCGAGGGCACGCAAAGACTGCGTGAGGTGGCTCAGGCCGCGATTGACCGGTACTGGGGGCCGGAATCGTCCTGGCATGAACTCAAGGTGCTGCGCGACGAATGGTGATTCCGGTTGGAAAAACCATGGCGCGCAGAAGAATTGGTGAATGAGGGCGCCGAGCAGGCGATACCGGCAATGCGAAAAAGCCGATGTATCAACGCCACAACGTCTTCAGGCTTAGGTGACGGGCAGCCGTCTGAGAAAACAGCTTGGAATCATGGGGGCACTGCCGAGGCAATCGAATGTGTTCTCAGGTGGTCTGTCGACGCGCCCGGATAGCGGTGTGCCGTCGGCGTCGAACACATCTGTCTCGCAGGCAATTTCGCGAATAGTCATAGTTAGTAGTCCTTAGGGCAAGGGCAGCGGCGGGCCGCGGGCGCGGTCGCTACGGGGTTTATCTGTCGACCGCGGCGGGGTGGGTGTAGAGGTGGGCGATCAGTTCGACCCATCGACAGGCGTCCTCGCGACGTGCTGCCAGTACATGCGCGGGCGGCAGTTGGGTGGCGGTGCACCCGGAGCTGGCCACCGCCGTGGTCAGGTACAGCCGCCAATAGAGATGGCCGGCGGGTTTGAAGGCTCCGCAAATCACCGACGTGTCGTGGTCCAACACTGTGATGCGTTCGGTGCCGTTGTCATCGACGCTGGTGACTACGGGGTGCTCTGCAACGACGGAGCTCATGACATGCCTCCTATGCCGCGCCGGCGTGAAAGATCAGCGGTTCGTCGTCGACATCGTCGGTGTCGTCGGTGTCGTCGAGGTCTGGCAGCGGGGCGACTCGCAGGTCACCGAGTTCGGCTTGGCGGCGCTGCTCGAACTGGGCGGCCAGCCGCGCATAGACCGGCTTGAGTTCCTTGGGTTGGGCGCCGGGCAGCATGATGCCGCCCCAGATTCCGTGAGTGGCTCCGGTGGCCACGGCGTTGTAGCCGCAACGGCCGCGGAAGGGGCATTCGGCGCAGCGCTTGATGGCGCGGTGTTTGGCGCGCGGGTCAAAGAAGAGCTCGGGGTCTTCTTGGCAGGCCACGTGCTGGCTGGTCTGGAAGAGGCGCACATCAGCGCGCATCTGGAAGGACGCAAACGGTCTGGCGTTGGCGCGGGTGTCGGCGGCGGGGGCGAGGTTGATCGTCATTGGAGGCGTCCTTCCCTTGGTAGGTGCTGGGCTTCTTCACTGAGGCGGTACGCCCGTGAATTACCGATAATCTAACAGAGTTTTTAGCGGTTTTAGCGGTTTAACCGCTAAAATTCTGGGATGGGTACCCGCACGTGCGCTCGCAGCGAGCACCAGCACACGGTGTCACCGCATGTCAGACCGTGTTTCATGGTTGAGCCGGCGCTGCTCAACGCATCGGCGACCCAAACCGCTGAATCACCTGTTTTAGCGGCGCGGATGGGGAAATCTGGCGGTTTGTCGGGCAAGATACGGGTCATGTCCTGGGAGCAGCTCGCCGACGAAGTTCGACTTCGCCGCAAACAACTGAAGCTGACCCAGCCCGACGTCGCCGAACGCGCCGGCATGTCGGTAGCCACCGTGCGTGCGGTGGAAACCAACCGCTCAGGCCGACTCACCCGCCGGCTACGCCGAGCCCTAGAGCGTGCGCTGGAATGGCAGGACGGCAGCGTCGACGCCGTCTTAGGCGGCAACGCGCCTCGAGCGGTCACTACCGCCGGCACCATCGCCGTGCCACCGGCCGTCAGCGCGGACACCGCGAGGGCCGCCGCCGAACGATTCGCTGTCGCTCATCGACTGGTCAAAATGCGCCATGCGTTCCTCGAGCATCGCGACCACATGTCCGAGGCCGCCCGCGCCGCGATGGATGACGAATTCAGCACGGCCTCACGCGAAACCGAGGAGGCGCTGATCTGGATGCTGCCCTGGCTCGCCGATGCCGAGCGCACCGAAGCGATCCGACTTTTAGCCGAACTCAGAGAGATCCGCCCGTGAGTCGTCGACGCGGAGCGGCACCATGGGCGGCCACCAGCATGCCTATCATCCGGCGGCAGTGGTGCTATGCCATGGAGGCCGCCGCGGATCTGACATTTGAGGAGTACCGCAACGCATTGCCGCCCGGCGCTCCACCTGAGCGCGTCGCGCAAATGAGGAAGATCGAGCGGCTTATAGATAAGTTCGCCGCCACTGCCGACACGATACGAACCGAAGCGGCGGCGCTACGTACCGCCGAGCTGTACTGGGTCTCACGCGACATGGTCGACGTGGTGCTCGAAGCGTCAAAGTCGTTGCCGGAGTGGACACCTGAGGCGGCAATGCCAGCCGCGACCGGCCTTTTATGTTGGGCGAAATCCGCCGACACCGTCTCTAGTGGTGTGCCCACCCAAGAGGCGGTCGAAATGGACCTCAACAGGCCTGGAGTCACCGCGCGCCCCCTTGACCGCGAGGTCGCGACGATCATCGACATTCCCTGGGACGCGGTCTGGTGGTGGCGAAGGCCAGATGGGCTGTTGCAGCTCACGCCAGCCTCACGCGCTGAGCAGAACGCCGCCGTGCTGCGCATGGCCAACACGAGCTCGCCGCTATGGGGCGCTCACACCATCAT
This sequence comes from Mycobacterium nebraskense, assembly GCF_002102255.1. GTDB lineage: Bacteria > Actinomycetota > Actinomycetes > Mycobacteriales > Mycobacteriaceae > Mycobacterium > Mycobacterium nebraskense. Next base: position 58,932 of record NZ_LQPH01000051.1, read on the forward strand.
GATTCGGCCCGATGTGCCGCGCACCGGGGAAGCCAACGGTGGAGAAAGCGCGTACCCGTTCATCAGCGCCCTGGGCGCGGCCTGGCTGCTCATGGGCCAAACCAACATCGCCGAGACACGAACAATCGGCCCGACTCCCGAGCCGCGCCCGCGGCCCGACCCAACTGCAGGCACCGATACGGCGGCCCCGGTGCCGCCGCGGCCTTCCCTGGTAACCATCGTCGACATACTGCGCGCCCAAAGACAGTCGCGGGCGGCGGACTCGGGCCGAACCTATAGCCATCGGTTCCCGGTGTCTGGACACTGGCGCCAGCAGGCTTGCGGGCCGGGGCTCTCGCAACGAAAACCACGCTATATAGGCGACTACCTGAAGGGCCCGGCCGACGCCCCGCTGATCGCCCCGAAAACCCGAGTACATGTGCTTCGCGGAAAACGAGGAGCCCGCTAGTCGGCGGGCTATGTCACATCGAAAAGGTACGGTGCGGTCAGTGTCAGGGTGAGGTCGCCGCTTGTTGCGGTGGTTGGATCCTGATCATCTGGTGTCTGGCTCTTACGGTGAGTGCCGTCTTTGGATTGGCGTCCATGCGTTTTGTCGGCACCAGGTGTGAAGGACCGGCCGGCGTGACTTGATAGGAGCGTGGCATCGCCCCCACTGAGATGTGTCCGCCGACCGGCCCAACCGTCACCTCACAGTGAATGGAGGCAACCACCATGGTTGTTGTTGGAGCCGATGTACACAAGCGCACGCACACCTTTGTCGCGGTCGACGAGGTGGGCCGCAAGCTCGGGGAGAAGATCGTCAAGGCGACCACGCCGGGGCATGCTGAGGCGGTGATGTGGGCCAGGGAACGCTTCGGCGCACAGCTGGTGTGGGCGATCGAGGATTGCCGGCACCTATCAGCCCGGTTAGAACGCGACCTTCTCTCCGCCGGGCAGCAGGTCGTGCGCATCCCACCGAAACTGATGGCTCAGACCCGTGCCTCAGCACGCACGCGCGGTAAGTCTGACCCCATCGATGCACTGGCGGTCGCGCGCGGGTTTCTGCGTGAACCTGACCTGCCGATTGCCTCTCATGATGAGATATCGCGCGAGCTGAAGTTGTTAGTTGACCGCCGCGAAGTCCTTGTGGCACAACGCACCGCGACGATTAACCGGCTGCGTTGGCGAGTCCATGAACTCGATCCCGAACGGGCCCCCAAGGCCGCATCGCTGGACCGAACCAAACACCGCCAGATCCTGGGCGCGTGGCTGATCACAGTCCCGGGTCTAGTTGCCGAACTGGCTTGTGAGGAGTTGGCCGACATCACCCGGCTCACCGAACAGATCGATGCGTTGGCCAAGCGCATCGGCGAACGCGTTCGCGCCGTGGCGCCCGCCCTGCTGGCGATGCCAGGCTGTGGGGACTTGACCGCGGCCAAACTCGTTGGGGAAACCGCCGGAGTGACTCGTTTCAAGAGCGAGGCCGCCTTCGCTCGCCATGCCGGGGTGGCGCCGATCCCAGTGTGGTCAGGTCACACCGCGGGCAGGGTCCGCATGACTCGCTCGGGTAACCGCCAACTCAACGCCGCCCTACACCGCATCGCGATCACCCAGATCCGCCTCAACGGTGTGGGCCAGACCTACTACCGCAAACGGCTGACTGCCGGCGACTCCAGTCCCGAAGCCCTACGCTGCCTCAAACGCCGCCTGGCCCGCATCGTCTTTCACCACCTTCACACCGACCACCAAAACCGAATCCAGCCTTGCCAATCGGCAGCGGCTTGACATAGGAGAATCTCAATGACGTTGTCAAGCCGCCGCAGTAGTGGTTGCGGGTTGGTAGACAGCGTGGTCGCGCAGCATGG
>NZ_LQPH01000052.1 GCF_002102255.1 Mycobacterium nebraskense
GCCACCGCATAGGATCATCAACGCAAGCGAGCGGAACCTATGTCAGACCACTTTTACACCGCTCCTGGGACGCCACCTCCTTCAGACACCGCACTTCGACTCGATGCCGAGTGTTGCCGGTGAACACAAAGACACCATGACGTTCGCGGGCCAGCGTCATGGCTCGCGAAAGCGCGTCGGCACAGGCCAGTTCGAGTTGGAAAACTCGACCGCCGTGTACCCCTAACGACGAACTGCCGTCGAGCAGCAACGCTGTGGCGACGTCACGGCTGCTGGGCAGCAAGTCGCGGAAGAGCCGCGGCTCCTTGGCCTCGCCGGTAGACAGGTCGATGTAGTGGTTGACGTATTGGTCGACATCGAGGTCGGATCCGTCTTCGAGGCGGTTTGTCATCGCACGATGGGTGTGTTCTTCGAACCACTTGCGTACGTCGACGGCAACCGGCACCGGACGGCGAATGCGGCGGCCGTCTGCATGCTCGATAACGGCGACGTGGTCGTGCATGAACTGCTTTGTCCACATGTTCCATTCGGGATAGGGGATACCGGGCCGGTGTTCTGGCGTGACGTCGAAATCGTTGTCCTGGGGCCGGCTCGGGGGCGGCAGGTTGGGATTGCGGACGCCTCCATCGCCGCCGACGGGAACTGAGTACGGCCGCGGCAGCCGTTTCTGCGTGCTAGTCCAGGGCATCCGGCCAAAGCTGCGGCGTAACTTGTCGGTCAAGCCATGCGGCGCCGTGTAGGCCAGCGGCAGGTGGCCCAGCAGCGGGTGGACCGTCAATGCCTGGCCGGTGGTCGCCAACGCGATTGCCCGGCTGAGCATTTCCGCGGCATCCATGTCACCGGCTTCGGCGTGGACCTCCGGGACTAGTCGTTGGACCTCGGGGAGCAGGCCTGGCCACCGCGACGCGATCCAGCCGAGCGCGACGCCGGCTTCGACAAGCGTGAGCGCGCGCAGTTCGCGAGCGGACAGCTCGTTCAGGCGGTATTCGGTGATCCGCTCTTTCGACGGCGAACATTGCAGGGCTACGCCGCATGTCAGGGTCCTGCGTGTCCAGTCGGGCTTTGAGAGATCGGGGGCGGGGTAGGGCACATGAACGAACGTGAGCGCGGCATTCAAACCGAAGCCGCGACGATCACCGGTGACGAGCCGGACGCCCTCGCGACGCTGCTCACTGAGTGCCACCGCCGTCACGGAGCAACTCCGTTCCAGCGCCATCGCGTGGGTTTCGGAGGGCTCAGCCATGGTCTGAATCTCGCGCAGGCAGGTCGCCCGGTCCGTGGGCCGCGCTCAGAACGTTCCGATGTTGGAGAACATCCAATACCAGAACCAGATAATCAGCCCGGTGCCGCCCCAGGCGGCGACGTAGCGAAGGATCTCCCATAAATAATCCACGATCTGACCTCCTGAGTGACGGACTCTCCAGCTTTTTGATTGAAGTCAACGGCAATGTCGCGGCCATCAGTCGGCCTGGCTCGATTGAATAGCGAAATGCCCACTGGAACTGGTGAAGTCCGTTGCGGCGGGTTCGAAGAGCCGGGAGTCGTCCAGTGATAGTGGTCATTGAGGAACTCGCAATCCGTAATCAGTCGGAGAAGATTTCGCGATTGACGGTGTGCAGGTAAGGGATTGCGAGGAATGGCGTGATGTAGAAGATGTCGTAGAGCCACCAGCCGACGACTGGCAAGACGACACCGGCGAAGCGCACGTCGGCGAACATGGTCATGTTGAAGACGTAGGTAACCCAGATCACCACGCCCATCCAGCACGTGATGACCATCCATTGGTGACCCCAGCGTTTCATCTGCAGGAATCCGATGGCAGCGGCGATTCGCATGGTGAAGACGGTCAGGATGAGACCGACTTCCATGGCTTTTTCACCAGGTCCGGCCGCGCCTCCGACCCACAGTTCGTTGTAGTGCCAGAAGTAGCCGGCGTCGAACATGTTGCCCCACCCGTTGAGCAGCACGCGGGCCAGCAGGGTATGGCTTGCCACCAGGTCGAGTGCCCACCCCACAGTGTTGATGGCGGCGTCGATGATGACGAGATAGCCGAGCAACGTGACCAGCATCGGCCGAACGGAGAGGCCATCTCGTTGGGCCCGGCGCAGCAACCGCACTCCCCAGAGGAACAGCGGCAACCCAAAGACGCCCAGGGCCGCGGTGCCGATCAGGAGACTGCCCGAGATAAGCCATTTGTCGGCCTGACGCTGCGCTAGTTGTGACCGTTCCAAGTGCTCGTCGAACGTCAGTCCCTTTGCGGCGCGGCCGCTTTCCGCCGAGGCCCTTGCGACGCCGCCGGCAGTGTGCTGTTGCAGCTTCGGCAGATTCACAATCCTCCGCGTCATCGAGGCCGATTGGGTATGTGAACTATAACAGACTGACTGTAGTCAGCGTAATGTGTCGGCACGGGTGCACGGGAGACAGTCGTGAGGCGTCACTGAGCTAAGGGTGGCAGCATGTTCGCCGGCGGAATGTCCTCCAGGGCAACCAGGCCCGCTGGGGCTTCGCACACCCAGTTGATCGCGTTCAGGACGCGCGCTGCGGTCGACATGCATGCGGCGTCAGTGGAGTCCAGCAGGGGATGAGATACATGGGTGTTGATTTCCACCCGAGGGTCTCCCTCGACGGTTACTCGGTGAACCCCGGTGAGACCTTCTGGCGGGTAGACCCAATCGGATCCCGCCGCGTTTGTGAGCCGAGTGACGTGTTCGATGGTGATCACCGGCTCCCCGTTGAGGACGCCTTCGACAGCGAATCGAACAGCGGCGCGGCCTCCCGGATCGACAGTCATCATCGTGCATACGATCGGCTCTGGGGTGTACCAACTTTCGGTTCGCTGACGCGTTTCGTCGAGCTCTATCCCCATCAGGTCGGCCAGCCTCCGTACCTGCCCGCCCCACATGAAATCTACGATCCCCGGTTGAAATAGCAGAGGTGGATCGTCGTCGGGCCCCTTGTTGAAGCCCATTCCCTCACCGGTGAACTCAGCATCGTCATAGTTTCCGTAGTCGAATATCTCCTGCACCGTCACCGAGCGCGCACAGGTCACCAGGCTCAGAGCTGCGTGAGTGAGAGTATCTGCCGAGAAGCCGGGATCAACCCCATTGACGTATAGCGACGAGTTGCCCTTCTCGCACGCCTGGATCAGGGGATCCCGTATCCAGTCCTGCGCGTAGATGGGTGCCACCAGCCAGACCAGTGAGCTCCCAACGACGTTGGTGCCAGCGGACAGGAATTGCGACATCTGATCGATTACTTCCATCGGCCGGGTTTCGGCCTGCGGCGTGAAGACGACACAGTCCGCCCCCAGGTCGACAAGTGTGTCGATGTCGTCCGTCGCGATAACGCCCGTGGCTTCGCTCGTTCCGCAAAGTTCGGCGGCATCGCGGCCGACCTTCTCGGGGCTGGCGGCGTGCACGCCGACCAGTTCGAGATCTGGTCGTTCAATGATTGTCTTCAGCGAGTGTCGGCCGACGTTGCCTGTCGAGAACTGGATCATCCTGCGCACTGCTTGCCTCCATTCACTGCAGTCGTGGCCAATCGCCTGCGTCTCGTTCGACCAGTCAGTCCGGTGCTGCTAGTCGGCGACGCCGATCAAACCGAGCCTGGAAAAGGTGTCCCGGACGCCTTCCTTCCAGTGCTGCGAGCACTTGCCGATGAGTTGCTCACGGCGGGTGTTGTCCGACCAGAAGCTGTCGAAGCTGACGGGCGACTCCACAAAACTCGCCGTCACCCCCGTGAGTTCGGCGACGTATTCACCCATCTGCTGGTCCGTGACGGGGTCATCCCCGCCCCAGTTGACGATCGTCGCGGGGACAGTGGCGATTTCAAGCAGCTTGTGCGCTTGGTCGGCGATGTCGACGCCTCCGATGGGTGACCCGATGTTGTGGTAGCCCAACGGAGTGAGCCAGGGTTGTCCAGCCTTAAAGGTCTGGTATTGCATGACGGGAAGCCCACCATGGCCCGTCCAGCTGTACCCAACGTTCATCCGTGCGATGGTGGTGGGGAGGTCCAACATACGTGCGGCGGCGCGAACGCTGCCCTCGGAGGTGATCTTTGCGATCGGATAGACCTCGGCATAGCTGGCGAGACCGCCGAGCGGGTCGGTCTCCGCGTAAGCGTGGTTGGGATGATCTGCATGAGGTCTATAGACACACGTGCTGGAGACGTGAAGAAACGCCTTCGCCTTGCGGCAGTGCTGCATCAACAGCGCTGATCCTTCTGCGTTGTTGGTAATCGCTTGGTCGTAGTCGGGGCTGAGGTTCAGGGCCGAATGGACCACATGGGTGAAGTCGTCCGGCAGCGACGAGTTGTCGCCCGTGTCCATGTCCCATACACAAGTCTTGATTCTGAGCGCCTCGAGTTCGGTCGTGTCCCTGCCGCGGTGTAAAAGAATCCGGACGTAGGTTCCCTCGAAGACCGGCAAGTCTGATGGAAGGAGCA
>NZ_LQPH01000053.1 GCF_002102255.1 Mycobacterium nebraskense
GTTATCTTGCGTCGGTTCGGTCGTTCGGCAGCGTGAGCAGGGTGTTCTCGTTGTGGACGGTGTCTGCGACAGGTGGCCCGTGCAGGCGGGTGGTGCGGAGTTGGCCGTGCAGCTGGGCTACTTGGTGGCGCAGGCGACGGTTGTCGTCGTCGAGTTCAGTGATGCGGGCGTGGGCGAGTTTGAGCCGTTGCCGCAGGGACGCGTCGGTGCTGCGCTGGGTTTGGTCGATTCCCGGCCTTGGCGTGCGTTGGTCGGTGAGTTGGCGGATCTGGTCGCGTAGCCCGGCTTGGGCGTAGAGCCAGGCGCGGGAGACACCAGCGCGGGCGGCGACGTCGGTGACCGTGTAGCGCTGACCGGTCTCGCTGAGCTCCCGCAGGGCGCGCTGTGCGCGTTCGAGAGTGCTGTCACGGCGCCGTTGAGCGGCGGCGAGCAGGTGGTGGGTGTTGTCAGAACGCATCGGATGTTCCTCCTCCGCAGCATGTTCCGCCAGATGGTGTGTGGCCGCACCGGCAGCTGGGGTCGTGTTCGAGGGTGCTGATGATGGTGAGCAGGTTGGTCTCGACGGCGCGGTTCATCTCCGCAAGGCGGACGTGGCCGTCGGTTTCGGCGCGGGTAACCAGAGCGCGGGTGGCGGCGAGCTGCTGGTGGTGTTGAGGCAGGAACTCGGCGGTGGTGACGAACAGCGGACAAGTGAGACAGGCGTTGGCGTGTGGGCACGATTTCTGCATCGGCAGACCGCAATAGCCGTTCGGTAGAGCCATTTTCGCGCGAGACAGGTTCTGTTTCATCCAAGCGGCGTCGGCGAGCGGACCGTCGGTGCTGGTGTCGACGGGCTCGCCGCGAATGTTGATCTTCTGAGCGCGTTCCCACTGTTCGCGGATGGTGGTGTCGGCGAGGCGCGCGTAGCGGGCGGTCATGGTGTGGCTGGTGTGGTCGAGCAGGCGACGCACCACTTCCTGCGGCACGTCGTTGTTGATCAGCCGGGTGGCGTAGGTGTGCCGGAACTGGTGGGGTGTGACTTTGACGGGGCAGCCGAATTCGTCGATGACCGCGATATCGGCCATCCATCGCTTGAGCCGCATGTCGAAAGTTCCCGTGTGGATGGGGAATCGACCGTCGGGGTTGGCATGCCCACGCGGCAGCAGGACGCTGGTGTCGGGGAACCGTTTTCGGGCGTGGATCTGTTGGGCCTCGATCTTGGCGGTGAGTTCGTCGTCGATGGGGACCATGGCGTCGCGGCGCATCTTGTGGTTGCGGTAGTGCAGGTAGACCGCTCCCTGGTGGTCGCGGATCAGGCAGTCCAGCCCCAGTCGGGTGGCGTCGCCGATGCGCAGCCCGGTGCGGATGAGGATCTCGACCAGCAGCCGGATCCGCGGATCGGTGAGGCGGGCGAGGTTGTCGGCGCTTTCGAGCTGGTTCATGACGAACTCGGGGATCGCGCGCGGCGCTGACGCTTCGGCGCGGCGAGGATGGTCACTGGGATACAGTTCCGCCTCGGCGGGTAGCCGCGCCCAGCGGTGCTGGCGGACGGCGCGGAGAAGCCCTGTGACGGAACTGATGTCGCTGCTGCGGGTCTTCGCGTGCGGGACGGCGACCGCCAGCTGAGCCAGGTAGCTTTCCAGCGCCGCCCGGTCCAGCGCGGCGGGACCCATCGAGGCTGCCAGTCCGGGTGTCAGCCGCGACAGCCGCACGATGGCGATGAGATCCTTGCGCAGCTGGCCAAGCCCGATGCCGCAGGAGATGCGCCATCGGCACCAGCGTTTGGCAAGCTCCCGCAGCCAGCGTGGCTGCACCGGTGTGAAGTCCAACCTGGCGCCGTGGCCGGCCGCGACGCCGAGCCGTCGCAGTAACCACACATCACGCGGGTATTCGCTGTCCCATCCGGTTCCGTCGCGGACGTCGAGCAGGCAGTCGATCGCGAAGCCGAGGAAAGCCCGCGGTGAGGTGGTCGAGGCGGCGGCGGGCAGTCGGGCCAGCCAGTCCTGCACCGAGTGGTCCAGCAGCGAGACGGAGGCGCTGCCCGCGAGATGGTCCAACAGTGGTTTGATCGATCGCGGTGTGGTGCGGGTGCGGTTGGCATCGACGCGGCACTGGATCGCGTACTGGATCTCAAGCCGCAATTGCGGTGGCAGCGGCCCGAAGTCGAATTGGTCTTCACCGTAGCTGGTGCAGTAGGCGATGAACTCCGCCGCCGGTGGCCGGCCTCGCTGCCGCCACCGAGCGTGGTGTGACCGGCACCAGCCGCCATCCAACTCAGCCCACAACGAGCACCCCGGCAGCGCGCACACGCTCGTCATGGAGGCCAGGGTCGGCGTCCACTGATCCACGGTCGGGCGTCCGGCTTTGTCCCAATCGCGGGAATGCCTGTAACACAATCGGTATCGATGCTGCCCGTATCCGCAGCCGATGACCTGGCACGGCTGAAGCGGACGGTGTCCCATCACGGTCGGATCCGCAGAGGCCACCCAAGCCCGCCGGCCGGGACGGTCCTCGAGGTTCCATCGCCGCAGATGAGCCGAACAGAGTCCGCCATAGCGGCTGGAATGCACGCAGTCGCTGACCTCGCAGGCGGGCGTGCCGAGGATCGGGTCGTCCGCCGCGGGCACCAGCACATCGACTCGGAACTCGTTGCGCAACAACGTATCCAGGCGACCATGCAGGCTTGTACCCGGCTGGGTGGCCAGCGCCTCTACACTCACCGCTGCACGTCCTCGTCCGTCAACCAGCCCACCGCCACCAGCGCCCGCCGAGCATCCTCGATCTTCAGGTGCGCGTACGTGTCGCTGGTGGTCGTGATCGAGGTATGCCCCAGCAGTTTGGCGACCACCTCCACCGCGACGCCGCGGCGTAACAGTTCGGTGGCGTAGGTGTGCCGAAACATGTGCGGTCCGAACATCGTCCCGGTCCGCTTGCGGATCCGGCAGGTCAGGTCGTAGACACTCGGATACGTCAACGGACTTCCAACCGGGCTGGACCACAGGTTGACGAACACGTAGTCGCTGTCTAGGTCGCCGTACTCGGTGTGCAGATAGTCGGAGTAGAGGCGGATCACCCGCGCTGGCACCGGCACCTGCCGACCGCCACCCTTAGCTCGAGCGTCGTTGCCGTTAATTCGTGGCGTCACCGCGACCAGCCGGGATGCGGCGTCGATGTCGCTGTGCCGCAACCCCAGCGCCTCGCCGACCCGAAACCCGCTCTCGGCAAGCAACGTGAACAGAAACCGATCCCGCAGCCGATCGCACGCCGCCATGATGGCCGCTACCTGCTCGCCGTCGAGCGTGCCGGGGATGCGCCGATCGGCGCGCAGAGCGATCCGGCGGATTCGTTCCGGTCGAGAGCCCAAGTGCGCCAACAACGGCCGCCAGGACCCGCCGCCTGTCCCACGTCGCTGCCAGGTCACCAGCAGATCGCCCAGGTCCCCGCCGTGACGCTGCTGGAATTCGTAGAACGCCGACACCGCCGACAGCTTCCGGTTCACCGTCGACTCCGAACACATGCTCGCCGCCGTCGGCAGCCCGGTCACATTCCCGGCCCGCGACCCCGCCGGCAGCCGCAGCCAGGCCACGAAGCGCCCCACATCCTCGAGCCGCACCGCCGACCACACCAGGCCGTGCTGGTCGAGAAACTCGAACCAGTCCCGCAGATCGTGCGCATAAGCCTTGACCGTGTTCGGCGAGCGCTCCACCGCATGCAGATGCGCCAGGAACGACTCCGCCGGCTCCACCACCGAGCCGTCGTCAGTCACCGTCCACGACCGCGGATCGCCGAACGGCATCTCGACTCGCTGCACCCGGATACCCAGCCCCGTCATAGACACCGAAGATAACCAGCCCACAACGGATCTCGGCGCACCCCGGACCGCGTGTCGTTTACATCATCGACAGGACGCTGAGAACCTCAGATAAC
>NZ_LQPH01000054.1 GCF_002102255.1 Mycobacterium nebraskense
TGCTCCTTCCATCAGACTTGCCGGTCTTCGAGGGAACCTACGTCCGGATTCTTTTACACCGCGGCAGGGACACGACCGACCCTGCCGATGCCGATGCCGAGTTCCTGGCCGCACTGAGCTCTCAGGGCATCACGTACGCGTCACCAGAAGTCATGATCGCCGCCGGTCATGCGGTCTGCACAGAACTTGATCGGGGCGAGACCCCGGCCCAGGTCGCCCACGACGTGATGAACCACAAGGACGTGCTGACCGGCAGCAACCTCGCCGCCCATCATGCCGGGTTCCTTGTCGGCGCCAGCATAGCTGCGTACTGCCCGACGTATCTCGGGCGGACCTGACTGATTGGTTCGTTAGGGAGTCTGCCCAAAACTGATCAGGTGTCGCCGGCCCGCCGTGCGCCAACTTAGCTGGCGGTCGAATCGACGGGCTTGTGCGCCGTCAGGCGTTCGACGATGCCGAGTTTGAAACGTTCCACAGTGTCGACCGCGAATCCTGCGCCAGGCAACAGCTTCAATGGCCGGCGCCGAAAGTGCTCCTCCGCCATGGGAATCGTGAGCCGCTCCACCAACCATTGCACGGCTCGAACGGGGCGCGACGAACTCGCGATATGGTCGGCAAGCAGCAGCCCGCCACCCGGGCGCAGGACCCGGTGCATTTCGCCGATCGCGGTAGCGACGTCCGGGATGGAGCACAGCCCAAAAGTGCACACCACGGTGTCGAACGACGCCTCGTCGAACGGCAGGCCATGCGCATTGCCGTGCACCAGAGTCACCGAGCGCTCCAGATCCGCAGCTCGGCCGCGGGCCACCGACAGCAGCTCCTCGCTCAGATCCAGGCCGGTGAGCTGGACACCCTCCGGATACCAAGGAAGATTCAGGCCTGTACCCATCGCCACTTCAAGGGTCTGCCCGGTCGCCCGCGAGCACACCCACTCGCGAGTGTCCTTGAAAACTCTCCGGTCCATGAACCGCATCTGCTTGTCGTAGCGACCGGCTTGCTGATCCCAGTAGCGCTCCAGTTTGTCACTGCGGTCCCCGACGGTTGCCATATGTGGCCTCCTCGAATGTCGCCTGCTATCGGGATGTCGACTGCGTCATCGTGGCGCTTGATGTCGTGCGTGATTCGCGCTGGTGTCTCAGTCTATTGGTCGCCTGCTTCAACTTGCTTGGCGCTAGGGGCGCGACGTGGTCGGTGCAGTCGTGACGAAGCCCATCTGGAAGGCGCTAACCCGATCTAACGCCGAACCGTGTTCGTCATCGTTTTCGGTATCTGAGTCCATCACCGGGTCGCGGGTGGTGACCACCCCGGCGAGCACGCGGTCGAGCCCGTCCCCGGTGCTCAGCATGAAGCGCGGGGACTTACCTGCGGCCACCCACCACAGATAGACCCCAGCGAAACAATCGGCTTGCTGCTCGCGGACGATGGTGGGGTCTTTTCTCGTGACCAGTTTCGCCATCTGCTGCAGCGCGTGCCCGTACTCGTGTGCTAACACCCCAGTGATGAACATGTCGCCGAAAATGCGTTCCCCGACCGGCAGGAACACCCCACGATCCCAGGCAATCACGTCGCAACTAGACGTGAAAAAGGCGTTGAGATTCTGACAGCTCGCGTTGCCGCACACCGCGGTGGCGTCCAGATTTCGGTGTAAATCGGCGGGCGCAGGTTCTGGCTTCGGTGGGTGATGTTACGCGGTAGCGCTAA
>NZ_LQPH01000055.1 GCF_002102255.1 Mycobacterium nebraskense
AGAGTGCTTCAAGCCAGGCGAGCAGGCTGTCGCGCGGCTGGTAGCGGTCGACGCGTGTGTTGGGCGGTTGGGTTCGGGCCAGTGCTTTCTCCTTCAGGTGCAGGTCGGCGTGCAGGTAGATCTGGGTGGTGTCGACGCTGACGTGTCCGAGCCAGAGCGCGATAACGCTGGTGTCGACACCGGCGTGCAGGAGCCGCATAGCGGTGGTGTGTCGCAGCACGTGGGCGGTGACGGTCTTGCCTTGCAGCGACGGGCATTTGGCGGCCGCTGTGGCGGCGTAGTGGGCGAGGCGGTGTTCGATCGCGTCGCGGCTGAGCGAGGTGCCGCGCCGGATCGGAAACAAGGGATCGGTGGGATCACCGGGTTGGTTATCGAGCCAGCCGCGCAGCACGGTGATGGTCCCGGCAGTGAGCGGGGTGATCCGGTCCTTGCGTCCTTTGCCGTGGCAGGCGACGTGGGCGCCGACCCCGAGGTGGATGTCGCCGCGGGTGAGCGCGGTGAGCTCAGAGACCCGTAACCCGGTCTGCACCGCGAGCAGCAGCAGGGCATGGTCGCGGCGCCCGGTCCAGGTCGTTGGGTCGCAGACGCCCAGCAGCGCGTCGACCTCCGGTTCGGTGAGGTAGCTGATCACCGCCCGATCGAAGCGTTTGGGTGGGATCGCCAGCACCCGGGCGATGGTGGCGGCGTGCTCGGGGTGGGCCAGGGCGGCGAACCGGAACAGGGAGTGGATGGCGGCCAGCCGCGCGTTGCGGGTGCGCACGCTGTTGCCACGTTGATGTTCGAGGTACTCGAGGAAGGCCGCAATGAGCGGCGCGTCGAGGTCGGCCAGGTCTAGCCGCGCCGGTGCAACGCCGATGCGCTCGCTTGCATAGGCGAGCAGGAGCCGCCAGGTGTCGCGGTAGGCAGCGATGGTGTGCCCGCTGGCATGCCGTTGCCGGATGAGCCGGTCGGTGAAGAAGGCTTGCAGCGTCGGGGCGAGCGCGCTCATCGCCGCACCCCCGATCGGTCGGCCAGGTACTGCTCGAGCCGCGTCCCGACAACCGCCATCAACTCAGGCGAAGCGGACAAATACCAGTAGGTGCTCGCCGGGTGGACATGCCCGAGCCAGGTGCACAGCAGTGTGAGCCGGGTTTGTCCGTCTTCCCCGGCGGCGTAAGCATCCAGCATGGACCGCACGGCAAAGGAGTGCCTTAGATCGTGAATCCGCGGCCGACACGACGACGAGCGCGCCGTGAGCCCGGCTAGCCCCACCAGCCGGTGGTAGGCGTGATGAACATTGCAGTAAAGCAACCTGTTTCCGGCCAGCGAGACAAAGAACGCCGATGTCCCGGTGGTCGGGGCCAACTGGTTGCGCAGCCGCTGGTAGCGGCGCAGCGCATCGATGGTGCTGCGATGCAGCGCCAGCTCTCGGGTCTTGCCGAACTTCCCGAACCGCACCGTGAGTCGCCCCGCAGTCAGGTCGGCGTCGCCGCGATCCAGCGCTATCGCTTCCCCTACCCGGATGCCGGTGACCGCGAGCAGCCCGATCAAGGTAGCGAAGGTGGCTTGCCGCAACCGGCCGCGTAGCGTGTTGGTGGCCGCGATCAGCGCGGCCACGTCGGTATCGGAATACAAGTACGGGCTTGCCCGACGCGTCCGCTGCGGCAGCAGTTCTGGGGCAGGCACCTCGTGGACGGGATCCAGCGCGTGCAGGTAGGTGGCGAACCCGCGCACCGCCGCCAGCCGATAAGCCCACCAGTTCGAGGTGCCATTGGCGGGCAGCCGCGCCCAGTCCAGCGCCGCCGCGACGGTGATCCTCGATGCGCCGTGGTGTGCGAGGTAGTCGAGGAACTGGCCCAGCAGCTTCTCCGGCCGGGCCATCCGATACCCGAGAGCGCGGCGCAACACCAGGTAGTCGGTTAGCTCCTGCTGCAGCGGCCTGCCGGTCACGACACACCCCCACCGGACTCGACCGGCCAGGGCCGGGCCAGCACGGCCAGCGCTTTGTGGTCGACCTTGGCGTAGATCGCCGTAGTCAACGGCGAGCGGTGCCGCAGCACCTGCCCAACCTCGGGCAGTGTGCTGCCGGCGCGCAGCATCGCGGTGGCAGCGGTGTGCCGCAGCCGGTGCGCATGCATCTTGGGCAACCGGGCGCGCTGCGCGGCGTCGCAGACCACATTGGATACCCCGCCGGTGGTCAACGCCCGGTGCGGGGCGTGCACCCGCACGAACACGTTGCGCCCGGCGGCGGTGGCCGGCCGTCCATGGCGCAAATACCCGGCGATCGCCGCGCCCACGTCGGCCGGCAGCGGCAACCGTTCGATACGAGCTGCCTTGCCACACACCACGAGTTCGCCGTGACGCCAGTCGATGTCGTCCAACCCGAGCCTGGCGACCTCACCAGCCCGCAGGCCCAGTCGGGACAGCAGCAGCAAGATCGCATAGTCGCGACGGCCTGTGCCGGTGCGCCGATCACAACCGGCGAGCAGCCGGCGCAGCTGCCCGGGTTCGAGGCCCTTGGGCAGACTCGACAGTCGCCAGCCCGCCACTGACGGCACCGCACTCGCCAATGACATCGGCACCTGCCCGCTCAGGTGCAGCCAACGCAGCAGCGACCGCAGCGCGCAGACGACCAGCTTCGCCGACCCGACCGAACGGCCCGGGCAGGCAGACAGAACAAACCCGGTGACCTCGGCCGCCGTGATCCCGGCAAGGTCGAGCACGTCGCCGTGCGCGCGGGTGGCCACGAACGGGCGAACGAAATCCACATAGCCGCGCGCGGTGCGCGCGGTCAGCCCTCGCTCGCCGACCAAGTAGTCGTGGTAGCGGCCGAGCAGCTCCTCTACCGGTTCTGGCGGATCGGGCTCTTCAACCGGGAGCACACCCAGCGGCGCGAGGAAGTCCAGCAGCGGCCGCAGCGCTATCAGCGAGCGATACTCGACATAACCAGCTGCTCGCCGCTGCGCCAGATACTGGTCGATCACCGACGCGCTCAGTTGACCCAGCCCGATGCCCTCGGCGCTCATCCAGCGATCCAGATGCGCAAGAAAACACACATGCTGCCCTGCCGAGCTTTGCGTATAGCCCCGCCGCACCAACTCCTCGGCGAACCCGGCGATATGCGGCTCCAGCGGCCCGCGAAACAACGACCGCAATACCTTGACCACAACACTCTCCTCTCCACGAACGGACGAGAAGAGCGTCGATCACTTCATCG
>NZ_LQPH01000056.1 GCF_002102255.1 Mycobacterium nebraskense
TCCAATTATCCCTTGCAGGACAGGCACTTTCGCGTATCTACACCCCGACACTCACAATAATCCACGAAAAATCCGGGCTAATGACCAGGCGGCCAGAGCCAAGCCCGATATCGCGGCGAGGACAATGCCAAAGATCGGCCCGGCAATCAGCCACAACCAGAGACTCATCAGTATGGGAAAGCTGATCATCGGAAACAGAATTGACCACCACACAAAGACTTTGATCGCTTTGGCCAATCCCGTGGCGATAATGACGACGGTGTGGTCCCATTCGGATTCAGTGCTACGAGATTTGTTGTTGCCGTTTGGTTTTGATGATAGAGACATCGCTGAGCCTTTCCGGGTCGAGTTTGATACGGGGGGTGAACTGCACTACCGCAGCAGCTGGGTGTTGCGGCGGTGCAAGTTCTGCCGGCGAACTGGATTCAGGCGACGGGCTTACCCGTGCCACTAGGCGACGTCGACGACGGCCCGACCTTCGGCGGCGTGATCACGCCCGCCAGTGGTGCGCCCGCGGCACGAAGCGAATTTGCACGGAACGCCACGCCGCTGCGCCCCTCTTGGCTCCAAGGCAGCGCCACCAGGCCTTCAACGTGTGTCGGCTGCCCGACGGTGATGCTTGGATCGCCAGGCACGGTCACCGCGATGACATCAGCGCCCGAGGCGTCAAGCGCCATCAACTGCACTTGCCACAGGGGTTGGCCGGTCTCCCGATCGACCTTCGGCTGGCCGGTGTCAAACGCGATTCGCTGCTCCGGTAACCGGGTGCAAATGAACGACACGGCAGAGGTATCAATCCTCAACTTCATGGGTTGTTTCTCCTGGTTCTGGTTGTCGTGACCTTTGTGGCCTTATGGCCACGACGCCAGGACATCACCGGCGGTCAGTGGCGCGTAAGTGAGCGTGGGTGATGCTTGGTGAGTCAAAAAACGCGCAGGTCGACCGTCGCGGTGGGCCGTCTTGGTGCGGGAAAATTAGTGGGTGGCCGACGCCGCTCCCGACCTTCCCGAGACCGCGCAGCGGCTGCGTGCTGCGCGCAAAGCATGGGGATGGACTCAGCACGATCTGGTGAACGAGGTCGAGAAGGTTCGGAGCCGGCGTGGATTGGCGCTGAGCGTTCCGGACTCGATAAGCCGTCAAATCAAGGCATTCGAGCAAGGTGCCAAGCCGGGCCCGTTGTGGCGACAGTTGCTGACCGAGGCCTTGCGAGAAGACGAAGACCACCTCTTTGGTCTCACCATTGATGCTGCCCTACCGCGTCCTTTGCTTGTGCAGACGCCGGTGAACGCGGACGTGCTGGCGGTGATTTTGGCGCAGCGAGCGGCGCACATCCGCGCCGAACACCTTTTCGGCCCCGAGTACGCCCGTGCTCTCGTTGACCGCGACCTAGTCACGATCGAGAAATTGCTGACGAACGCGCCTGCTGATCTGCGGCGTGATGTTCGCCGTGCGGCAGGCAGAATTGCCGAACTGGGCGGCTGGATCGCCCAGGACAGCGGGGACCCAGTTAAAGCGGATCAGCTGACCTGTCGGGCAGACGATCACCTTCGTGCGGCTGCTGATCCTATTCTGCGGGCGGTCATCGCGATGCGCCGCTCTAACATTCTGCTCATGCGTGATCCAGCCCTGGCCGTGGACCTGGCCGCCGAAGCTGCCCAGCTCATTGACGGACGCTCTGTCGGGCGGCTGCGGGCGAGCATAGCCCGCCAGCAAGCCCTGGCCGCGATGGCCGATCAAGACCGCCAGAGTTTCGAACGCCATGCCGCCTGTGCCCTTGACATCGCATACACAGAACCCGTCGCTGACGACCACGCCATATACGCCAGTCGCGCGTACGTGGCGTCAGAGATTGCGTTGGGATTCAACGGTTTCCGTCAGCCGGAGAAAGCGCTTGAACTTCTACTCGAACATCACAATTCCTGGCCGCACGACCAACAGCGCGACTACGCCGTTGCATGCGCGCGCCTCCTGCGCACGTTAATCGCTCTGCACGACTACCATTCGGCACTTCAATACATTGATGGCGCCGCCCGCGCATACCTGACTACACCCTCGGATCGTGCCCGCCGCGAATTGCGTCTCTGCCGGAAGGTAATTCGCGACCGGGTTCGGGCTGACAAGAGTCTTCCATTGCATACTTTGCGTAAGCGAATCGAGGACGCGTTGCAAGGAGACCCCCAGCTATGACCCAGCACTCTGCTGTGCCTGGCCTATTTCTCCCAGCCACTACCACCACCGACCACGAGGTAGTCCACGCGGCTGTCGCTGTATTGCCGGTTGGTTCCTTCGAGCAACATGGACCGTACCTTCCGTTGGTCGCCGACACTCTGATCGCAACAGCTATTGCGACGGCAATCGGGGACCACCACAAGATATTTCAACTTCCTGCAGTGACATTTGGATGCTCGCAGGAACACTCAGCGTATCCTGGAACGGTCAGTCTCAGCCCGGCCACGCTAGCCGCTGCTGTGACCGATATCAGTACATCCCTTGTACGACAAGGCATTAGCGCGCTCGTGGTCGTGAATGGTCACGGCGGCAACTACGTGCTCGCCAATGTGGTGCAGCAAGCCAACGCCGACGGTGCGATGCGCGTCGGGCTATATCCAAGCCGCGAGGACTGGATGGAGGCCCGCCGGGCCGCCGGCATCACGAGCAGCAATCACGACGACATGCACGCCGGCGAACTTGAGACCTCGCTCCTGCTCGCCGCGCACCCCGCCTACGTGCGCGACGGTTGGCACACTGCCGACCATGCCGCGCCCGACCGCCGATACCTAACCACCCTGGGGATTGATGCCTACACCACCAGCGGTGTCATCGGTTACCCATCGCGAGCCGACGCTGACAAAGGCCAGGCAGCCCTCGACCATCTCGGCCAGGCTGCCGGCAATCTCATCGCCCTGCTCATCAAGTAGCGGTCCTCCATCGCTGCGCACTGGCGGCTGCCGTCCGCTGACGCTCCCGTCCGCCGCCATGCATGACTCGAGATTCGGTGCTCCCGAGCAGGCGCAACGGTTCACAGAACGGCTCACACCAACCTTGTGAGAACTTTCTTTACTGCTATTAAAGACCTACCGGCGTTTCCGCGGCTTGGCGCAGTGGGTCGTCGGTAGGGTCCGCGTCCGGACCGGGG
>NZ_LQPH01000057.1 GCF_002102255.1 Mycobacterium nebraskense
TCCATCCCGCCAACCGGACTCACACCAGCAAAATCCACACCGACCAGCGTAAGTCCACTTAAGCAGATAAGCAGTACGCATGTTCGAATGCTATGCCGACCCACTGACAAGAAAAGCCGCGTCGACACCACTGAAACCAAAGTGGCGCAAGTGGTTTGATCAGGCGACCGCGGCGGTCTCGGCTTCCCGGACTTCGGCCGCGGCGCGCTCGCCGGAGCGGATGGCGCCGTCGATCCACCCGCACATGACGGCCGAGCTTTCGGTCCCGGCCCAGTGGATGCGGCCGCAGGGCGGGCGCAGGGTGTACCCGAATTCGGTCAGCACGCCGGTCGGGGCGTGGCTGATCATCCCGCCGCCGGAGTAGCGCTCGATGGTCCAGTTCTGCTCGTGGTATTCCTGCGGCGTTCTCGCCTTCTCGCCGAATCGGTCGACCAGTTCACCGACGATCGCCGCTTTCCGCTCGGCCTCGTTGAGCTTCGTCAGCCGACGCGCGGCGGGCCCTTCGGTGATGACGCACATGACTCCGGGGTCGCCGGTGTCCGTGCAGGCGTCGATGGTCAGGGTGGCCGGGGATCCCGGTGCGGCCGACTGACCGGACAGCCCGTCGACGCGCCAGAACGGCTCGTCGTAGATGATCGACGTCTTGATGACCGCACCGCTCGGCATGCGCTGGTGCAGAAGAGCCCGGTCCACCGGAAGCATCGGCTCGTAGACGATCGAGGACGCGACCGCCAGCGGGATCGCCACGATGACCCGTCGGGCGCGCACGGTCAGGTCGGCCGCAGTCACCGTCACACCGTCGGCGTCTTGGGCGACCTGCCGGACCGGTTGCGAAAGGTGCACCGCGTCGCCCAGTTCGGTTTTGATGCGGCCGTAGATGGCACCCATCCCCCCGACGGGCCGGGCATCCTGGGCGCCGCCCTTGCCGGAGATGACGAAGGTGGGACCCCCGCCGGACCCCATCTGCGAGAGACACCACAGCAGCGACGTCTCCGACCCCGCCGAGGTGTAGGTGCCGGCCAGCGCCATGTCCAGCATTTCGCGGGCCGCCTTGGACATGGTGTTCTGCTCGATCCATTCCCCCACGCTGATGCGGTCCCACTCGTCGGCCTGTTTGGCGTCCCACGGCGCTTCGCGCGGAAGCGATTTGGCCATTTTCTCTATCGACAGCAAACCGACGCCGAGGTTGGCGACAGCCCACGGGCTCATCGTCCAGGGGATGGTGCCACCGTAGCGATGCTTTTTGCCGTCGACGATCATCATGGCGTCGCCGTCGTTGTGCTGCTTGTACTCGGCCACACCGAACTCGTCCATCATCGCGTAGATCCGGTCCTGGCCCGGGCCGATCCACGCGCCGCCACGATCGATCCACGTTCCGTCGGGACGGTACTCGGTGAAGGTGCGGCCACCGACCCGGTCACGCGCCTCCAGCAAGACCACGGAATGACCCGCTTGCTTCAACCGCAGGGCGGCCGTCAGACCCGCGAATCCCGCGCCGACCACGCAATAATCCACCTCTGACATGGCTGGCTCCTCAACCTATGATCCGCCCCAGCAGCAAACTACACCGATCGCGACATCGGCAGGAGCGGGTTCACGCAGATTTCTGCGCCTGTTCCGGGGCCCGCAGTACCTGCGGAAGTTCACCGAACTCGCCGGCGACGTCGTGGAACCGGCTGAGCGGGAAAGGTTTCTATCCACCGTCGACGCGCTGGCGGATCTGCCCGCAGGTGACCTCGACGCGCTCAATGTGATCGTTGATCCGCGTGCGCTCGAGCGGGCGCCGGTGATCGCGCCGGGAATCTGGTTGGCCGGCTAGCTAGTCCGCGGGCCCGCCGTACTGCCACACCAGGTTGTGGGCGCCGGTCATCGTGGGGTTGCACCACATCGTTCTGTTGTTGGCGTCCTGGGTGGTCGCGTGCAACACCGTGCAGGCATCGCCCGGCGCGGGCGCATCGGCCCGGGCGACTGGCGAGACCGTGGCTGCGGTGGCCAGCGCCGCGGCCGATATCAGGATTCGAAGCTTGCTCATGGTGGACGCCTCCTAGGGGCCGCGCCGATCCGGCTTCACGCTATCCGCCGGCGAAGTCGCAGGCAAAGGGTTCTTGTCCGGCTTGAGTCCCGCGCGCCTAGAACACGTTCTAATCTGACCACCATGGGATTTCTGAAGCCCGAGCTGCCGCAGCTCGACATGGCCGAGTGGAACAAGGGCACCCGTAGCGAGAAGATCCGCCCGATGGCCAAGCATTGGGCCGAGGTGGGCTTCGGCACGCCGGTTGCGTTGCACCTGTTCTACGTGGTCAAAATCCTGCTCTACATCCTTGGCGCGTGGCTGTTCGCCTCGGCCACCAAGGGACTCGGCGGGTTCACCCACGTCGCGTCGTGGTGGTCGGAGCCGATCGCGTTCGAGAAGGTCGTGCTCTACACGATGCTGTTCGAGGTGGTCGGGCTGGGTTGCGGCTTCGGGCCGCTGAACAACCGGTTCTTCCCGCCCATGGGCTCGATCCTGTACTGGATGCGGTTCGGCACCATCCGGCTGCCACCGTGGCCGGACCGGGTCCCGCTGACCAAGGGCACCAAGCGCAAGCCGATCGACGTCGCGCTGTACGCGCTGTTCCTGCTGGTGACGTTGAGCGCGCTGTTCTCCGACGGCACCGGACCGATACCCGAGCTGGGTACGACGGTCGGATTGCTGCCCACCTGGAAGATCGTGCTCATCCTGCTACTGCTCGGCGTGCTCGGGCTGCGCGACAAGGTGATCTTCCTGGCCGCCCGGGGCGAGGTTTATGCGACGATGGCGGTGACTTTCCTCTTCGGTGGGGTGGACGTGATCGTCGCGTCGAAGGTGGTGTTCCTGGTCATCTGGATGGGCGCTGCGACGTCGAAGCTCAACAAGCACTTCCCCTTCGTGATCTCCACGATGATGTCCAACAACCCGCTGGTGCGGCCCCGATGGTTGAAGCGGCAGTTCTTCGAAAAGTTCCCGGACGATCTGCGGCCCGGGCGGCTGTCGCGATGGCTGGCGCACCTGAGCACCGCCATCGAGATGTTGGTGCCGCTGCCGTTGTTCTTCTGCCACAGCGGCTGGCCCATCACGGTGGCCGCCATCGTGATGGTCTGCTTCCACCTGGGAATCCTCGTGTCGATTCCCATGGGTGTGCCGCTGGAGTGGAACGTCTTCATGATCTTCGGTGTGCTGTCGTTGTTCGTCGCGCACGCCCGCCTGGGGCTGCGCGACCTGAGACACCCGGTCGTGGTGGCGATATTTTTCGTCGTCATCGCGGGAATCGTTGTGCTGGGCAACATGTTTCCGCGCAAGATCTCGTTTTTGCCCGGGATGCGGTACTACGCCGGAAACTGGGACACCACACTGTGGTGCATCAAGCCGTCGGCCACCGACAAGATCACCCGGGGCATCGTGGCGATCGCGAGCATGCCGCAGGCTCAGCTGGAGCGGTTCTACGGCAGCCCGGAGGCCGCGCAAATCCCCCTCTACATGGGATATGCGTTCCGCGGGTTCAACACTCACGGCCGCGCGCTGTTCACGCTGGCGCACCGCGCGATGGCGGGCCAGAACGAGGACGACTACGTCCTCACCGACGGCGAGCGCATCTGCAGCACCGCCATCGGCTGGAACTTCGGCGACGGCCACATGCACAACGAGCAGCTGATCGCAGCGCTGCAGGAGCGCTGCCACTTCGAGCCGGGCGAGGTGCGAGTCGTCCTGCTCGACGCGCAACCAATCCACAAGCAAACCCAGGCCTATCGGCTGGTGGACGCGGCGACGGGCGAGTTCGAGCGCGGCATCGTCCGGGTCGCGGACATGGTCACCCGGCAACCGTGGGCCGACGACGTCCCCGTCGAGGTGCTGTCCGACTCGGAATAGGTTCGCGAGCGTAACCACACTGCGAAATAAGCGCGCGAAAAATCGCAGTGGGGTTACGCTCGCGGAACGCTAAGCGCCCGAACGCACTTCCTGCGCCGCGGCGACCATGTTCCTCAGCGACGCGGTCACCTCGTCGGCGTTGCGGGTCTTCAGCCCGCAGTCGGGATTGACCCAGAGCCGTTCCGCCGGAACCGCTCTCAGCGCCGCGCGCAACGACTCGGCCATCTCGCCGGTACTCGGCACCCTCGGGGAGTGGATGTCGTAGACGCCCGGGCCGACGCTGTTGGAGAAGCCGATCGAGTTGAGGTCGTCCAACACCTCCATGTGTGACCGTGCCGCCTCGATGGACGTCACATCGGCATCCAGGTCGGCGATGGCCCCGATCACCTCACCGAACTCCGAATAGCACAGGTGGGTATGGATCTGCGTGGAGTCGGCGACACCGGAGGTGGCCAGCCGGAAAGACCCTACGGCCCAACGCAAGTAGTCCTCTTGATCGGCGCGACGCAGCGGCAGCAGCTCCCGCAGCGCCGGTTCGTCGACCTGGATGATGGCGATGCCGGCGGATTGCAGGTCCACGGTTTCGTCTCGGATGGCCAGCGCCACCTGGTTGGCGGTGTCGGCAAGTGGCTGATCGTCGCGGACGAACGACCAGGCCAGGATCGTGACCGGACCGGTGAGCATGCCCTTCACCGGCTTGTCGGTCAACGACTGCGCGTACTTGATCCACTCGACGGTCATCGGGTGGTTGCGAATCACGTCGCCGTACAGGATCGGCGGCCGCACGCAGCGGCTGCCGTACGACTGCACCCAGCCGTTCTGCGTCGCGAAGAAGCCCTCCAGCTGCTCGGCGAAGTACTGCACCATGTCGTTGCGCTCGGGCTCGCCGTGCACCAGCACGTCGAGCCCCAGCTCCTCCTGCAGCTTGATGACGTCGGCGATCTCCTTCTTCATCCGCTTCTCGTACTCCGCCTGGTCGATCTCGCCGGCCCGCAGCGCGGCGCGCGCCTTGCGGATCGCGGAGGTCTGCGGGTAGGAGCCGATGGTGGTCGTCGGCAGCGGCGGCAGGTGCAGCCGCTCGTCCTGGCTGGCGCGGCGCCCCGCCGCGTCACCACGGTGGGTGCCCGACGCGACGATCGAGTCGATGCGGCCGCGCACCCGATCGTTGTGCAGCCGCGGATCGCTCTTGCGGGAGGCCACCGCGGCATTGGACGCCGCGATCTCGTCGGCGACCGCATCGCGTCCGTCGCGCAGTGCGCGCGCGAGCGTGACCACCTCGGCGACCTTCTCCTGCCCGAACGCCAGCCAGCTGCGCAGCGCGTCGTCCAGATCGGTTTCCGGTTCCAGCGAGTACGGCACGTGCATCGTGGAGCACGAGGTCGAAACCGCCACCGTGGCAGCGGAACCCAACAGGGTGGTCAGTTTGCCGAGCGCCGCCTCCAGGTCGGTGCGCCAGACGTTGCGTCCGTCGACGACGCCGGCCACCAGCGTCTTGCTGGACAACTCCGGTATGCCCGCCACTGCCGTGTCGGCGCCGTAGACCAGGTCGACGCCGATCGCCTCGACCGGCGTGCGGGCCAGCCCGGCCAGGGAGGCACCGGGGTCACCGAAATAGGTTGCGACGTAGATGGCGGGGCGATTGCTCACCTTGCCCAGCGCGTTGTATACGGCCTCGGCCAAGGCCGGGGCATCGGGGGAGATGTCGGTCACCAGCGCCGGCTCGTCGAACTGCACCCACTGCGCGCCCCCAGAAGAACTGTCGGCGAGCAAGGACAACAGCTCCGAGTAGATCGGCACCAGCTCCTCGAGCCGCTCGATGGGAGCGCCCGAGCCCTTGACCGCCTTGCTCAACAGCAGGAAGGTGATCGGCCCGATGACGACCGGGCGGGCCGGAATCCCTTGCCCAAGAGCCTCTTTCAGTTCGGAAAGCACCTTGTCGGGGTTGAGTGAGAACCTGGTCGCGGGCTCGATCTCGGGAACCAGGTAGTGATAGTTCGTGTCGAACCACTTGGTCATCTCCAGCGGCGCGACGTCGGGATTGCCGCGCGCGGCGGCGAAGTAGCGGTCCAGATCGTCGGCGACCTGTGCTGCCCGGGCCGGCAGGGCGCCGAGCATCACCGCCGTATCCAGCATCTGGTCGTAGTAGGAGAAGGTGTTCACCGGAACCGAGTCCAGGCCGGCGGCGGCGAGGCCGGCCCACGTGTCGCGGCGCAGCGTGGCGGCAACGGATTCCAGCTCCGATCGGCTGGTTCGTCCGGCCCAGTAGCCCTCGGAGGCGCGTTTGAGTTCGCGTTTCGGCCCGATTCGGGGGGAGCCGGTAACAGTGGCGGTAAATGGTTGAGCGGTCACGGTCTGGTCCTATCCATCAGCGGGGTGGTCACCGCCGGAGGACGCGCAGCCGATCCGCCGCGGTATGCACCTTGCGCATAACCGCAACGCGTTCAGCCAAACGCCCATTCCACGAGGCGATGAGCCGCCGGACGCGGCGCGCCCGGCACAGCTGGCAGGTCTTCGGACTCGCAGGCGCGCACTCCGGTGGTGCTCCTATTGGCCGTCGCTTCCCAGTCTCGGTTCTTGCTAAGACCAGTGCTTGGTTGACGGCGGTCGTTCCTGCATACCGCTGCGGGACAGTCCCGGGCTCTCACCGGGTTCCCTCTCGCAAAGCGTTACTAACATGCCTCGCTCGATGCCGGCGTCGCGTGGTGCGGCGACGGCAGACCAGCTGCGTAGCGGAGTTTACTCCGGTCTTCCGGGTCAGCTTGCCAGCACTTCGGCGATGGGAGTCTCGCCGTTGTTGAAGTCGATCGTTCGGCCGACGGTCGAGTCGTCCGCCAGCGCGGCGGCCACCACGAGCGCGACGTCGGCCCGGGAGACTTCTCCTTTGCCCCGCCCCAGCGCGATGTGGCCGGTGGCCGGCTCGAGGGTAAGGCGGCCCGGGCCCAGCACGGTCCAATCAAGACCGCTCGCGCGCAGATGGGCGTCGGCGGCCGCCTTCGCCTCCGCGTAGGCAAAGAACGAATCGTCCTGCGGTACACCGTGATCGGGTCCCGCGCCGAAGTAGGAGACCATCACGAACCGCTTGACGCCGGCCCGCGCGGCGGCATCGATCACCCGAATCGCGGCGTCGCGGTCGACGGCGTAGGTGCGCGCCGGGTTGCCGCCGCCCGCTCCCGCCGAGAAGACCACCGCGTCGTGCCCGGCCAGCAGGCCGGCCAGGGCCTCGGTGTCGAGCCGCTCGATGTCGGCGACCACCGGTTGGGCACTGGTGGCCGCGACGTCGTCGGAGTGGTCGGGGTTGCGGAAGACCGAGCACACCTCGTCGCCGCGTTCGGTCAGGATGCGGGCCAGCTGCAGCGCGACCTTGCCGTGGCCGCCGATGACGATGATCCGTGCCATGCCACCGACGTTACCGGCGTCAGGGTTTGATGGTGGCGACCCGCTTCGCCCGGCTACGCCGCGCTCGCGATCGCCACTAGAGTTTGACGCGCCCCATGATGATGTCGATGATCGGCTTGCCCGGCGGATAGGCGTTGGTGAGCGAGGCCATCGTGTGCCCGTAGTCCACCAGCAGCGTGATCCCGCTGATGCCGAAGGCGGCGGCGCTGTTGAGGAACGCCATCACGTCACCCATCTGCTCCGGGGTGTGCACCTTCGAACCGGTCTCTTCGCGGTAGTCCTGCGCGAAGGTGAGCCAGAGGTCGGCGTTGGCCTGGGCCAGCGGGGTGTCGGTGGGGCCCGGGCAGATGGCGTTGATCCGGATTCCCTTCTTCAACAGCGGGTAGCCCTGGGTTGCGACGTAGGCGTTGACGACCTTCTTGGAAAAGCCGTAGTGGATGATGCCTTCCGATTCGTGCGCCTTGACCCATTCTTGCGCCGACGCGAAGTCCGGCGTGGCGAGGAACTCTGTCAGCAGCTCCAGGTCATTCTCCCAACCCATGCCTGCGACCGACGAGATGAAGCAGATCGCGGAGCCCGAGGGAAGCAGGTTCTTCTCGAGGAGGCGGTCGATGAGATGGCGGTGGCCGATGAAGTTGATCGCCATCAGGTCGGTGGTTCCGTCGGCGATGCCGGCGGCCGAGAACAGGGCGTGGATCGGACCGTCCAGCTGCTCGAGCGCCGAGTCGATCGATGCGGGGTCGCGCAGGTCCACCTGGATGGACTTGGCGACGTCGTAGTTCACCGGCGCGTAGTCCATCACGATCACTTCGGCGCCGAGCTCGGCCGCCGACTTGGCCGCCGCTGCGCCCATGCCGGTGGCGCCACCAACGACGAGAGCCCGCTTGCCGTCGTAGCGCAACCGATCGACAATAGTCATGGAAATCCCCTTCTCGCTCACTGCCAACCCGGTTCTAATTGCCCAACTGTATGGGTAACAGTTATTTGGTTCAACACCTACCCCGCGCGAACCGCGACACCACGCAAAACCGTGTCACGGACGTGCACCAGCGCCGCGCGTTTACCCACCTCGGCAAGGATGTTCTCCGGTATCCACTGCAGGCCGATGACGCATCGTGCCAGCGTCGCGGTGGACGCGCCGTCAACGCTGATCTCCCCCGACCGGATGCCCTCGGAAAGAAGCGTTTTCATCTGCCGAAGGCGTGTCGCATACAACCAGCCGGGGTTGGGCGTGTCCGGCGGCGATTGACGCATCCAGGCGAGCTGAATCCTGAACTCGTCGGAAAACCGATCGAGCGCATTGACGTTGACCCAGCTCAGTGCGTCCAGCTTCTCGATGGGCGTGGCATCCGAGCGCAGCACGCTGACCCAGCCCGCCTCAACCTTTCTGCCGAAAGATTCCATGATCGACGCGAGAAGCTCGTCCTTTGATCCGATCACCCGATAGACGGTTCCGGTGCCGAGGCCGGCCGCCGAAGCGATGTCCCTGATGGTGGTGGCCTCGTAGCCCTTGCGGCCGAACTCCGTTCGCGCCACCGCACGGACGTGGGCCGCTTTGTCGCTGGGGTCGGCGTCGCTGTCGTCCGACCAGGTCTCGATGACGTCCCTGGCGGCAGCGAAGGCCTTGGACCGGTCGAGCGCCGAATCGGTGGGCGGGCGGGTTGCCAGTCCCTGCAACATGATTCGGCAGAGCAGCGCCGCCACCTGGTCGGCGGGGGATTTGTGGCGCATGACGTCAAGGCCAACCTGCAGCATGGTCTGGCAGATGCGGTCGGCCAACGTGGGCAGATCGATGTCGGGTTTGATGTAGCCGCTCCACCTGCCTGCGCGCAGCGTTTGCAGCATCGCCGCCTGAATCGCCAGGGGTCGCTGCTGCGTCAGCTTCATCAACTCCGGATCCGTGCTCGGCCCCTCGTAGAACGACATCTGCAGTGCGGCTCGATGCCGCACGGCGCAGTCCGCGATCGCCGAGCCCAGCTCGACAATCTGCTCGGGAACCGGGCGGGGGTCGGCTTTGTCCAACTTCGCTTGCGCGGCTTGACCGATCCGATCCAGATCGTCCTGATAGCGGCGGATCAACTCGATGAGGATCGCCTCTTTGGACTCGAAATGGTGATAGAGGCTGCCGGGCAGGATGCCCGCCGCGTCGGCGATCTCCTGCAAAGAGGTCCGTAATCCCGACTGTGCGATCAACGAGGCCGCGGTGGTAAGGATTTCGGTTCGGCGCGTACCCAAATCAGCTGGGGCGCCGGCTCGCAATGACTCCGCTCTCGGCATGATCAGCGGCGCGCACATCCGGACGACTGCGGACTGGCAAGCATACGCATTCGTCCCTCTCGCCGAACCAAATCTTTGTTAGAGGCTATCAGACCGGGCGCCACGAATGCGCTGCGTAGCAGCGGTGATCGAGTCCATTCTAGAGCGCGGGCCCGTCCCAATGGTCGCGCGCGACCACCTCGCCGACGCGCCGCCGACGGGCGGGCCGGAACGTGTGCCCGGCACGAAGCCGGCCGACCGGGAGCAGACAGCCCTGGACGTAGGTTTCGGGAATCCCGAGCAGCCGCCGCACCTCCTGCTCGCGATGCAGGTGCAGGGTGGTGATGCAGGTCCCGTACCCCCGGGTGTGCAGCGCCAGCTGAAAGTTCCAGACCGCAGGGAAGATCGAGCCGTACAGCGTGGCCTGATGAAACGATTCGTCCCCCTCGATGCGCGGCAGGTAGGGC
Organism: Mycobacterium nebraskense; assembly: GCF_002102255.1. Lineage (GTDB taxonomy): Bacteria > Actinomycetota > Actinomycetes > Mycobacteriales > Mycobacteriaceae > Mycobacterium > Mycobacterium nebraskense. The sequence continues at coordinate 10,006 of NZ_LQPH01000057.1, forward strand.
TGATAGCAAGGGATTACCAGCAGCGGCACCTTGGCCATGTTCTCGACCAGCCACTCCGTCGACGACATGATCCGGCCTTCCGGCGTTCCGGCCGGCACGAAGTCGGCGATCATCTGGCCACCGACCCGCAGCAGGTAGGCCGCGCGGTACAGCTGGGCGATCTCGTTGCGCAATGACGGGTCGGTGACCACCAGCCAGCGCCAGGACTGCTGATTGGAGCCGTTGGCCGCCTGCAAGCCGATGCGCAGACACTCCCGAATGTCTTCCATGTCGACCGGCACATCCAGGTCGAGCGTCTTGCGCGCCGAGCGGGTGGCGGTGAGGAGATACTCGACGTCCATCACGGTTTGCCTCTCTTGGCAAGGCGCGCACCGACTTCGGTGAGGTACTTGTCGGGACCACCGAGAAACGCGCTCCAGCTCAGCAGGCGCTTGAGATACAGGTGTGCGTCGTGCTCCCAGGTGTAGCCGATTCCGCCGAACACCTGGATGGCCGTGTCGCCCACGGTGGCCAGCCGCCCGGCGAACGCCTTCGCCCGCAGCGCGGCCAGGTGCCGCTCGTCAGGGTCGGCGTTGTCAGCCGCCCACAGCGCGTGGATCACGCCGCTGCGCGCCAACTCGACGGTCTCGAACATGTCAACGCACAGATGCTGGACCGCCTGGAACGAGCCGATCGGCTGACCGAATTGCGTTCTGGTTTTGGCATATTCGATGGCGAGATCCATGACTGCGCGCGCGGCGCCGAGAGCGTCGGCGGCGGTTGCGATCAGCACGTCGTCAATCACCGCCGTGACGTTTTCCGAAGACGCCGCGGCCAGCCGTTGCGCGGGCGTTGCTTCGAACCTGATACCGAACTGCTTGCGGGTCTGGTCGATACCACGCTCGGGCGCGACCGCAACGCCCGCCGAGTCGGTACGCACCGCGAAAAGCCCGAGGCCGTCGTCATCCTCGGCGAGCGCCAATAGGACGTCCGCGGCGGCGGCGTCGGGCACCGCGGCGATCTCGCCCCGCAGTACGACGCTGCCGGAATCCAAGCCCTGGCGGCTCGCGGGTGCCAATGCGTTTTCGGCGTCCAGGAAGCAGATGGTGGCGACCGTGGTGCCATCGGCGATGCCGCTCAACAGCCCTGCCGCATTATCGGTCGCGCCGAGCCGCGTCAACGCCCGCGTGGCGGCGACCGCGGTCGACAACCACGGCCCCGGATGCAGGGCGGCGCCCAGCTCTTCGGCCACGATGCCGGCCTCGACCATCGTCATGCCGGCACCGCCGTTTTCCTCCGGTACCAGCAGGCCTGTGGTCCCGAGATCGGCAAGGCCAAGCCACACCGGTTCATTGGTGCCGATCGGGTCGTCGAGCAGGGGACGAACGTGATCCGAGATCGGGGCCTTTTCGGCCAGAAAGCGCCGGGTGGTGTCGCGCAGCGCAACCTGCTCGTCGGTGAGTTCGAGGTTCATTTGCGCGGCAACCCGAGTACCCGCTGCGCGGTGATGTTCTTGTTGATCTGGCTCGTGCCGCCCGCGATGGTCAGCGAGCGCGACGTCAGACGGTAGTTCGCCCACGGCGCATCGGCGCCGCGGGTGCCCAGCACGTCAAATGCCAGGGCGGCCATGTCCTGCCCGATCTCGCCCCACACCGTCTTGGCGAGGCTGGCCGAGCCAAATGCGTCACCGCCGTGCAGCGTCGCCGAGATCGACCGCTGGCAAAGCACTTCGAGATACTTGATGCGGAGTGCGATTTCGCCGAGGCGGCGCAGCGTCACGGGGTCTTCGAGCGCGTCGGTGTACGCGGCGATGTCGTCGACCAGTTCTTCCAGCCGCACCTGCATTTCGGCGTACAGCCGTGCCGCCCCGGCGCGCTCGTGGCTGAGTGTGGTGGTGGCCACCTGCCAGCCCGCATTCAGCGGTCCGAGCAACGCGTCCGCCGGGACCCGGACATCGTGAAAGAACACCTCGGCGAAGTCGGCGTCGCCGTTGAGCGTCACCAGCGGTCGAACTTCGATGCCGGGCAGCGTCATGTCGACGATCAGGCACGAGATGCCCTTGTGCTTGGGTGCGTCGGGATCGGTGCGCACGTACAGCTGGCACCAGTCCGCCCGATGCCCGAGCGAAGTCCAGATCTTTTGCCCGTTGACGACGAAGTCGTCACCATCACGCACCGCGCGGGTGCGCAGTGCCGCGAGGTCGGACCCCGCTTCGGGTTCCGACATTCCCTGGCACCAGATGTCGTCTGCGCGCATCATGCGGGGGAGCAGCGTGAGCTTCTGGGGCTCGGTTCCGTATTGCATGATCGCCGGCGCGATGTTGTTCAGCCCAATGACGTTGAGCGGCATGGGGGCTCGAGCGCGGGTGGTTTCCTCGGTGTAGACCAGTTGCTCGAGAACCGTCGCGCTGCGGCCGCCGTACTCGCGAGGCCATGAGACCGCGGCCCAGCCGGCGTCGGCCATTGTCGCGCTCCATGCGCGCAGCATCTCGATTGCGGCGTCGTCACGTCCGGCGGGCCGCCGGGCGGCCACCAGCTCGTCGGTCAGGTTCGCCGACAGCCAGTCGCGCAGCTCGATGCGGAACTGTTCCACTTCCGCCGGGTATGAAAAGTCCACGGTTCTCTGTCTTTAGCGTCTTTGGCCCTTAGAATCTGCGACCAAAGCCGGACTTTACGGTTGAGCAGATAGTTGGTCAACAACGTCGGCAGCCACGCGCGACGCCGATAGCGGCCGGTCGTATGAGGGGTCCGTCGCGTCGTGGCGGGGCGTGCGCGTCCCCGGGACCATGGCAAGGGCTTCCTCGGTGAGCAGCGATTGCGATTCGTTGATGAACTCCACCAGACAGACGCGATCGACGATCGCCCAACGCCCGTCGCGCCGCTCCAGACGATCCACATAGCGACCGCCCGAGATGGTCATGTGGTCCGCCGGCTCCCGGTCGGTCCCGATGAACAGGTAGTAGGTCTCGGCGTGGGCTTCGTCGCCGTCGATGTCGGCGGTGTGGTTCAGCAGGTAGTGCTGGTATCGCGTCTGACTGCCGTGATAGGCGAGCGCCCAGTCGATGAAATCGTCGACCTCGCCGACGAATCCGACGTGGTCGTCCACGGCGCCGTCATGGTAGGCCGACCGAAGGAGTGCGCGATCTTGCCGGTCGATTCCCCGCGCGTAGCGCTGCATGCACTCGTAGATCTCCGCGCGATCAGTGAGGCGCTTGACCTGGTCTCGCAGCTCGTCGTCCACGATCAACTCCCGTTGCTGTGGGGTTCGGGGAAGGCGACATCCGCGTTGCCCGGCATCGCGCTGACGCCGCGTCGCTCACACACTTCCAGTACCTCGTCCACGATCGAGGTGGGCACGATGAACTTCTCCGTCGACGAAATCTCCTCGAGATGCGCCTGGATGTCTTCGGCCGTCGGTTGGCTCTCGGCGTCCGCGAGCCACCCCTCGCCGAGGCCGACGAACACCCGCGCGTAGCGGCCGGCGGCGGCCGAATAGTTGCGGTGGGTGAACGTGCAGGCGCTGCTGGCGAGGAAGGTCACCAACGGGACGACGAGCTCCGGCCTGATCGCTTGCATGAAGCCGGATTCGGCGAGGAACTTCTCGTCGCCGACGGTCTCGGTGACCATCCTCGAGAAGCCGGTCGGCATAACGGAATTGGCGATGATACCGTGCGCCTCGCCTTCGATCGCGATCACGTTCGTCAATCCGACCAGGCCGGCCTTCGCCGCGGCGTAGTGCGCCTCCATCGGCTGGCCGAAGATCCCGGCGGAGGACGAGATGAACACGAACCTGCCGCCCCCGTTGTTCTTCATCACGCGATATGCGGGCTGAGCGAGATGGAAGCCGCCGTCGAGATGTACGCGCAGCATTCGAGTCCAGTCGTCATGCGAGAGGTCTTCGAAGGGCACACTGCCGAAGATCCCCGCGTTGCTGATGACCGCGTCCAGACGCCCGAACGCGCTCACGGCCGTGTCGATGATCGCCTGCCCGCCCGCGGGATTGTCGACCGAATCGTAGGAGGCGATGGCAGTGCCGCCGTCCTTCTTGATCTCGTCGACGACGTCATCGGCGACCCCGGAGTCCCTGCCCTCGCCGCGCATCGAGCCGCCGACGTCGTTGACCACCACCGCGGCGCCCCTACGCGCCAGGTCCAGCGCGTACAACCGCCCGAGTCCGCGGCCGGCGCCGGTGACCACTGCGACCTGGCCGGTGAAATCAATCACCATGTGCTCCTTGTCTAAGTACGTCGTCGTCTCGATTGACTGCGGTGGCACCGGACTTTACGGTGGAACAGATATTTGGTCAACGAAGTTCAACGGTTCGGAGAATGAGCGTGTCCACCGACGTTCGTGGTGGCTGGTTGCCGGGCCTCGGCATGCTCGCCTCCGCACTCGCGGGCCGGGCCGTGGCGGTGGCCGAGCTGCGACCGGGCGAACCGTCGTGGACCGACGGCCAGACGATTCACGTCGATGCCGGGGCGGGCGCCCGCGGGCAGCTCGAAGCCGTTGCCGTGCAGGCCTCGATGATCGCGGCCGGCAGCCTGGATCCGGACGTCATGCGCCCCCTGCTCCGCCACCCTCGGCTGGCCAAACGCTATCTGGCGATGGAGGGCCACCGCGCACTGATCGCCAATGGCCACCTGCTGCCGGGTGTTCTGGCATCCCTGGGCGACCGCGACACCGCGCGGCGCAGCGATTCGCCCGCCGCTTCGCTGCGGATCGCCGAGGAGCGGGCGGCGGTCGACGACCCGGCACCGGAATTCGGCGTCATCCGTGCGGCGAAGGTATTGGCCGCGTCTGACCGGGCGACCGAACAACGGGAAGGTGAAAAAACCGGGCATGTCCCGAGGAGCCTTCGAAATAAGGAGGGCGCGACTGAACTGGACGAACTCGATGACGGCGAGATCGACGATTCCGACGATCCCGACATGTTCACCAGCCCGGTGGGTGGCGGCGGTTTCATCGGCAAGTGGTTGAAGAAGATGCTGTCTTCGGCGCGCAAGACCGGCAGCGGCGGTGGACCGCCCGGCGCGGACAGCCCGACGCATCGGACGAACTCCGCCAGGCGTGGGTTGTACGCGGTTACGTCGCTGGCCGCCACGTCGAGCGAGGACGGCGAAGACCAGCTGGCGGCCACGGACGGCTTCACGTATCCGGAATGGGACGTCACGCGCAAGAAGTACCGGCCTGCGTGGTGCACCGTGCGCGAGGTCGAGCCGGAGATCAAGCCATCGGCGACGCATGCGATCGAAGCCGCCATCAGCGTGCGGCGCCCGCTGTCCCGGCTAGGGATGGGCCTGCACCGCCGCCGCCGGCAGCCGCAGGGTGACGACATCGACATCGACGCGGCCGTCGAGGCTCGCGTCGAGGTGCTCGCGGGGTCGGTGCCCGACGAGGCGGTGTACCTAGACAGCCTGCGACGCAGGCGAGACTTGTCGGTGCTGCTGCTGCTCGATGTGTCGGGGTCGGCGGCAGAGCCCGGCACCGTCGGCCGGACGGTGCACGAGCAACAGCGCACGGCCGTCGCCAACCTCACGGTCGCGCTCCACGACCTGGGTGACCGGGTCGCGCTCTACGCCTATTACTCGCAGGGCAGGGGGGCGGTGAGCATGGTGCCTGTCAAGCGATTCGACGATCATCTCGACACACGAGTCATGAAGCGGCTCAACAGCCTTGAACCAGGTGCCTACTCCCGCCTCGGCGCGGCCATCCGGCACGGCTCGGCGGTGTTGGAGGCGCGCGGGGGCACGTCGCGGCGGCTGCTGGTGGTGCTGTCCGACGGACTCGCATACGACCACGGATACGAGCGGGCCTACGGCGCCGCCGACGCGCGCCACGCCTTGGCCGAGGCCCGACTTCGCGGCACCGGGTGCGTGTGCCTGACCATCGGCGCGGGGACCGACGTGCAATCGCTGCGCCGGGTATTCGGCAGCGCCGCGCACGCCACGATCGCGCGCCCGGATCAACTCGCCGGCGTGATCGGGCCGCTGTTCCGGTCCGCGCTGCGCTCGGCCGAGGTGCGCCGCAGGGTGTCATGAAGGGAGCAGCTGATGTGCACGTCCCGAGCCTAAACGCGCTCGTCAGGGAACTTGAAACAAACATCTGTTCCGGGATAGGCTCCTTTCACCGTGGGTAGCAGAAGGGAAGCTATGACCAACGAGTCCGGGCTTGCGTACCGGAACGGCGCGATCTCCGGGGTCGAGGGGGCGCGTCCCTACTACAAGGCGATCGGCGGCGAGGAAGCCGTTTTCAAGGCGGCGTACCGCCAGGGTCTGGCACTCGTCCTGAAGGGGCCGACGGGTTGCGGCAAGACCCGGTTCGTCGAGGCGATGGCCCACGATCTCGGCCGGCCGCTGATCACCGTCGCCTGCCATGACGACCTCACCACCGCGGATCTCGTCGGCCGGTATCTGCTGCAGGGCGACGAGACCGTGTGGGTGGACGGCCCGCTGACGCGGGCGGTGCGCGAAGGGGCGATCTGCTACCTCGACGAAGTGGTGGAAGCGCGGCAGGACACCACCGTGGTGCTGCATCCGCTCGCGGATTACCGGCGGCAGCTGCCGATCGAGCGTCTCGGTGTCACGCTGGATGCGGCGCCCGGATTCGGCCTTGTGGTGTCCTACAACCCCGGTTACCAAAGCGTACTGAAGGACCTCAAGGATTCCACCCGGCAGCGGATGGTCGCCATCGAATTCGATTTCCCCGCAGCCGATGTCGAAGAGGGGATCGTCGCACACGAGGCCGGCGTTGACGGTGCCACCGCCGCGGAGTTGGTGCGTTTCGGGCAAGCGATCCGCCGGCTGGAAACCGGCGGGCTGCGTGAGGTCGCGTCGACCCGTTTGCTGATCGCGGCGGGCAGGCTTGTCACAGAAGGGCTGACCATGCGCGAGGCGGCTCGGGCCGCGATCGCGGGACCGCTCACCGACGACGTGGCGGTGGGCAGGGGCCTGTGCGAGATGATCGAAATTTACCTGGGCGGGGCGGGCGAATGATTGACGCTGTATACGGCCGCCGCTAGGGTCTGAACAAATATTAGGTTTGTCATGTATCGGCGCGCGTGAGTTTGTCACTCGGGAGGTCAGATGTCCTACGAAAGCAGTGCTGAGCCGATCAAGGTCGGCTACCTGATGGACTTCACGCTGCCGCCGGGGTTCCCCGAGGAGATGAAGGCCGACTTCACGCGGTGCTTCGACCTGATATTCGAGGAGGCCGCCGAAATCGGGTCGATGGACCGGCCCGTCCAGATGGTGTACCGCGAAGTGGAGGGGCTGCCGAAGGGATCGGTCAAGGCCGTGATCGACGCGTTCGGTGAGCTGGTGGACGAGGGCTGCCTGGTGGTGTTCGGGCCGCACATCACCGACAACTGCGTGCCGACTCGCGAGGCGATCGAAGAGCGGTTCAAGGTACCGGCGATCAGCGTCACCGGCACCGACGACTGGTTGGGCGAATGGACGTTCTCCTTCCCGCAGGGCTCGATGACCGACGAGCCGATCTTCATCGCCGACCTCGTCGCCAAACGCGGACTCTCCGAAGTCGGAGTCCTCGTGGAGCAGAACCTGATCGGCGAGAGCTACCTGAAGAACCTACGAAGCGCCTGCCGCCGCAAGGGCATTCGCATCGTCGCGGAAGCGGTCATCGCGCAGACCGCGCAAGACATAAATGACGCCGTCCGCACGCTGCACGAAGCCAAGGCCGAGGCGATCGTGCACCTGGGCTTCGGCTTCGGCATTGTCTTCATCAACCCCGCCTTGGAAGCCGTCAACTGGGACCCACCGCGATTCACCACCACGGCATTCCAAAACGCTTGGGTGAACCCGATCATGTGGAATGCGTTCATGGGCTGGGTCGGGGTCGACCAGTACGACGAGGAGAATCGGCTCGGCCAGGAGTTCCTCGACCGGTACGCGCAGAAGTATGACGGCAGGCGCCCCGAGTATTGCGTGCCGGTGGTCAACCACGATGTCGCCGCGACGCTTGTCCGCGCATTCACCGACGCACACCCACTCAGCCCGCGCGGGGTCAAAGAGGCATTGGAGCGGGTGAAGATGATGCCCGCCGCCTCGGGGGCACCCGGCACCCGGGTTTCCTTCGGCAAGTGGACGCGGCGGGCCTGGATGGGCGCCGGCTATCTGGTGGCACGGACGCTCGATGCCGACGGCACCAACTCGCATCTGGTCGATCGCTTCGGAGAGTGAGGCTGAGGAAGACATGAGCACTGACCAATCCACACCGCCTGCGGCGCAGGAAAAACCGGCAAGACCGCACGCAGGCGAAAAGCGCGGCTGGGGCGGCTGGATCGCCGGCGCTGCCCTCGCCGCGTTCGCGCTCTTCTTCATCGCGAACTGCCGCGTGGCCCTCGACCCGCGCGTCGCCAACCCGAATGTGCAAGGCCGTCCGCGCCCGGTCAAGTTCATCTTTGGCTTGGACTACATCACGTTCCTGCACATTTCCACCGTCATCATGCTGCTCGTCTTGCTGGTGGTGTTCATCAGGGGCTGGCGCCGCAACCCGGGCAGCCCGGTGATGCTGATGTTCCTGTGCACCACGCTGATCGTGTGGCAGGACCCGATCATGAACTGGGCCCCGTTCGCGGTCTACAACCCTGACCTCATCCACTGGCCGGAGTCCTGGCCGCTGGTGTCGCTGTCGCCGACCGTCGAGCCGTTCGTCGTATTCGGTTATGTGATGTTTTATTTCGGGCCTTATTTCCCGGCGGTCTGGATCCTGCGCAAGCTGCAGGCCAAGTACGGGCCGACCGCGTTCGTGTCGCGGCACCCGCTGGTCAGCCTGGGCCTGCTGGCTTGTGCGATCGGCTTCGTGTTCGATGCGTGGCTGGAGATCCAGCTCGTCCACATGGGCATGTACATCTACTCCCAGGTGATTCCGTGGGGCTCGGTGTTCACCGGCACGACGTTCCAGTTCCCGCTGATCTGGGAGTCGTTCTCGGTGACCTTCGTGATGGTCCCCGCGGCGATACTCTGCTACCGCGACGACACGGGTAAATCGGTGGCGGAGAAGCTGGCCGCGAAGGCCAAGATCTTCCCGGCGCGTCCGGTGCTCGGCACGTTCCTGGTGATGTTCGCGATCATCAACGTGTCCTACTTCGCCTACGGGGCGTGGTTCTGGGCCATCAAGGTCAGTCACGCGGCTACCTCGGTCGCCTGCCCGTGGCCCTATCCGGAAGCCAAAGTCTATGACCCGCAGGGGTTTTACGAGAAGGCCGGCGCGCAGGGTCCGTACTCGGTCGGCATCTGGTCGACCTGGGCGAGCGGGGAGCCCAACGGGCGGCCCCACGTCGACCCGCCGCCGCCGGGTGAAGGCGCATGCGCGACCGCGAGCAAGAATGGCTGAGCCGCGCGCAGTCGTCATCACCGGCGCGTCCCGCGGACTGGGATTCGCCTCGGCTGTGCGCCTCTATGGCGAAGGGTGGCGCGTGGTCGCGGCCATGCGCACACCCGATCGCGGGATGCCGCTGCTACGCGAGGCGACTGGGGCGGTCGAAAACGATGGCAGGCTGATCGGCGTCCAACTCGACCTCCTGGACCCAGCGTCGATCTCGTCCGCGGCCAAGGCGATCGAGGAAGCAGTCGGCGCGCCGTTCGCGCTGGTGCACAACGCCGGGATCTCCGCCGCCGGAATGGTGGAGGAGACCGATATGGCGCTGTGGCAGAACATGTTCGCCACCAGTGTCATCGGCCCGGTCGAACTCACCAAAGCGTTGTTGCCGTCGATGCGGGCGGCGGGTGAGGGGCGCATCGTGCTGGTCTCCAGTGCAAACGGCGTGCGCGGTCAGCCGGGTACCGCGCCGTACTCGGCGGCCAAGGGTGCGTTGGAGCGGTGGGGTGAGTCCATGGCCGGCGAGATCGCGCCGTTCGGTCTTGGCGTCACCGTTTTGGTGACCGGAATGTACGACACCGAGATCATCACCGATGCCGGTACCACCGATGATCGCATTTTCGATGGTCCCTATGCCCGGATACACAACACCATGAACACCCGGGGGCGGTTCGCGATTCGCTTCGCTCGTCCTCCCGAAAGGTTCACCGACGGATTGGTCAAGGCGCTGCAGGACACCGGCTCATTTCGGCGCCGAGGTGTCGGGCTGGACGCGTCGATGCTGTTGGCGTCCAGTCGAATTCTTCCGTCGATAGGGATGCATCATCTGTCTCGGATCGCGTTGGGCATACCCAAGCAGGGGGCGATGCGGGGCGGGGCATGGCCGTTGACGACGGGTCAAAAGGCGATGGTGTTCGCCACACGCGTTCTTCCGCAGCCGGTGCTGCAACGCCTGGCTTCGCTGGCGGCGAAGCGTCGCAAGGCGCCAAGAGGTAATGAAGGGGACTGAGGGGAAAACAATGGAACAACTATTCGACGACCTGGAAGACTTCGGCGCGTTCGACGATGCGGTCTCCGGCGACGTGCGCGACCCGTACACGGAACTGGCGCGGCTGCGCCGCGAGGAGCCCATTCAGCGCCTGGACGTCTCCGGGATGCCGCATGAGGAATCCAAGCCGGTCTTCATCGTCTACCGTCACGAGGAAGTCCAGCAGATGCTGCGTGACAACGAGACGTTTTCGTCGGCGGCCGTCATCGCAGCGTTCGGCCCGGTGCTGGGGGAGCGGGTCATGCTGGGCATGGACGAACCGGTGCACGGCAGGCTGCGGTCGCTGGTGTCAAAGGCGTTCTCCCAGAAAGCTTTGGCGCGCTGGGAGGACGAGCTGGTCGGCCGGGTGGGCAACAGCCTGATCGACAAGTTCGCGGCGAACGGTAAGGCCGACCTGGTCAAGGAATTCACCTTCGACTATCCGAGTCAGATCATCGCGGGCCTGCTTGGCTTGCCTGAGGAGGACTATCCCCAGTTCCAACGGTGGTCCATCTCGTTGCTGAGCTGGATCCTGAATCCCGAACGCGGTCTTGCCGCGTCGGCCGCGCTGTGTGATTACTTCGCGCCGATCCTGCAGGCGCGCCGCGCCGAACCCAAGGATGATCTGATCAGCGCGCTGGCGGAGGCGGAGATCGACGGGGAGAAGCTCGCCGACGAGGAGATCTACTCGTTCCTGCGCCTACTGCTGCCCGCCGGGGTGGAGACGACGTACCGGTCGCTGGGCAGCCTGCTGCTCGCCCTGCTGTCCAACCCCGCGCAATTGGATGCCATCCGCGCGGACCGGTCGCTGCTGCCGCAGGCCATCGAGGAGGGTGTGCGGTGGGAACCACCGCTGCTGACCATCACCCGGGTGGCCACCCGCGACACCGAACTCGGCGGGGTGCCGATACCGGCCGGCTCGACGGTGATGCCGATGCTGGGCTCCGCCAACCGGCAGGAAGATCGCTACCCGGACCCCGACACGTTCGACATCTTCCGGCAAGCCAAGGCAAATCTTGGCTGGGGACACGGCGTGCACGTCTGCCTCGGCATGCACCTGGCGCGGCTGGAAATGCGCACCGCCATCAACCTTTTGCTCGACCGGCTGCCCAACTTGCGGCTGGACCCCGACGCCGACGACCCGCACATCCGCGGGCAGGTCTTCCGTTCGCCGACCTCGGTGCCGGTGCTGTTCGACCCGCAATAGCCAGCCCCGCGAAGGTTGCAGCTTGCCAATCGGCTAGTTTCCGGTAAGGCTCTCCGTAGGGTAATCAGCGCCCTGCGGGACGCCCCGCCACGAGTTAGAAGAGAGTGACAGATATGACTGAGGCTGTAAAGGTCCGCTTCGAGCCGAAGATGATGATCGACGGCAAGCTCGTCGACGGGCGAGCCGGCACCTTCACGAACATCAACCCGGCGACCGAGGAGCCGCTCGGCGAGGTCGCCGACGCGTCCAAGGAGGACATGCACCGGGCCATCGACGCCGCCCGGCGTGCCTTCGACGAGAGCGACTGGTCGACCAACCGGGAGCTGCGTAAGCGCTGCCTGTTGCAGCTGCACGAGGCGATCGAATCGGAGAAGGAAGAGCTGCGCGAGGAGCTCATCCTCGAGGTCGGCTCCCCGCGGGCCATCACCTACGGACCCCAGCTGGACGCCCCACTGGAAGATGGGTTGAGGTACCCGGCCAGGCTGATCGACGAGTACGCCTGGGAAACCGACCTCGGCGACAAGGTGATCAGCCTGACCGGCACGCTGACCACCCGCAAAGTCTGGCGCGAGCCGGTGGGTGTGGTCGGCGCGATCGTGCCGTGGAACTTCCCGTTCGAGGTCACCCTCAACAAGCTCGGCCAGGCGCTGGGCACCGGCAACACCGTGGTGCTCAAGCCGGCGCCGAACACCCCGTTCAACGCGACCCGCCTGGGCCGGTTGATCGCCGAGAAGACCGACATTCCGGCGGGCGTCGTGAACGTCGTCACCGCGTCGGATCACTTTGTGGGCGAAGAGCTCACGCTCTCGCCCAAGGTCGACCTGATCTCGTTCACCGGGTCGACGGTGGTGGGGCAGCGCATCATGGAAAAGGGCGCGGCCACCATGAAGCGGCTGTTCCTGGAACTCGGCGGCAAGTCGGCCACCATCGTTCTCGAGGACGCCGACTTCGGGATGGCTTGCGCGATCGGCATCGCGCCGTGCATGCACGCCGGGCAGGGCTGCGCGAATCCCACCCGGATGCTGTTGCCGCGGTCCCGCTACGACGAGGGCGTGGAGATCCTCAAGGGCATCTACGAAAACGTGACGTGCGGTGACCCGCAAGACCCGGGAACGCTTTGCGGTCCGGTGATCTCGGAGGTACAGCGCGACCGCGTGATGGGCTACATCCGGAAGGGCGTCGAAGAGGGCGCTACCGCGCTGGTCGGCGGACCGGACGCGCCCACCGGCTTCGACAAGGGATTCTATGTCAGGCCAACGCTTTTCACCGACGTCGACAACTCGATGACGATCGCCCAGGAGGAAATCTTCGGCCCGGTGCTGGCCGTCATCCCGTTCGACGACGAGGAGGACGCGATCCGGATCGCCAACGACAGCAAGTACGGACTGGCGGGCAACGTGATGTCGGGCTCGCTGGAGCGTTCGCTGGCGGTGGCCCGCCGGATCCGGGCCGGCTTCATGGGCGTCAACGGCGGCGCGCCGTACGGCGCCGACACCCCGTTCGGCGGATACAAGTACAGCGGGGTGGGACGCCAGAACGGTGTCGCCGGGTTCGACCAGTACACCGAGATCAAATCGGTCGCGTATCCCGCCGTTTAGGGGTTTACCACTTCGACGAGATTGCCGTCATGGCTGTGGTTTTGGCTCAATCGTGACCATGGCGGCAATCTCGGCGCGGGCGGGTCAGCCGGACGCGACAGGCCGTTTCAAGGTACAGACGATGCTCCACTCGAAGTAGTGGTCGCCGCCTTTGTCATAGTCCTTGAAGCGGTGGGCGACCTGGGTGCGTTGCACCGAAGACCCGACGATCTCCCAGCCCTGTTGCCCGTAGGCCTGCGTTAGGTGGTTCGCCTCGTCCAGCACCGCTTGCAGGGACTCGTTCGTATACGAGACGAAGGTGCTCTCCCATTGCTGGGGATACCACTTGCCGTCCGATGCCAGCCACCAACCGGGGCCGGGTGAAGGAGTGCTCACGTCGGGGCACCCTACGACGCCGACGCCCCCGGAAATATGAACCGCACATGACCGACGCGACACGCACCGCCGAAGAACTGGTGTCGACCGTAGGGGAACGCTTTCGGTTGCCACGCCAGGCGCATTCGCCTTGACCTAATATTTGTTCAGCTCGTACATTGGGATCTGAGTTAGTTACGCCCGGGGTGGCCAGCGCTGTGGGCGATTGCTTTGGATGTCGAGGAGTTCCGTTGAGCGATTTCGAGTCGGTCGATTTCTTCACTGACCCGGCCCTGGTCCCGGACCCATACCCCTACTTCGATCACCTGAGGCAGCGCTGCCCCGTGCTGCCGCAACCCGGGGCGGGCGTGGTGGCGATAACGGGGCACTCCGAAGCGCTCGCCGTCTATAAGGACCCGGCGTTCTCGTCGTGTGTGTCTGTCGCGGGCCCGTTCTCCGGGCTGCCATTCGAGCCCGAGGGTGACGACATCGGTGCGCTGATCGAACAGCATCGCGCGCAGATTCCGATGAGCGAACACATCGTCACGCAAGATCCTCCGGACCATACCCGTACACGTGGCCTGCTCAGCCGGCTGCTGACGCCTAAGCGGCTCAAGGAAAATGAAGAATTCATGTGGCGGCTCGCGGATGAGCAGCTCGACGAATTCGTGTCCCGCGGAACGTGTGAGTTCCTCGATGACTATGCACGACCGTTCTCGGGATTGGTGATCGCCGACCTACTGGGAGTTCCGCCCGAAGATCACGAGGAGTTCCGCATCGCCTTCTCCGGCAAGGTCTCAGGCGGAATCGAGGACGACTCGATGACGCGCGCGCACAACCCGTTGGAATACCTCGACGAAAAGTTCACCGCCCATATCACCGAACGCCGACGCGAGCCGCGGGAGGATGTGCTGACCGAGCTCGCTCAGGCGAAGTATCCCGACGGTTCGACTCCCGAGGTCATCGACGTCGTCCGGCTCGCCACTTTCCTTTTCGCCGCCGGTCAGGAGACCACGACGAAGTTGCTCAGCTTCGGCGTCCGGATGATCGCCGAAAACCCTGAGCTCCAAGCGCTGCTCCGCGAAGACCGCAGCAAGATCCCCACTTTCGTCGAAGAGACGCTGCGGATGGAAAGCCCGGTCAAGTGTCACTTCCGCATGGCCCGCACCTCGACGTCAATCGGCGACATCCCAATTCCGGCCGGCAGCACGGTGATGTTGCTGCCCGGCGCGAGCAATCGAGACGCACGTAAGTTCGCCCAACCCAACGAGTTTCGTATAGATCGGTCGAATGTCCGCGAGCACGTGGCTTTTGGGCGAGGCAACCATTCCTGCCCCGGTGCGCCGCTGGCGCGGGCGGAAGGACGGATTTCGCTCAACCGGGTGCTCGACCGGATGTCGGACATCAGCATCGTCGAGGCGAAGCACGGGCCGGCACAAGGGCGCCGCTATACATATGAACCGACCTGGCAGATGCGCGGGCTCACCGAGTTGCACCTCCGGTTCACACCGGTCACGTGAACACAACCGAAATCACCAGCTGGGACCCCGAGTTCACCGAGCGGTTGGTCGGCGCGGTCGAACCCGTTGCCCGGCGCTGGTTTCGGTACGAGGTGCGCGGACTGGAGTCGTTGCCGGCAACGGGCGGCGTCCTGGTGGTGGCCAACCATTCGGGCGGCATGCTGACGCCGGATGTGCTGATTTTCGCCGCAGCGTTTTACCGCGCGTTCGGCTACGACCGCCCGCTGTACACGCTCGGCCACGACGGGCTGTTCCCGGCGCCGGTGGCGGATTGGCTTGCCCGCGTGGGCGTGATTCACGCCAGCACGGACAACGCCACCAACGCGCTGCGGTCGGGCGGCGTCGTACTGGTCTTCCCCGGCGGTCTCTACGATGCCTACCGGCCGACGCTGGCGGAAAACGTCATCGACTTCAACGGGCGCACCGGATATGTCAGGTGCGCCATCGACGCCGGCGCGCCGATCGTGCCGGCCGTGTCCATTGGCGGGCAGGAAAGCCAGCTTTTCTTGACGCGCGGTGGGTGGCTGGCGAGGCGGCTGGGCCTGTCCCGGTTCCGGTCGGACATCCTGCCGGTAACCCTGGGTTTTCCGTTCGGGCTCAGCGTCATCGTGCCGCTCAATCTCCCCTTGCCCACGAAGATCGTCACCCAGGTCCTGCGGCCGATCGAGATCAAACGCGACGCGGACGTTTCCGGCGTCGACGCGGACGTCCGGTCGCGGATGCAGGCGGCCCTCGACCGACTGGCCGGCCAGCGGCGGTTTCCCATCCTGGGCTGAGCCGACCGCCCTACCCGAGCGCGTCGGAAAAGCCGGCCGCTGAGCGTATTTCACGGAATGCGCAAACCATGGCGTCGGTCATCTCGTGGGTGTCGCCGAGGGTGCGGTCGTCGGCGATGACCGAGATGTTGAGCTGGTCGACGTAGCTCCACACCGTGATATTGACGCCGCAGCCGGCGATCAGCGGGCCGGCCGAATAGATTTCGCTGACCGGAGCGCCGGCGAACTGGCCCGGCTCCCGCGGTCCCGCGACGTTGGACACGGGAAGGTTGAACAACCGGTTCTGCGCACTCCGTCGGGCCAACCATCTGAAGGCCGGAGGCGCCGCAACGGGCGGCAGGTAGGTGATCAACCTCCCATAGAGCTCGGGGCCGAACAGCTCGTTGTTCTCTTTGGCGATCGCGGTGCTGGTAGCGGTGAGCTTTACCCGCTCCAACGGGTCGCTGATGTGCGTCGGCAGCGACACCGCCATTCCGCCGAGCTCGTTGCCGCTTATCCGGTGCGGCGACCTGCCCGTACTGGCCGGAACGGATGCGACGAGGGGTCGATCCGCGCACCCGTCGTAGCGGAATAGCAACTGCCGCAACGCACCCGCGGCGCTCGCCATCACCACGTCGTTGACCGTGATTTGCAGGCTTTTACCGGTCTCCTTCACTTGCGCCAGCGACAGCGTCGCGGTCGCAAAAGTCCGCACCGGTGACACCACGTGGTTGATGAAGGTCGGCGGCGCGTGCAGCATTCGGGCGAGGTCAGGATGCGTGCCGCGCTCGCGGGAGCGCTGGCGCAGCCGCCGCACCCCGGAAACCGCGTCTGTCACCACCCGGGGCAGCGCGGCCAACTGTTGTGCATGGTCGCGACCCGCCGTGCGTAGCAGCTCGCCCTTAGACGGCGGCACGCAGGTCGTCTCGTTGTCACGTTCGTCCTGCACCGCGCCCGGCAGATCCATCACCCGGGCCAGAAGGTTGGCCGATGCCACTCCGTCGGCCAGGGCGTGGTGCAGCTTTCCGATGATCGCGAATCTGTGACCGGCCATGCCTTCGGCGAAATAAAACTCCCAAAGCGGGCGGCCGCGGTCCAGCGGGGTAGTGGCGATGTCCCCGATGACTCCGTCAAGCTCCCGGCGCCCACCGGGGCCGGGCACCCGGATGCGCCGCAGGTGGTAGTCGAGGTCGACATCGCAATTCTCCAGCCACATCGGATGATGCAGTCGCCACGGGATGTCGACGAGCCTGTACCGCAACGGATCCAGGCGGTGCAGTCGCCGGAGCAAGGTGTGGCGGAAGAGCTCGAAATCGAAGCCGTCGGGATAATCGGTGGCATCGACGATCGCCACCTTCAACGTGTGCGTGTGCAGGTTCGGCGTCTCGCTGTACAGCAGCATCGCGTCCATGCCGTTGAGACGTTTCACTCGACCATTATCGCCACGGCACGGCTTGCGCAGAACGAATTCCTGGTTTGGCATCCCGGCAACCCCTATCCTCTGTTGAACCAAATATCTGTTCCGAGCTAGAGTGCTCCTGGTGCGCGTCCAACGCGAGCAAGTCTTCGCCGCTGTTGCAGACGAGCGACGTCAGGTCGCGACCCTGATCGACCGGCTTGACGACGCCCAACTAGCGGCGCCAAGCCTGTGCGCTGGCTGGGATATCAAGACGGTCGCCGCGCACCTGGTCAGCGTCTTCGCCGACAGTTTCTGGGTTTTCATGGGAATGGCTCTGCGCCGCGGCAGTATGGCTCGCGCGATCGACGAACTTGCGCGGCGTCGCGCCCGGCTGCCGGCGACCGACATCTCCGCGACCCTACGCGGGTGCGCCGACCATCCCCTGAGTCCGCCGCTCTTCGGGCCGCTCGACCCGCTCGCCGATATCCTGGTCCATAGCGGTGATATCCGGATTCCCCTCAGTCTGCCGTTCGAGCCCGACCGGGGGCTGGCGGCGTTGGCCCTGGATTTCTTGACTGGGCCGTGGCCGTTCGGATTCGTGCCGCTGGGTCGACTCCGGGGCATCTCCTTGTATGCCAACGACATTGATCGTGCGTGGGGGAGGGGAATGGAAGTCCGAGGACCGGCGCCCGCCTTGATGATGGCCGTCAGCGGCCGCCCCGCACTCCTACACCTTCTCGACGGGCCGGGGCTACCCTTACTCCGCCGCCGGCTGCTGCCCGGAAAGCAGTAGCCCACCGCTCCTGCAAAACGGCGGCTCGCGGTGCGGAGCCGAGAATCGACCCCGCCCCGCGCCCTCCCAACGCGTTGGTTGACAATCGACCCAAGGCTCACTTTCACCAATGTCTGAGGTTCTAGCGTCAAAGGAGACACAACCATGGCTGAAGCCGTCATCGTCGAGGCAGTGCGCTCACCGATCGGGAAGCGCAACGGCGGGTTGTCCGGGGTACACCCGGCGGACCTGTCGGCGCAGGTCCTCAACGGGTTGGTGGAGAGGGCGGGCGTCGACCCCGGGATCGTCGACGACGTCATCTGGGGCTGCGTGATGCAGGCCGGTGAGCAGGCCCTGGACATCGGCCGCACCGCGCTGCTGGCCGCCGGCTGGCCGGAGACCGTCCCGGGCGTGACGGTCGACCGCCAGTGCGGCTCGAGCCAGCAGTCCATCCACTTCGCGGCCGCCGGCGTGGTGGCCGGGCACTACGACGTCGTGGTGGCCGGCGGCGTGGAGTCGATGTCGCGCACCCCGATGGGCTCGTCGCTGGCCAACGGCGGGCGGCCCTACCCGAAGACCTTCCTGGACCGCTACGAAGGGCAGATCCCCAACCAGGGCCTTGGCGCCGAGACGATCGCCGAGCAGTGGGGCCTGGACCGCACCGCTCTCGACGAGTTCTCCCTGGGTTCGCACGAAAAGGCCGCGGCCGCACAGGATTCCGGTGCGTATGACGACCAGATCGTTGGCATCAAGGATCAGGACGGCAACGTGGTGCTCAAAGATGAAGGCATCCGCCGCGGCACCCCGATGGAGAAGATGGCGTCGCTGAAGCCGGCGTTCAAGGAAGACGGTGTGATCCACGCCGGCAACTCCTCGCAGATCTCCGACGGTTCGGCCGCCCTGCTGTTCATGTCCGCCGAGAAGGCAAAGGAACTCGGCCTCAAGCCGATCGCGAAGGTGCACACCGCGACGCTGGCCGGGGCCGACCCGGTGATCATGCTGACCGCGCCCATCCCGGCCACCCAGAAGGTGCTGAAGAAGTCCGGCCTTTCCATCGGCGACATCGGGGCCTATGAGGTCAACGAGGCTTTCGCCCCCGTTCCCTTGGCGTGGCTGAAAGACATCGGCGCCGACGAGAAGAAGCTCAACCCCAACGGCGGTGCCATCGCGCTGGGCCACCCGCTGGGCGGTTCCGGTGCGCGGTTGATGACCACGCTGCTGTACCACATGCGGGACAAGGGGATTCGCTACGGCCTGCAGACGATGTGCGAAGGTGGTGGCCAGGCCAACGCCACCATTGTGGAGCTCTTGTGACGGACGCCGTCACCGACCAGCCGGCGGTGCTGGTCGAACGCCACGGCGAGGTCATGGTGATCACCATCAACCGGCCCGCGGCCCGTAACGCCGTCAACGGCGCCGTCAGCATCGGCGTCGGGGACGCGCTCGACGAGGCGCAACACGACCCCGAGGTGCGGGCCGTGGTGATCACCGGTGCCGGCGACAAGTCGTTCTGCGCCGGCGCCGACCTCAAGGCGATCTCGCGCCGGGAGAACCTCTACCACCCCGACCATCCCGAGTGGGGCTTCGCCGGTTACGTGCACCACTTCATCGACAAGCCCACCATCGCGGCGGTCAACGGCACCGCGCTGGGCGGCGGCACCGAGCTGGCGCTGGCCAGTGACCTGGTGGTGGCCGACGAGCGGGCCAAGTTCGGCCTGCCGGAGGTCAAACGCGGTCTCATCGCGGCCGCCGGCGGCGTCTTCCGGATCGTGCAGCAGCTTCCGCGCAAGGTGGGGATGGAGCTGCTGCTGACCGGCGAGCCGATCACCGCCTCCGACGCCTTCGAATGGGGCCTGATCAACCAGGTCGTCAAGGAGGGCGCGGTGCTGGAAGCCGCGCTGGCCCTGGCCGCGCGGGTGACCGTCAACGCGCCGCTGTCGGTGCAGGCCAGCAAGCGCATCGCCTACGGGGTCGACGAGGGCGTCGTCACCGATGAAGAAGCGGGTTGGGCGCGCACCATGGACGCGATGCGCGACCTGATCCGGTCGGAAGATGCCAGGGAGGGGCCGCTGGCGTTCGCCGAGAAGCGCGAGCCGGTCTGGAAGGCGCGCTAGTCGCGATCGCGAGTGCGTGTTGGGGGCACCTCCCGTTGGGGGGACAGGGCAAAGCGGGTCGCCACTATCAGGACTAGGTCGCCAGGACGTTCATCCCGCGCTGGAACGCGGCGGGCAGCAGCGTGCATGCCGGCACGATCGCGCGGCGCGTCACCGGTGGGGCACTGGCCAGCACCAGTGCGCGGGTGAGTAGTCGGTAGTTGCGGGTAATCCGTTGCCACGCAGGCTCATACGACGACGGCGCCTCGTCGACGATGGCAGCGACCGCCGCGGCCGCTTGCTTGACCGCCAGGCTGATGCCCTCGCCGGTCAGCGCGTCCTCATACCCCGCCGCGTCACCCACCAGCAGCACCCGCCCCGCAACCCGGCGGGAGACCACCTGCCGCAACGGCCCGCACCCGCGTGCCTCGCCCCGGCCGGCGGCTCCCAACTGCCGGGCCAGCTGGGGAAACCAGGCCAGGTCGGGCCGGCCCCGCGACAGGATCGCCACGCCGACCAGGTCCGGCTCCACCGGGGTCACGAACGCCTCGCCCCAGCGCGACCAGTGCACCTCGACGAATTCCGACCACGCCGGCACCCGGAAATGCCAGCGCACGCCGTAGCGCCGCGGTGTTCCCGCCGTCGCCGTGATTCCGACGGCTCGCCGGACCTGAGAGTGCAGTCCGTCGGCGGCCACCACCCATCTCGCGCGTACACCGGCGGCCGTCACTCCGTGAGCGTCCTGTTGCACGGTGGTGACCCGTGCCCGAAGCCATTCGGCGTCTTGCTCTTTGGCGCGTGCGGCCAGCGCCGCGTGCAGCGTGGTGCGTCGCACACCCCGGCCCGGTCCGGTGCGAAACCGCGCCTGCGCCCGGCGGTGTTCGCTCACGTAGGCGATTCCGTGAAAGGGCATGCCGGCCGGATCGACCCCGAGGGACGTCAGCTCGGCCAGGCCGCCGGGCATCAGGCCCTCGCCGCATGCCTTGTCGATAGGGCCCTCTCGCGGGTCGGCGACGATCACCGAAAGTCCTTGCCGACGAGCGTGTAACGCCGTGGCCAGGCCGCCCGGGCCCCCGCCGACGATCAACAGGTCGGTGTCGTAGTCGCTCACGTGTAGCCCAGTGCGGAGTTCTCGACCTGCAGTCGCACCCTCAGCAACGCCGCGTTGGCGAGCGTGAAAATGGCCGCGGTCAGCCACGCCGTGTGCACCAACGGCAGCGCCACCCCCTCAGCCACCACTGCAACATAGTTGGGATGGTGCAGCCAACGGTAGGGACCCTCCCGCACCAGCGGAGCTTCCGGCAGCACGATCACCCGGGTGTTCCACCGCCGGCCCAGCGTGGCGATGCACCACCAGCGCAGGCCCTGGCTGAGCGCCACCAACGCCAGCATCGGCCAGCCCAGCCATCCGATGAACGGCCGGTGCAGCGCCCACGGCTCGAGGATGCAGCCGACCAGCAGTGCGGTGTGGAGCACCACCATCACCGGGTAATGCGGTCGACCAAACTCCTTGGCGCCCTGGGCAAACGACCACTGCGCGTTTCGCTTGGACACCACCAGCTCGATGACGCGTTCGATGCCGACCGCCAGGACCAGCAGGTAATACATGTCTCCCCCTATCTCTTGACGAGGACTCCTTGTCCGGGTCACGGTGCTGCCGCCGCGCCGGTTCACCCGCCGCGAGCGTAACGATACGGCGGAAATCCGGGCTGGAAGTCGCCGTGGCGTTACGTACGCGGACACGCCCTGCGCCCGCCCGCTAGGTTGGACAGTATGCGGATTCTGGTCACCGGCGCCACCGGCTATGTCGGATCACGGCTGGTCACGGCGCTGCTGGCGGACCGGCACCAGGTCATGGCCGCCACCCGAAACGCGGAGCGCCTCAGGCGGTTCGGCTGGTTCGACGACGTCACGCCGGTGACCCTCGACGCCGCCGATCCCGCGTCGATCCGGGCAGCCTTCGCCAGCTCCGGCCCCATTGACGTGGTGTATTACCTGGTGCACGCCATCGGCCAGCCCGGCTTCCGCGACGCCGACAAGGGCGCGGCCGCCAACCTGGCCGCCGCGGCCAGGGACGCCGGTGTGCGACGCATCGTCTACCTGGGCGGATTCGTGCCCGCCGACGAGGTTTTGTCCGAACATCTGACCAGCCGGGCCGAGGTGGCCGAGGCCCTGACGGTCCCGGACGGCCCGGAGCTGGTGTGGCTGGGCGCGGCGATGATCATCGGCGCAGGCTCGACCTCGTTCGAGATGATGCGCTACGTCGGAGACCGTTTTCCGCTCATGCCCATACCGAGCTGGATGGACAATCCGATCGACCCGATCTCCATCCGCGACGTCCTGCATTACCTCGTCGCCGCGGCCGACTCCGACCCGGTACCGGCGGGTGCGTACGACATCTCCGGCCCGGATACCACGTCCTACCGGGGGCTGCTCAAGACGTATGCGCGCATCTCCGGTAGGTGGCACGCCGGGTTGCCCGTCGGCAGGGTCGACACCGGGCTGGCGTCGCTGATCACCGGCGTCGCACTGCCGGTGCCTCCGGGGCTGGCCGGGGATCTAGTCGAATCGCTGGACCATCCGATGGTGGCGTCAGAGAGCGACCTACGCGAACGAGTGCCCGACCCGCCCGGTGGGTTGCTCGGCGTCGACGACGCCATTGCCCTAGCCTTGGCCGATCAGCCGCATCGTTCGTCCCCGGTCAACGCCCTGGCCGACCCCCATCACCTGGCCAACACCGATCCCGCGTGGGCCGGCGGTGATGCGCGGCGCATCCGCCACGTCGCGGGGCGGCTCACTCCATCGGTCGTGCGGCCGGCACTGGGGCTGGTGAGCATGGTCCCCGGTCCGCTCGCCGGAGCGCTTCGAACCGGCCTTGACGTCCTGATCGCCCTGACCCCGAAGGTGCGTCCCGCATGAGCCAGTCAACCGCCCCGTCCAGCACCGGCACGCTGTCCGAATGGTGGCGCACGCTCACCAAAGTCGCTGTGCCCCACCATGAGTCGCCCGCCGTCGCCCGACGCCGGAGGGTCATCGTCGCCATCACGGTGGTGGTCGGCGCCGGGGTGCTCGCGTTTTCGTTACGGCGCCATCCGGGGGACTCGAGCTTTTACTGGCTGACCCTGGCGCTGGCGGGGGTGTGGCTCGTCGGCGGGTTCGTCTCCGGCCCGCTGCATCTGGGCGGCATCTGCTGGCGCGGCCGCAATCAACGGCCGGTCGTCACCGGGACGACGATCGGCCTGCTGCTCGGCGGGGTTTTCGTGATCGGCGGGCTGATCGCCCGGGAGATCACACCCGTGGCGGAGTTGATAACCCGGGTGCTGCTGTACGCCCATCACGGGTGGTATC
The DNA here is from genome assembly GCF_002102255.1 of Mycobacterium nebraskense. Taxonomy (GTDB): domain Bacteria; phylum Actinomycetota; class Actinomycetes; order Mycobacteriales; family Mycobacteriaceae; genus Mycobacterium; species Mycobacterium nebraskense. Next base: position 33,393 of record NZ_LQPH01000057.1, read on the forward strand.
CGGTGATCGTGGCGATCACGCTCGTCAACGGCGTCGCCGAGGAAGTGTTCTTTCGCGGCGCGCTCTACACCGCCCTGGGCCGCTATCACCCCGTCGTGATCTCGACCATCCTCTACACGTGCGCGACGCTGGCCAGCGGCAACCCCATGCTCGGCTTCGCCGCGCTCATCCTGGGGACGGTGTGCGCGTTCGAGCGCCGGGCCACCGGTGGTGTCCTGGCGCCGGTGCTCACCCACTTGGTATGGGGACTGATCATGGTTCTGGCGCTGCCCCCGATGTTCGGCGTCTGACGCCGGCTATCGGGCCGAACCGACGACCTCACGGGCCAGCGCACGCATTGCGGCGGTGTGGAACGGTCGGACGAAGAACCAGTAGACCCGCCCCGGAATGCCCGTCGGCAGAAAGATCGACCGCTGGACATAGCGAGTGCCGCGACCGTCTTGCTGCGTGACCGCAATCTCGAGCCACTCCCGTCCCGGCGCTCGCTTGGTGGAGCGCAGCCGCAACAGGTTTCCCGCGGCACGCTCCTCGACCTTCCAGTCGCCCGCCCGCGAGTTCACCGCGGCCTCCGCGGCCTTCCAGACGTCCGCCGGTTCGGCGGTGGTCGCGGCGTCGCGCACATCGGTGTAGACGATCTCGCCCGCCCAGTCCGGATCCGTGGGCAGCGCCTCGGCCGGTTCGGACCGTAACGACGACCACGAGGGTTCCGGGACGCCACGCGCCGCGCGGGCGAGCGCCAACTCGACAGCCCGGCGGTATCCGGTCAGGCCGTTCGGCGGGGGTTCGATGACACTGTCGACGTCGTTGTTGCGCATCACCGCGTCGCACTCCAGCGATTCGATCAGCGGGCGCGCCAAACCGGGCGGGATCGGCGTCACCGTTCCGACCCAGAGGCTGGCGATCGTCGGCGTCAAGAACGGCAGCACGATCAGATAGCGCTTGCCCAGGCCCGCAACGTCGGCGTAGACGCGCATCATGTCGCCGTACTCCAACACGTCGGGTCCGCCGATGTCCCAGGTGCGCGATGACGGCACCGCCGCCGTGGCCGCCGCGACCAGGTAGTACAGCACGTCGCGCACGGCGATCGGCTGGATCTTGTTGTGCACCCACTTCGGGGTGGTCATCACCGGCAACCGATCGGTGAGGTGCCGGATCATCTCGAAAGACGCCGATCCCGAACCGACGACGACGCCCGCCTGCAGCACTATGGTTTCGATGCCCGAGGCGATGAGCGCATCGCCGACGGCCGTCCGCGACTCCAGGTGTGGTGAGAGCTTGCGGCCCTCGGGGTGCAGCCCACTCAGATACACGATGCGCCGCACCCCGGTGCGGCGGGCTGCGGTCACGACGTTGCGGACCGCGCGCGTCTCCTCGTCGGCGAAATCCTTCGCCGTGCCCATCGAATGGACCAGGTAGTAGACGACGTCGATCCCGTCGAACGCCGCGACCAGCGAATCGATGTCACCCAGATCGCCGCGCACGACCTCCGCCTGTTGCCGCCACGGGACGTCCGCCAACTTGGCCGGATCGCGCGCCAAGGCGCGGACCTGGTGACCTTCGTCCAGCAGTCGAGGCGCCAGCCGGGCGCCGATGTAGCCGGTCGCCCCGGTCACGAGACAGCGAACCTGTCCAGCCATCGATTCTCCGTTCGTCGTCCTCCATTATTCGGACCCGACGAGGGGAGGATTACCGGCTGGGCCCACCCGTAAGCGCCATAGCGTCACCGGTCGGTGAAGTCGGGCGCGCGGCGCTGCTGGAAAGCGGTTGCGCCCTCGACGAAGTCGTGTGATCGCAGCAGGACGGCCTGTCCCTGGTATTCACGCTGCAAGGCCGGATCCAACTGGGTGAGGGTGGCCGCGTTGATGGCGAGCTTCGTCTTGCCGAACGCCACGGCGGGGCCCGCCAACAACCTCGCGATCACCTTGTCCACCTCGGCCTCGAATTCGTCGGCCGGGTAGACCGCGCTGACCAGGCCCCAGGACAGCGCCTCGGCGGCGGGCAGGCGTTCGGGCAGCAGCGCCATCTGCATCGCCCGGATGCGGCCGACGGCGGCGGCGATCAACGCGGACGCACCGCCGTCGGGCATCAACCCGATCTTGGTGAAGGCGAGCATGAAAAAAGCGCTTTCCGAAGCCAATACGACGTCGCAAGCCAGTGCCAGCGAAACGCCGACGCCGGCCGCCGGTCCCTGAACCACGGCGACCACCGGGTGCGGCGCCGCGGCGATCGCCCGGATCAGCCGGTTGATCTCCAAGACGATTTCATCCGGCGAGACGCCGGTTTCGGACACGTCGTCGGCGCTGATGCCCGCCCCGGAACAGAAGCCGCGGCCCGCACCGCCCAGGCGCACCACCTTCACCTCCGGGTCGGTGGCCGCGCGTTCCATCGCGTCGGCGATCCCGGTAATCACCGGCACGGTCAGCGAATTGAGGCTGTCGGGGCGGTCGATGGTCACCGACAGCACGCCGTCGGACAGCGTGACGGAAAGGCCTGCGACGGGAGTCAGGGTGTCGATCACGGATTGCGGCATGGGCTCACCCTAGGTGACCGGGCTGCGCGGGCGTCGCGGGCGGCTGCGAAGATGCCAACAACAACAACGGGCGTCAGAGCAGACGAAAGGTCGGTAGATCGTGGCTGGACCGCTGAAGGGACTTCGGGTCGTCGAGTTGGCCGGCATCGGGCCGGGCCCGCATGCGGCGATGATTCTGGGGGATCTGGGAGCCGATGTGGCGCGCATCGATCGGCCTTCAACCGGTCCGGGCGGTATCGCGAAGGATGCCATGCTGCGCAACCGGCGCGTGGTGACCGTCGACCTCAAGTCCGACGAGGGGCGTGCCGTCGTGCTGAGGCTCGTGGCCAAAGCCGACGTGTTGATCGAGGGCTTCCGTCCCGGAGTCACCGAGCGGCTTGGCCTCGGCCCCGAGCAGTGCGCCGAGGTCAACGAGCGGTTGATCTACGCGCGGATGACCGGCTGGGGACAGTCCGGCCCGCGCAGTCAGCAGGCGGGCCACGACATCAACTACATCTCGCTCAACGGGATCCTGCACTCCATCGGCCGGGCAAACGAGCGGCCGGTGCCGCCGCTGAACCTGGTCGGCGACTTCGGCGGCGGCTCGATGTTCTTGCTCGTCGGAATCCTGTCCGCGCTGTGGGAGCGGCAGAACTCCGGCAAGGGTCAGGTCATCGACGCCGCTATGGTCGACGGCTCGAGCGTGCTGATCCAGATGATGTGGGCGATGCGAGGTCTGGGCATGTGGTCGGACGTGCGCGGCACCAACATGCTCGACGGCGGCGCCCCCTACTACGACACCTACGAGTGTGCCGACGGACGCTACGTCGCCGTCGGCGCCATCGAACCGCAGTTCTACGCGGCCTTGCTGGCCGGGCTGGGCCTGGACGCCGCCAACCTTCCGCCGCAGAACGACGTCACCCGCTGGCCCGAACTGCGCGGGGCGCTGACGGCGGCGTTCGCCAGTCACGACCGCGACCACTGGGCGAAGGTGTTCGCCGATTCGGACGCCTGTGTGACGCCGGTGCTTGCATTCGGCGAGGTGCACACCGAGCCGCACATCACCGAGCGGAACACCTTCTACGAAGTCGACGGTGGTCTGCAGCCGTTGCCGGCCCCGCGTTTTTCCCGCACCACGCCCGACGTGCCTCGCCCGCCGGCCGCGCCACTGGCCGACGTCGAGGCCGTTCTCAACGACTGGGTATAGTCGCCAACCAACTGGTTGGCTGGACTCGCAAGGAAGGACTCGCATGAAGATCAAAGACGCCGTCGCCGTGGTCACCGGGGGTGCCTCCGGCCTGGGCCTGGCGACCACCAAGCGGCTGCTGGACGCCGGGGCGCAGGTGGTGGTGATCGACCTGCGGGGCGAAGAGGCGGTCCAGGAGCTCGGCGAGCGCGCCCGTTTCGTGCAGGCCGACGTCACCGACGAGGCCGCCGTCGGCAAGGCGCTGGACACCGCCGAGTCGATGGGCCCGCTGCGCATCAACGTCAACTGCGCGGGCATCGGTAACGCCATCAAGACGCTGTCCAAGGACGGCCCGTTCCCGTTGGACGCGTTCAAGAAGGTGGTGGGTGTCAACCTGATCGGCACGTTCAACGTGCTGCGGCTGGCCGCCGAGCGCATCGCCAAGACCGAACCGGTCGGCCCCCCAGACAAACAAGAGCGTGGCGTGATCATCAACACCGCCTCGGTCGCCGCGTTCGAGGGCCAGATCGGCCAGGCCGCCTACTCGGCCTCCAAGGGCGGCGTGGTCGGCATGACGCTGCCGATCGCGCGCGACCTGTCGCGCGAGCTCATCCGCGTGATGACCATCGCGCCGGGATTGTTCAAGACCCCGCTGCTGGGTTCGCTGCCCGAGGAGGCGCAGAAGTCGCTGGGCAAGCAGGTCCCGCACCCGGCCCGGCTGGGTGACCCCGACGAGTACGGGGCGCTCGCGGTGCACATCATCGAAAACCCGATGCTCAACGGCGAGGTCATCCGGCTGGACGGCGCCATCCGCATGGCGCCTCGCTGAGGTCCTCAAACACGAAAGCCCCCCGCGATCAGCGGGGGGCTTTCGTACGAAGAAAGAACTTATCGACGGAACCATCGACTGACGGCGGGTTCGGCCATCAACAGCCGTGCGAGCATGCTCATGGTCGCAGCTCAGCTCGCCGCTTGCAGTTCTTCGAACTGCTCGGAGGTCTCGCCTTCCACCAGCACGTCGCCGTGGTAGAGGGCTTCGAAGTCAACCTTGATGACGTCGGCACTTGTGTCGTCGATCCACATGACACTGAGCGTATGGGCCACCATTAAGGAATCTTTGAGTCACGATTCGGAAAATGGTGGCAATTTACCGGCGGGTAGGTTGTTGGCCGTCAAGCGTGGCATTTAACCCCGTGAGCTGCTTAGTTGGCGCACATTTTTCTGGCCGGACTCTTACCGTCGCCGCGGTTTAGAACGCCCGTTGAACGTGTCGCCGTCGCCGCCCGTGCTTCCAGAAGGAATCTGTTTGACGCGTGAAAACTAGCGTTTGTTAGGTTGTCGCGGGTACGCCAGCGGCCAGCGCGATCAGCACCGGCGGCGGAAGGGCTCGAAATGCTGCAGGGGATCGCCCGAGTGGCCATTGCGGCGCCGCGCCGCATCATCGCAATAGGTGTGCTGGTCTTCATCGCCGCCGCGGTCTTCGGCATCCCCGTCGCCAAGAGCCTGTCTCCTGGAGGTTTCCAGGATCCGGACTCGGAATCCGCCCAGGCGATCCACGTGCTGAGCAACAAGTTCGGGCAGAGCGGTCAGCAGATGCTGATCCTGGTCACAGCTCCGGGGGGTACCACCAGCGAACAGGCCCGCAACGTGGGCACCGACCTGGTCAACGAGTTGCAGAAGTCACCGTTGGTCTACAACGTGTCGTCGCCGTGGACTCGACCTTTTTCTGACGCCCCGGGGGCGTCAGACGACCTGGTCAGCCGCGACGGCAAGTCCGGTCTGCTCGTCGTCAACCTCAAGGGCGGCGAGAACTTCGCGCAGAGCAACGCCCAAACCATCTCGGACCAATTCATCCACGACCGTGACGGCGTCACCGTTCGCGCCGGCGGCTCGGCGATGCAGTACGCCCAGATCAACACGCAGAACCAGGCCGACCTGCTGGTGATGGAGATGATCGCGCTGCCGCTGAGCTTTCTGATCCTGATCTGGGTGTTCGGCGGGCTGCTGGCCGCGGCGTTGCCGATGGCGCTGGGCGCGCTAGCCGTCGTCGGTTCGATGACCGTGCTGCGGCTGGTCACGTTCACCACCGAGGTGTCGATCTTCGCGCTCAACCTGAGTACCGCGTTGGGCCTGGCGCTGGCCATCGACTACACACTGCTGATCGTCAGCCGCTATCGCGATGAGTTGGCCGAGGGCAGCGACCGAGAAGAGGCGCTGATCCGGACCATGGCCACCTCCGGGCGCACGGTGTTGTTCTCCGCGGTCACCGTGGCGTTGTCCATGTCGGCGACCGTGGCGTTCCCGATGTACTTCCTCAAGTCGTTCGCCTATGCCGGCGTGGCCACCGTGGCGTTCGTCGCGACCGCCTCGATCGTGATCACCCCGGCCGCCATCGTGCTGCTGGGCCCCCGGCTGGACGCGCTGGACGTGCGCCGGCTGATGCGCCGGGTCTTCCGGCGTCCCGAGCCGGTGCACAGGCCCGTCGAGCAGCTGTTCTGGTACCGGTCGAGCAAGTTGGTGATGCGGCGCTGGGCCCCGATCGGGCTGACCGTCGTCGCGCTGCTGCTCCTGCTCGGGCTTCCGTTCATGGGCGTGAAGTGGGGTTTTCCGGACGACCGGGTGCTGCCGCGGTCGTCGTCGTCGCACCAGGTCGGTGACCAACTGCGCAACGATTTCGCGCACGACTCCGCGACGTCCGTTCCGGTCGTCGTTCCCGACGCGCGTGGCCTGAACCCGGCGGACCTCGACCGGTACGCCGCCGACTTATCGCGGGTTCCCGACGTCTCGGCGGTGTCGGCCCCCGGCGGAACGTTCGTCGGCGGGAACCGGACGGGACCGCCGGCCGGAGCCACCGGGCTGGCCGACGGCAGCGCGTTCCTGACCGTCGGCAGCACGGCGCCGCTGTTCTCCCCGGCGAACGACGCCCAACTCAAGCGGTTGCATAAGGTGCCCGGGCCGGGGGGCAGAGCCGTCGCGATGGGCGGCGTCGCCCAGGTCAACCGCGACAGCGTCGACGCGGTCACGGACCGACTTCCGCTGGTGCTCGGGTTGATGGCCGCCATCACCTTCGCGCTGCTGTTCCTGCTCACCGGCAGCGTGGTGCTGCCGGCGAAGGCGCTGGCCTGCAACATCCTGTCGCTGACCGCGGCGTTCGGTGCGCTGGTGTGGATCTTCCAGGACGGGCATCTGGGCGCGCTCGGAACCACGTCGAGCGGGACGCTGGTCGCCAACATGCCGGTGCTGCTGTTCTGCATCGCCTTCGGGTTGTCGATGGACTACGAGGTCTTCCTGCTCTCGCGGATCCGCGAGTACTGGCTCGCGTCCGGCGCCGCTCGACCGGCGCGGCCGAGCCCGAAACAGGCGGACGCCGCCAACGACGAGAGCGTTGCGCTCGGCGTCGCCCGCACGGGCCGGGTGATCACCGCGGCCGCGTTGGTGATGTCCATGTCGTTCGCCGCGCTGATCGCCGCCCACGTCTCGTTCATGCGGATGTTCGGCCTCGGTCTGACGCTCGCCGTGCTTGCCGATGCCACCCTGGTGCGGATGGTTGTCGTGCCGGCATTCATGCATGTGATGGGGCGGTGGAATTGGTGGGCGCCCAAGCCCATGGCCTGGCTGCACGATAGGTTCGGCATCAGCGAGGGAGGGGCCGACGAGACCAAATACGTCGAGCCGGTCCCGCTCGATGGTGGCCCGCTGAGGGAACCCGTGTCCAACATCGGTTAAGCCGCCGATCGATCCGTCGGCAAGACCTTATTCTTTGGCCCATCCGAGTCGGAAGGTTGACCTGTATGACAACGGCGGTGGACAACCCGTTCTTCGCGCGCATCTGGCCCGTCGTGGCCACCCACGAGACCGAGGCGATACGGGCCCTTCGCCGGGAGAATCTGGCCGGGTTGTCGGGGCGGGTGCTGGAAGTCGGTGCCGGCATCGGGACGAACTTTCCCCACTACCCGGAGTCGGTTCACGAGGTGGTCGCGGTGGAGCCCGAGCCGCGGCTGGCGGCCCAGGCCCGAGCCGCGGCCGACGTGGTGCCCGTCCGCGTCGTCGTGACGGGCGAGACGGCGGAAGGGTTCAGCGGCGGCGAGCCGTTCGACGCCGTGGTGTGCTCGCTGGTGTTGTGCTCCGTGCGCGATCCCGGCGGCGTGCTGCGACGCCTGTATTCGTCGCTGCGCCCGGGTGGGGAGTTGCGGTATCTCGAGCACGTGGCCAGCGCCGGCGCGCGGGGCCGGTTCCAACGGTTCGCCGACGCGACGGTGTGGCCCAGGCTGTTCGGCAACTGCCACACCCACCGGGATACCGAGCGCTCGATCATCGACGCCGGATTCGAAGTCGACGTTTCCCGGCGGCAGTTCACGCTGCCGGCGTGGGCGCCGATGCCGGTGTCGGAACTCCTGCTGGGCCGCGCCCGCAGGCCGTAGCTCCCGGGGCTATTTCAACAGGGCCGGCAGCCGCTGCAGCAACCCGGGCAACGCCTGGCCGGCCGTCTCGCGGATGCTGATCGTCGCGTTCCTGGACAGCGGTGTGACCTCGGGGTTGACCTCGATGACGACCGTGCCACGCGACAGCGCCAGCTCGGCCAGCCCGGCGGCCGGATAGACGATCGCCGAGGTTCCGACGACCACCATCACGTCGGCGGCCTCGGTCGCCTCGACGGCGGACTGCCACGGCGCGTCGGGCAACTGTTCACCGAACCACACGATGTCGGGCCGGATCAGCCCGCCGCATTGACAGACCGGCGGCTCCACCTCCAGCATCGGTTCGGGCATCTCGGGTAGCGTGCCGGCGTAGGGCATACCGCAACGGTCGCAACGGAATTCGAATAGACTGCCGTGCAGGTGGTGAACGGGCAGGCTCCCGGCGCGCTCGTGTAGGTCGTCGACATTCTGCGTGATGACGCTGACCTCGGCACCGTCCTGCCAGGCGGCGATGGCGCGGTGCCCCGCGTTGGGCTGGACGTCGGCCACCAGATAGTGACGCCACAAGTACCATCCCCAGACCCGCTCGGGGTTGTCGCGCCACCCTTGCGTGCTGGAGAGCTCGTAGGGGTCGAAGTGGGCCCACAATCCGTTCTTGTCGTCGCGGAAGGTCGGCACCCCGCTCTCCGCGGAGATTCCCGCGCCGCTCAGCACCGTTACTCGCATCCCACAAAGATAGCCGTGCTTGGGACATACTGAGGACGTGGAGCTGCGGGATTTGCTGAAGGTCGACGTGAAGGCGGGCAAGCCGCTGTTCGACCAGCTCAGGACCCAAGTCATCGACGGCGTTCGGGCCGGCGCGCTGCCGCCGGGGACCCGGCTCCCCACGGTGCGCGACCTAGCCGGTCAGCTGGGCGTCGCGGCGAACACCGTGGCCCGTGCCTATCGCGAACTGGAGTCGGCGGCGATCGTCGAAACCCGTGGGCGCTTCGGCACTTTCATCTCCCGCTTCGACCCGACCGACGCCGCGATGGCGGCCGCCGCCAAGGAGTACGTCGAGGTGGCCCGGGCGTTGGGGCTGACCAAGTCCGACGCGATGCGCTACCTGACGAACGTGTCGGACGACTGAGCGCGCTTGGCGCGCCGTGTTTTAACGCAACACCTTGGCCAGCGTGCGCAGGTTGCGGGTCGTCGTCGAGGACTTGTAGCGCGGCTTGCCCATCGTCTTGCCGATCGCGCTGTCCAGGGTGGCGCCCTTGGGCACCTGCCAATAGATGACGCCCGCGCCGGGGGCGATGCGCTCGTCCGGGCCGGCGCCCTCCCCCAGCGCGGCGAGTTCGTCGAGCGCCGCGTTGTCGGCGACGAACGTGACGTAGGACTGGTAGCCGTCGACCTCGGGCTCGAACGGGTAGGCGGCGACAATGGCCCGCACCGTTGCGAGGTCATAAACCAGCACCCAGGCGTCGTAGCCGAACCTCTCGCGCAACGTGGCTTCGGCCTTCTTGCGCACCGCCGCCGCGCCGGCGGATGACTCCAGCACGACGTTGCCGCTGGCCAGGATGGTGCGCACGTTGGTGAATCCCGCGTCGGTCAATGCGCGCGCCACCTCGGCCATTTTGAGGTTGACGCCGCCGACGTTGACGCCGCGCAGGAACGCCGCGTACGTGGTCACCATCCGATTCCACCAGGCCGGCCCGTGAAGACGCGAACCGGGACCGGTTGCCGGACGCGCGACGTAGGCTTTCGGCATGGGACGCCAAGTCTTCGACGACAAGCTGCTGGCCGTGATCAGTGGAAACTCTCTCGGAGTGCTGGCCACCATCAAACGCGACGGGCGTCCCCAGCTGTCGAACGTGAGCTACCACTTCGACCCGCGCGACTTGGCCATCCGAGTGTCGATCACCGAACCGCGGGCCAAGACGCGCAACCTGCGCCGCGATCCGCGGGCTTCCATCCTGGTCGACGCCGACGACGGGTGGTCGTATGCGGTGGCCGAAGGCACGGCGATACTGACGCCCCCGGCGGCCGCCCCCGGCGACGACACCGTCGAGGCGTTGATTGCCTTGTACCGCAACATCGCCGGGGAACACCCGGATTGGGACGAGTACCGCCGGGCGATGGTCACCGATCGGCGGGTGGTGCTGACCCTGCCGATCGCGCACGTGTACGGAATGCCGCCCGGCGTGCGCTAGGCGCCCAATTGCGGCGATCCCGGGCTAGGCTGCCCGTATGGCTGAATCGAAGTCTTCGGAGGCACCGGAATCGGACGACGACACCAAGCGCAAGTTCCGGGAAGCCCTCGACCGCAAGATGGCCAAGTCGTCGGGCGGGTCCGACCACAAGAACTCCGGCGGCAAGCAGCCCCGGGCGCACGGCCCGCTGGAGAACCGCCGCGAATTCCGCCGCAAGAGCGGCTGACCGGCCGCCACTCATTGTGCGCCAACGACTTTCGGCGCGACCTCACTCAGCCTTTGGGCGGTGTGAATAGGCCGATCGAAGGGTCGGCTTGGCCTGGTTTGCCGCGCAGGCTTCCCCGGGTGCTGGGATGCCCGAAGTTCACCTGGGATGGGTCGTTTTGGTATGCCCAGTCCGCCACGATGGTGCGTTGACTGAACTTCCAGCGGGCGTCGTGTTTGCTGTACTTGTCCAGGTACCGGCCGCCGATGATGACGTCTAAGTCGTGTTCGGGACCCGCGAAGGTGTGAAACACCAGGCAGTAGATCTCCCCGCGGGCAGTATCGCCCTCGATCACGAAGTTGGTTGTGGTGATGTTGTGTTGGGAGACACGCACGTACGGTTCCGCGGCCTGTAGTTGTGCGATGAACTGTTCGACGCCGCCCGTCGAGAACGAGCCGTGCGCGTCGGTCGCATCGGGGTGGTACAGGTTGCGCAGCGCTTCATAGTCGGCGCGGTCGACGGCCCGGCAATAAGCAGTGACGAGCGCGTGCAGTTCGTCGCGGGCCAGCATCAGTGCCAATCGGGCCTCATCCACCACCAGGTCACGATAACGCGGTGGTTATGTGCTGGTCGTCGCCGTTGTCCAGGTGAGTAGTCTGTCGAACACATGGGTCGTCGGTCGTAGGGTGTTCAGCGGAAGGAAGGTCGTTGACGGTGAAACTTTGGCTCGCTCAAGATCCTGAGGCCGACGCGCTGCTGGACGAGAATCCGTTGGCCCTGCTCATCGGGATGGTTCTTGATCAGCAGGTGCCCTTCGAGACGGCCTTCGCGGGACCGAAGAAGATCGCGGACCGGATGGGCAGCTTCGGTGCCCATGAAATCGCCGAGTACGACCCCGACAAGTTCGCCGCGCTGTGTTCGGAAAGGCCTGCGATACACCGGTTTCCGGGATCGATGGCCAAACGTATCCAGACCCTGGCTCAGATCATCGTGGACCGTTACGACGGCGATGCCGCCGGCTTGTGGAAGGACGGGGATCCCGACGGCGCGGAGCTGCTGCGGCGCATCAAGGGGCTACCCGGTTTCGGCGAGGTCAAGGCGCAGATCTTCCTGGCGCTGCTGGGCAAGCAGTACGGCGTCACCGTCGAAGGCTGGCGCGCGGCGGCCGGGCAGTTCGGCAAGGCCGGCACGCACATCTCCGTCGCCGACATCGTCGACGCCCAATCGATGGGCGAAGTGCGTTCCTACAAGAAGCAGATGAAGGCAGCAGCCAAGGCGGCGAAGTAGTTGCGTGAACAGAAGGGAAGGGCGGCAACGTGAAGACACACCTGACGTGTCCGTGCGGGGAAGCCATCGTCGGCAAGGATGAGGACGAGCTGGTCGAGCTGACCCAGGCTCACCTTGCCAGCGTTCATCCGGGCCTCGAGTACGACCGGGACGCGATCCTGTTCATGGCGTACTAGCTGTCCGTCTGACGCGAGCGTGCGTGCCCCGGTGGGGGACACGCGCGCTCAGGGCAGGGAACAGTGCTGGCCCTACGGCACCACCGTGGAGCCGATCGTGGGCATGAACTGGCACTGCTTTTCCTTGGTGGTGACCTGCCCGAAAATGGTCGACATGATGCTGCCCGACCCGGTGTCGGCAATCGCGGTCAGCGTCGTCGGCCCGTCGGCATTGATATCGGTGCGCGGCTTGAGCGCGACCGTTCCCGACTTGCCCGTGGTCAGGTTCACCCACGTGACGTTCAACGGCAGCTTCTGCACCTCGGCGGGTCCGGGGGTGCCGACGGCGGTGAACACGTAGGCGGTCTGCCCGGGGCCCGGTCCTGGCGTCGGGATCTTCGCCGGCCCCGCCACCGAGAGCGCGGTGGCGATCGCGGTGGTGCCGTCCGCCAGGCAATTGGTGCCGATCGAGGGATACATGAAGTCCTGCGTGGGCGGAGCGTCAGGGCCGAAACCCGGAGCCGCCGCCGGTGCCGCGGCGGGCGCGGGAGCCGGTGCGGCGGCCGGTGCAGCTTCGGCGGGTGCGGGGGGCAGCGGTGCGGGCGCCGCTACGGGTGCGACGGTGCCGGGCGCCTGCGCCGAAGCGGGCGGCGCGGCCACCGAGGGGGTCGCAACCGGCGGAGCGGCGACCGGCCCGGGCCCGGCCGCGTGTGCCGGGTCGATGCCGGTCGGCAGGTGTGACTGCGCGTCCGGTGCGATGCCTGCCGCCGGCGGGGCGGCGACCGGTCCGGGCCCGGCCGCGTGTGCCGGGTCGATGCCGGTCGGCAGGTGTGACTGGGCGCCCGGTTCGACGCCCGCCGCCGGCACGTGTGGCACCGGGCCGTCCGGGAGGGCAACCCCGGGCTCGGCGGCCGGCGAGCCCGGCTGGGCCAGGAACTGATTCACCGACGTGGCCACGTTGCGGGACTCAGTGGGCGCGTTCTGGTTGTGGCTGAAAGCCTGCGCTGCGGCCATGAGTAGCTGTGTCGCCTGCCCGGGATCGGTGGCCGCCTGCTGGATGATCGGGCTCAGCTGCGACAACGCCGGCAGGCCCGGGAGTTCTTGAGTCGAGTTCGGTTGCGGTGTCGCCGGATCGGCTGCCGCGCTCGGGCAGAACCCGAACGCGGCAGCCGATGCCGTGACGACAGCGGCCAATCCTTTGGACAGATTCCAAGTGGTTGCCACGGTGTGTCCTCCGGTCATTGGGGGGTTGGCGTTGCTGTCTGGCTAACTACTCAGGGCAGGGCGGCGAGCAGCGGCGCGACCGGGTTGGCCCCGGTTGCCGGTGCGGCCGGTGCGGCCGGAGCGGCCGGGGCCCCGGCCAGCGCCGGCAGGTCCTGCGGGAGGGTCATCTGCGCGGGCATGTTGACCGGCAGGTTGGGCAGGAACGCCGGCATGTCGACCTTCGCCTGCGGAATCTGCGGGGTCGGCGGCGTGGCGGGGGCGGTCGGCGTCGACAGCCCCGGGATGGCCGGCAGTCCGGGAATGGACGACGTGGCCGGGGCGGCGGGCGCCGCGGGTGCCGGCTGCGTCAGGCCCGGGATCAGGCCCTGCAGGCCCTGCGTGGTCGCCGGGGCGGAAGGCGTCGGCGCCTGGGCCAGCCCGGGAATCGAGGGGATTGCCGCGGAAGTCGCCGGTGACGTTGCGGCGGCCGACGGAACTCCTGGGAAGGTGATGCCGGGAGAGGCCGGCGCGGCCGGCGGGGTCGCGCCGAGGGCGGTAGCGAGGTTCTGCAGGATTTGCGGCGCGTTGGCCGCCGAAGCGATCAGCTGCTGCGGAATGTTCGGAACGGCCGGAGCCGGCACGGGGTCGGCGTGGGCGATACCGCCCGTGAGTAGGGCTGCGGACGAACCGACGACGACGGCCGCGGCACGCATGTAAGTCCAGATGGTTGGCATGACTCTCCCTGGTTGTGGAAAACGGGTCCGCCGCCGAAGTTACGTTGATACTGATGGGACTCAAGTGACACGTGTGGCATTTACTTGATCGTTATTGATACGAGTGCCGTCGGTGACCGAACGCCCGGCGACCGCGTCCGCAGGCGGTCGTGAGGTCCGCCGTGCCGCTTCGGCCTACCTCGATCGCTAAAGTCGTGCTGATAGACACCACCTCGGCCGCGCCAACCGCACCCCCGCGCCGGCGGTTCGCGAGCCTGCTTCGGGCGGCGGCACCCGCGTTGCTGGTCGCCAGCGTCGCCGCGCGGCTCGCCTGGACATATCTGTCGCCCCACGGCGCGAACTTCGTCGACCTGCACGTCTACCTGGGCGGTGCCGCCGCTATCGACCACCCCGGCACGCTGTACAGCTACGTCTACGCCGATCAGACGCCGGACTTCCCGCTGCCGTTCACCTATCCGCCCTTCGCGGCGGTCGTCTTCTACCCGCTGAGCCTGCTGCCGTTCGGCCTGGTCGCCTTCGCGTGGCAGATCGCGGCGATGGCCGCGCTGTACGGGGCGATCCGGATCAGTCAGCGCTTGATCGGCGTTGCGCCCGGCGCGCACGGCCGCCGCCTGGCGATGGGGTGGACGGCGATCACGATCTGGATCGAGCCGCTGCGCAGCACATTCGACTATGGACAGGTCAACGTGTTGCTGCTGCTCGGGGTGCTGTGGGCGGTCTTGACGACACGGTGGTGGCTGTCGGGCCTGCTGGTCGGCGTGGCGGCCGGAATCAAGCTGACGCCCGCGATAGCCGGTGTCTATCTGGTCGGTGTGCGGCGATGGGCCGCGGCGGCCTTCTCCGTCGTCGTCTTCCTTGCCACCATCGCTGTGTCGGCTTTGGTGGTCGGGGATCAGACCCGCTACTACTTCACGAAGCTGCTGGGCGACGCGCACCGAGTGGGGCCCATCGCCACGTCGATCAATCAATCCTGGCGCGGCGGCATCTCCCGGATCCTGGGCCACGACGCCGGCTTCGGCCCGCCGGTCCTGATCGCCATCGGCGCCACCGCGGTGCTGGCCGTCCTGGCCTGGCGGGCGCTGGACCCTTCCGATCGGCTCGGCAAGTTGCTGGTGGTCGAGTTGTTCGGGCTGCTGCTGTCACCCATTTCGTGGACCCACCACTGGGTGTGGCTGGTGCCGCTGATGGTCTGGGCGATTCACGGGCCGATGCGCGAGCGGCGCGGCGCGCGGATTGTCGGCTGGGGCTGGCTGGCGCTCACCATCATCGGCTTGCCGTGGCTGCTGCTCTTCGCTCAGCCGACCATCTGGCAGATCAGCCGGCCCTGGTATCTGGCCTGGGCCGGCCTGGTCTACATCGTGGCGGCCGTGGCGACTTTGGTCTGGATCGCCGCCACCGGCCGGTCGAAGGACTAGCTCCCGACGATCTCGTCGATGTCGTGCGCCATGGACACGTCATTCTTGGTGATACCACCTTCGGAATGCGTAACCAGAGCGAAAGTCACTGTCCGCCAACGAATATCGATATCCGGGTGATGATCCTTGCTCTCCGCGTGCTCGGCCACCCGGCGCACCGCGTCGATGCCGGCGAGAAAACTCGGAAACTTGATCGACCGGCGCAGCGCACCGGCGACACGCTCCCATCCGTTGAGATCGGGCAGTGCGGCGTCCACCTGCTCATCCGTTAACACAGCCATGTTCCGACCGTATACCGTCTGGCAATGCCGACCCAGATCGTCGTCGCCGGCGCGGTCATCCGCCGCGCCACGGTCCTGGTGGCGCAGCGCGTCCGCCCGCCCGAGTTGGCCGGCCGCTGGGAGCTGCCCGGCGGCAAGGTCGCGCCGGGTGAAACCGAGCGGGACGCGCTGGCGCGCGAGTTGGCCGAGGAGCTGGGCCTGATGGTCGGCGACGTCGCGGTGGGCGATCGCTTGGGCGGCGACATCGCGCTGGACGGAATGACGTTGCGGGCGTACCGCGTGCAACTACTCGGTGGTGAACCGCATGCGCGGGACCACCGGGCGGTGCGGTGGGTGACGGCCGCCGAGTTGCCCGATGTCGACTGGGTGCCCGCCGACCGCGGCTGGGTCGCTGACCTGGTGCGGACGCTGGCCGGCTCGGCCTCATAACAAGTCCACAGCCTTCCCGCAGCCGACGTTCAGCGCCGTAGAAGGTCGCGAAGGTGAACTTGAGATATAACGCCAACGTGAACTTGTAGTAAACGACTTGACCTAGAGGTGCGTGCCGGAAGCGATTATTCGTCTGGACGGCGTCCGCGCCGGGCGCCGCTAGGTCCGAAAACCGATGTTGACCAGAGGATTTTTCGTTAACAGGCCGCGCGCGGCGAAGGCGATGGGACCGTGTTCCGCGCCCCGTGGTGGTGCTCGATCGCTCCCGGCGCGCGGGCCGCCGACATCGATGGCGTTGCCGATCAGGGTTGGCGCGGGCGGATGAACCGATGGGGTCGAAGCAACGGCCCGGCTACGACGCGCGGCACCACGGAGTAGAAGGGGAACCTGTTGACTGTCACACCACACGTTGGTGGAGCGCTCGAGGAGTTGTTGGAGCGCAGCGGGCGGTTCTTCACGCCCGGCGAGTTCTCGGCCGACCTGCGCACGGTGACGCGTCGGGGCGGCCGCGAGGCCGACGTGTTCTATCGCGACAGGTGGAGCCACGACAAGGTGGTGCGCTCCACCCACGGCGTCAACTGCACCGGATCCTGCTCCTGGAAGATCTACGTCAAGGACGGGATCATCACCTGGGAGACACAGCAAACCGATTACCCCTCGGTTGGCCCGGACCGTCCGGAATACGAGCCGCGCGGATGCCCCCGCGGGGCATCGTTTTCCTGGTACAGCTACTCGCCCACCCGGGTGCGTTATCCGTACGCGCGGGGCGTGCTGGTCGAGATGTACCGGGAAGCCAAGGCGCGGCTCGGCGATCCCGTGCTGGCGTGGGCCGACATCCAGGCGGACCCCGAGCGCAGGCGCCGCTATCAACGCGCCCGCGGCAAGGGGGGATTGGTCCGGATCACCTGGGCCGAGGCCACCGAGCTGATCGCCGCCGCCCACGTGCACACCATCAAGACCTACGGCCCCGACCGGGTCGCCGGCTTTTCGCCCATCCCGGCGATGTCCATGGTGTCCTACGCCGCCGGCTCGCGGTTCTTCGAGCTGATCGGCGCTCCCATGACGTCGTTCTACGACTGGTACGCCGATCTGCCGGTGGCCTCGCCGCAGGTGTTCGGCGATCAGACCGACGTGCCCGAATCCGGGGACTGGTGGGACGCAGCGTATTTGATGATGTGGGGCTCGAACGTGCCGATCACCCGGACCCCCGACGCGCACTGGATGGCCGAGGCGCGCTACCGCGGCACCAAGGTGGTGACCGTCAGCCCCGACTACGCCGACAACACCAAGTTCGCCGATGAGTGGATGCCGTGCGCGGCCGGCACCGACGGGGCGCTGGCCATGGCGATGGGTCACGTCATCCTCTCGGAATGCTATGTGCAGAAGGAGGTTCCGTTCTTCGCCGACTTCGCGCGCCGTTACACCGACCTGCCGTTCCTGATCAAGCTGGAAGAGCGCGGTGAGATGCTGGTGCCGGGAAAGAACCTCACGGCGGCGGACCTGGGCGAGGCCATCAAGCACTCCGAGAACGCGGCGCTCAAGCCGGCGGTGTTGGACGCGGCCACCGACTCGGTGGTGATTCCCCACGGCTCACTGGGATTCCGCTACGGCGAGGACGGCGTCGGGAAGTGGAACCTCGATCTCGGTGGCCTGACGCCGGCGCTCAGCGTGCGAAACGGGCACGGCGCCAACGGCGATCGCGACACCGCGCTGGTACACCTGGCCAGCTTCGACACGGTCAACGGCGAAGGCGCCACCGTGGCGCGCGGTGTCCCGGTGCGCCGTGTCGGCAAGCACCTGGTGTGCACCGTCTTCGACCTGATGCTCGCCCAGTACGGGGTGGCGCGGCCGGGACTGCCCGGCGAATGGCCCACCGGCTACGACGACCCGACCCAGCAGAACACCCCCGCCTGGCAAGAGGCGATCACCGGCGTGTCGGCCGCGCAGGCCATCCGCGTCGCCAAGGAATTCGCCCGCAGCGCAGAGGAATCCGGTGGCCGGTCCATGATCATCATGGGCAGCGGGATCTGTCAGTGGTTCCACGGTGACGTCATCTACCGGGCGGTGCTCGCGCTGTTGATGCTGACCGGATCGATGGGGCGCAACGGCGGTGGCTGGGCCCACTACGTCGGCCAGGAAAAGGTGCGTCCGCTCACCGGGTTTCAGACGATGGCGATGGCCACGGACTGGGTGCGCCCGCCGCGGCAGGTGCCGGGTGCCTCCTACTGGTATGCGCACACCGACCAGTGGCGCTACGACGGCTATGGGGCCGACAAGTTGGCCAGCCCCCTGGGCCGCGGCCGATTCACGGGCAAGCACACGATGGATCTGCTGGCCTCGGCGACGGCGATGGGCTGGAGTCCGTTCTATCCCCAGTTCGACCGGTCGAGCTTGGACGTCGCCGACGAGGCGCGTGACGCCGGTCGCGAGGTCGCCGACTACGTCGCCGAGCAGCTTCGCGAGCGCAAACTGAAGCTCTCCGTCACCGATCCCGACAACCCGGTCAACTGGCCACGGGTGCTTACGGTTTGGCGCGCCAACCTGATCGGATCGTCGGGCAAGGGCGGCGAATACTTCCTGCGCCATCTGTTGGGAACCGACGCCAATATCCAGGCCGAGCCACCGGTCGACGGGATACCGCCCGCCGACGTGGTATGCGAGGGGGACATCCCGGAGGGCAAGCTCGACCTGATGATGTCGATCGATTTCCGGATGACCTCGACGACATTGGTGTCGGATGTCGTGCTGCCGGCGGCGACCTGGTACGAGAAGGCCGACATCTCCAGCACCGACATGCACCCGTACGTGCACGCCTTCAGCGCCGCAACCGACCCGCCGTGGGAAACCCGTTCGGACTTCGACGCTTTCGGAGCCATCGCGCGTGCCTTCAGTGCCATGGCCAAGCGGCATCTGGGCACCCGCAACGATGTGGTGCTCACCGCGCTGGAGCACGACACGCCCGAGGCGATGGCGTATCCCGACGGAACCGAGGACGACTGGCTGCGCACCGGCGCGACGCCGGTACCGGGGCGGACGATGGCCAGGCTGACCGTGGTGGAGCGCGACTACGGCGCCGTATACGACAAGTGGCAGACCCTGGGTCCGCTAATCGAGACATTCGGGCTGACCACCAAGGGCGTGACGGTGCACCCCTTCCGGGAAGTCGAGGAACTGTCCGCCAAATTCGGTGTGATGAATTCCGGTGTGGCAGAGGGTCGTCCGGCGATCACCACCGCCGAGCGGATGGCGGACGTGCTGCTGCTGTTGTCCGGGACGACCAACGGCCGGCTCGCCGTCGAGGGCTTTCGCGAGCTGGAGAAGCGAACGGGCCAACGGCTGGCGCACCTGGCCGAGGGCAGCGAAGAGCGGCGCATCAGCTATGCAGACACCCAGGCGCGTCCGGTTCCGGTGATCACCAGCCCGGAATGGTCGGGCAGCGAAACCGGCGGGCGCCGCTACGCGCCGTTCACCATCAACATCGAAAACCTGAAGCCGTTCCACACGCTGACCGGGCGAATGCATTTCTACTTGGCCCACGACTGGGTGGAGGAACTCGGTGAGCACCTGCCGGTTTTCCGTCCGCCGCTGGACATGACGCGTCTGTTCGGCCAGCCGGCGCTGGGCCCCACCCCGGACGGTACCGGCGGGATCGGCCTCACCGTGCGGTATTTGACGCCCCACTCGAAGTGGTCGTTCCACTCCACCTACCAGGACAACCTCTACATGCTGTCGTTGTCCCGTGGCGGGCCGACGATGTGGATGAGCCCCGGCGACGCGGCCAAACTCAAAGTCCGCGACAATGATTGGGTCGAGGCCGTCAACGCCAACGGCATCTACGTGTGCCGGGCCATCGTCTCGCACCGGATGCCCGACGGCGTGGTGTTCGTCTACCACGTGCAGGAGCGCACGATCGACACACCCCGCACCGAAACCAACAACAAGCGCGGCGGCAACCACAACGCGCTGACCCGCGTGCGTATCAAGCCCAGCCACCTCGCCGGTGGCTATGGGCAGCACGCGTTCGCCTTCAACTACCTGGGACCGACCGGCAACCAGCGCGACGAGGTCACCGTGGTGCGCCGTCGCAGTCAGGATGTGACTTACTGATGCCCCCGATCCAAGCCCGCGAAGCGAGGCTCTCATGAAAGTCATGGCGCAGCTGGCGATGGTGATGAACCTCGACAAGTGCATCGGCTGCCACACGTGCTCGGTCACGTGCAAGCAGGCGTGGACCAACCGTCCCGGCACCGAGTACGTGTGGTTCAACAACGTCGAAACCCGCCCGGGCCAAGGCTATCCGCGTACCTACGAGGACCAGGAGCGGTGGCGCGGCGGCTGGATACGCGACAAGAAGGGCCGGCTGCGGTTGCGCGACGGCGGCCGCATCCAGAAGTTGTTGCGCATCTTCGCCAACCCCAGGCTGCCGATCATCGACGACTACTACGAGCCCTGGACGTACGACTACGAGAACCTGACCACCGCGCCCGCGGGTGACACGTTTCCCACGGCCGCACCGAAAAGCCTGATCAGCGGCAAACCGATGAAGGTGTCCTGGGGGCCGAACTGGGACGACAACCTGGCCGGGTCGCCGGAGATTCTGGCCGGGGACCCGATCCTGCAGAAGATCGGCGAGGAGGTCAAACTCGCACTCGAAGAGACCTTCATGTTCTACCTGCCCCGGATCTGCGAACACTGCCTCAACCCCTCCTGCGTGGCGTCGTGCCCGTCGGGCGCGATGTACAAGCGCAGCGAAGACGGCATCGTGCTGGTCGACCAGGACCGCTGCCGCGGCTGGCGGATGTGCGTCTCCGGATGTCCTTACAAGAAGGTCTATTTCAACCACAAGACCGGAAAAGCCGAGAAGTGCACGCTGTGTTATCCGCGGATGGAGGTCGGGTTGCCGACCATCTGCTCGGAGACCTGCGTGGGACGGCTGCGGTATCTGGGCCTGGTCCTCTACGACGTCGATCGGGTGCTTCAGGCGGCGTCGGTGGAGAACGAAACCGACCTCTACGAGGCGCAATGCCGAATCCTGTTGGACCCTGACGATCCCGAGGTGATCACCGCCGCGCGCGCGGAGGGCATCTCCGACGAGTGGATCGAGGCCGCGCAGCGCTCTCCGGTGTACGCGCTGATCAACGACTACAAGGTGGCGCTTCCGCTGCACCCGGAGTACCGCACCATGCCGATGGTCTGGTACATCCCGCCGCTGTCGCCGGTGGTCGACGCGGTCAGCCGCGACGGTCACGACGGGGAAGAGCTGGGCAACCTGTTCGGCGCGCTGGACGCGCTGCGCATTCCCATGCAGTACCTGGCCGAACTGTTCACCGCCGGTGACACCGCCGTGGTCGAGGGCGTGCTGCGGCGGCTGGCGGCGATGCGCTCGTACATGCGGGACATCAATCTCGGGCGCGAAACTCAGCCGCACATACCGCATTCCGTCGGGATGACCGAAGAGCAGATCTACGAGATGTACCGGCTACTGGCGATCGCGAAATACGAAGAGCGATATGTCATTCCGACCGCGTTCAGCCCGCAGGCCCGCGACCTCGAGCAGATGGGTTGCTCGTTGACGGGCGACGGTGGGCCGGGCATGTACGAGTCGGGTGAACCGGTGCCCGTCGCCGTGGAGACGTTCCACGCGCTCAAGCGGCCCGGCGGCCAGGAGGCCGCCGACGGCCAGCGGTCCGCGCGGGTGAACCTGCTGAACTGGGACGGGCGCCAGGTGCCCGCCGGCATGTTTCCCGAAGAGCAGAAACAATGAGGCTGCTCACCGGGCGGCGGGGACGCGCCAACACCCTGCAGGACCGACTGGTGTGGCAGGCGGCATCGCTGCTGTTGGCCTACCCGGACGATGAGTTGCCGGGGCGGCTGGACACCGTCGACCAGCTGCTCAGCCACATCAGCGGGCCCGCGGCGGCGCTGCTCGGACAGACGGTGGCCGCGCTGCGCGCCGGCGAGCCGATGGCCGCCGCGATGGACTACGTCGCGACCTTCGACATGCGGCGCCACTGCACGATGTACCTCACGTACTGGACCGCCGGCGACACCCGCAACCGCGGCCGCGAGATGGTGGAGTTCGCCACCGCCTACCGGGAAGCGGGCGTGCAGCCGCCGCGCGCCGAGGCGCCCGATCACCTGCCCGTCGTGCTCGAATTCGCCGCCACCGTCGATCCCGAGGTGGGGCGGCGGCTGCTGACCGAGCACCGCGTCCCCATCGACGTGTTGCGGGGCGCGCTGACCGACGCGAAGTCGCCCTACGAGCCCACCGTGGCGGCGGTTTGCGCGACGCTGCCCGTCGCGACCGACCAGGACGTGCGCCGCGCGGAACGCCTGGCGAAAGCCGGACCACCCGCGGAAGCCGTTGGGCTGCAACCCTTTAACTTGACCGTACCGCCCCGCCGCGAAGGAGCGCCCGGTGTTTGACAGCGTACTGTTCTGGGACATCTCGCCCTACGTCACCTTGTCGGTATTGATCGTCGGCACCTGGTGGCGCTACCGCTACGACAAGTTCGGCTGGACCTCCCGTTCCTCGCAGATCTACGAGTCGCGGCTGCTGCGGGTGGCCAGCCCGATGTTTCATTTCGGCATCCTGGCGGTCTTCGCCGGGCACGTGATGGGGTTGTTCATCCCGCCGCGGGTGACCCAGGCGCTCAAAATGAGCGACCACCTCTACCATCTGCAGGCGGTCATCGCCGGGTCGGCCGCGGGCCTTGCGACCCTGGCCGGGATCGCGTTGCTGATCTATCGGCGGTTCACCCGCCCCGCGGTGTCGCTGGCCACCACCCGGAACGACAAGGTGATGTATGTGGTGCTGGTGCTGGCCATCGTGGTGGGCCTGTACTGCGACCTGATCGGCACCGGGCCGCATGGCGGCGAGTTCCACTATCGCTACACGGTCGGCATGTGGTTCCGCCGGATCTGGCTCTTCCAGCCGCACGGCGAGGTGATGATCAACGCGCCGCTGGACTACCAGCTGCACGCCCTGATCGGCATGGTGCTGTTCACGCTGTTGCCGTTCACGCGTCTGGTGCACATGTTCAGCGCGCCGATCGCGTACCTGTTCCGGCCCTACATCGTCTACCGCAGCCGCGACGAGGCGACCACGGGCGAATTGGTCGGTACGGCGCCCCGGCGCAGGGGCTGGTAGGGCGCTGCCCAGGCGATCCGGCGGACTCAAGCCGCCCCGCCGCCCAGTGTGCGCCCTGGGCTTTCAGTGTGCGGCCAGGGCGCCGACACGCCGTGGCGAGCCGCCCTGGACGCACACCAGATCGCAGGCGGGGCGCCTGCCAGTTCGCCTTTGACGGCCCCGCGCTGCCACAATCACCGACGTGCCATTCCGTAACGTCGCCATCGTCGCCCACGTAGACCACGGCAAGACCACCCTGGTGGACGCGATGCTGCGGCAGTCCGGGGCGCTGCACCACCGCGGTGACGACACCCAGGAACGCATCATGGACAGCGGTGACCTCGAGAAAGAAAAAGGCATCACCATCCTGGCCAAGAACACCGCCGTGCATCGCCATAACCCGGACGGAACCGTCACCGTCATCAATGTGATCGACACCCCCGGGCACGCGGACTTCGGCGGCGAGGTGGAGCGCGGCCTGTCCATGGTGGACGGGGTGCTGCTGCTGGTCGACGCGTCCGAGGGGCCGCTGCCGCAGACGCGGTTCGTGCTGCGCAAGGCGCTGGCCGCGCACCTGCCGGTGATCCTCGTCGTCAACAAGACCGACCGGCCCGACGCGCGCATCGCCGAGGTGGTGGAGGCCAGCCACGACCTGCTGCTGGACGTCGCCTCGGATCTCGACGACGAAGCCGCCAAGGCAGCCGAGCACGCGCTGGGCCTGCCGACGCTCTATGCGTCCGGCCGGGCGGGCGTGGCCAGCACCACCCAGCCGGCCGACGGCGAGGTGCCCGCCGGGGACAACCTGGACCCGTTGTTCGACGTGCTCATGGAACACATCCCGCCGCCGTCGGGGAACCCCGAGGCGCCGCTGCAGGCGCTGGTGACCAACCTCGACGCGTCGGCCTTCCTCGGCCGGCTCGCCCTGATCCGCATCTACAACGGCAAACTGCGCAAGGGCCAGCAGGTCGCCTGGATGCGCGAGGTCGACGGCCTGCCCGTCATCACCAGCGCCAAGATCACCGAGCTGCTCGCGACCGAAGGCGTCGAGCGCAGCGCCACCGACGAGGCGATCGCCGGTGACATCGTGGCGGTGGCCGGTTTTCCCGAGATCATGATCGGGGACACGCTGGCCGACCCGGACCACGCCCATGCGTTGCCGCGCATCACCGTCGACGAGCCGGCGATCTCGGTGACGATCGGCACCAACACCTCCCCGCTGGCGGGCAAGGTGTCCGGCCACAAGCTGACCGCGCGCATGGTCCGCAACCGGCTGGACACGGAACTGGTGGGCAACGTGTCGATCCGGGTCGTGGACATCGGCGCGCCCGACGCCTGGGAGGTGCAGGGCCGCGGCGAGCTCGCGCTGGCGGTGCTGGTCGAACAGATGCGCCGCGAGGGCTTCGAGCTCACGGTCGGCAAGCCGCAGGTGGTGACCCGCACGATCGACGGCAAGCTGCACGAGCCGTTCGAGGCGATGACGATCGACTGCCCCGAAGAGTTCGTCGGCGCGATCACCCAGCTGATGGCCGCCCGCAAGGGCCGCATGGAGGAGATGACCAACCACGCGGCCGGCTGGGTCCGGATGGACTTCATCGTGCCCAGCCGCGGCCTGATCGGCTTCCGCACCGACTTCCTCACCATCACGCGCGGCACCGGGATCGCCAACGCCGTGTTCGACGGCTACCGGCCGTGGGCGGGGGAGATCCGGGCCCGCCACACCGGGTCGCTGGTCTCCGACCGTGCCGGCACCATCACGCCGTTCGCGCTGATTCAGCTCGCCGACCGGGGCCAGTTCTTCGTCGAACCCGGCCAGGACACCTACGAGGGCATGGTCGTCGGAATCAACCCGCGCGCAGAGGATCTCGACATCAACGTCACCCGGGAGAAGAAGCTCACCAACATGCGGTCGTCGACCGCGGACGTCATCGAAACCCTGGCCAAGCCGCTCGAGCTCGACCTGGAACAGGCCATGGAGTTCTGCGCGCAAGACGAATGCGTCGAGGTGACTCCGGAGATCGTACGGGTGCGCAAGGTCGAGCTGGACGCCACCACCCGGGCCCGCAGCCGGTCGCGGGCCAAGGCCCGGGGTTAATCGCGCGTGCTTGGGCGGGCTGCCGGGCAGCTGCTCGATACCCTGATCGGCATGCCGAGACGAGTCCGCCGTTTCTTCGTCACGGTCGGTGTGGTCGTCTCGCTGGCCGGATTGGCGTTGGCGGCGTGCACGGTCAACCCCCCGCCGGCGCCGCAAAGCACCGACACGCCGCACAACTCGCCACCGCCGCCGCCGCGGCCGACCCAGATCATCATGGGCATCGACTCGATCGGCGCCGGCTTCAATCCGCACCTGCTGTCCGACCTGTCCCCGGTGAACGCGGCGATCAGCGCGCTGGTGCTGCCCAGCGCCTTCCGGCCGGTGCCCGACCCCGGCACGCCGACGGGCTCGCGCTGGGAGATGGATCCGACGCTGCTGGAGTCCGCCGAAGTCACCAGCCAGAACCCGTTCACGGTGACCTACAAGATCCGGCCGGAGGCGCAGTGGACCGACAACGCCCCCATCGCCGCCGATGACTTCTGGTACCTGTGGCATCAGATGGTCAGCCAGCCCGGTGTCGTCGACCCGGCGGGGTATGACCTCATCACCGGCGTGCAGTCGCTCGAGGGCGGTAAGCAGGCGGTGGTCACCTTCGCCCAGCCGTATCCCTCGTGGAAAGAGCTGTTCAGCAACATCCTTCCGGCGCACATCGTCAAGGACGTGCCGGGCGGTTTCGCGGCAGGGCTGGCCCGGGCGCTGCCGGTCACCGGCGGCCAGTTCCGGGTGGAGAGCATCGATCCGCAGCGCGACGAAATCCTGGTGGCCCGCAACGACCGCTATTGGGGATCACCGGCCAAGCCCGCGCTCATTCTTTTCCGGCGTGCCGGTGCGCCGGCCGCGCTGGCCGATTCGGTGCGCAACGGTGACACTCAGGTGGCCCAGGTGCACGGCGGATCGGCGGCCTTCGCCCAGCTGTCGGCCATCCCCGATGTGCGCACCGCCCGGATCGTGACGCCCAGGGTCATGCAGCTGACGCTGCGCGCCAACGAGCCCAAGCTGTCCGACGCGCAGGTGCGCAAGGCGATCCTCGGGCTGCTGGACGTCGACCTGCTGGCGGCGGTGGGCGCGGGCAGCGACAACACCGTCACGCTGGACCAGGCCCAGATCCGCGCGCCCAGCGACCCCGGCTACGAGCCGACCGCGCCGCCCGCGATGACGACGCCGGCGGCGCTGGCGTTGCTGGAGGGATCCGGTTACAAGGTCGAGGGCAACTCGTCGGGATCGCCGGCGCCGGCCCCGGCGAACACCGGGCCGCCCGAAGTCATCCGCGGGCGGATCAGCAAGGACGGTCAGCAGCTGTCGCTGGTCATCGGCGTGGCGGCCAACGACCCGACGTCCGTCGCGGTGGCCAACACCGCGGCCGACCAGTTGCGCAACGTCGGCATCGCCGCGAGCGTGCTGGCGCTGGACCCGGTGACGCTCTATCGCGACGCGCTGAACAACAACCAGGTGGACGCGATCGTGGGCTGGCACCAGGCGGGCGGCAACCTGGCGACGCGGCTGGCGTCGCGGTACGGCTGCCCGGCGCTGGAGTCGACACAGGTCCCGACGTCGACGGGGCCGAGCACCACCACCTCGGCCGCGCCGACTACGTCCGGTCCGGGCACCTCCGCCACCACGCCGACGTCGACCCAGCCCAGCCGCCCGGCGGACCCCAACGCGCTGGTGCAGGCGCCGTCGAACCTCACCGGGATCTGCGATCGCAGCGTTCAGTCCAACATCGAGGCCGCGCTCAACGGCACCAAGAGCATCAACGACGTGATCACCGCGGTCGAGCCGCGACTGTGGAACATGTCCACCGTGTTGCCGATCCTGCAGGACACCACGATCGTCGCCGCCGGCCCGAGCGTGCAGAACGTCAGCCTGTCGGGTGCGGTGCCGGTCGGCATCGTCGGCGACGCCGGCCAATGGATCAAGACCGGGCCCTGAACGGGCCTCGTCAGTCCCGTCTAGTCCAGGGCCGCTCGCGGCGGGATCACGGCGTCGACGATGAGGGCCAGCTCCCGACGGTTCGGCGGCGATCCGGTCAGCAGGAAGTGCTGGTTGATCAAGGCCGGGCCGATGCGCGCGGTCAGCGGGGTGATCATCTCGGCGTCGAGGTCACCCTCCGCGACGGCGGCCTGCAGGATCGATTCGACGATCTGCAGGCGGGGGGCCACCACGGCGTCGGCGAAGATGGCGCGCATCTCGGGTTCGTGCAGGAGCTGGTAAACGGTTGCCATGCCGGGGAAGGCGGTCTTCCCGGCGCAGATGTCGCGGTGGGCGGTGAAGACCGCGAGCAGGTTCTCCCGGGCCGACCGGCCGGAGCGCGCCTCGGGCAAGGGCGGCAAGGTGTGGACCAACGCGGCGTGCACCAGTTCGCACTTGGTGGTCCAGCGCCGGTACAGGGCCGCCTTACCGGTGTGGGCGCGCGCGGCAATCCCCTCCATCGTCAGCCCGCCGTAGCCGACTTCGGCCAGTTCGGCCAGGGTGGCCTCGTAGAGCGCCCGTTCGAGGACCTCGCCTCGTCGGCGGCTCCGGCCGGCGGGCGGGGCGGTCTGGGTCAGCTGCGGCATTCCTCGATAGTAGCCGTATGCGTTCCTATCGCCCGCGACCAGACCGCCAACCGCGGCGCTGCGGGTAGGGTGCGTCCATGCCTGAGACTCCACGGCTGCTGTTCGTCCACGCGCATCCCGACGACGAGAGCCTCAGCAACGGCGCCACCATCGCCCACTACACCGCCCGCGGAGCAGACGTGCGCGTCGTCACCTGCACGCTCGGCGAGGAGGGCGAGGTCATCGGTGAACGGTGGGCCGAGCTTGCCGTCGATCGCGCGGATCAGTTGGGGGGCTACCGCATTGGCGAGCTCACCGCGGCCTTGCGTGCGCTCGGCGTCGCCGCGCCCCACTACCTGGGCGGCGCGGGGCGCTGGCGGGACTCGGGCATGCGGGGCACGCCAGGGCGGCGGCGCGAGCGGTTCATCGACGCCGACGAGCGGGAGGCCGTCGGCGCGCTCGTCGCGATCATTCGCGAGCAACGCCCGCACGTCGTCGTGACCTACGATCCGGGCGGCGGTTACGGGCACCCCGACCACGTCCACACCCACACCGTCACAACGGCCGCGGTGACCGCGGCCGGCTCCGGTGACTTCCCCGGCGAGCCGTGGACAGTGCCGAAGTTCTACTGGTCGGTGTTCGCCACCCGCGCCTTCATGGCCGGCCGGGACGCCCTGAACGGCGAGGATTTATGGCCCGAGTGGACCATTCCCCCGGAGGAAGAGTTCAGCTTCGGTTACGCGGATGCCGACATCGACGCCGTCGTCGAGCCCGCCCCGGAGGCATGGGCGGCAAAGAGGGCGGCGCTCGCCGCGCACGCCACACAGGTGGTCGTCGGACCGACCGGCCGGGCCTGCGCCCTGTCCAACAACATGGCGGTGCCGATCCTGGCGGAGGAACACTACGTGCTGGCCGAGGGTGTGGCGGGGGAGCGCGACGAGCGCGGCTGGGAAACAGATCTGCTTGCGGGGCTTGATTTCACCGCGGTCGACACGGGGTAGGCTTGCCAACCAGGCAGCCACGGAAGGATTTCGCATGGACCCCGACCTGGACCCTAATCAGCAGCATTGGCAGGACCGGCTCGACAGCCTGCAGTGGGTTATCGGCTCGATACTCTCCAACATCGACAGCGTCCCGACCTGACCGAAACCAAGCCGCGCGCCACATCCCTCGAAGACAGCGGCGCGACAGACCCCGCGATACGTTTCGTTGTCTTGGCGCTGCTGGCCGTCGATGGGGTCCTCTCCGCACTGGCCGGGGCCCTGCTGCTGCCTTCCTATATCGGGGCGACCCCGTTTCCCATCAGCGGACTGATATCCGGATTGGTCAACGCCGCACTGGTCTGGGCGGCCGGGCGGTGGACCACGTCAACGCGGCTGGCGGCGCTGCCGTTGTGGACGTGGCTGCTCACGGTGGCGGTGATCAGCATGGGAGGCCCGGCCGACGACGTGATCCTTGGGGGGCGCGGCCTGATGGCCTACGGCGCTTTGCTGTTGATCGTGTTGGGTGTCGCGCCGCCGTTCTGGGTGCTGTGGCGGCGCGGCCACCGGACCTGACGTTGGTGCGGTCACGCGGGCCGGGATGTCCCCGCTCGCCGGCGTAGCCCTGCCGCTACTGTTGACTGTTGCGCAGACGGGGCCCGCACGGGTCGGAAGAAAATTTCACATGTTGGGACACGCGGATGAAATTCGATCGTGGGGAAGTTACACGAAGGTGCCGCTGACTCCGGGCGAGGAGCCTACCGCTCTTCCTAATCCTGTGGTTTCCCCAAAGACCAGCGCATCGGCGCTGCGGCGGGTGTTGCGCCGCGCTCGAGACGGCGTTGCGCTCAACGTCGATGAGGCGGCCGTTGCGATGACCGCGCGGGGCGAGGACCTGGCGGATCTGTGCGCCAGCGCGGCGCGGGTACGCGACGCGGGTTTGGCGTCGGCCGGCCGGCGCGGCCCCGGCGGCGGATTGCCGATCACCTATTCGCGCAAGGTGTTCATCCCGGTCACCCATTTGTGCCGCGACACGTGTCATTACTGCACCTTCGTCACCGTGCCGGGCAAGCTGCGCGCGCAGGGGGCCGGCATGTACCTCGAGCCCGACGAGATCCTGGACATCGCCCGTCGCGGCGCCGAACTCGGTTGCAAGGAAGCGCTTTTCACCCTTGGCGACCGGCCAGAGGATCGGTGGCCGGAGGCGGCCCAGTGGCTTGGCGAACGGGGCTATGACTCCACGCTGTCCTACGTGCGGGCCATGGCCATCCGGGTGCTCGAAGAGACCGGGCTGCTGCCGCACCTGAACCCCGGTGTGATGAGTTGGTCGGAGATGGCCCGGCTCAAGCCGGTGGCGCCGTCGATGGGCATGATGCTCGAGACGACGTCGCGACGGCTGTTCGAAACGAAAGGGCTTGCGCACTACGGCAGCCCGGACAAAGACCCGGCGGTCCGGCTGCGCACACTCACCGATGCGGGCCGGTTGTCCATTCCGTTCACGACCGGCCTGCTGGTCGGCATCGGCGAGACGCTGACCGAACGTGCCGAAACCTTGCACGCGATTCGCAAGTCGCACAAAGAGTTCGGGCATGTCCAAGAAGTGATCGTGCAGAATTTCCGGGCCAAGGAACACACCGCGATGGCCGCCGTTCCCGACGCGGGGATCGACGACTACCTGGCGACGGTGGCGGTTGCGCGGTTGGTGCTGGGTCCCGGCATGCGCATCCAGGCGCCGCCCAATCTGGTGTCCCGCGACGAGTGCCTGGCACTGGTCGCCGCCGGGGTCGACGACTGGGGCGGGGTGTCACCGCTGACGCCCGACCATGTCAACCCCGAGCGGCCGTGGCCCGCTCTCGACGATCTGGCCGACATCACCGCCGAGGCCGGATACGAACTGGTCCAGCGACTGACCGCCCAGCCCAGGTACGTGCAAGCGGGGGCGGC
The DNA here is from genome assembly GCF_002102255.1 of Mycobacterium nebraskense. Lineage (GTDB taxonomy): Bacteria > Actinomycetota > Actinomycetes > Mycobacteriales > Mycobacteriaceae > Mycobacterium > Mycobacterium nebraskense. Next base: position 64,086 of record NZ_LQPH01000057.1, read on the forward strand.
GTGGATCGACCCGCGGGTGCGCGGACACGTGATGGCGCTGGCCGATCCGGCGACCGGCCTGGCCCGCGACGTCGATCCGGTGGGGCTGCCCTGGCAGGAGCCCGACGACGTCGCGTCCGCCGGGCGCGTCGATCTCAACGCGGCGATCGACACCGAGGGCCGCGCCACCGAGGCCCGCAGCGATCTGGACAGCGCCTTCGGCGACTGGGAATCGATCCGCGCGCAGGTGCACGAGCTGGCCGCGCGGGCCCCCGAGCGCATCGACACCGATGTCCTTGCCGCGCTGCGGGCCGCTGAGCGCGATCCCGCCGCCTGCACCGACAGCGAGTACCTGGCGCTGGCGACCGCCGACGGACCTGCGCTGGAAGCCGTTGTCGCGCTGGCCAATTCGCTGCGCCGCGACGCCGTCGGTGACGACGTGACGTTCGTCGTGAATCGTAACATCAACTTCACCAACATTTGCTACACCGGTTGTCGGTTCTGCGCGTTCGCGCAGCGCAAGGGTGACGCCGACGCGTATTCGTTGTCCACCGACGAGGTGGCCGACCGCGCGTGGGAGGCGCACGTCGAAGGCGCCACCGAGGTTTGCATGCAGGGCGGGATCGACCCGGAGTTACCGGTCACCGGCTACGCCGACCTGGTCCGCGCCGTCAAGGCGCGGGTGCCGTCGATGCACGTGCATGCCTTCTCGCCCATGGAAATCGCCAACGGCGTGACCAAGAGCGGGCTGAGCGTTCGCGAGTGGCTGATCAGCCTGCGCGAGGCCGGGCTGGACACGATCCCGGGGACGGCCGCCGAGATCCTGGACGACGAAGTGCGCTGGGTGCTGACCAAGGGCAAGCTGCCGACTTCGGAGTGGATCGACATCGTCACTACCGCACACGAGGTCGGCCTGCGGTCGTCGTCGACGATGATGTACGGGCACGTCGACAGCCCGCGGCACTGGGTGGGTCACCTCAACGTGCTGCGCGGGATCCAGGACCGCACCGGCGGGTTCACCGAGTTCGTGCCGTTGCCGTTCGTGCACCAGAGTTCGCCGTTGTATCTGGCCGGCGCGGCCCGTCCCGGCCCCACCCACCGCGACAACCGTGCCGTGCACGCGTTGGCCCGAATCATGTTGCACGGGCGCATATCCCAGATTCAGACCAGCTGGGTGAAGCTGGGTGTCGAGCGCACGCAGGTGATGCTCAACGGCGGTGCCAACGATCTGGGCGGCACGCTTATGGAGGAGACCATCTCGCGGATGGCCGGCTCGGAGTATGGGTCGGCCAAGACCGTCGAAGAGCTGACCGCGATCGCCGAGGGGATCGGGCGCCCGGCGCGGCAACGCACCACCACGTACGCCACGCGGGCCGCTTAGCGCCGCGGCAGGCGGGTATACCGCCGCCGTGAATCGACAGATCGACGACGACCGGTTTCCGGAGTGGCGGCCGTTCGTGGACGCGGTGCAGCGGCGACGACCCGACGCGGGAACCTGGTGCGAGGCCTGGACGGTGCGCGACATCGTCGTCCATCAGGCCGGAAACGCCGAGGAGATCGCCCGGGTGCTGGCCGCGCACTTGGCGGGCGAGGCCGTCGGCACGCGCGGCTTCGAGGAGCGCGAGGGACCACTGCGTGCCCTGAACGACGCGGACCTGTGGGACGCGCTGCTCGACCGGATGGCCACCCTCAGCCGAACCGCGGCGGCGGCCGACGAGGTGCCCCAGGACACCGACGTCGCCTGGACGGGCCGCACCATGAAGGTGCCCTGGTTCGCCGAACACATGCGCGAAGAGCTCGTGCTGCACGGTTGGGACATCACCGGGGATGACGCGGCGGCCCAGGCGCGGCTGGCCGAGGCCTGGATGACCACCCACAGCGTGGTCGCGGTCGGGAGGCCGCTGCTGGCCAAGGGCGCCAAGCGACTCCGGCCGGGCGAGCGCGTCGAGGCGCGGCTGCGAGCCCCCGACACCGATGACGTCTTGATCAGCGCTGAAGCCGACCGCACGGCCATCGGACTCACCGAACCCGAAGGCCCCGCCACCCTGGAAACCGATCCGGCGGCGCGCGTGCTGTTGCTCTGGGGGCGTAGGCCCGCAGACCCAGCGCGGATCTGTAGCCGGGTCGGACCGCAAACCCTGGGCCGCGTGCGCGGCCTGCTCAGCGGCTACTGAACCGCTTGGCTCAGAAGTTGTTGCAGGTGACGGCGACCTGGTTGATGTCGTCGTAGTACTTCATCGCCGACGGCATGGCCTGGATCTGCTGTGCCATCTGCTGGCGCTTGGGCGGCGGCGAGGCCAAGAAGCTGCGGATGTAGGACTGCGCCATCGGCGAGCTGTTCAACTGCGTGGCGGCCGCGGGATCGGTGGCGTTGAGCGCGGCGATCACCTGCCCGTAGTTGCATGTGGTGTTGATGATCGCGTCGGTCGGGTCCGCGGACGCGATTCCGGCCGCGGCGGTCAGCGCCACGGCCGCGCTACCAACAGCAACGGTCAATTTGGTCAACGACAGCCTCACCATGTGTGGACACCCTTCCCCAGTTAATGCACCGCTATCACGGCGACGACATTTGCCCCGCGGCTGCCGCCTCTCGTCGAGGTTACCAGGCGCCGCGAGTGTGCTTCCATCGCAATGGATATCGCGGAGTAGCGCCAAAGTGCGACTTTTCGCAGGTCAGTACGCTGGGCGGCCTGTTCGCCCTTGGCGAAACGGGCCCCGGTCGCGGGGTCCGAGACTGGCAGTCTTAAATCGTGTATTTAACGGGCGTGCCGAGTGGTTGACGTGTATGTGCAACGTCTAGTATCAGTAACCGAAAGCTTTGTCTGGAGCGGCCGGATGCGCCGGGCGCGAGCCGAAGAGCAGCCCACACCGAAGTAGTACATGGAGGAGACGTCTGTGACCTATACGATCGCGGAGCCCTGTGTCGATATCAAAGACAAGGCATGTATCGAGGAGTGCCCGGTCGACTGCATCTATGAGGGCGCACGGATGCTGTACATCCACCCCGACGAGTGCGTCGACTGCGGGGCGTGCGAGCCCGTCTGCCCCGTCGAGGCGATCTACTACGAAGACGATGTGCCCGAGCAGTGGACCCAGTACACGCAGATCAACGCCGACTTCTTCGTTGAGCTGGGATCGCCGGGCGGCGCGGCCAAGGTCGGCATGACCGAGAACGACCCGCAAGTGGTCAAGGACCTGCCTCCGCAGGGCGAGGGCGACTGAGCGGGCCGGTGCTGCGCAAGCCCGGGGTGAGGCCGCGCGCCGCACGCGGGCGGGTGTCGGCGTCCCTGCCGGAGTTCCCCTGGGACACCCTGGTCGACGCGAAAGCGCTGGCCGTGTCCCATCCCGACGGGATCGTCGACCTGTCCGTCGGTACCCCGGTCGACCCGGTCGCGCCGGTGATCCGGGAGGCGCTGGCCGCCGCGGGCTCCGCGTCCGGGTATCCCGCCACCGCCGGTACGCCGCGATTGCGTGAATCCACGGTCGCCGCGCTGGCCCGCCGCTTCGGCATCGCCGGGCTGAGTGAGGCCGCCGTGCTGCCGGTGATCGGCAGCAAGGAGCTCATCGCCTGGCTGCCGACCCTGCTGGGGCTGGGGCCCGCGGACGTGATCGTGGTGCCCGAGCTGGCGTATCCGACTTATGACGTCGGGGCCCGGCTGGCCGGAGCGACGGTGCTGCGCGCGGATTCGTTGACCCAGTTGGGTCCGCAATCGCCGGCGCTGATCTACCTCAACTCCCCGAGCAACCCCACGGGGCGCGTGCTGGGCGTCGACCACCTGCGCAAAGTGGTCGGCTGGGCGCGCGAGCGGGGCAGCGTGGTGGCCTCCGACGAGTGCTATCTGGGCCTGGGCTGGGAGGCCCAACCGCTGTCGATCCTGCATCCGTCGGTCTGCGACGGCGACCACAGCGCGCTGCTCGCGATCCATTCGCTCTCGAAGAGCTCCTCGTTGGCCGGTTACCGGGCCGGATTCGTTGCGGGAGACCCCGAACTGGTGGCCGAGTTGCTGGCGGTGCGCAAGCACGCCGGGATGATGGTGCCGACGCCGGTGCAGGCGGCCATGGTCGCCGCACTGGACGACGACGCCCACGAGCAGGCGCAGCGGGAGCGGTACGAACGCCGCCGTGCCGCGTTGCTGCCGGCGCTGCGCTCGGCCGGATTCGCCGTCGACCATTCCGAGGCCGGCCTCTATCTGTGGGCCACCCGCGGCGAGCCGTGCGGGGACAGCGTCACGTGGCTGGCCGAACGCGGCATCCTGGTGGCACCCGGCCACTTCTACGGCCCGGGCGGCGGGCTGCACGTGCGCGTCGCGTTGACGGCCACCGACGAGCGGATCGCCGCCGCGGTGCAGCGGCTCGCCTAGGGCGTGTCTGCTTAATGTGAGTGGTGTTGTGCCTGATGCTGATTAGATGATTCGTACAGGTGTGATTTCCGAT
>NZ_LQPH01000058.1 GCF_002102255.1 Mycobacterium nebraskense
CTTAGTAGTGCGGTGAGGCCGCCGGGAACCGGTCGGTGGTCGCCGACTGCGGGTCATCTTGCCGGGGCAGCAGGTAGGCGCGAACCGCCGAACGTGGCCCGTAGGGCCGAAGTAGCTGGCTGGCCGGGCGAGTGCGTACTTGTTGCGGCCACCAGAACCAGCGCCCCAGCAGCGCGGCGACGGACGGCATCATGAATGAGCGCACGATCAGGGTGTCGAACAGCAGACCCAGGCCGATGGTGGTGCCGACCTGCCCGACGACTTTCAAATCGCTGAATATGAACGAGGCCATGGTGGCGGCGAAGACCAGGCCCGCAGACGTCACCACCGCACCGGTGCCGGCCATCGAGCGGATGATTCCGGTTTTCAAACCGGCACCGATTTCTTCTTTGAAACGGGACACCAGCAGCAGGTTGTAGTCGGATCCGACGGCCAGCATCAAGATGATGGACATCGCCAGCACCATCCAGTGCAGTTTGAAGCCGATGATGTCCTGCCACACCAGCACGGACAGTCCGAACGAGGCGCCCAACGAGATCAGCACCGTGCCCACGATGGTGACCGCGGCGACCAGGCTTCGGGTGATGATCAGCATGATGATCAAAATCAGGCTGGCCGCAGCTATTGCCGCGATCATCAGGTCGTATTTGGAGCCGTCGCGCATGTCCTTGTAGACCGCGGCGGTGCCGGCAAGGTAGATCTTGGCGCCCTCCAGCGGAGTTCCCTTGATGGCTTCCTTGGCTGCGTTCTTGATCGGCTCGACGTGCGAAATGCCTTCCGGGGTCGCGGGATCCCCTTCATGGGAGATGATGAAGCGGGCCGCGTGCCCGTCCGGCGACAGGAACATCTTCAGACCGCGCTTGAAGTCGGGGTTGTCGAAGACTTCCGGCGGGATGTAGAACGAGTCGTCGTTCTTGGCGGCGTCGAAGGCCTGGCCCATGGCGGTCGAGTTTTGGCTCATCACGTCCATCTGGTCATACAGCGACGACATCGAGCTGTGCATGGTCAGCATCATTTGCTTCATGGTCGTCATGGTGGCGATCATGGGCGGCATCTGCGCCAGCATCTGCGGCATCAAGGCGTCCAGCTGAGATATGTCGCCGGCAAGATAGGTGAATTTTTCGGTGATCTGATCCAGACCGTCGAGCGCGTCGAAGAGGGATCGCAGCGACCAGCAGCCCGGGATGTCGAAGCAGTGCTTTTCCCAGTAGAAGTAGCTGCGAATCGGCCGGAAGAAATCATCGAAGTTGGCGATGTTGTCGCGCAATGTGTTTGTGACATCCAACATTTCATGCGTGAGGCCGTCCATGTGGTGGGTGACCGCGGCCATCTGCGAGGTGATGTTGTACATGCGCTGCATGGTGTCGATGGACTGTTGCATCGCGTCGGCCTGCTTGAGCATGTCGTCCATGCGCTGGTGCATGTACTGCTGGTTTTCGACCTGCGTGGTGTTTTGCATGCTGATCTGGAACGGGATTGAGGTGTGCTCGATCGGCGTTCCCAGCGGCCGGGTGATCGCCTGGACGCGCGCGACACCCGGGATGTGGAAGACCCCCCTGGCGATCCGGTCCAACACCAGCATGCCCGCCGGGTTGCGCATGTCGTGATCGGTCTCGATCATCAACAATTCCGGATTCATCCGGGACGCGGGGAAATGCCGTTCGGCGGCGGCGTAGCCGATATTCGCGGGGACGCTCGGGGGTAAATACAGCCGGTTGTCGTAATTGGTTTGATAACCGGGTAGGGCGAGTAGACCGATGAGGGCGATCGCGACTGACACCGCGAGAATTGGCCCGGGCCAGCGCACGATCGCGGTGCCCACCCGTCGCCATCCCCGGGTCCGCATCTTGCGCTTAGGATCGAACAGCTTGAAGAAACTGCCGACGGTCAGGACCGCCGGACCCAAGGTCAGCGCGGCAGCAACGGCGACCAGCATCCCGACCGCACAAGGGATACCCATAGTCTGGAAATACGGAAGCCGGGTAAAGCTCAGGCAATACATCGCACCGGCAATAGTCAGGCCAGAGCCAAGGACGACGTGCGCGGTTCCGTGGAACATGGTGTAGAAGGCTTTTTCGCGGTCCTCGCCTAGGCCGCGCGCCTCTTGATATCGGCCGAGAATAAAGATCGCATAGTCTGTCCCAGCGGCGATGGCCAACAGCACCAAAATATTAACCGCGAAGGTCGACAATCCCATGATGTTGTTGTAGGCCAGGAAAGCGACAACCCCCCGAGCCGCCATCACCTCGATCACCACCATGAACAACGTGCTGAACACGGTGATAATCGAGCGGTATACCCACAGCAACATCACGATGATCACCACGAAGGTGATGATCGTGACCTTCTGGAGGCTCTTTTGTCCGGCCCAGTGCTGATCGGCGATCAACGCCCCAGCGCCGGTCACATAGGCCTTGACCCCCGACGGCGCAGGCACGCTGTCCACGATCTTGCGGACCGCCGCGACAGACTCGCTGGCCAGGCTCTCGCCCTGGTTACCAGCAAGATACGCCTGCACATAGGCGGCCTTGCCGTCAGAGCTTTGCGAACCGGCGGCCGTCAGCGGATCCCCCCAGAAGTCCTGGACGTGCTGGACGTGCTTCGTGTCAGCCTCGAGTTTGCGGACGATCTGGTCGTAGAAATGGTGGGCCTCATCGCCCAGCGGCTTGTCACCTTCCAGCACGATCATGACCGCACTGTCACTGTTGAATTCGTTGAATACTTTGCCGATGTGCTTCATCGCTTGCATCGACGGCGCGTCCTTGGGGCTCATCGACACGGTGTGTTCTTCGGCGACCGCGTCCAGCGATGGAACCAAGACGCTGAGGACGACGACAAGCCCCACCCAGGCAAAGACGACGGGCACCGCGAGTTTGTGGACCGTTCGCGCGAAAACCGGCATATGCGGCAGCCCTGCGGCCCGGTCATCGGTCATGCGGACTTCACTATGCAGAACGTTTGCGCATTCATACCCTGACTCGACCTTTCGTCCTTGACCACCTCGTCCACGATGATC
>NZ_LQPH01000059.1 GCF_002102255.1 Mycobacterium nebraskense
GCCACCGCATAGGATCATCAACGCAAGCGAGCGGAACCTATGTCAGACCACTTTTACACCGCTCCTGGGACGCCACCTGCGGCTGCCGGTATCGACCAGCGACACGGAGTTGGAACCGGTGTTCGCGACATAGGCGGTGTGTCCGGCGGAGTCGACGGCGACGCCGAAGGCGCCATTGCCTACCCGTATCGAGGTGGCGATCGTAGGCGGACCACTCGGTGCTGCCGTGGCTCCCCCGCTAGGCGTGACTCCCCCGCTGGGTGCCGATGGTGGTATGGCGGCCGTTGCAGATCCTGTCGTCTGCGTAGATCCAGTCGTGGATGTGTGTGTGCGCAGAAGGTATACGCTCGCGCTCCCCGACGCCACGACCACCGCAATCACCGCGGCGACTACCCAGGACCGTTTGGTGCGTCTGCGGTTCCCCGCGATCTGCTGCCGCGGGTCGGGGTGCAATGGTTTCTGCGCTCGCTGCGTTGGCTCACTCGGCCATGAGGCGACTTGTGTGGGGGCAGTGGCGTCGGCGGTGTGTGACTGCACATTCGGGTCCGGTAGGCGTAGCGGCACCGTGATCGCATCGCGCGCGGCTCGTGCCATATCCACAGGGGTGGCGTAGCGCTGCGCTGGGTCCTTGGCCATGCCAGTGGCGATGACCGCATCGAACGCCGGCGGCGCGCCGGAGTCAGACGGGCGCGGCGGCGGCTCCGACAGATGCCCTGCCACTTGTTGCTCGATGCTGTCACCCGGAAATGGGGCGCCTCCCGTCAAGCACTCATACAGCACGCAGGCAAGCGCGTAGATGTCCGAGCGTGCATCGGCCTGACCGACTCTGAAGCGCTCCGGTGCCATGTAGCGCAGCGTGCCGACCACCGCGTCCGACCCCGTCAAACCGGTCTCGCCCAGAACACGCGCGATCCCGAAATCGATCAGATACGCAAAGTCGCTTTCATCGAGCAAGATGTTGGAGGGCTTGATATCCCGATGCACCAATCCAATCTTGTGCGCGGCGTACACGGCATGGGCCACCTGCTCGACGATGTGCACAGCCCGTGAGGGAGACATCGAACCGGAGGCCAGCACGGTTGCCAGGTCGCGGCCCTCGATCAGCCGCATGTCGACGAATAGCCGCCCGTCGATCTCGCCGTAGGTGTGAATCGGCACCACGTGAGGGTCGTTTAACCGTGCCGCTGAGTGGGCCTCGCGACGGAATCGCTGTTGAAACGTCCTGTCCGCAGCAAAATGCGCTGGGAGTACTTTCAGCGCGACGATCCGATCGGTGACGGTGTCATAGGCTCGCCAGACCTCGCCCATGCCGCCTCGGCCGAGCAAATTGATTAGTCGGTACCGGCCGAACGGGGTCCCTTCCATGGAAACCTCCCGTCGGCTGCAAATCAGCAACACCATAGTCCACCGCTGACGCGGTTTGGGAAACCCTCGGACTGGTATTCGTCATCGCAGCCCACATACTCGGGGTGGCTCGACTCCACCCGATATCGCGGCCGCCTAGGGACCCAGGGACAAGTGAGGACAACGCATGAGCGCCACCGTCGACCCATCCCGCAAGGACTGCTCAATGGCTCACGCGGAAACGTTTGAGGCGCGACCGTCGTTCTGGATACCAATTCGATTCGGCTGCTTGGCAATTCAAGGTGTGATACCAGTAAGCGGGTGACGGCGTCGTTCATGCCCGGGCAACGCTACCGTCCTCGATGCGGGTGCTGTGTGAGTGGGGCATGGTCTCGGCGGTGGGGCCTTCGCTCCCCTACCGCAGCTGGCCAACATGCTCCGGCCATCGAGTAATACGGCGGAATCGAATATGGAGGGTTACCAGTAAAAACTCACTATTCTCAAATCAGTTATGCACCAACAGTATCTATGCGGTAAAGGCTGTTCGGCGTCGAGCGATTTCTCGGAGCTATTGCGCCGCTAGCTCAAGACAACGTTCGATCGCCGTCGTTTCTCTTCTAACGGTGATCAGATGCCGATCGTCGCGCTCATGCCACCATCGACGACGAGCGTTGTGCCGGTGATAAAACCCGCTTCGTCAGAGGCCAGGAAGACGGCCGCATGCGCCGCGTCCCAGGCATCCCCTATGCGACCGCGCGGTGTGCTTTCGTCCAGGTGTCGCCATACCTGGTCCGGGTCGTCGGAGACGGAGTTCACCCATCCCTCCAGTGCCGGCGTTCGCACCACGCCCAGCACAATTGTGTTGGCGCGGACGCCTCTTGAGGCATATTGGAGTGCGACGGTCTGGGTGAATTGGATGACTGCCGCCTTGCTCGACGCGTAAGAGATCGACGGCGCACCAACCCAGCGGATGCCTGCGATCGAACTCATATTGATGATGGCGCCGGCTCGTTGGCGTTCCATCACAGGCAGCGCGTATTTGCACGTCAAAAACTGCGACGTGAGGTTAGTCCGGATGACGTCGTCCCAGCTCTGTTCGCTTGTTTCTACGGGTCCGCCGACACGATCTACGCCTACGTTGTTGTGCAGGATGTCGATCCGCCCATAGGCCGCCACACAGTGCTCAACCATGTCACGGACCTGTTCGGCCACGGTTACATCCGCCTGGTGAGCCGTGGCTTCACCGCCCTGCTCGGCGATCAACTCGGCCGTCTCCCGGGCGCCGTCGCCTCGGGCGACGCACAGAACTGTGGCTCCCTCACCCGCGAATCGCACGGCCGTGGCCTTGCCGTTCCCCCAACTGAGCCCTGCACTCGAGGCGCCAGTCACGATCGCGACCTTCCCTCGCAGTCGGTCAGACACCAATCGACTCCTTCATGTCGACGCGCTGTTCTGAGGGAGCCCGTTGCCGCCCAGAGCGGATCGCAAGAACAATGCTCGCAGGTGTGCGCTGCTGCGGCGGGAAAAGTCAACGGTGGCGTCCCAGGAGCGGTGTAAAAGTGGTCTGACATAGGTTCCGCTCGCTTGCGTTGATGATCCTATGCGGTGG
>NZ_LQPH01000060.1 GCF_002102255.1 Mycobacterium nebraskense
CTGTCGCAGACACCGTCCACAACGAGAACACCCTGCTCACGCTGCCGAACGACCGAACCGACGCAAGATAACGTTGGTTTGCTCCAGCTCGCGGTTCTTCCTGCGTAGCTCACGCAGCTCCCGCTTCTCCTCGGTTGACACCCCTACCGCCTCACCGGCGTCGATCTCGGCCTGCCGCATCCACTTGCGCAGCGTCTCCGCGGTCATCCCCAGCCGGCCCGACACCGCCTTCATCGCGGCCCACTCCGAGCCGTAGTCGTCGCGGTGTTCGCGCACCAACCGCACCGCCCTGGCCTTGGTATTCTCGTCGTACCTGATCGACATCGCGCCCATCCTTCCCAACAAAGGAAGCGCGCATAAAACCGGGATGCTTCTATATATCGTGTCAAGGGGTTGATGGCACGGGATGTGCTGGGGCCAGGGTGCGGAACAGTTGTCGGGTGATGTAGCGCTTCAGGGAACGCATGATCTCTTTGGTGGTGCGGCCTTCGGCGCGACGTCGGGCAGCTCGCACAGCGCTGGAGCGACGTCTTCGACGACGGCATCCAGCGCCTTGCGGTTGTCGACGAGCTCGCCGTCGAGAGCGACGATGCGCTTGGTCAATCGGACCGCTTCCTGCCTGCAGGTGGCAATGACCGAATCTTCCTTGCGTTCACGCCAGGCAGCGATAGGCTTGAATTGACTGTGCGGCAGCGCTTTGCGGACATCGACACCAAGGTCGACTCTGCGTAGTAGTGCGGTGAGGGCGTTGATCGCCCGAGGGTCAACTCCAGGGGCGTGGTGTACGACGTCGTCGCGTGATTCTTCGACTTGGTGGTTTAGGCGGTTAGTGCCGCCGGGGTGTCCTCCTGTTCTGTTGATGGCGTGTGGTCGGCGCGGGATTTGCTCAGGACGTCGAGGCCGAGGTAGCGGCGGGATTCGGCCCATTCGTCGTGTTGTTCGGCCAGCACCGCACCGACGAGGCGGATCAGGGCGTTGCGGTCGGGGAAGATTCCGACGACGTCGGTGCGCCGGCGGATCTCTTTATTGAGTCGTTCCTGGGCCTCCCGCAAAGCACTTCTGCTCGGCGGCGGGTCTTGGGCCCAAAAAATCTTTCGGAATCGGCGAATTGTTCATGGACACCGAAATGTCAGCCCGGGCGGGAATGTAGCCATATCGGCGGTCCCTGCCAAGAATTCGACGACGCGCTGCAGCTTAGTTGTCCCGTCGGAGGTTTTGACGCTGACTGGGCCGCTGATTAGGCCGGAGAACTTCTCCGTGAGGTGGTAGGGGTCGAAGTTGTCGAGTTTGACCTCGCGTAGGTCGGCGGGCCCCCAACTGACGGTGCCCTCTACTAGGCCATTGGGCTCAAGATGCACCGGGCAGTTCGGAGGTGCCAGGAGGTTGGACTCTTGGCAGTTGGCCATCGCCGCGGCTAGCTGTGCCTCGACCGCGCCGCGTCCCTTTTCCGATAGCGCAAAGTTGGGATGTACCCAATATGGAGCCGCCGTCGTGAGTTGGTCGATCAGTAGCGGTGGGACCGTCACCGTCATGTAGGGGTTGGTGGTGCCGATGTCGATCCACCCGGGAAACACATACACCGTGGAATCGCGGATCGGCTTACCAAATAACGTCACCGTTTTCGCGGCGTCGTTGCCCATCGAGGCACCCAGGCCCGGTGTGAACTTGATCGCCGCCGAGGCCAGCTTCCAGCGGTTGTGGTCCATTTTCAAATCCAAAACCGCATCAGAGGTTTGGTCACCAAACGTGGCGACCACATGCACATGAGCCATGCTCAACGCCGCCTCGGGCGCCGCCGAATTGTCGTGCACAATCCGGATATTGCGGATCGGCCATTGCGCAACTTGCTTTTTGAGGATGTCACCGGTGAGGAACTCTGTGGTGGCGGGCGGGTCAATCCCGTAGGACAAAGCGGTCCCGGCGTCTGCGCGGGCGAGCGCTTCCAGGTAGTCTTTGACCACATCACCGGCCGACCCACCGGCCTGGCCGCGATCCCAGTCGGCCACAGTGATCACCGCAACGACAGCCACTGCCACCAGCATCGCGCCGACGGCCGCCAACACGACCAACAACCGTCTACGGCGCTTGGACACCCCAGCGGCCGGCAGCCGCCCAGACCCAGATGGCCCCATAGGCGGATACCCAGTTCCCCGAGCCGGCCGTGGTTGACGCTGCAAGCGGCCCACGGCAGGCGGCGGGACATCCCACCCCCTAGATAGGGATGGTGCCTGCGGCGTCCACCCGCCAGCGCTGGGTTCAGTCGGATCGGGCTGATACGGCCCACTACCGTCAGGCGCGTCCAGATTCGGATCGAATCCACTGCCCGAGCTACGGCCCTCGAACCGTTCATCAGACGAGTCAGGCACGGCAACCTCCACCTAGTTCGGTACGACGTCGTCTCGGCACCCCTGCCTGCGATCGTGCTCGCTCGCCCATCGTCCAATCAACTTTGGGTCAAGAACCGACCAATTGCCCGGGTCACCCTACAGATCCGCAGTCACTATAGTGAACCATCCCGGGTTTCATGCACCCTCGGGGTTCTGTGAGCCGGCCGGTTGGTCGGCCACGCGTTGGGAATAGTAG
>NZ_LQPH01000061.1 GCF_002102255.1 Mycobacterium nebraskense
GCCCCCACCCCAGCACCAGACCACCCCGACACCACCAGATCCCGCTCACCGCAATCCAGCAACGACACCTCCCCCACCACCACCGACGCATCCGCCACCAGTAGACGGTCAAAGAGCGATTCCAGACGGGTTATGTGCCTGGCGATGTCGTCGGCGGTGTACCGTTCCGGATTCCACGCGAGCTGGATTCGCGGCGTGCCGTGACCCAACCGCGGATAGATGTTGACTGCAATGTCGTGTATGGGGCCGTTGGTCAAAACGTTATAGATCGGTTCCGAAGACCCGAATCGAAACGGGGTGGCGAAATCGAGGATGTTGATGATGGGGCCGAAATCGAGGTTGTCGAGACGGGTTGCGTCGCCGAGGAGGTCCGGCCAGCGCCGGAACTGCTGATGCCGGAGCGCACCGACCAGGGCCTTGGCGACCCGATCGGTCAGCGCACCAATGGTGTCGCCGTCATCGACGCAGATGAGCAGCGGCACCATATTGGCCACCATGCCAGCACACCCTTTTTGCGCCGCGGTCGTGCGCGCTGACACCGGCAGCGACATCGAGACGTTCTGGCGTCCTGTGGTTTTCGCGATGAACACCGCCATTGTCGCGATAACCCTTGCGACATCGAGGTGGTGGTTCTCCGACAGATGCCGGCACACCAGCTCGCGCATCTGCGGGTGGCGTGGCGCCGCTGACCTCCGTGCGCCTTCAAGGTCGGTGACGTCCAGGGAGCCGCGCACGATGGTCTCCCAATACTCGGCATCAGCCTGACTGCGCGCAGACTGCTGATACTTCTGATCTGCGTCACGGATCAGGGCAAACTCGGAGAAGTCCACTTCGGCCGTGTCGGGGACTGATCCCGAGTAGGTGGCCGCGATGTGCCGGATGAAATTGTTGGCGCCATATCCGTCGAAGAGAACGTGGTGCGCACGCAAATAGAAGTACGACAGATTGTCGGTGATCCGCAGCAGCGCCATCTCGGTGAGTTGGTCATGGAGCAGATCGATTGGTTGGCGGTAGTTGTTGTTCATCCAGCTGTGAGCAGCTGCTACCGGTTCAGACTCGGTGCGCAGATCGATGCAACGCAGGGAGCGTAGGGTCTGCGGGAGCACGCGGTCGACTGTGAAGACCGGTTCGCCGTCCACCAGGGATAGCCGCGCGCATGGTGTGCCGAACCGCGCTGCCGCCGATTCGCATGCAACCGTGAGCCTCTCGGTGTCGACATCGTGATCGATGGCGAGAAAACCGGCAAAGTTGTAAGGGACTTCGGGCCAGAGTTGTTGGACAGCCCACATTGACCACTGAGCGGCGGTTAACGATCCCAGCATGTCGGGTTGCGCGCCGTAGTTGAGCATGATGACGACGAACTCCCTTTAGGCCGGCACGCCAGCGTCCGAAAGGTTCACATCGTTGAGTCGGCTTGTCGCACAACCCGAAAAGGCTCGCCCGATGGGTACCGACGAACAGTTTTGTCCCCAACTTCTGCCGCTATCGGTCAGTGCCGCATCGGGTGGCGTTTGGGTTCGTTTGCTGCGACGGTCACCGTGCGTCTCCGTGCTAACGGGTTGACGACGCGGTGAACAATCATTCATGTTAAAAGCCTCCAGCTCGCATGTAACGTGGCAACCTCCACTGTCGTTGCCGGCCGATGCTGCGCGTAGAGACCTTCTGCCCCGCGTGCGGTGGCTTAGGTCCCTACCCCAGACGGGTATGGGCGACGGACAGTAAATCGCGCCACGCCGGCCGGTAGGGCAGACCGGCGAAGAGGGCCGCCACATTGGACTCAGCACCTGCTGACCCCGATCCGGGCGGGGCATCTCAGATCGTTAACTCCGTGGGTGCATTACTTCATGCTTGGTACGCTGTGCCGTTGTGCCGTGATATGGGGTGGGAGTAGCCAATTCAGGAATCGTGAACCCGCGTGCGACACGCGGATATGTCTCACTTCTGTTGACGTCGCCCACGCTGTGTAGTCGGGCCTGGGGCTTCCCGAAAAAACCCCGTATCGGCTCTGTGAAGAGCTGGCGACATGCTGTACCCTCAGGGGGTATGGGGTACGTGGTGAATGGGGCGGATGCCCGACACGTTGCCGCATGCGCACGGCCACGGTGGCAAGCCGCCATTGCGGTGGCGGCTGTCGCCACGGTAGTCGCAATGTGGGTACTCGTCATCGGCGGGCACTCCGGGTTGCGGCCCGAGTCCCCCGTATCTCACCCACCACACGCTTTGGTGGCATCGCTGGGCGGTGAATTCACGCCTGACTTCGATCACCCACATCTTGTTGTCGGCGACTCATCGAGTTCGCATCCCGAGGCGTTCGCGGCCGCGGTACTGCCAAATTCGCCCGCCACCGCCTTGGTTGCGCTGGGTGTTGTGGTGGCGGTGGTGGCCGCGATGGGTTTGTGGTGGCAGCAGGTATTGCT
>NZ_LQPH01000062.1 GCF_002102255.1 Mycobacterium nebraskense
AGCGGTCCTCGGGCTTTTTGGCCATCCCGCGAGCGATCACCGCGTCAAAGGCCTTGGGAATACCCGGACGCAACGCGCTGGGCTGGGGGATGGGATTCATGGTGTGGGCGGTAACCAGCGCGGCCGGGCTACTGGACGTATAGGGCGGGGATCCGGTGAGGCATTCGTAGAGCACGCAGGCCAGGGCGTAGATGTCGGCGCGGTAGGTGACTTCGGCGTTGGAAAACCGTTCCGGCGCCATGTATTTCCAGGTGCCCACCGCGGTGCCCAACTGGGTGAGCTTTTCATCGGTGGTGGCACTGGCGATGCCGAAGTCGACCAGATAGGCGAAGTCGTCGCGGGTGATGAGAATGTTTTGCGGCTTGACGTCGCGGTGCATCACCCCGGCGGCGTGGGCGGCATCGAGCGCCGAGGCGATCTGGGTGATGATGGCCACCGCGCGCGGCGGGGCCAGCGGGCCAAAACGTTTGAGCACGCTGTCTAAGTCGGTGCCCTCGATCAGGCGCATCTCCAAAAACATCTGCCCATCGATTTCGCCGTAGTCGTGGATGGGCACCACATGGGGTTCCTGCAAACGACCGGCGGTGCGGGCTTCGCGCTTCATCCGCTCCCGAAACACCGGGTCCTTGCTGAAGGTCTCCGAGAGCAGCTTGACCGCCACCGTCCACTCCTTGACGGTGTGCTCGGCCTCGTAGACCTCCCCCATCCCACCCCGGCCCAGCAGCCGTTTTAGGTGATAGGGTCCAAAATCCGACCCCACCCGCGAGGCCTGCTCATCACTCATCGCCGATCCTTCACACCCAACCGCCACACCACCGACACCCAACAATTGCCGGGCACACCGGTCAGCCGCAACCCCCTGACCCAGCAACCACGACCGTAAGCCCCCACCCACCCCCACGCACAACAATCACACGAATCAGCATCGGCGGTGGCCCCGATGACGGCAGGTACCTGACGAACGCTTCAAGGATTCGTCAAGGATGCGGCGAGCGGGTGCGCGGACCATTTGCGCAGAGCCAATCTCGGGCGGAAACGAAGGGAACGCAGGTGCTGACCATTACAGGGACCGCGGCATACGGTGTCATCGCGCGGCGCGCCTGCTCGTATCTGGTGTATTGCGTCGGATATCGGCTGTTGTCGGTGCAATTGTGGTGTGCTGCGCTCGCGGTCAGCGGCGTCCCGTTGATGGTCAAGTTCCGCGCCTAGGACGCTCACCTCACTTACCGGCTTCGCGCGGTCAGGTGAAAAGCCTGTCCGCGTTGCGGTTTGACCACATCAGCTCAGCCGCCGTAGTTGGTCCACCACGTATGCAGGTCCTCGATGGCGGGGGGATCACCGTAGACGTCACAGAGCATGAGTTTGGCCTCGTTGGTCCATATGACGTTCGGGTGGTTCTTATAGGTGCCGCACGCGATCATGCCGGCGGTCACCGTCGGGGTGCTGTCGTGGTGCCAGCCATCCGGTGACGGTCCGGCTCCGGGACAATTGATCAGCTGCACAGCGGCGACGTCGTCGTCGAACGCCTTCTTCAGCAGATCCGCATTGGCGAACAGTCCATAGACCGCGCGGGATGGGCCGCCCTGGTTGGTGTTCTGGTCGCAGTCAACCATGGCCAGCGAATTCACCCAGATGCTGTTCGACTTCGGGGTAGCCGGTGTGCAAGCGCCATTGGGATACCCCGCGGGCAGCATGCTCAGCAGCTTGCTCTGCGGGTTGCCCGCCCGGGTGGTGGTCGTGGTGGTGATCGTCCTGCTGGTGGTTGTGGTCGTCGTGGTTGAAGTGCGGTTCGCCTGCGGATTGCTGTCGTCGCCTCCCATGAAGATCGCGACACCCACGACGGCGAGGACGACGACCACCACCAACGCGGCGACGGCGGCGATGATGGGCCAGGGGTTGCGTCGTTTGGGTGGGGGTTGGTTCCAGGCGGGGGCGCCGGTGAATTGTGCTGGGGCCTGTGGTGGTGGTGGGCTGCCCCAATTGGCGTTGGCGGCTGGGTAATAGGGCGGTGTGGCTGGGGGTGGGCCGGCGGCCGGGATGGGGCCGCTGTCGGGTCGCCAGGCGGGAGCGCTCGGCGCGGGTACCGGAGTCGAGCTCGGCGCCGACGGCGGCGGCGTGTTTGCGGTGGGGACCGGCGACGGGGGAGGCGCCATGGCCGTGTCGGCGAGCGTGGGTTCTGGGCCAAGCGTGGCGGTGCCGGGCAGGGTGGCTTCTTGGCTGCGGCGCAAGATGGTGGCGGCGTGGTCTTGGTCGGGGTCGCTGAGTGCCTCGTGGGCGGCCAGGGCCAGATCGCCGGCGCTGGCGTAGCGGTCCTCGGGCTTTTTGGCCATCCCGCGAGCGATCACCGCGTCAAAGGCCTTGGGAATACCCGGACGCAACGCG
>NZ_LQPH01000063.1 GCF_002102255.1 Mycobacterium nebraskense
GTGTAGGGGTCGGACCGGGGCGCGGTGTCGGCATTTCTACCGATCCGTTTCCCCGGCCCGCCCTCCGAACCCGCCGAGCGAATTTCTCCGCAACGGGCTCTCCACGGATTCAGGCCACTGGTGCAGTGATGTCCGTCGGCCTCGCTGTCCAAGGGGTGATGATTTTCGTGCCCCGGTAGCGGTATCGGGTGACCTCTACCTTCTGCGGCCGAAACATCGCCGTCTTGCCTTCGCGGATTTGCCAATTGGGCAGGAACCGTCGATGGAAGACGCCCCACGCCAGCCCGTGGTGCCGTTTGCGCATCCAAGTCACCACCCGCCACCATGTGAAGTGGTCGAGGTAGTCGAAGGTGCGTTTGGACACCCCGTGCTGGAAGTAATTGCACCATCCCCGCAGGACGGGGTTGAGTTGGCGCAGCAGATCAGCGAGCGTTCGATGTTTGTGTCGCCGCGTCAGATTCCTGACTTTGTCGGTGATGGACATAAGTGCCTTCTTCGACGGCCAGGTGTAGACGTAGTGCTTGGTCGTGCCCCTTTTGATCTGCCGTTGGATGCGGAAGCCGAGGAACTCGAACCCCTCGTCGACGTGGCAGATCCTGCTCTTCTCGACCGACAGGCGCAGGCCCATCGGCGCGAGCACTGCTGCGATCTCGTCCCAAAGCGCTTCGGCATCAGCGCGAGTGCCGTGGACCATGACACAGAAATCGTCTGCGTAGCGGACGATTTTCATGGTCGGAACTCCGGCGCGTCGATGCTTGGCACGTGTCCATTCCGGGCCGAGCGCCTTCCACTTCGCGGCGAAGTGCTCGTCGAGAACGGACAGGGCGACATTGCTGAGCAGTGGTGAGAGGATTCCGCCTTGCGGAGTGCCGGTGATGGTGTCCCGGTAGCCGAGATCTTTCGAGAGAATCCCGGCTTTGAGGAACGACTTCACCAGGGCCAGAACGCGTTTGTCCCCGACACGTCGCCGCACCCGGCCCATAAGGGCCGAATGCGAGATTTCATCGAAGCACGCCGTGATGTCTCCCTCGAAAACCCAGTGATAGGCCCGTGAGCCGCTGGCGAGGTGATGGATCTCAGCGATGGCGTCCTGGGCTCGCCTGCCCGGCCGGAACCCATATGCGCACGGATGAAAGTCCGCCTCGAAAATGGGCTCCAGCACCAGCTTCAGCGAAGCTTGCACGACCCGGTCGGCGACGGTCGCGATACCCAGGCGGCGGAGCTTGCCGTTCGCCTTCGGGATCATCACCTCCCACACCGAATCCGGCCGGAATATCCGCTCCTTGAGTTCCTCGCGGAGCCGCTGAAGCAGTCCGACCGCCTCTGCCGCACCGACAGACGGCGGTGCGGTCCCATCGGCACCGGCTGAGCGCGCACCCTTGTTCGTCCGCACCCGCTCCCACGCGAGGGTGAGGAATGCGGGGTCATAAACGAGGTTGTACAAATCATCGAAACAGCGGTCGCTTTCATCAACCGCCCAATGGTGCAGTTTGCGTTGCATCCTGCGTACCCGCAGCTCGGCCGTGTCCGGGTCGGGCCACAAAGCACTCGTATTCACAAGTGACCTCCACAGTCTGCGTACTCGCCGCGAACCCGCTGGAGCCCTTTGCCATGCGACCGGCTTTCCCGGCCTCGGACTACTACGGCTCCTCCGCCCCACCACACCGGCATCAGCCGACGACTGCCTACCCCTCCAGCCCGGCTGGCTGCCGGATCTGACCGGGGACCGGCGCGGTGGTTCCCGTGTTCACTGTCAACCGTTTGACGGGTGAGGTGTCCAGCTATGCCCCTGCGACCTCGTCACGGCTACGCCGCAGTCCTTCACCGTGACCTCCCGAACCGGCGACATCAACCGGCCCACGAGTTCCCCGCCCTCAGGGCGGGTGCGCGTCGCTGCCCAGCCCGCATCCGCCAGGTTGGAGCTGGTGGTCTTCTCTTAAGAGGCGTTCAGCCGCTGGTTCCTCGCGTACACCTTCCCGTCTCGCTAGCCGGACCCGACCCGTCTGGCAGTACCAGGCCGTCCCGGCGTTGTCGGGGCTGCTTCCCACCCTCACCAAAGTCTCTTTAGATCAGGCTGCCCCCAGCTTCTACCGGGCCACTGCGATGGCTCGGCGACGGTGGTCTCTCACCTCCGTTCGGTTGAACAGCGCCTCACGGCGCTCGAT
>NZ_LQPH01000064.1 GCF_002102255.1 Mycobacterium nebraskense
CCGAAGTTCCCCCTGATGTGTTGACGGGTGGGTGTTGACCTGCGGTTTTGGGTTGTCTACTGACTACATGTAGCCCAGGCGGTGGGTGACGCCGAGTAGTTCGAAGGCTCGTCGCTGTAGTGGGGTGGGGGTGGTGAGCTTGGTGAAGGCTGGCATGTCGTCGGAGGGCTGAATGTGGTTGGCGCAGAGGGTGGCCAGGTCGGTGAGCAGGCTGGTGAAGCTGTGCACCGGGGTGTCGTCGGCGGTGTGTTTGCGGGCGGCCTTGGCCAGGGCGGTGTCGGAGCGTTGGGCCGCGGCAACGGGATTGGTGCGTTTGGCGGCGGCGCCGGGTTTGTCGTTGTCCTGAAACAGGATCGGGGCCAGGGCTTGTTTTATGTGCCAGCTGATGTAGTAGGACAGCATCCGCAAGAACATGTGGGCGCGGACCCGGTCGGCCAGGCGGTGGCGGATGGGGCGCACGTCGAGTTCGGTGTTAAGGCCCCGGAAGAACCGTTCGACGTCTTCGAGTCCCTTGTAGCGCAACACCACGTCGTCGTGGTGGAGGGTGTCGGCGGGCAGGCTGGTGCGCAGCACGTAGATGCCGTCGAGAGCGGCCTCGGCGGCGATGGCCTCGTGGTTGCGGGCGAACCTGAACGCCTCGTCGGTGATCTCGGTGTGAAAGTGTTTGGCCATCTTGTAGTGGTTGATCACCTTGCCGACGCGTAGCGCGATCTTGTCCCTACCGCGTAACGGACGGCGCGCTCGGGTGGTGGCCGCGGCGATGGGGGCCAGCTGTTTTTCGGTGGCCGCCAACAGGTCTTGGCGTTTGCGGCCCCGTTCGGCGGCCAGGGCGGGGTTGTGGCAGCACACCAGCCGCTCCCCGGGATAGTCCGGGGAGCTGATCTCGATGAGGTCCTGCTGGTCGAACAGCGACAGCTGCAGCGCGTCGGCCTCGACGAGGGCTTTGATTTGCGGGGCGCGCAGCGCGGTGATCCAGTCCAGGTGGGCCGGGCGCAACTCGTCGCGGATACGCGCGCTGGTGAGCATGCCGCGATCACCGATCAAGCAGACCCGGGTGAGCCCGAACCGGTTTTTGAGCTTGGCTATCTGGGCGCTGAGGGTTTTCGGGTCGGCAGTTTTGCCGTCGAACACCTCGATGGCCACCGGCACCCCGGCGGTCGAGCACAGCAGCCCGTAGACGATCTGCAGCCGGCCTTTGACCCCGTCTCTGGCGTGCCCGATCGCCCCCAGCGGGCAGGTGCGGCCCTCAAACGCCGCCGAGGACACGTCGTAGAGCACCAGTGTGCCGTTGGTCAGATGCCGTGCAGCCAAATCGGTTTCGATGGCGTCCTTGCGCTTGAGCACCCAATCCATCGCCGCATACAAGTCATCCTCATCACAGCCATCCACCCCGAGCACCGTACCCAGCGAGCTGGTCGCGGTTTCGGTGCGCAGCCCCCGCGCTGTCGCCAATTTCGAGCCGGGGTCGATAACCTGGGCGACCAGCATCGCGGTCACTAGGTCGCGGCGCCGCGAGCACGCCGGGTCGATCAACTCCTCCATGCCGAGGGCCCGGGCGGTGCCCAGCACCGCGGCCACATGCCCGTGCGGCAGGCTGCGGGTGATCTCAAACGCCTCGCCAAGATCGCACGCCGCCGGCAGGC
>NZ_LQPH01000065.1 GCF_002102255.1 Mycobacterium nebraskense
TCAGCGCTACCGCGTAACATCACCCACCGAAGCCAGAACCTGCGCCCGCCGATTTACACCGAAATCTGGACGCCACCGGGTGAACCGGATCTGGCGCTTTGAGATCCGCTGAGCGGCTGGGCGAGTGCTCCAGGTCTCGGTCGAACTCGATCGGGTGACGAGTCGCGCCTTGGGTCGCAGGCAAGGTCGCGCGGGTTTTGTGCTGCGATGCGACACGTCCGGCGATCGGGCAACGGGCTAAGACGAGGGAAATCTCATGACGAGCAGTTATTCGAAATCCGTGCGTTCGCCGTCGTGGTTGCGTCGGCGCCCGGCCCGCCAGCTGATACCGGTGACACGCTCCATCGTCAGCTCGCAACCAACAGATGAGGACGTCTAAACCCTTTGGCGTCGTCATAAGGGTCTAGAACCACAAGTCGATCGCGGTCGGAGCTCGACTGTGACACGTTGCACCACAAGCGGACCCGCTTCTGGGATCAGGTGGCCTAATGCTCGGCGCATTGATAGTGGCCGCGCCGAGCGACACGGCCGCTGCAGTCTAGGCAACGCAGATCCGCGGCACCGAGCGACCGGGTCGGCACGGGGTGAGCCGCACGGCGCCGCGACCGAGAGCACGTCAATCGCTTGGTGCTGGCCCGTCGCGGGTGTCGATGGCAAGGTGGCAGCCGTGTACGGTCGTGTACGCCCGTTGCGGATGCTGGTCGTCGCCTTGGCGTGGGGATCGTGCTTTCCGCTGTTGAAGTGGGGCCTGCGGGGGCAGTCGGTGCTGTGGTTCGTCACTTGGCGTGCAGCGCTTACCGGGCTGGCATTACTTGGCGTTAGCCTGATCAGCCGGCGCCGGCGTGCCGTCCAAGCGCCGGTGTTCACGGTCAGCGCCTGGGGGTTGATCAGCGCACTAGCGGTCCTCAATGTTGCGTTGGCCTTCGCCGCCATGGGAGCGAGTGTCACTGCGATGGCACCAGGCATAGCGTCGGTGCTCGGCAACGCCCAAGCATTGCTGGTGGTGTTGCCGGCATGGTGGCTGTTCGCGGA
This sequence comes from Mycobacterium nebraskense, assembly GCF_002102255.1. GTDB lineage: Bacteria > Actinomycetota > Actinomycetes > Mycobacteriales > Mycobacteriaceae > Mycobacterium > Mycobacterium nebraskense. The sequence goes on from NZ_LQPH01000065.1 coordinate 1,033, forward strand.
GCGACCCCGCGTGTTGGAGGTCGTGGGGGTAGCGGTCGGCCTCGGCGGTTTGATGCTGGCCGCAGGGCCGACGGGTGCTGGTCGCGGCGCTTGGCTGGCGCTGCTGTCGGCGGCCGCGGTCGCCGCAGGCGCTGTGCTGGCCCGCCGCCTAGCCGCTGTTGATGTCCTGGCGGTCGGCGCGGGCCAATTCCTGATCGGCGCTGTGTTCCTGGCGGTGGCCGCAGTCCTGGTTGACGGGTCACCCGTGCGTGGGTGGTCGGTCAGCTCTTTGGTGACGGTCGTGACGCTGGCGGTGGTGGGCACCGCGCTGCCATACGTCCTGTGGTTCACCGAGCTGCGTAGGGCATCGATTACCGCGGTGACCTCCTGGACGCTCCTGGTGCCGGTGGTGGGGGTTGCAGCGAGCGTATTGGCGTTCCACGAAGCGCTGACTGCCCGGCAGTGGATCGGTGACGCGGTCACGGTCGCGGCGCTCGCTTTGGTCGCGCAGTCCGGGCGGTCCGGTACCGACCGGTTGGAGCGGTGGCAACAAACCGGCTGCGAGATCTGCCCGCGCGCCTGACCGGCATTGCGCCACCACCGCATGTCAGCCCACGCCGCAGTTCGGTTCGGGCGCCTAGAGGTTGGCGTCCAATGCGGCGCTGATGCCGGCAATCGGCAATGTGGCCACCCCAACTGTCGAATGCCGATCCGCTGGCGGCTAGGTGTCGTGACCCGGGAGGTTGTTGACGGCGTGGCTGCTTGAAAGTGGGAGGACCTCCTGACGGAGTGGATGTGTCTGG
>NZ_LQPH01000066.1 GCF_002102255.1 Mycobacterium nebraskense
AAAGCCATACCCGACGTCCCTGGGCAGTTCGAAGCCTACGGCCGAGGGCAACAACCACCCTGCAAGAAAGGTAAGGACCCCATGAGTAATCTCGCATTGTGGTCGCGACCGGCCTGGGACACCGACCGGTGGTTGCGCGACTTCTTCGGCCCCGCCGCCGCGTCGGATTGGTACAAGCCGGCGACCAGCGGTTTCAGCCCCGCCGCGGAGATCGTCAAGGACGGCGACGACGCGATCGTACGTGTCGAGCTCCCCGGCGTTGACGTCGAGAAGGACGTCAATGTGGAGGTCGACCGCGGCCGACTCGTGATCCACGGCGAACGCCGCGACGAGCACGCCCAAGAGAAAGACGGCCGCACCCTGCGCGAGGTCCGTTACGGATCCTTCCGCCGGTCGTTCCGGCTGCCCGCCCACGTCACCGGGGACGCCATCACGGCCTCCTACGACGCCGGCGTGCTCACTGTGCGGGTCACCGGCGCCTTCAAAGACCGAGCGGGAAACCAGGCGCAGCGCATCGAGATCACCAAGTAATAGGTGGACGACGATCCGGCGGGGTCACCGGCCCCGCCGGATTCGTCTGCCGCACAGGGGTTTTGCCCACCCGGGAGGCCCTAGCCCCAGCGGCCCAGCAGTTCCTTGGCCCGGATCGCCAGCGCGGCCTGGAAGAAGGGGCCGAAGCTGATCCGGGCGACACCCAGCGGCCCGAACGACGCCGGGTCGTCCTGGTCGGGCAGCGCGATCGCGTTGATCGGTAACGGCAGCTCCGCGGCCAAACGCCGCAACGTCTCCGCGTCGTGGCGGCCCACCGGATAGAGCACATCGGCGCCGGCCTCGGCCGCCTCGGTCAGCCGCGCCACCGCCCGTTCGACGCGGTCCGAATCGTCTCCGTCCCTGCGCAGGAAGAGATCGGTCCGGGCGTTGATCACGACATGCACCCCGGCCGCGTCGGCGGCCGACCGCAGCGCACCTACTAATTCGGCGTGCTCACCGGCTGACCGCAGCCGCTTGCCCTCCGAGTGCACGGTGTCTTCGATGTTCAGTCCGACGGCGCCCACGCCCAGCAGGCCCTCGATCAAGCGCTGGGCCGACTGGCCGTAGCCGGACTCGATGTCCACCGACACCGGGACGTCGACCGCGGCGGTGATTTGGGCGACCCGGGTCAGGACGTCGTCGAACGACATGCCCTCGTTGTCGGGCTTGCCGATCGAGTCGGCCATGGGATGGCTGCCCACGGTCAGCGCGGCGAACCCCGCGTCGGTGGCGAGGCGGGCCGACCAGGCATCCCACACGGTCGGCAGCACCACCGGGTCACCCGGCCGGTGCAGGTCGAGCAGCGCGGTGGCACGTTCTGCGGCGGTCTGGCCTGTCATAGGCGGGTTTGCTCCGTAGGGGTAAGGGAAGTGAGTCGCCTGACGTCAGGCCGTGCCGTGGATAGTATCGGGGGCGTACTGTGATCCGTAACACCGTCTGCCCGAGGAGATCTCCGTTGACGCCCCCTACCGGCACTACTGAACTCGCCGAACTTCACGACCTCATCGGCGGCCTGCGGCGGTGTGTGGGCTCCTTGAAGAGTCGCTACGGTGACAGCCCGGCGCTGCGGCGCATCGTCATCGACGCCGACCGGATCCTGTCCGACGTCGAACTGCTTGACTCAGACATGTCCGAATTGGACCTCGCGCGCGCCACCGTCCAGCAGTCCAGCGAGAAAGTCGTCATTCCCGACACCCCGTACGACAGCGAATTCTGGCGCGATGTCGACGACGAGGGTGTCGGGGGTCACAGCAGGTCCTGACAACCGAAGCCCCCCGGAAATGAGGGGGTGCTCTCTGTGTACCCTTCGACCAACAGCCCGTTCGAAGAGGAACACTAGATGAGCGCACCCACGGCGAACCGTCCTGCGTCAGGTGTCTTTTCACCCACGCGCGCCCGCATCCCGCAACGGACCCTACGCACCGACCGGTGGTGGATGTCGCCGCTGCGGATCGACCTGGGTTTCGCCGCGTTCATCATCTACGCGACGGCGCGCGCATTCCAGCAGGATTACTTCTTCGTCCCGAAGTACCACTACCTGACGCCGTTCTACTCACCCTGCGTCAGCAAGGCTTGCGGTGAGGCCGGCGACATCTGGCCACAGTTCCTGCCCGACGTGTGGTGGCTGCCGTACGCGGCGCTTTCGCTGCCGTTCCTGCTGCTGTTCCGGCTGACCTGCTACTACTACCGTGGCGCCTACTACCGCACGGTGTGGCAGTCGCCCAGCGCCTGCGCGGTGGCCGAGCCCCGCGTCCACTACACCGGCGAGACCAGGTTCCCGCTGATCATCCAGAACACCCACCGTTATTTCTTCTACATCGCCGGCATCATCTCGGTGATCAACAGCTACGACGCGATCGTGGCGTTCCATTCCGAGAGCGGGCCCGGGGGATTCGGCTTCGGTCTGGGCAACCTGATCCTGCTCGGCAACGTGATCATGCTGTGGATCTACACACTGTCCTGCCACTCGTGCCGGCACGTGACCGGCGGCCGGCTCAAGCACTTCTCCAAGCACCCTGTGCGGTACTGGATCTGGACCCAGGTCAGCGTTATCAACACCCGACACAAGATGTACGCCTGGATCACGCTCGGCACCCTGATGCTCACCGATTTCTACATCGCGCTGGTTGCCAGCGGCACCATTGGTGACCTGAGATTTGTTGGCTGACAAGCCATTTGAAGAACAATCAGAACTTAGCTAGCGAGGGTTTTCATGGTTGAGGTCGAACGGCATGCTTACGACGTAGTCGTCATCGGTGCCGGCGGCGCAGGGCTGCGTGCGGTCATCGAGGCGCGGGAACGCGGCCTCAAGGTCGCCGTGGTGTGCAAGTCGCTGTTCGGCAAGGCCCACACGGTCATGGCCGAGGGTGGTGCTGCGGCGGCTATGGGTAACGCCAACCCGAAAGACAATTGGCAGACCCACTACGGCGACACCATGCGCGGTGGGAAGTTCCTAAACAACTGGCGGATGGCCGAACTGCACGCCAAGGAGGCCCCGGACCGGGTCTGGGAGCTGGAAACCTACGGCGCGCTGTTCGACCGCACCAAAGACGGCAAGATCAGTCAGCGCAACTTCGGCGGGCACACGTACCCGCGGCTGGCGCACGTCGGTGACCGCACCGGCCTGGAACTGATCCGGACGTTGCAGCAGAAGATCGTGTCGCTGCAGCAGGAGGACCACGCCGAGCTCGGCGACTACGAGGCACGGATCAAGGTATTCGCCGAATGCACGATCACCGAGCTGATCAAGGACGGTGACGCGATCGCCGGGGCGTTCGGTTACTGGCGCGAGACGGGCCAGTTCGTCCTGTTCGAGGCGCCCGCCGTGGTGCTTGCTACCGGCGGGATCGGCAAGTCGTTCAAGGTCACCTCTAACTCCTGGGAGTACACCGGCGACGGACACGCGCTGGCCCTGCGGGCGGGCGCGTCCCTGATCAACATGGAGTTCGTCCAGTTCCACCCGACGGGCATGGTGTGGCCGCCCAGCGTGAAGGGGATCCTCGTCACCGAGGGTGTCCGCGGTGACGGCGGTGTGCTGAAGAACTCCGACACCAAGCGGTTCATGTTCGACTACATCCCGCCGGTGTTCAAAGGCCAGTACGCGGAGTCCGAGCAAGAGGCCGACCAGTGGCTCAAGGACAACGACTCGGCCCGCCGCACCCCCGACCTGCTACCCCGCGATGAGGTCGCGCGCGCGATCAACTCGGAGGTCAAGGCCGGCCGGGGCAGCCCGCACGGCGGCGTGTTCCTCGACATCGCGTCCCGGTTGACGCCCGAGGAGATCAAGCGACGCCTGCCGTCGATGTACCACCAGTTCAAGGAGCTGGCCGGGGTCGACATCACCAAGGAGCCGATGGAAGTCGGGCCCACCTGTCACTACGTGATGGGCGGTGTCGAGGTGGACGCCGACACCGGCGCGGCCACCGTTCCCGGGCTGTTCGCCGCGGGCGAGTGCTCCGGCGGCATGCACGGCTCCAACCGGCTGGGCGGCAACTCGCTGTCGGACCTGCTGGTGTTCGGCCGGCGGGCCGGGCTGGGCGCGGCCGACTACGTGCGGGCCCTCGGCAGCCGCCCGACGATCTCGGCGGAGGCCGTCGAAACCGCGTCGAAGCGGGCGCTGTCCCCCTTCGAGGGGCCGACCAACGGCGCCCCGGCGGAGAACCCCTACACGCTGCAGCTCGAGCTGCAGCAGTCGATGAACGACCTGGTGGGCATCATCCGCAAGGCGGACGAGATCTCCGAGGCCCTCGGACGACTCGACAAGCTTCGCGAGCGGTTCAAGAACATGCACGTGGAGGGCGGTCGCCAGTACAACCCGGGCTGGAACCTGGCCATCGATCTGCGCAACATGCTGCTGGTCAGCGAGTGCGTCGCCAAGGCCGCGCTGGAGCGCACCGAAAGCCGCGGGGGCCACACCCGCGACGACCACCCGTCGATGGACTCGGGTTGGCGCAAGGTGCTGCTGGTCTGCCAGGCCGCCGGCGGCGACGAGGTGATCCCGGACATCAGCATCACCCGCAAAGACCAGGTGCCGATGCGGTCCGATCTGCTGGAGCTCTTCGAGATCTCCGAGCTGGAGAAGTACTACACCGACGACGAGCTGGCCGAGCATCCAGGACGGAGAGGCTAATGACCTACAACGCGACCATGCGTGTGTGGCGCGGTGACGATGCCGACGGCGCGCTGCAGGACTTCACGGTGGAGGTCAACGAGGGCGAGGTGGTGCTCGACATCATCCATCGCCTGCAACAGACCCAGACTCCCGACCTCGCGGTGCGATGGAACTGCAAGGCCGGCAAGTGCGGCTCCTGCTCGGCGGAGATCAATGGGGTGCCGCGGTTGTTGTGCATGACCCGGATGTCCACTTTCGCCGAGGACGAGGTGGTGACGGTGACGCCGCTGCGGACGTTCCCGGTGATCCGGGACCTGGTCACCGACGTCTCCTTCAACTACGAGAAGGCGCGCGAGATCCCCGCCTTCGCGCCGCCGAAGGATCTACAGCCGGGCGAGTACCGGATGGCGCAGTCCGACGTGCAGCGCTCGCAGGAGTTCCGTAAGTGCATCGAGTGCTTCCTGTGTCAGAACGTGTGCCACGTGGTGCGCGACCACGAGGAGAACAAGAAGGCGTTCGCCGGACCGCGCTTCCTGATGCGGATCGCCGAACTCGAGATGCACCCGCTGGACACGCTGGACCGGCGCAACCAGGCCCAGGAGGAGCACGGCCTGGGCTACTGCAACATCACCAAGTGCTGCACCGAGGTGTGCCCGGAAAACATCAAGATCACCGACAACGCGCTGATCCCGATGAAAGAGCGGGTCGTCGACCGCAAGTACGACCCCGTGGTGTGGCTGGGCAACAAACTGTTCCGGCGCTGACCCGGGCGTTAGCCCGCCCGGCGCACCGGGTACTCGCATATAACCTGTTGGGTCCACACCCGACGGTCAGCCCTCAACTCTGAAGGCAGCGTGGGAGATATGCGAGAAACCACCAGCATCAACGAAATTCGAACCGCAATCCGGGAGTTGTCGGTTCGCGCCGACCTTGCGCGCAAGGAAGGCCGCCACGACGACGCCGCGGAGATCGAGCAGCGGATAGCGGGCTTTCGGGCGGAACTCAGCCGCCGGCCATAGCCGCGTTCAGACGCCGAGGCGCCGGAACACGCTGCGGTGAAACACGATAGGTGCGACCTCGGCGTCGATGGTCACTTCGTTGACCCGGAGCACCACGATGGTGTGATCCCCGGCCGGGATCAGCTGTTCGATTGCGCTTTCCAGCCAGAGGGCGGTGCCCTTGATGAACACCGCGCCGCTCTGCCTGGATTCCGTCTCGAGACCGGCGAACCTGTCCCCGGTCTTGGCGGCCAGGGTGCGCGCGGCCTCGTCGTGGGCCTCGCCGAGCACGCTGATGCCCAGCATGGGCAGGTCCTTGAGCTTGGGCCACGTCGTCGACGTGTTCTGGACGCAGAACGAGACGAGCGGCGGATCCAGGGAGACGGGGACAAAGGTGCTGGCCGCCAGCCCTTCCCGGGTTCCCTGGACTTCGGCGGCGATGGCCACCACCCCCGAGGGGAAGTGGCCGAAGGCCTCACGCAGCGTGGACGGTGTCAGGTTCGTGTTCGAGTTCACCGGAATTCATTCGCCCCTTGAGCCGAGAACGGGATTCTCATTCCCGACCCTACCTGCCGAATATCCGTGCGCCGAAGCCACATCGGGATGCGCGCGCAACCTGCTCTTCCAGGCGTTGCGGCCGTAGACGGAGAAGATCGGATCCGAGGGGTCGGTCACCCGGCCGGCGCTCGCTTGCAGTTCGGGGGGCAGCGTCAGCAAGGGGATCTGCGCGTCCAGTCGCGGGTTGAAGAAGTACGGCACCGAAATCCGGTCCGCCGGCTGCCCGTCCAGGTTCACCCGGTGCTCGGTGGCCCGAAGGTAACCGCCCGTCGCCACCTCCAGGAGCTCGCCGATGTTGACGACGAAGGAGCCGTCGGTGGGCGGCACGTCGATCCACTCCTGTGTGCCGGGCCGCCGCACCTGCAGGCCCCGGCTCCCCGGCTCGGCCAGGAGCAGCGTGAGCACGCCGGAGTCTTTGTGCGGGCCCACGCCCTGCGACGAGGCCGCGGTCCGCGGGTAGCGCACGATCTTGATCAGCGTGGCGGGCGTTTCGGCGAAGGCGGGGCCGAAGGCGTCCGACGGGCTGCCCAAGGCGGCCGCCCAGTGCCGGAGCAGGGTGCGTGCCACCGCGGACAGCGCGGCGTCCCACTCGGCGATGATGCCGGGCAATTCGGGCAACGCGGCCGGCCACTGGTTGGGCCCCTGCAGCCACAGGTAGTCGGGCTTGCCGGGCCCCCCGACCGGGGCACGTTCCGGCCCGATATCGATCTGCTCTCGCCAGTCCACCTGGCCTCGGGTCAGCTCGCCGCCCATCCGGGTATAGCCGCGGAAATGCGGACTGCGCACCATGGCGATCGCATCTTTGTCGGTTTGAGGCAGCTCGAACAGCCGGCGCGCGGCCTCCAACACCCTGCGGGCGAGCCCGTCGGAGACGCCATGACCGGTCAGGTAGCAGAACCCCACCTCGTGAGCGGCCTCGCGCAGACCCCGCCGCAGTTGGGCCTCGCCCGCCCGCAGATCCACCACGGGCAGGGCGGTGACGCTCCCCACAGTTCTTATCCGTCCCATCATCGCCGCAGGTCAGAGCCTCCCCACCGACTTCCCAACCGGTTGGTTAATTAGACGATGGAATCTAGCTCACATTAACTTGCGCAGAACTGACCCTGAGCGATATTTTAACGGTGTTACTGGTGGGTAACTTAGACCTAGTACCCAACCAACAAGTGGCATTCTCAACGAGGAGGAACCGTAGTGAGCCACTACAAGAGCAACGTCCGCGACCAGGCGTTCAACCTGTTCGAGGTATTGGGCGTTGACCAAGCTTTAGGCGCCGGCGAATACACCGACCTGGACGCCGACACCGCCCGCGAAATGTTGACAGAGATCAGCCGACTGGCCGAAGGCCCGGTGGCCGACTCGTTCGTCGAGGGCGACCGCAATCCACCGGTTTTCGACCCGAAGACCCACTCGGTGACGCTGCCGGAGTCGTTCAAGAATTCCATCCGCGCCGTCCAGGAAGCCGGTTGGGACAAGGTAGGCCTCGAGGAGGCCCTGGGCGGGATGCCGATGCCCAAGGCACTGCTGTGGGCGTTGCACGAGCACCTGCTGGGCGCCAATCCCGCCGTGTGGATGTACGCCGGCGGCGCCGGCTTCGCCAACATCCTCTACCACCTCGGCACCGAGGAGCAGAAGAAGTGGGCCGTGATCTGCGCCGAGCGCGGGTGGGGCTCCACCATGGTGCTCACCGAGCCGGACGCCGGTTCCGACGTCGGCGCCGGGCGGACCAAAGCGGTCCAGCAAGAGGACGGCTCGTGGCACATCGACGGGGTCAAGCGCTTCATCACGTCAGGCGACTCCGGCGACATGTTCGAGAACATCTTCCACCTGGTGCTGGCCCGCCCCGAGGGCGCCGGTCCCGGTACCAAGGGCCTTTCGCTGTTCTTCGTGCCGAAGTTCCTGTTCGACTTCGAGACCGGCGAGCTGGGCGAGCGCAACGGCGTCTTCGTGACCAACGTCGAGCACAAGATGGGCCTGAAGGTTTCGGCCACCTGTGAGCTGTCCTTCGGCCAGCACGACGTGCCCGCCAAGGGCTGGCTGGTCGGCGAGGTGCACGACGGGATCGCGCAGATGTTCGACGTGATCGAGCAAGCCCGCATGATGGTCGGCACCAAGGCCATCGCGACCCTGTCGACCGGCTACCTGAACGCGCTGGAGTACGCCAAGTCCCGCGTGCAGGGCGCCGACATGACGCAGATGACCGACAAGACCGCGCCGCGGGTGACCATCACGCACCACCCCGACGTGCGCCGGTCGCTGATGACCCAGAAGGCCTACGCCGAGGGTCTGCGGGCGCTGTACCTGTACACCGCGACCTACCAGGACGCGGCGGTTGCCGAGGCGGTGCACGGTGTGGACGCCGAGCTGGCCGTCAAGGTCAACGACCTGATGTTGCCGGTGGTCAAGGGCGTCGGTTCGGAGCAGGCCTATGCCAAGCTCACCGAGAGCCTGCAGACCTTCGGTGGGTCCGGCTTCCTGCAGGACTACCCGATCGAGCAGTACATCCGGGACGCCAAGATCGACTCCCTCTACGAGGGCACCACGGCCATCCAGGCGCAGGACTTCTTCTTCCGCAAGATCGTCCGCGACAAGGGTGTGGCGCTGGCCCACGTATCGGGTGAGATCCAGAAGTTCGTGGACAGCGAGTCCGGCAACGGCCGGCTGAAGTCCGAGCGCGAGCTGCTGGCGAAGGCCCTGGCCGACGTCCAGGCGATGGCGGCCACGCTGACCGGCTACCTGATGGCGGCGCAGGAGGACGTGACCAGTCTCTACAAGGTGGGCCTGGGATCGGTGCGCTTCCTGATGAGCGTCGGCGACCTGGTCATCGGCTGGTTGCTGCAGCGTCAGGCCGCGGTGGCTGTGCAGGCGCTGGACGCCGGCGCCAGCGGCGAGGAGCGGTCCTTCTACGAGGGCAAGGTCGCGGTGGCGTCGTTCTTCGCGAAGAACTTCCTGCCGCTGCTCGCCAGCACCCGTGAGGTGATCGAGACGCTGGACAACGACATCATGGAGCTCGACGAAGCCGCCTTCTGACAGGCATCAGCCAAAACTCCGCTTCCGAAAGGGAGCGGGGTTTTGGCATTCCGCCGACATCAAAATGGCAACAAAAAGGCCGCCGCTGGATCCCCTCACTCCAGCGGCGGCCCTTTTCGCACGCCCGTCCGCGCTGACCGGCGGTCGTTTCGGGGATGCCCCGTATTGCCGTCGGGGTCGGGGGGTCAGACCACAACACGGGGTCATCCGGGCACTCGGATACCCCTCCGCTCGATTTACTAACCCGCTGTGACCGATTTCATGAAAGCGCCACGATGCCCGGCCGGCTCAGCGGGCGGTCAGGCCTCGAGGATCGCGGCCACGCCCTGGCCGCCGGCGGCGCAGATGGAGACCAGGGCCCGCAGCGGCTTGCCCGCGCCACCTTTGCGCTCGGCCTTCTTCTCTGCGAGCTGCTTGGCCGCCTGGGCGAGGATCCGCCCGCCGGTGGCGGCAAAGGGATGCCCGGCGGCCAGGGACGAGCCGTTGACATTGAGCTTGGACCGGTCGATCGAGCCCAGCGCTGCGTCGAGGCCGAGCCGCTCCTTGCAGTAGTCCTCCGACTCCCATGCCTGCAGGTGCGCCAGCACCACCGAGGCGAACGCCTCGTGGATCTCGTAGAAGTCGAAGTCCTGCAGGCCCAGGCCGTTGCGGGCCAACAGCCGCGGCACCGCGTAGGTCGGCGCCATCAGCAGGCCGTCACGGCCGTTGACGTAGTCGACGGCGGCGGTTTCCGAATCCACCAGGAAGGCCAGTGGCGTCAGCGAATGGGCGGCCGCCCACTCCTCCCCGGCCAGCAGCGCGACCGAAGCCCCGTCGGTCAGCGGCGTCGAGTTGCCGGCCGTCATCGTCGCGTCGCCGGACTTCACACCGAACACCGGCTTGAGCTTCGCGAGCTTCTCCGCCGACGAGTCCGGGCGCAGGTTGTCGTCGCGGTACAGCCCCAGGAACGGGGTGACCAGGTCGTCGAAGAAGCCGCGATCGTAGGCGGCGGCCATGTTGCGGTGGCTGGCGGCGGCCAGCTGGTCCTGGTCGACCCGTTTGATGCCCATCTCCTTGGCGGTGATCGCCTGGTGCTCGCCCATGGACAACCCGGTGCGCGGCTCGCTGTTGACCGGGATCTGGATGCCAACGTTCGCGGGCAGCGTGCCGACCAGCCTGAGCCGCTGGACGTTGGACTTGGACCGGCGCAACTTGAGCAGGGTCCGGCGCAGGTTGTCCCCCAGGGCGATCGGCGGGTCCGAGGTGGTGTCCACCCCGCCGGCCGCGGCCACGTCGTAGCGCCCGGACGCGATGCCGTCGGCCGCGGCGATGGCCGCCTGCAGGCCGGTGCCGCACGCCTGTTGCAGGTCGAACGCCGGCGTGTACGACGACAGCTCGGAACCCAGCACGCATTCGCGGGTGAGGTTGAAGTCCCGGCTGTGCTTGAGCACCGCGCCGCCGACCACCATGCCCAGTCGCTCACCGGCCAGCCCGAAGCGGTCCACCAACCCACCCAGGGCGGCGGTGAACATGTCCTGGTTGGACGCCTCGGCATAGGCGCCGTCGGACCGGGCGAACGGGATGCGATTGCCGCCCAGCACGGCGACTCGTCGACGCTGCGAATTGCGCTGGTTGCTTGCCTCAGAACTTGCAGGGGCCACTGTCTTCTCCGTGTATCTGCGGTCTATTGGTTTCCGTATCGCCCGTTGGGGCCATACTACCCACTGTTCTTACTCTGAAGTAAGTTCGTCGTCGTTACGGTTATGCGGTAGGCATACCCCGACTTAGAAAGCACATGGAAGGTAGCTCCGGTGGCTCCCAAGGTCTCGTCCGATCTGTTCTCGCAGATTGTCAATTCCGGTCCTGGATCGTTTCTCGCCAAGCAGCTCGGTGTCCCGCAACCCGAGACACTGCGCCGCTACCGGCCCGGCGATCCGCCCCTGGCCGGATCGCTGCTGATCGGCGGTGAGGGCCGGATGGTCGAGGCGCTGCGTGCCGCGTTGGCCAAGGACTACGACCTGGTGGGCAACAACCTCGGTGGACGCTGGGCCGACCAGTTTGGCGGGCTGGTGTTCGACGCCACCGGCATCACGACGCCGGAGGGGCTCAAGGGTTTGTACGAGTTCTTCACGCCGCTGCTGCGCAACCTGGGCCATTCCGCGCGCGTCGCGGTGGTCGGCACCACGCCCGACGCCGCCGCCAGCCCGCACGAACGGATCGCACAGCGCGCGTTGGAGGGCTTCACCCGCTCGCTGGGCAAGGAGTTGCGCAACGGCACCACGGTGGCGCTGGTGTATGTGTCGCCCGATGCCAAACCCGCTGCGACTGGCCTGGAATCGACCATGCGGTTCATCCTGTCGGCCAAGTCCGCCTACGTCGACGGCCAGGTGTTCTACATCGGCGAGGCCGATGCCACGCCGCCGGCCGACTGGGAGCGGCCGCTGGACGGCAAGGTCGCGATCGTGACGGGCGCGGCCCGCGGGATCGGTGCGACGATCGCGGAGGTGTTCGCCCGCGACGGCGCGCGCGTCGTCGCGATCGACGTCGAGTCGGCCGCCGAGACGCTGGCCGAGACGGCCAGCCGGGTCGGGGGCACCGCGTTGTGGCTCGACGTCACCGCCGAGGATGCCGTCGACAAGATCACCGAGCACCTGCGCGAGCACCACGGCGGACGCGCCGACGTCCTGGTCAACAATGCCGGCATCACCCGCGACAAGCTGTTGGCCAACATGGACGACGCGCGTTGGGACGCCGTCCTGGCCGTCAATCTGCTTGCCCCACTGCGGCTTACCGAAGGGCTGGTGGGCAACGGCAGCATCGGCGAGGGAGGTCGGGTGATCGGGCTGTCCTCGATGGCCGGCATCGCGGGCAACCGCGGGCAGACCAACTACGCCACCACCAAGGCCGGGATGATCGGCCTCACCCAGGCGCTGGCGCCGGGGCTTTACGGCAAGGGCATCACGATCAACGCCGTCGCGCCGGGATTCATCGAAACCCAGATGACGGCTGCCATTCCGCTGGCCACCCGCGAGGTGGGCCGCCGGATGAACTCGCTGCTGCAGGGCGGCCAACCCGTCGATGTCGCGGAGACCATCGCCTACTTCGCCAGTCCGGCGTCAAACGCGGTGACGGGTAACGTCATTCGCGTCTGCGGCCAGGCCATGCTGGGCGCATAGCTGCTGAGGAGAACGCGATGAACCAGCCAAGCGGCCTGAAGAACATGCTGCGCGCGGCGGCCGGGGCACTGCCGGTGGTGCCGCGCGGAAACCAACTGCCCACGCGCACGGTAACGATAGAGGAATTGCCCATCGACCACGCGAACGTGGCCGAGTACGCGGCGGTCACCGGCCTGCGTTACGGCAACAACGTGCCGCTCACGTATCCGTTCGCGTTGACCTTCCCCACGATGATGTCGCTGGTGACCGGGTTCGACTTTCCTTTTGCCGCAATGGGCTCGGTGCACGTTGAGAACCACATCACGCAGTACCGGCCGATCGCGGTCACCGACAGCGTCGGTGTGCGCGTGCACGCCGAGAACCTGCGGGAGCACCGCAAAGGCCTGCTGGTCGACCTGGTGACCGACGTGAGTGTCGGCAACGACACCGCGTGGCATCAGGTGACTACCTTCCTGCACCAGCAACGCACCAGCCTGTCCGACGAGCCCAAGCCGCCACCGCAGAAGCAACCCAAGCTGCCCCCGCCCAGCACCGTCGTGCGCGTCAGCCCCGGCCTGATCCGGCGCTACGCCGTCGTCGGCGGCGACCACAACCCGATCCACACCAACCCGATCGCGGCCAAGCTGTTCGGCTTCCCCACCGTCATCGCGCACGGAATGTTCAGCGCCGCAGCCGTATTGGCCAACATCGAAGCCCGCTTCCCGGACGCGGTGAAGTATTCGGTGCGGTTCGGCAAGCCGCTGGTGCTGCCCGGCACCGCGGGGCTTTACATCGACGAAGGCCACGACGGCTGGGACATTTCGCTGCGCAACATCGCCAAGGGCTACCCGTATCTGACCGGCACGGTCCGGGCGCTTTAGCCCGAGTGCGTCGGGCCGCGGCCTTTGACAAGGACTTTCAGCCCGTGGGCGCTGGTCGCGGTCAGCAGGAAGAGAAGAAACAACCACAGCGGCGGCCGGGCGAGTTCCCAGACGAAGATCGCCGCCCAGATCGGTGAGCCCTGCGTCACCGCGAGCACGCCGGCGGCGCCCGCCAGCGACACCGCCGGCACGTGCAGGCTGGTCCCGGCCGCCCAGTTGATCGCCAGCACCAGCGCCGCCCCGGCGGCCGCGCCGGTGGCCAGCGACGGGGTCAGCATTCCGCCGGCCCCGCCGGCACGCAAAAACAGCGCGGTCAGCAAGGGTTTCAGGGCGAGGATCGCGAGCGCCGACAACAGCGTCATGCCACTGGCCAAGCTGACGGTCAGGATGCTTCGGCCGTTGCCGGGCAACTCGGGCCACCAATGCGAGCAGATGCCCATCACCAGCCCGGCCCCGGCGAGCGCGGGAACCAGCACCCACGTCCGCATCTGCTTGGCCGGCCGGGCCGCCCCCATCAACCGGTTGAAGGCCAGTCCCACCACGAGGGTCAGCGGCGCCAGCAACAGCCCGTGCGCGGTCAGCAGGTAAGTCGACTCCCCGATCGGCCACTGCAGGTTCGGCTCATCCCGCGTGATCGCCGAACCGACGGCGACCGCCAGGCTGGAGGAAATGAACGCCGCGCCAACCGCCCGCGGATGCCAGGTGGTGAGCAGGATCCGCACCGAGAACAGCGCACCGGCCAGCGGAACGGCGTACACGGCGCCCAGCCCGGCTCCGGCCGCGCAGGCCAGCAACACCTCGCGGTCCCGGGGCGATAGCCCCTTGAGCCAGCCGGTCCCGAAATCGCCCAGGGCCGCCGCGAATTGACGCGGGGCCCCTTCCCGACCAAGCGACGCCCCGGATCCGACGAGCAGCACCTGCAGCATGGCGTCGATGCTCCAGGAAAGCCGCGGTATCGGCTCACGGCGCGCGATGGTCTCCGCCAGCGGCGGCACTTGCCTTCTGCTGCGCAAGATCCACCACCCGACTGCCGCCAACGCCCCACCGATCATCGGCCCCAGCGCGCGGCGTACCGGACTGCTGCCGGCGACGCCGGCAAGCAGCGCGCCAAAGGTGTAGTGATACGTGAGGTGCTGGACGAAGCGCAGCACGAACGTCGTCGCCAATCCGGCAACCCCGGCCAGCAACCCGACGATGATTACGGCGCAGAAGAAGTCGACGTTGCGGCGGGCGGGCGGTCGAGCCACATGACGAATGTAGGGGTTAGCCCCCCGCGGCGCTGGGTCCGCCCATCTCGGGCAGTCCCGCGGCGGCAGCCTCCCGCTCCTCCGGTGCGCCCCGCAAGCCGTGCCAGAACAGGTTGATCATCAGCTCGGCCGCCTCGTCGGCGTCGATGTCGCCGGTGCTGAGCTGGTTGGCCGTCGCCTCGCCCGCGCCCACCAGCGCCACGGCCATCATCTCGTTTTCGCGGTCCGTCCGCGGCGTGCGGCTTCCGGCGCGCACCAGGCCGGCGACCAGCTCGATGATCTGTTCACGCCCCTCGCGCACCATGTGCGCGAACGCCTGCGAACTGGTGGCCTGGGTGTACATCACGATCCACGACGCCCGGTTGGCGTCGATGTAGCGCATGAACGACACGATGGTGTTGCGCAGCAGGTCTTTCGGGCTCTGCGTGAAGTCGATGTCGGCGCGGACCGCATCGATGAACCGGCCCATCTCCCGGTTCAGGCAGGCCCCGAACAGGTCCTCCTTGGAGCCGTAGTACAGGTACAGCATCGGCTTGGAGATCTGCGCCTCGGCGGCGATGGCGTCCATCGAGGTCTCGTGGTAGCCGTTCACCGAGAACATCTGCACGGCGGCGTCGAGCATTTGTTGCTCGCGGACAGCACGCGGTAACCGCTTGGTGCCACCCGCCATCGCTTGCCTCTCTAGCCCGTCTATCTGACTCCAGAGTAAGCAATGCACACGCCTTAGTGGCCGCAGGCGGGGCTACGGCCCTTGATCGCCGCCACCCGCACCAACGCGTCGTCGACCCGCTGCGCGGGCAGTTCGCCGGCGGCCACCGCCTTCTGCAGCCGGTCCAAGACGGCGGGGACCTCGTCGGTGGTGACCCAGAGCGCGACGTCGGTGCCGGCCTGCAGGGCGCGCAGCACCGCCTCGGCGACGCCGTACCGGTCGGAGATGGCGCCCATGCTGGACAGGTCGTCAGTGAACACCGGGCCGTTGAACGGCGGACCGCCGTAGCCGACGCCGTTGCGCAGCAGCTGCACCGCCGCGGGGCTCAGGCTTGCCGGGTCGTCGCCGGTCAGCCCGGGGACCTGCAAGTGACCCAGCATCACCGCGACCGGGGCCGCGGTCACCAGCGTCCGGTAAGGAACCAGGTCGACGTTCTGCAGGTCGCTCAGCGGCGGCGTCACGACACCGCCGGTGTGCGAGTCGCCGGAGCCGTGCCCGTGTCCGGGGAAGTGCTTGAGCACCGGCAGCAGCCCGGCGTCCCGCAGGCCTTGGGCGTACGCCCCGGCATAGGCGGTGACCGCGTTGGGATCGCCACCGAACGAGCGGTCCCCGATCACGCCGTCGGTGGCGTCGGTGACGTCGACGACGGGTGCGAAGTCGATGGTGATGCCCAGCTCGCGCATCTTCTTGCCCCGCTCGGCCGCCAAGTCGTGGACCTGGGCGACGGTCTGGGTTTGGGCCAGCTCCCGCGGCGATGGCGCCGAGCCGATCAGCGACCGCAACCGCGACACCCGGCCGCCCTCCTCGTCGACGCTGACCGCAAGCGGGAGCGGTCCCGCCTTCCCGGCGATGTCGGCCAGCGGGCCCTTGAAGATCGACAGGTCCGTCCAGCTGCCGATGAAGATGCCGCCGACGTGGTAGCCGTTGACCACCGAGCGGGCGTCATCGGCGTTTTTCACGCCCACCATCAGCAGCTGGGCCAGCTTGTCGCGGACCGGCAGCGTGGTGACGTCGCCGCACGCCGGCGGCGCGGGCGCGGCCGGCGGCTTGCTGACCGAGGTCGACGGGCCGGGTGGCCAGGCGGCGTGGTGAGCGCAGCCCGCCACCAGAGCCGACACGGACGCGAGCACGGCCCCTGCGACGGTCATGGTGCGCGAAAATGACATCGGGCCATGTTTGCACGGCGGGGTCCCGGCCTCCGGGTCTGGGGAGCGACGAGGTTTTCTTCTCTGACCGCGCGGGCATTCGTGGGCAGGTGCTAGCTGGGCTAGCGGGGGCGAGATCAAGGAGCCAGCGATGACCGGTTTCACCCTGGCCGCTGCGGCCAGCATCGCGGTGGGTCTGTCGGTCGGGGTCGCGACGACCCTGGGCGTCACGCTTGCCGTCGCCGACCACGGCGTGGCACCGGTGCGGGTCCGTCCGGCGGCCCTGAACCCGCTCGGGCCCCATCAGGTGCAATACGGCGACCGGTGCTTCCATGGGCACTGTCTGCCCTGACGAGCGCTCCGGGGCGCCGACCGGCTTCTGCTAGGTTGGCGCTAGGCCGCCGCTACGTTATCGAAGATGCTGTAAGGAGCAATTGATGAACCGGATCATTGCGCCCGCCGCCGCGAGCGTGGTGGTTGGTCTGTTGCTCGGTGCGGCCGCGATCTTCGGGATCACCTTGATGGTGCAGCAGGACACGAAACCGCCACTCCCCGGGGGCGATCCGCAGTCGTCAGTGCTCAACCGGGTCGAGTACGGCAACCGTAGCTAGCGGCGATCGCAAGCGCGGCGAAGCCGGGCGCAGCGGGTCGCCGCCATCAGACAGCGGCGATCGCAAGCGCGGCGAAGCCGGGCGCAGCGGGTCGCCGCCATCAGACAGCGGCGATCGCAAGCGCGGCGCCGGGCGCTGGGGGCACCTCCCGCTTGCGGGGGACGGGTCGCCGCCATCGAATTCAGCGGCCAAAGCGGACTCCGGCGCGCCGGTCCCATGTTCGCCGGCCGCGCCCATTTCACGCCGCTGGCTGTGGTTGGTCGGGGCGATCGCCCTGCTTTTGACGTTCGCCCAATCCCCGGGCCGGATCTCCCCCGACACCAAACTCGACCTCACCGCCAACCCGCTGCGCTTCCTGGCCCGGGCCACCAACCTGTGGAACAGCGAGCTGCCGTTCGGGCAGGCGCAGAATCAGGCCTACGGGTACCTCTTCCCGCACGGCACCTTCTTTGCCGTCGGCCATCTGCTTTCGGTGCCGGGGTGGATCACCCAACGGCTGTGGTGGGCGCTGTTGCTCACCGTCGGCTTCTGGGGACTGTTGCGGGTCGCCGAGGCGCTGGGCATCGGCAGCCCGGCGTCGCGGGTGATCGGCGCCGCCGCGTTCGCGCTGTCGCCGCGGGTGCTGACCACCCTGGGGTCCATCTCGTCGGAAACCCTGCCGATGATGCTGGCGCCCTGGGTGTTGCTGCCCACGATCCTGGCGCTGCGCGGCTCCACCAACCGATCGGTGCGAACGCTCGCCGCGCAGGCCGGTCTGGCCGTCGCGTTGATGGGCGCGGTCAACGCGATCGCCACGCTGGCCGGATGCCTGCCCGCGGTGATCTGGTGGGCGTGCCACCGGCCGAACCGGCTGTGGTGGCGCTACACCGGGTGGTGGCTGCTGGCGCTGTTCCTGGCGATGGCGTGGTGGGTGGTGGCGCTGGTGACGCTGCGGGCCATCAGCCCGCCCTTCCTGGACTTCATCGAATCCTCCGGTGTGACAACGCAATGGTCGTCGCTGACCGAGATATTGCGCGGCACCGAGAGCTGGACGCCGTATGTGGCGCCGACCGCCACCGCGGGCGCACCGCTGGTGACCGGCTCGGCGGCCGTCCTCGCCACCTGCCTGGTCGCGGCGGCCGGGCTGGCGGGGCTGACCAGTCCCGCGATGCCGGCCCGCGGACGGCTGGTGACGATGCTGCTGGCCGGCGTGGTGTTGATGGCCGCCGGCTACAGCGGCGGCCTCGGCTCGCCGGTCGCGCACGCGGTACAGGCGTTCCTGGACGCCGGCGGTGCGCCGCTGCGCAACGTGCACAAGCTGGGATCGGTGATCCGGATCCCGATAGTGCTGGGTATTGCGCAGGTGCTGGGCCGGATACCGCTCCCTGGTTGGCGGCCCGTCTCGGTGTGGCTGCGCGCGTTCGCCCACCCCGAGCGCGACCGGCGGGTGGCGGTCGCGATCGTCGTCCTGACGGCGCTGATGGTGAGCACCTCGCTGGCGTGGACCGGCCGGCTGACCCCGCCCGGCACCTTCAGCGCGATACCCCGGTACTGGCAGGAGACGGCCGACTGGCTCGACCAGCACAACACCGGGAACCCCGTCCCCGGTCGGGTGCTGGTTGCCCCGGGGGCGCCGTTCGCCACGCAGGTGTGGGGCACCAGCCATGACGAGCCGCTGCAGGTGCTCGGCGGCAGCCCCTGGGGCGTGCGCGACTCCATCCCGTTGACCCCGCCGCAAACCATCCGGGCGCTGGATTCGGTGCAACGCCTGTTCGCCGCCGGGCGCCCCTCGGCCGGCCTGGCCGATACCCTTGCCCACCAAGGTATTTCGTATGTGGTGGTGCGCAACGACCTGGATCCGGATACGTCGCGCTCGGCGCGCCCCATCCTGGTGCACCGTGCCGTCGACGGGTCCCCGGGGCTGCAGAAGGTGGCGCAGTTCGGCGAGCCGGTGGGGCCCGGCACCCTGGCGGGCTTCGTCGCCGACAGTGGACTGCGTCCGCGATACCCGGCCATCGAAATTTACCGAGTGGTGTACCGGGTGGGGGTTGCCGGCGATCCGGGAGCGCCCTACTTCGCCGACGTCGACCAGCTGCCCCGG
This sequence comes from Mycobacterium nebraskense, assembly GCF_002102255.1. Taxonomy (GTDB): domain Bacteria; phylum Actinomycetota; class Actinomycetes; order Mycobacteriales; family Mycobacteriaceae; genus Mycobacterium; species Mycobacterium nebraskense. The sequence goes on from NZ_LQPH01000066.1 coordinate 19,033, forward strand.
GTCGACGGCGGACCGGAGGCGCTGCTGCGCCTCGACGAGCGGCGACGGCTCCAGGGCCAGCCGCCGCTGGGCCCGGTGCTGATGGCCGCCGATGCGCGCGGCGCCGGTGTGCCGGTGCCGATGGTGACCGTCACCGACACCCCGGTGGCCCGCGAGACGGACTACGGCCGGGTGGACCAACATTCGTCGGCCATCCGGGCCGCGGGCGACGCGCGGCATACCTACAACCGGGTGCCCGACTATCCCGTCTCCGGCGCCGACCCGGTCGTCGGCGCCTGGTCCGGCGGGCGGATCACCGTGTCGAGCTCGTCGTCGGACTCCACCGCGATGCCCGACGTCGCGCCGGCGACCTCCCCCGTCGCCGCCATCGACGGCGACTCGGCGACCGCATGGGTGTCCAATTCGCTGCAGGCGGCCGTCGGCCAGTGGCTGCAGGTCGATTTCGACCATCCGGTGACCAACGCGGCCATCACCCTGACGCCCAGCGCGACCGCCGTCGGCGCTCAGGTCCGCCGCATCCTCATCGAAACCGCGACCGGCAGCACCACCCTGCGCTTCGACGAGCCTGGCAAGCCGCTCGCCGCCGCGCTGCCCTATGGCGAGACGCCGTGGGTGCGGGTCACCGCCGCGGGCACCGACGACGGTTCTCCCGGCGTGCAATTCGGCATCACCGACCTGTCGATCACCCAGTACGACGCGTCCGGATTCGCCCACCAGCTCGACCTGAGGCACACCGTGCGGGTGCCGGGGCCGCCGCCGGGATCGGCGATCGCGGGGTGGGACCTGGGTTCGGAACTGCTCGGCAGGCCGGGCTGCGCGACCGCGTCCGACGGCGTGCGCTGCGCGCCATCGATGGCTCTGGCACCCGAAGAGCCGGTCAACCTCAGCCGGACGCTGACCGTTCCGGCGCCGATGTCGGTGACCCCGATGGTGTGGGTGCGGCCACGGCAGGGGCCCAAGCTGGCAGACCTGATCGCCGAGCCGAACACCACCCGGGCGCGGGGCGACTCCGACCTGGTCGACGTCCTCGGCTCGGCGTACGCGGCGACCGACGGCGACCCGGCCACCGCGTGGACGGCACCGCAGCGGGTCGTGCAACACAAGACCCCGCCCACGTTGACGCTCACCCTGCCGCGGCCCACCGAGGTCACCGGGCTGCGGCTGGTGCCGAGCCGGTCGGCGTTGCCCGCCCACCCGACGATGGTGGCGGTCAATCTGGGCGATGGCCCGCAGGTGCGCTCGTTGAAACCCGGTGAACCGCAGACGCTCTCGCTGAATCCCCGGGTTACCGACAGCGTCACCGTCAGCCTGCTGGACTGGGAGGACGTCATCGACCGCAACGCGCTGGGTTTCGACCAGCTCAAGCCACCGGGGTTAGCCGAGCTGGCGGCACTCGGGGCCGGCGGCAACCCGATCGCACCCGCCGACCCCGCCCGCGATCGCGCGCGAGAGATCGCCGTCGACTGCGATCACGGCCCGGTCATCGCGGTCGCGGGCCGGTTCGTGCACACGTCGATCCACACCACCGTCGGCGCGCTGCTCGACGACCAACCCGTTGCGGCGCGGCCATGCGACCGCGACCCGATCGCGCTGCCGGCGGGTCAGCAGGAGCTGCTGATCAGCCCGGGCGCTCAGTTCGTCGTCGACGGCGCCGACCTGTCACCGCAGGCCCCGGCCGCCGTCGAGCCCGGCGCCATCGGAGCTCCGGTGTGGCGGGCGTGGGGTCCGGATCGCCGCGTGGTGCAGGCTGCCCCGTCGGCCGCATCGCGGGTTCTGGTCATCCCCGAGAGCATCAACCCCGGTTGGGTGGCGCGCACCAGCACCGGGGCCCGGCTGACCCCGGTCGCCGTCAACGGGTGGCAGCAGGGCTGGGTGGTGCCCCCGGGAGACCCCGGCACCATCACGCTGACCTTCCCGTCCAACACGCCGTACCGGGTGGGTCTGGCGGTGGGGCTGGCCTTGCTGCCGCTGCTGGTCATGCTCGCGCTGTGGCGCACCCGGAGCAGGCGTGCCGACGACGCACCCGCCCGACCGTGGAACCCGGGGACATGGGCGGCGATCGCGGTGCTGGCCTGCGGGGCGGTGATCGCCGGGGCGGCCGGAGTCGTCGTGGTCGGCGCGGCCCTGGGCCTGCGGTACGCGCTGCGGCGGCGGCGCTTAGACCGCGCCACGGTGGTGCTGAGCGCGGGTGGGCTCATTCTGGCCGGGGCGGTGTTGTCGCGGCACCCGTGGCGATCGGTCGACGGCTACGCCGGCCATTCCGCGAATGTTCAGCTGCTGGCGCTGATTTCGCTTGCGGTGCTCGCCGCTTCCGCGGTGACGATGCGATCCGGAGTGCGCCGGTCGCGCGACGAATAGCCCTTCAGCTATTGGCTACCGGTTTGTCGGCTGCTTGACTGGATATGCGGGTCTGTGTGACCGCCACCGTTCGAGGAGTTACGGCCATGGGCTGGTTTTCCGCACCCGAATATTGGCTCGGCAGAGAGGCGCTCGAGCGGGGCGCCGCGGTGGTCTACCTGCTTGCCTTCGTCGCCGCCGCGGCGCAGTTCCGGGCGCTCATCGGGGAGCACGGAATCCAGCCCGTCCCCCGGTTTCTGGCCGGGCAGTCGTTTTGGCGGACCCCCAGCCTCTTTCATCTGCGCTACTCCGATCGCCTGTTCTCGGCGGTGTCCTGGTTTGGCGCTGCGCTGTCGGTGGCGATCGTCGCCGGCGCGGCCGACGCGGTACCGCTCTGGGCGGCGATGCTCATGTGGCTGACGCTGTGGGTGCTCTACCTTTCGATCGTCAACGTCGGGCAGACCTGGTACGCGTTCGGGTGGGAGTCGCTGCTGCTGGAAACCGGCTTCCTGATGATCTTCCTCGGCAACGACCACGTGGCGCCGCCGGTGCTCACGTTATGGATGGCCCGATTGCTGTTGTTCCGGGTGGAATTCGGTGCCGGCTTGATCAAGATGCGAGGCGATCCGTGCTGGCGCAACCTGACGTGCTTGTACTACCACCACGAGACGCAGCCCCTGCCCGGGCCGTTGAGCTGGTTCTTCCACCACCTGCCCAAGCCGCTGCATCGAATCGAGGTGGCGGGCAACCATTTCGCGCAGCTGATCGTGCCGTTCGGATTGTTCGCGCCACAACCGGTGGCCAGCATTGCCGCGGCGATCATCGTCGTCACCCAGCTGTGGCTGGTGGCGTCGGGCAACTTCGCCTGGCTCAATTGGGTGACGATCCTGTTGGCATGCAGCGCCATCGACGACTCGTCGATCGCGGCGGTGCTTGGCGCGCCCGCCCATGCCGCGCTGCCGGGACCGCCGCTGTGGTTCGCCGCGCTGGTGATCGCGTTCGCCGCGGCGGTGCTGTTCATGAGCTACTGGCCGGTGCGCAACATGCTGTCCTCGCGTCAGCGAATGAACGCGTCGTTCAACTCTTTTCATCTGGTGAACACCTACGGCGCGTTCGGCAGCATCGGACGCGTCCGCCGCGAAGTGGTGATCGAAGGCACCGAGGAAGCACGCCTCACCGAGCAGACAGTCTGGAAGGAATACGAATTCAAGGGCAAGCCCGGTGCCGTGCGCCGGATTCCGCGACAGTGGGCGCCCTATCACCTGCGTCTGGACTGGCTGATGTGGTTCGCCGCCATCTCGCCCGGCTACGCGCAGCCGTGGCTGACGCCGTTCCTGCAGCGGCTGCTGCGCAACGATCGACCAACACTGCGCTTGTTGCGGCACAACCCTTTTCCCGATTCGCCGCCGCGGTATGTGCGTGCGCGCCTCTATGAGTATCGTTTCACGACGCCCGCCGAGCTGCGCCGTGAGCGGGCCTGGTGGCACCGGACGCTGATCGGCGGATACGTCCGGCCGCTGGCGCTGCCCACGGCGACCTCACAGCAGGGCTGAGCTATGCAGTTTTCGGGGTGGCGGAAGGCGGCATCGATGACGTCAAAAGCCGCCGACACCGCCTCGGGATCAACACTAACACCGCCAAACTAGCCACGCCCACCCACAGAAAAGCCCCGACAATCGCCATAGATGCACACTCGCGCAAGGAATTCGGAGATTCTTGGTATGCCCGGGCAGTCAGAGCGATGATTATGAGGATTTAGGCCCCCATGGGAGCTACATACGTCAACGAAGGAGCCCAGCATGAAACCAGCAATCGCGGGGCTCGCAACGGTGCTGGTGCTCTCGGGCAGCCTGTGGACGGCGGACTTGATGCTCGGCCCAGGCACCGCCCATGCGGTCTGCTCCACAAACAACGGCGCTAACCAGCCGCCGGAATGCGCCCCGCCCGAGGGACCTCCGGGCTGCTACACCTCACACATCTGCAGCCAGATGTGGTGCCCGAACGTGGGCGAAATGCGGCGGATGCCGGACTGGGACACGAACGTCTGCCACACCTATTACTTCGCGCCTGACTCCGGACTCCCCGCGCTGATGGTGCAGGGACAGCCGCCCGGGCTGCGGCTGCCGCCGAACACCGGCGTCTGTCCGCCCTTTGCCTGGATGTGTCCGTGAACTACAGTGTCTCGTCCAGCTCACCGAGCCGGTCGGTCAACCGCAGATTCTCCGAGTAGTCGACCGGGCAGGAGATCACAGAGACACCGTCGTCGTCGAGCGCGGCCTGCAGCGTCGGCAATAGTTCGTCGGCACTGTTGATCCGATAACCCTTGGCGCCAAAGCTTTCCGCATACTTCACCACATCGGGGTTGCCGAACTTCACGTAGTAGTGTGCGCCGAGCTCGAGATCCATCTTCCACTCGATCAGCCCGTAACCGCCATCCTCCCAGATGAGCACGACCAGCGGTATCCGCTCGCGGACGGCGGTCTCGATTTCCTGCGAGTTCATCAGGAACGCGCCGTCTCCGACGACGGCCAGCACCTTGGACTCGGGGCGCGCCAGCTTCACCCCGAGCGCGCCCGGCAGCGCAAACCCCATGGTAGACAGGCCATTTGACACCAGGCAGGTGTTGCACTCGTACGTCGGGTAGAGCCGCGCCATCCACATCTTGGTGGCACCGGTGTCCACCAGGACCACGTCGCTGCGGCCCAGCGCCTCGCGAGTATCGGCCACCACCCGCGCCGGAGCCAGCGGATAGCGTGAATCCTGTTGCCCCCGAGCGAATTCCTCGGCCAGCAGGCCGTGGCCGGGAACCTCCGGATCGGCCTCGTAGGCGTGGCCGTCCAGCGAGTCCGTCAACGCATCCAACGAGGCGCTGATGTCACCGATGATCCCGACGTCCACCGAATAGTGCGCGTCGACCTCGGCCGGGAAACGATGGATGTGGATGATCTTCTTGTCGGCCTGCGGGTTGATCCGGACGGGGTCGAACTCCTGCAGCTCGTAGCCCACGGCGATGACCACGTCGGCGTTGTCGAAGCCGAAGTTGACGTAGTCGTGCCGCATGAACCCGATGGTTCCGATGCTGTTGGGGTGGTCGTCGGGCATCACGCCCTTGCCGTGAAAGGTGTTGGCCACCGGGATGCCGAATTCGTCGGAGAACCGGACAAGCGCGGCGGTGGCGTTGCCGCGCGCGGCGCCGTGCCCGGCCAGCACCACCGGACGCTTGGCCTTGCGCAGAATGTCGACCGCGCGCTCCACCTGACCGGGTGCGGGTGCGTCGGGGCGAACGACGTTGCGCGGCAACGGCGTCAGGTCGTAGTCGGTCTCGTCGGCATCGATGTGCTCGGGTACGGCCACATAGACCGCGGCCGGGCGTTCGGTCTCGGCGACCTTGAACGCCTTGCGAAACATCTCGGGTATGGCGCGCGCCGTGGGGACCCCGGCGGCCCACCGAGTGATGGGCGCGAACATCGACACCAGGTCGACGTACTGGTGTGACTCCTTGAACTCCCGGTCCTGACCCACCTGCGCGGAGATGGCGACCAACGGAGTGCTGTTGGTGGTGGCGTCGGCCACGCCGAGTTGCATGTTGATCGCGCCCGGACCCAGGGTGCTCGACACCACCGCCGCCCGTCCGGTCACCCGCCCGTACATCTCGGCCATGAAGGCCGCGCCCTGCTCGTGCCGGGTGAGCACATAGCGGATGCTCGACGACGCCAACGCCTGCACGAAGCGGATGTTCTCCTCCCCCGGCAGGCCGAAGACGACGGAAACACCTTCGTTTTCCAGGCACTTGACCATCAGTTCGGCGGCTTTGCTCATCCGGCACCTCCCTTGAGGGAACGATAGTGGCAGGCTAGTTGTTGGACGTTTCACCAGGACCCCGAGCGACGCGAATCAAGGAGAGCCAGCGTGCCCATCGCCACGATCAACCCGGCTACCGGCGAGACAGTGAAGACCTTCACCCCGGCCACCGACGAGGAAGTCGACGCGGCCATCGCCCGCGCGTACGCCCGGTTCCAGGACTACCGCCATAACACCACCTTTGCCCAGCGGGCGCAGTGGGCAAACGCGACCGCCGATCTGTTGGAGAAGGAAGCCGACGACGTGGCCGCGATGATGACCATGGAGATGGGGAAAACGCTGGTATCGGCGAGGGCCGAGACCCTCAAGTGCGCCAAGGGTTTTCGCTACTACGCCGAGAACGCCGAGCAGCTGCTGGCCGACGAGCCGGCCGACGCGGCCAAGGTCGGCGCGTCGAAGGCATACATCCGCTACCAGCCGCTCGGCGTGGTGCTGGCGGTGATGCCGTGGAACTTCCCGCTCTGGCAGGCGGTCCGCTTCGCCGCGCCGGCGCTGATGGCCGGCAACGTCGGCATCCTCAAGCACGCGTCCAACGTGCCGCAGTCGGCGCTGTACCTGGCCGACGTCATCGCGCGCGGCGGCTTCCCGGAGGGCTGCTTCCAGACGCTGCTCGTCTCGTCCAGCGCAGTGGAGCGCATCCTGCGTGACCCCCGCGTTGCGGCGGCCACCCTCACCGGCAGCGAGCCGGCCGGCCAGTCGGTCGCCGCCATCGCCGGCGACGAGATCAAACCCACCGTGCTCGAACTCGGCGGCAGCGACCCGTTCATCGTGATGCCGTCCGCTGATCTCGACGAGGCCGTCAAGACCGCGGTCACCGCGCGGGTGCAGAACAACGGCCAGTCCTGCATCGCCGCCAAGCGGTTCATCGTCCACGCCGATATCTACGACGCGTTCGTCGACAAGTTCGTCGAGCGGATGCAGGCGCTCAAGGTCGGCGACCCGACCGATCCCGACACCGACGTGGGCCCGCTGGCCACCGAGTCCGGCCGCGACGAGATCGCCAAGCAGGTCGACGACGCCGTTGCGGCGGGCGCAAAGGTTCGCACCGGCGGCAAGCCGATCGACCGGCCGGGCTGGTTCTACCCGCCGACGGTGGTCACCGACATCACCAAGGACATGGAGCTCTACACCGAAGAGGTGTTCGGCCCGGTGGCGTCGATGTACCGCGCCGAGAGCATCGACGAGGCGATCGAGATCGCCAACGCCACCACCTTCGGGCTGGGGTCCAACGCCTGGACCAATGACGAGGCCGAGCAGCAGCGCTTCATCGACGACATCGAGGCCGGCCAGGTCTTCGTCAACGGGATGACGGTGTCCTACCCGGAGCTGGGATTCGGCGGCGTCAAGCGGTCCGGCTACGGCCGCGAACTCGCGGGCCACGGGATCCGCGAGTTCTGCAACGCCAAGACCGTCTGGGTCGGGTAGGCCTAGGCCGACGCCGCCGCCAGCGCCTTCTCGTCCTCGTCGGCGAAGGTGTCCTCGAGTTGCAGCGGCGAGTAGTCGAGGTCGATCTCGCCGACCGGCCGCCCGCGGGCACTGGAGATCGTGCCGAACCGCCGCATCGCCTTGTCGGCGGCGTAGGCCATGAACTCGTCCGTCGAAATGCCGAAGGGCATCGGGTCGTACAGGGCGAAGCCCTCTTCGATGAGGCGCAACCCGAGCGGCATGAGCTCGTTCATGCGTGTTTCGAAGACGCCCCAATTGGCGTCGTCGGCCGCGACGTGGCGCCGGCAGGTGAAGGTTCCCCACGCCATGTGGCGTCGCTCGTCGTCGCCGATGCGCCGGACCAACTCCTGCATGCCGGGCAGGATGCCGCGCTCCACGCAGATCTTGTGCCAGGCGAAATAGCCGGTGAGCGCCAGCATGCCTTCGACCATGTGGTTGTAGGTGACCGACGCCCGCACCTGGGCGGCCGGTGACGGGTCGACCGATAAGGCGTTGAGGCAGTCCGGCAATTCCTCGTAGAAGATCGTCCGGTACGTGGGGATGTCGTCGAGGTATTCGTGCAAGTCGTCGGTGACACCGACGGCGTCGAGCCACATGCGGAACACCTGGACGTGCTTGGCTTCCTCGAACGCGAACTGCGTCAGGTACATCTCGTCGCCCAGCCGGCCCTCGATCCGCATCGCGGACATGAACGGCTGGATGTCCTCGGTCACCGCTTCCTCGCCGGCGATGAACTCCGCGCACAGCCGGGTGGCGTAGTGGCGTTCGTCGTCCGACAGCCGCTCCCAGTCGGCGCGGTCGCGGGAGAAGTCGATGTCGGCCGGGTCCCAGAATTTCGCGTTGCCGCCGGCGAACAGCCGCAACGGCAGACTGTCCCAGTTGAGCCCCCCTCGAACCATCGAGTTCGTATGTGTGCGTGTCATCTGACCTCCTCGGATTGCTGTGGGGCTGAGTGGACGGGCGGGCGCGGTGACGCCGAGAAGGCGGCCGCCAGCACCGCGACGAGCCGGCGCACGGCGAGCGCCGGCTGCTCCGGGGTGGGTTCGTCGAGCCCGAGAATCGGATCCAAGCCGCGCATGTAGGGCGCCAGCGCCAGGTGCGGAAAGACCAAGAGCAGCAACGACAACAGCGCATCGGTGTCCGAATCCGCGCGCAGGTCGCCGCGCACCTTCGCGTCGCGGACGAGCGGCCGCATCACTTCCAGGTAGTGGCGGTGAATGACGTTCTGCACGCTGACGCGGGCTTCGGTGTCGACTTCAAGGGTCGCCGCGGCGTGCAGCGCGCGTTCGTGCGGGTGGTCGGCGAAGTAGGCCACCCACGCGTCGAGCCAGTCGGTCAGAAAATCGAAGAATGGCCGGCTGGGGTCGAGCTCGCGGATGCGGTCTTCCATGTAGGCGCGGACCCGCTGGCTGGCGATGTCGGCGATGAACGCGTAGAGGTCGCGCTTGTCCGCGAAGTATTGGAACAGGCTGCCTTTGGCGACGCCGGCCCGCCGCGCGATGACGTTGAGGCTGCCGCGGGAGAACCCGTGCGCCCCGAACTCATGTTCCGCGGCTTCGATGATGGCGGCGCGACGAGCGGGGTCGACCCGCGCCCAAGTCACCGTTGGCATACGGCCTCCTAGCGTTGATGACCACTGGTCATATTACGGTGAGCTGCGTCACAGTCAAGGGGTCTGGCGGAGCGGGCCCCGTTGGGCCGAATAGCAGGTGAAAATGGGGGCCGCTGGCTAATATTTGCAGGTGCTCGACCAGTGGCCCATTGTCGGCAGACGCGAGGAGATCGACGAGTTCAGCCGCCTGTTCGCCACTTTTGACGGGCCGCGAGGTGTGGCATTGGCGGGCAAAGCCGGGGTTGGCAAGTCGCGGTTGGCGCGCGAAGCAGCGCAGGGGGCCGCGGATGCCGGGTGGACCGTCCGCAGCACCGCCGCCACCGTGACCAGCCGCCCGATTCCCCTGGGCGCCTTCGCAACATGGACCGACGATGTTCAGAGCGCGCCCTACGCGTTGGCGCGCCGCGTCGTCGATGCACTGACGCCGGTACGCAACCGGACCGCCTCGTGGTCTTGTCGACGACCTGTCGAATCGTGAGATCGCCGACGCGGTGTCGCTGTCCGTGCGGACCGTCGAGAGCCACATTTATCGCGCGTGCAGCAAGGCCGGTGTGGCCGGACGCACCGGCCTGGCCGGCGTCATCGGCGGCGCGTCGTCGTTGCGGTGACTGCGCTAGTCCGTCGGTGATGGGGCCGCAAATGCAGTAGTCCCTCCCGGGTTAAACCGTCGTGGTTAGGTTGACGATGGTCGGTGAGTGCGTTGGCCATTGGTTCTAACGAGAGCAAGATGCCATGGATTTCGGGTTGCTGCCCCCGGAGGTCAACTCGGGGTTGATGTATGCCGGCCCGGGATCGGGACCGCTGCTGGCCGCTGCGGCGGCCTGGAACGCGGTGACCGCCGAGCTGGAATCCACGGCAGCGGGCTACTCTTCACAACTCGCCGACCTGACCGGCTTGGCGTGGTTCGGCCCGTCGTCGATGGCGATGTCGGGCGCGGCCGCCCCCTACGTGGCGTGGCTGCAGGCCGCGGCCGCACAAGCCGGAGTCACCGCCACGCAGGCGTATGCGGCGGCCGCGGCCTATGCGGCGGCATTCGCGATGACGGTGCCTCCGCCGGTGATCGCGGCCAACCGCGCCCAGCTGATGGCGCTGATCGCCACCAACTTCTTCGGCCAAAACGGCCCCGCGATCGCGGCCACCGAAGCCCAGTACTTCGAGATGTGGGCCCAAGACGCCGCCACCATGTACGCCTACGCTGCCGACTCGGCGACCGCGAGCACCATGACGTCATTCAATGAACCGCCGCAGACCACCAACCCGGCGGGCCAGGACGCCCAAGCGCAGTCGATGGCCCAGACGGCCGCCAACACCACCAGCGCCCGCACCCAATCCCTGGCGCAGATGACGCAGACCCTGGCCACTCAGCAGGCCAACCTCGTCGACCCGCCCCTGCCTTCAGGCAGCACCGCCAACATCGCACCCGGCGGCGCCACCATCAGTCCGGGCGTGACCTTCACCGCCACCCCCGGCAACCCCGTCGTCTTCACTCAGCTACCCGGGTTTGCCGCCTCGTTCAATATTTCCACCCCCGGATCCGTTACGTCGCCGGGCGGGGTGACCATTCCTATTGGTACAGGTATCTTCTCCTTTGGTCCCGGAACGTGGACCATCGAGGCCGGCACCGTTACCCAAGTCAATGGCGTCAACGCCGCGGTCACCATCCCCAGCGGCGCCGTCACCGCCGGCAGCGCAGGCGCCGAGGTCACCATCAACGTCGGCACCGGCCTCGTCACCGCCATCAACAGCGGCACCGTCATCACCGGTCCGGTCACCGCGACCCCTTACGTCTTCCCCGTCGCCCCCGTTGTCGCCACATCCTCCGGCGCGATAGGCGCGGTACCCGCGGCAGGCATCGTCACCAGCGCACCGGGCCTGGCCGGAACCGCTGGAATCCAACCCCAGCTCAACGTCGACGCTCTGTTGGACGCGCTCTCAGCCGCCGCCGAATAGCAGAGCCAAACCTCCTGCCGCGCTTGCCGGAATTCGGCTGGACCTATGGCCGCATCTGGTACGCGCCGTTGAGGGGAAGGATGTGTTCCTTCCAGATCTGGGCGTAGCGCGTGGGGTCGTGGACCGGGCGGCGGATCATCCGCGTCGCGAAGCGGGCCTGCTCGTCCGTCGTCGCGGACTTGTCGCTCAGCTCCACGGCGTAGCCGTTGAAGTCCCGGACCAGCACGGCGAAGATCTCGTCGATCAAGGTCTCATCCACGTCCGACAGCAGCGCTTCCTCGAGGATGAGCTGCGCATAGGGCACCGTCGCGAACAGCTGGCCCACGGCGAACGCGAAGTCGACGTCCTTCTGCTGCGCGGCGTCGGGGGTCGCGCTGGCCAGCATGTCGGCGAGCACATCGATCTGCTTGCGCAGCAACGCGACGTTGGGCAGGTGCCCGAAGCCGTCGAACGGCGCGCGCCAGTCGTGGAAGCGCACCTTACCCAGGCCCCCGGTCGGTCCCTGCGCGAACAGGAAGGTGTCGTCGGACGCGTCATCGCGACGACCGATGATCGGCAGTTCGCCATTGGGGGCGAACAGGAAGTTGGGCATGAACTTGGCAAGCAGCCCGATGTTGATGTGCACGGTGCCCTCGAGCCTTGGCAGCAAACCGATTTCGCGAGTGACGGCCTCAAAGAAGGTGTCCTTCTCCACCCCCTTGGCGGCGATGACGTCCCACAGGGCGATGACCACCCGCTCCCCCTCGCTGGTGATCTTCGCCTTGGTGAGCGGGCTGTACAGCAGGTAGCGCCGGTCGTCCGCCGATGCGCTGCGCATGTAGTCGCAGGCGCGCGTGGCGACCAGCCTCATCGCGACCAGGCGCAGGTAGGCGTCGGTGAGCAGCCGCCGCACGTGGCTGAAGTCGGTGACGACGGTCCCGTACAGGACGCGGTTGGAGGCGTGAGTGACTGCCTCGTACATGGCGTGAGTGCACATCCCGATCGCGCCCCAGCCCAGGTTGTACTTGCAGACGTTGACGGTGTTGAGGGCGGCGTGGAAGGCCTCGGGACCGCGGTGCAGGATGTCGGCTTCGGTGACCGGGTACTCGCGCAGCGCGTAGTTGGCGACGAAGTTCTGCGAGTTAACCACGTTCTTGATCAGGTCATACCGGTCGTGCTGGGAGTCGGCGGCGAAGAACACGTACTCGTCAGAGCCGGCGATCTTCCCGAAGGTGGAGACCATCCGCGCCACGTTGGCGTTGCCGATGTAGTACTTCTCGCCGCTCGCGGTCCAGCCGTTCTCCGACGGCGTCAGGATCATGTCGGTCTGGTAGACGTCGGCGCCGTGAGTCTGCTCCGACAGCCCGAAGGCGAACACCTCGCCGGCCTCCAGCTGCGCGGCGGCCTTGCGCTTCGCGTCCTCGTTGGCGCTCATCCAGATCGGGCCCAGCCCCAGCGCGGTGACCTGGAACGGGTACCAGTAGCTCAGCCCGTAGAAGCCCACGATCTCGGCGAACTCGCTGATCCGGTAGGTGTCCCAGCGGCAATCGGCCGCGCCGTACGCAGACGGCGTCAGCAGGGAGGCGAAGATGCGCTCGCGGCCGATGTGGTCCAAAAACTCGGAGTACCACACCCGTTCGTGGTCGTCGGACTTCAACCGCGCCTTCCCCCGCGATTCGAAGAAGTCCACCGTCGCGGCCATGATCTCCGCCGAGCGCCGGTCTGGGTACTGGCGTTGCAGGTGGTTGGGATTGAGCAACATGACGGGACTCCCACGGCTTCCGGTTAGGACGACGGTGACGGTACGCCACCGCCGCGGCCGACGGGGCGCACCGGAATAAATCGGCACTGTTGTCCGACCACCGAGTCGCCCTAGCATCAGTCACGTGTCAGAACTCAATACCGCCCGCGGCCCCATCGATACCGCCGACCTCGGCGTGACGCTCATGCACGAGCACGTGTTCATCATGACCACCGAGATCGCACTGAACTACCCCGAGGCCTGGGGCGACGAAGAAAAGCGTGTGGCCGACGCCATCGCCCGGCTCAACGAGCTGAAGGCCCGCGGCGTGGACACCATCGTCGACCTCACCGTGATCGGCCTGGGCCGCTATATCCCGCGGATTGCCCGCGTCGCGGCGGCGACCGAGCTGAATATCGTTGTGGCGACCGGGCTTTACACCTACAACGACGTGCCGTTCCGGTTCCACTACGAGGGCCCGGGCGGGATGCTGGACGGCCCGGAGATCATGACCGAGATGTTCGTCCGCGACATCGAGCAGGGCATCGCCGACACCGGCGTCAAGGCCGGAATCCTCAAGTGCGCCACCGACGAGCCGGGCATCACCCCCGGCGTCGAGCGGGTTCTGCGCGCGGTGGCTCAGGCGCACAAGCGCACCGGGGTGCCGATCTCCACACACACCCACGCCGGCCTGCGACGCGGCCTCGAGCAGCAACGCATCTTCGAAGAAGAAGGCGTCGACCTGACCCGGGTGGTCATCGGACATTCCGGCGACAGCACCGACGTCGGCTACCTCGAAGAGCTCGTCGCCGCGGGGTCGTATCTCGGGATGGACCGGTTCGGCCTCGACGTCATCTCGCCGTTCGAGGAGCGGGTCGGCATCGTGGCGACCATGTGCGAGCGCGGGCACGCCGACAAGATGGTGCTCTCCCACGACGCCAACTGTTACTTCGACGCGCTGCCCGAAGAGCTCGTGCCGCAGATGGCACCGAACTGGCACTACCTGCACATCCACAACGATGTCATCCCCGCCCTCAAGGAGCGCGGCGTCACCGACGAGCAACTGCACACCATGCTGGTCGACAACCCCCGCCGCATCTTCGAGCGGCAGGGCGCATATGAGTGAGCCGATCCCGCCGATCGGCACCCAGATCGCGGCGCTGGCCGAACTCGCTCCCGACGAGCCCGCCGTCACCTGCGACGGGCTCACCCTCACCCGCGCCGAGCTCGACGCCTCGACGAACCGGTTGGCCCGCGCTTACGCCGACCGCGGCGTCGGCGTCGGCGACTACGTGACCATGGTGCTGCCCAATTCCGTCGAGTGGATCCAGGCCGCGGTGGCGTGCTGGAAGCTGGGCGCCGTGCCCCAGCCGCTGTCTGCGCGGTTGCCGGATGCGGAGTTGCAGGGCCTGCTGGACCTGCGCCCACCCGCCTTGCTGGTCGGCCGCGAGCATCCCGGAATACCAAGTGTGCCAGCCGGTTTCACGCCCGGCCCGGATTGCTCCGACACGGCGTTGCCGGAAGCGGTGTCGCCGGTGTGGAAGGCGATGGGATCCGGCGGCAGCACCGGCCGGCCCAAGCTCATCGAATCCGGCGGCGACAGCCGCATCCCGGCCGCCATCGGCTATCCCCTCGGCGCGCAGGAGGGCGACACCACCCTTATTCCGATCCCGCTGTCCCACAACACCGGTTTCACCACCGCGACGCTCGCTCTGCTGATGCGCCATCACCTGGTCGTGATGAGCCGGTTCGACCCCGAGCGGTTCCTGCGGCTGATCACCGACCATCGCGTCACCTTCCTGACGACGGTGCCGACGATCATGCAGCGGGCGCTGCCCGTCTACCACGCCGACCCCGGGTCCTACGACCTGTCATCTATCCGCCGGTTCTGGCATATGGGGGCGCCGTGCCCGCCCGCCATCAAGCAGGCGTGGATCGAGCTACTGGACCCGGAAAAAGTCTGGGAACTCTACGGCGGCACCGAATTACAGGCGCTCACCTTCATCTCCGGCGACCAGTGGCTGACCCACCGCGGCTCGGTGGGCGTGGTGGTCGCCGGGGAGATGAAGGTGCTCGACGACGACGGCAATCCCTGCCCGCCCGGCGTGGTCGGCGAAATCTACATGCGGCCCGGCGCGGACAGCGCGCCCACTTACCGTTACGTCGGCGCGACGGCGAAGAGCCGCGACGGCTGGGATTCGCTCGGCGATCTGGGCCATTTCGACGCCGACGGGTTCCTCTATCTGTCCGATCGTCGCGTCGACATGTTCACCGTCGGCGGCCGCAACGTGTACCCCGCCGAGATCGAGAACGCGCTGTCGGCGCACCCCGACGTGTTGTCCTGCCTCGTCGTCGGCGTCCCCGACCCGAACTCCGGCGACCTGGGCCAGGTGCCCTACGCGCTGGTGCACACCGCCGACGGCGCCACGCTGGACGCCGCCGGGGTGCAGGAGTTCCTGCGCGGACACCTCGCGGCGTACAAGGTGCCGCCCACCCCCAACTTCATAGAATTCGTCGACGCTCCCCTGCGTGACGACGCCGGCAAGGCCCGGCGGTCGGCGGTGCGCGCCGAGATCATCGCGCGCCTGCAGGCAGCCGAGCCGGCTTGACGCGCTCGCACCAAGAATCTTCCAAGGCCGCCACCGCATCATCGGGCTATGCAGATCGAACCGCTAAGCACCGAGCTGATCGACCGTTATCTGCGATCGCGTGAGTTGCGTTTCTTCCGCAGCGACGACGGCGAGGAGTTCATGATGCTGCCCAGCTACGAGCGCGGCAAGCTGCACGTGAACCTGCGGATCAACGGTTTGCGGCGCGACGTCTTCGAGATCTCGATCAGCCCGGCCGGCTACTACCCCGCGACCGAGCGGCCGCGGCTGATGGAACTGGTGAACGACTGGAATCGCGAAACCCATTGGCCCAAGGCGTTTGTGCGCGAGACCGCCCGACCCAGCCAGGTCAGCGTGGTCGGTGAGAACGCTTACCTGCTGACCGACGGCATTCACGTCGAGGCGCTGGGCAACCTCGTCCGATCCACCGTGGAGTACGGGGCCGATCTGTTCAAAAAGATCGAGCGGGCCATCTGCCTGCCGTCCGCGGACACATTGGAAGAATGGATGGACCGCACCGGCTAGGGCGCGATCGCGTCCGCCTCGGCGTCGACGGCTCCCTCTGTT
The DNA here is from genome assembly GCF_002102255.1 of Mycobacterium nebraskense. Lineage (GTDB taxonomy): Bacteria > Actinomycetota > Actinomycetes > Mycobacteriales > Mycobacteriaceae > Mycobacterium > Mycobacterium nebraskense. Next base: position 35,135 of record NZ_LQPH01000066.1, read on the forward strand.
TCGAAGGGGGTTCCGGCCGGCTTCTCGCGTTTCTCCCAGCGCCGCAACGCTTCCCGGCAGGGCGATTCGACCAGCCCGTAGCTGACCGCGGCGATCGCCCACCCGAAGATCAGCGTCAGCACCAACACCGCGGGCATCCGCCCGGTGAACGCGAACGTCCCGAGCACCGGGAACACCATGGCCAGCGCGGCGAGGTGCCAGATGAACATGCCGTAGGACCACCGGCCCAGGGTCACCATGACGGTGCTGCCCAGCAATCGGTGCGCAGTGTCGATGCGATCCAGCACCAGTGGGGCGACGAGTGCGAACGCGACCAGCGAGCCCGCCGCCGTCTTCACCGCGAACTGGGTGGCCGTGCCGGGAATCAGGCCCTCCGGGCCCGCCAGCGGGGAGGCCGCCAGCAGGTAGGCCAGCACGGCGACGACGGCCATCACGACACGGTGCCGCGCCCACCGGTGCGGCAGGCCGATCGGGCTGTGGACCCATTCCGCCAGCAGCATGCCCGCGGCGAACCAGGAGAAGAAGGCCGGCGGCCAGTTGAGCGGATTGGTTCCCGATCCGGAATGGATGGGCACCCAGCCCCAGGCCCAGCTCAGCGCCGCCAGCGCGGCGATCGCCGGGACCCGCGCGCCGACCGGCAGGCGCCGGGCCAACAACGCCAGAATCGGCAACGCCAGGTAGAAGCTGACCTCGACGGACAGGCTCCACATCTGGGTCAGACCGCCGGTCAGGGTGAGCGGCACATAGATCTGGGTGAGGGTCAGGTTGGCCAGCCACACGGTCGGGCTGGCGTGGTCGGCGTCGGGCAGCAGCGACAGGATCACGACGACTGCCACCACATAGGCGGGCATGATGCGCACCACCCGGGACCGCAAATAGTGGCCGGTGCGGGGTCCCCTGAAACCCTCGGGCCCCAGGCCGCGTGCCGCCGCGGCGTGCCCGCGCCACAACAGGAAACCCGACAATGCAAAGAACACCGCGACGGCGAGATCGAACCGGCCGAAGAGCCGGCCGGTGACACCGCTGGAGTGCCCGGTCTGGAAAGCGACGTGCGTGACCACCACGCCCATGGCCGCGCAGGCGCGCATCCCCTCCACGGCGGGCAGGAAGCTGCGAATCCCGCCCGGCCGCTGGCCATCCGTCACCCCCACAGTGTGCATCCGATGGGTTGGGAGGACGAATGGGTACACCTGAAGAACCCGCTTCCAATAGCAACAGGTTCGTAAGCCGACGCCTTACGTTCTGCTGTTAGTGTCGAACGGGTTTGCCTCGGTGCTTGCTCAGGTCGGGGCGGGTCGCGGCCGACGGCGCAATAGAGCACTAGGAGGGCACAGCAACGTGAACCGAGCAGTCATGTTGCGGTTCGCCGCATGCGGGATCATCGGACTCGGAGCCGCCCTGCTGATCGCCGCGCTGCTGTTGTCGACGTACACCACCAGCAGGATCACCAAGGTCCCGCTCAACATCGACACGACGCTGATCAGCGACGGCACCGGAACCGCGGTCGACTCCGCGTCCTTGTCCACTGATCACGTCGTCGTCAACCAGAACGTGCCGCTGGTGTCCCAACAACAGGTCAGCGTCGAGTCGCCCGCCAACGCCGACGTGGTCACGCTGCAGGTCGGAACCTCGGTGCGGCGCACCGACAAGCAGAAGGACAGCGGCCTGCTGCTGGCGATCGTCGACACCGTCACCCTCAACCGCAAGACGGCGATGGCCGTATCCGACGACACCCACACCGGCGGCTCGGTCCAGAAGCCGCGCGCCTTCAGCGACGAGAACCCGCCCACCGCGATGCCGCTGCGGCACGACGGCCTGGCCTACCGGTTCCCCTTCCACACCGAGAAGAAGACGTACCCCTACTTCGACCCGATCGCGCAGAAGCCGTTCGACGTCAACTACGACAGCCAAGAAGACGTCAACGGTCTGACCACGTACAAGTTCACCCAGAACATCGGCTACAACGCCGACGGCAAGCTGGTGGCTCCCGTGGCGTACCCGTCGCTGTACGCCGACCAGACGACGGACTCCAAGTTCACCGCCTCGGCGGCAATGTGGGGTGTGCAGGGCGGCGATCCGAACGAGCAGATCACCATGACCCGCTACTACGCGGCGCAGCGGACCTTCTGGGTGGACCCGGTGTCGGGCACCATCGTCAAGCAGACCGAGCACGCCAACCACTACTTCGCACGCGATCCGCTCAAGCCGGAGCTGACGCTGGCCGACTACAAGGTCACCTCCAACCAAGACACCGTCGAATCGCAGGTCAACGCCGCCCGCGACGAGCGTGACCGGCTGTCGCTGTGGTCGCGGGTGCTGCCGATCACGTTCACTGCGGTCGGTTTGATCGCGCTGGTCGGTGGGGGTCTGCTCGCCTCGTTCAGCCTGCGGACCGAGAGCGCGTTGACCGATCCCGGCCTGGACCGGGGTGACCAGGACTTCTTCGGCCGCAGCGGGCTCGAGGAGCCGGTGCCCGGCGCCGAGGCCGAGACCGAGAAGCTGCCGACGCAGCGGCCCACGTCCCGCGATGATCCCGGTGCGGACGCGCCCACGCAGGGCTCCGATGAGCCGCCCGGTCCGCCGCCCGAGCCCAGCACTCCACCCGAACGGGAATAGCCCGCCGCGTGCGCTGGACCCGCCCCGGGTACGCGTTGGCCTTGGCGCTACTGGTGGTCGGGCCGCTGCTCAAGCCCGGTTACCTGCTGCTGCGCGACGCCGTGTCCACGCCGCGTTCGTATGTGTCCGACACCGCGCTGGGGTTGACGTCGGCGCCGCGGGCTACGCCGCAAGACTTCGCGGTGGCGTTGGCCTCGCACGTGATTGACGGCGGCGTCGTGGTGAAGGCGCTGCTCGTCCTGGGGCTGTGGCTCGCGGGATGGGGCGCGGCCCGACTGGTCGCGACGGCGCTGCCCGACGCGGGCGCGGCCGGCCAGTTCGTCGCCACCACCCTGGCGATCTGGAATCCCTACGTCGCCGAGCGGTTGCTCCAGGGTCACTGGAGCCTGCTGGTCGGCTACGGCTGCCTGCCCTGGGTTGCGACGGCGATGCTGAGGCTGCGGACGGCCTCCGGCTCGTTCTTCGGGCTGGGCTTCTGGATCGCCCTGGCCGGGCTGACGCCGACCGGTCTGCTGCTCGCCGCGACCGTCGCGCTCGTTTGCGTGGCCGCAACCGGGCTGGGCCAATCACGCTGGCGGTGTGCCGCGGTGGCGTCGGGTGCCGCCCTGGTGACCGCGCTGCCCTGGCTGATCGCGTCGGCCCTGGGTGCGTCGTTCACCTCCCACACCGCGGCGAACACGCTGGGGGTCGCCGCGTTCGCGCCGCGCGCCGAACCGGGTCTGGGCACGCTGGGCAGCCTGGCCAGCCTTGGCGGGATCTGGAACGGCGAGGCCGTGCCGATTTCGCGGACCATCCTGTTCGCGGCGGCGTCGGCAGCGGCGCTGCTGGGCGCGGTGGCGGCCGGGTTGCCGACCGTGGTGCGCCGCCCGGTGGCGCGACCGCTGCTGGCATTGGCAGTGGCGGCCGTGCTGCTGCCGGCCGCGCTGGCCACCGGCCCGGGTCTGCACCTGCTGGGCGCGTTGGTTGACGCCGCGCCCGGCTTCGGTGTGCTGCGGGACGGGCAGAAGTGGGTGGCGCTGGCCGTGCCGGGATACACGTTGGCGGGCGCGAGCGCGGTGGTGACGCTGCGTAGGTGGGTGTGGCCGGCGGTTACGGCGACGGTCTGCTGCCTCGCGCTGCTCTTCGCGCTGCCCGATCTGGCCTGGGGGGTGTGGGGGCAGGTGTCGCCGGTGCAGTATCCGCGCGGGTGGGCGGCGGTGGCCGGCGCGATCAACGGTCAACCCGGGGCGGTGGCGGTGTTGCCGGCCGGCACCATGCGGCTCTACTCCTGGTCGGGTCGTGCGCCGGTGTTGGATCCGTTGCCCCGCTGGGTGCGCGCCGACGTGCTGAGCACGGGCGATCTGGTCATCTCGGGGACGGTCATCCCGGGCGAGGGCGGCCACGCGCGCGCGGTGCAGCAGTTGCTGCTGGCCGGGCCCGATCCGTCCGCCTTGGCCCCGGCCGGGGTGGGCTGGCTGGTCGTGGAGGCGGACACCGCCGGCGACATGGGGGCGTCCGCCCGCACCCTCGGTGCGCTGACGCCGGTCTACCGCGACGACGACATTGCGCTCTACCGCATCGGCGGCCACACCGCCGGGGTGTCCGCCGCGGCCCGCACGGCGACGTTGATCGCGCATCTGGCGTGGCTGGCGGCGCTGATGGTGGGCGGCGCCGGCGCGTTGGTCAGCGCGTGGCGCTCGCGCTCAGCCGCGGCACCAGAACCGCCGCGACACTTAAACCGGGGCGACGAAACGCCGACAGACTCCGCCAAGGATTAAGTCTCGCGGTCCCGGCGTGGCGCTCGCGCTCAGCCGCGGCCGCTGAGTAGGCCGCTGACCGGGTGGCCGGTTTGCACCGCCTCCAGGACCGTGCGCATCGCGTCGGCGCTTTGCCGCCAAGAGAATTCACCGCTTCGGGTCTGCGCCTTGGCGCCGAGTTGATCGCGCAGCACGGGGTCGGAAAGCAGCTCTTCGAGACGATCCACCAGCTCGGGGTGGGTGTCCACCAAGATCCCGGTCACCTCGTCGACGATCGAGTCCGATAGCCCACCCGAGGACCGATAGCCGATGGTCGGCACCCGGTGCTGGGCCGCCTCGACGACCGCGAGGCCCCAGCCCTCCTTGCGCGAGGGCAGCAGCTGCACCCAGGAGCTTTGCAGCACATGGTGTTTGGTCACATCGTCGACGTGGCCGTGGAACGTCACCGCGTCGGAGATGCCGAGCCGCTGGACGTGGTCGACGAGCCGTTGTCGCCACCAGCCGTCGCCGACGATGTCGAGGTGCAGACCCGGCATGCGCGGCCGCAGCTGCGCGAGGGCCTCCAGCGCGTCTTCGATCTGCTTGTGCGGCACCAGCCGTGACAGCACCACCACCCGTGGCGCGGCGGCGCGCGGGCCGGACAGCGATCGCGCCGGGGCCTCGTCGAGGCCGTTGCGCACCACCGCGATTTGCGCGTTGTCGACCCCGAGTGTCACCAGGTCGCGGGCCGACGGCAGCGACACCGTCACGTACTGGTTGCGCCGGTTCAGCCACGGCGACAACGTCGATTCGACGAACCAGCCGAGCCGGCCGAGCACCGGCCCGGCCACCGGCCATTGCTCGCGGTGGCAGTGGTGCACCAGCACCACCACCCGCCTGCCGTACACCAGCCGGGCGAGAAACGGCAGGCCGTTCTGCGTGTCGACGACCACGTCGGGCCGCACCCGCCGCAGCGGTCCGAGCCCCAGGCGTGCCGCCGCCATCGCGAGTAAGGCCCAGACGTAGACGGAGTAGCGGCCGCCGGCGCGGTCGATGCGCACACCGTCGACCACTTCGCGGCGGGGCGCGCCGGGATAGCGGGCGGTGCGCAGCGTGACTTCGATGCCGGATGCGGCCAGCTGCGCGCCGATGCGCTGCAAGTAGGCTTCGCTGCCGCCGCCCTGTGGATGGCCGATATCGCGCCAGCACAGTAGGAGTACGGAGCGCAGACCAGACATCACTGGTCAGCCTAGCCCGGCGACGATGCACACCGGCGCTGCGTAGGGTTGGCCGGTGGCCGTGAACCCGGATCCCACCCGAGTTTTCGCGCGGCGGGCGACCTTGGCCCGCGCGGTGCGGCTCCTGTCCGAGTTCCGCTTCGAGCAGTCGGACCCGGCCCGGTTCTACGGCGCGGTGGCGGCGGATACCGCGGCGATGGTGGGTGATCTGTGGCTGGCGACGCACGGCGAGCCGCCGGTCGGCCGCACCCTGCTCGACGTCGGCGGCGGCCCCGGCTACTACTCGGCCGCGTTCGCCGACGCCGGGATCCGCTACCTGGGCGTCGAACCCGACCCGAGCGAAATGCACGCGGCCGGCCCCACGCCCGCGGGCGGCGCCGGAAACTTCGTGCGCGCCTCGGGCATGGCCCTGCCGTTCGCCGACGACTCGGTGGACATCTGCCTGTCGTCCAACGTCGCCGAACACGTGCCGCGACCGTGGCAACTCGGCGGCGAGATGCTCCGGGTGACCAAGCCCGGCGGGCTGGCCGTGCTCTCCTACACCGTCTGGCTGGGCCCGTTCGGTGGGCACGAGATGGGGCTGACGCATTACCTTGGCGGCGCCCGCGCCGCCGAGCGCTACGCCCGCAAACACGGGCATCCGGCGAAAAACAACTACGGGTCGTCGTTGTTCGCGGTGTCCGCGGCCGACGGCCTGACGTGGGCCGCCAGTACCGGGGCGGCGGTGGCCGCATTTCCCCGCTACCACCCCCGATGGGCGTGGTGGATGACGTCGGTCCCGTTGCTGCGGGAGTTCGCAGTCAGCAATCTGGTGCTGGTGCTGCAGCCCCGAGAATGAAACATGTTCTCGTTTTGCGTCGGCTTGGGTAGGGTGGCGCCATGACCGCCCCCGATGCAGCGGGGGTACCTCCCGCTTGCGGGGGACGGAGCGATGAAGAGGAGCGGCGCATATGCCCGAGAGCCAAACGACGGAATACGACAAGCTTTTCATCGGCGGCAAGTGGACCGAGCCGTCGACCGACGAGGTGATCGAGGTGCGCTGCCCGGCCACCGGCGAGTATGTCGGCAAGGTGCCGCTGGCGGCGGCCGCCGACGTCGACGCCGCGGTCGCCGCGGCCCGCGCGGCCTTCGACAACGGACCCTGGCCCACGACGCCGCCCAAGGAGCGCGCGGCCGTGATCGCCAACGCGCTCAAGCTGATGGAGGAGCGCAAGGACCAGTTCACCCAGCTGCTCGCGGCCGAGACCGGCCAGCCGCCGACCGGTGTCGAAACCATGCACTGGATGAGCTCGATCGGGGCGCTGAACTTCTTCGCCGGCCCCGCCGTCGACCAGGTCAAGTGGAAAGAGATCCGCACCGGCGGCTACGGGCAGAGCATCGTCCATCGCGAGCCGATCGGCGTGGTGGGGGCGATCGTCGCATGGAACGTGCCCCTGTTCCTCGCCGTCAACAAGCTGGGCCCGGCCCTGCTGGCCGGCTGCACCGTGGTGCTCAAGCCGGCCGCCGAAACCCCGCTGAGCGCAAACCTTTTGGCGGAGGCCTTCACCGAGGCCGGCCTGCCCGAGGGCGTGCTGTCGGTGGTGCCCGGCGGGATCGAGACCGGCCAGGCGCTGACCTCCAACCCCGGCGTCGACCTCTTCTCCTTCACCGGCAGCTCGGCCGTCGGCAAGGAGATCGGCCGCCGTGCCGCGGAGATGCTCAAGCCGTGCACCCTGGAACTCGGCGGTAAGTCGGCGGCCATCGTCCTCGACGACGTCGACCTGGCCGCCGCCATCCCGATGCTGGTGTTCTCCGGGATCATGAACACCGGGCAGGCCTGTGTGGCGCAGACCCGCATCCTGGCCCCGCGTTCGCGGTACGACGAAATCGTGGATGCGGTAAGCGCTTTCGTGCAGGCGCTGCCGGTGGGGCTGCCGTCGGACCCGGCCGCCCAGATCGGTTCGCTGATCTCCGAGAAGCAACGCGCCCGGGTCGAGGGCTACATCGCCAAGGGCATCGAGGAGGGCGCGCGGCTGGTGTGCGGCGGCGGCCGCCCCGAGGGCCTGGACAGCGGCTTCTTCGTGCAGCCCACCGTCTTCGCCGACGTCGACAACAAGATGACGATCGCCCAGGAGGAGATCTTCGGGCCCGTGCTCAGCATCATCCCCTACGACACCGAGGAGGACGCGATCAAGATCGCCAACGACTCGGTGTACGGCCTGGCGGGCAGCGTGTGGACCACCGACATCGAGCGTGGCATCGCAGTCTCGGAGAAGATCCGCACCGGGACCTACGCCATCAACTGGTATGCCTTCGACCCCTGTTGCCCGTTCGGCGGTTACAAGAACTCCGGCATCGGCCGTGAGAACGGCCCCGAAGGTGTGGAGCACTTCACTCAGCAAAAGAGCGTGCTCATGCCGATGGGCCACACGATCGAGGGCTGACGCCCCACGCGCCGAGCGTGCACTCACCGCGAAGATCAGCAGAAATTCCGCGATGGATGCGGGTTCGGCGTTCCGCTCGGTAGCAACCTGGAATTATGTAAAACAGCATAGAAACCTGGTTGTTACACGTCCGTCAATCACGGTCGCAGGCATCGGGCAGCGACGTTTCCCGTGCGTCTGGATTTACATAGTCAATGAAACTTGCTTACTAGACCGCTGTCTTATATGCTTCTCAGCATAATTATCGGCGGCGCTTAGGCCGGGAGAGAATCATGTGGATCATCGAGCTGAACATCGGCGGCTATCAATTCACCCGCGAGATGCCCGACCTGAAGCACCGGACTTTCCGCTTCAGCCCGCGCAGCATGCATTGGCCGGTACTGCGGCATTCACACGCTGCGTGACGTTGGCCACGGGAGGCACGAGAGTGGCGACCACGAGCGAAACAGTGCAGGACCGCACCCCGACGAAGCGCGGCGGCACGCGCAAGAAGATGTTGGCCAGCGCCGCCGAGGTGATGCGTGAACGAGGCGCCGCGGGAGTGACCATCGATGCGGTGCTCGCCCGCAGCGGCGCGCCGCGCGGCTCCGTCTACTACCACTTCCCCGACGGCCGCAATCAGATCCTGATCGAGGCGCTGCGGTATTCCGGTGACTCCATCACCGCGATGATCGACGACGCGGCCGACCAGGGCGCCCGGGTGCTGCTGGGCAAGTTCGTCGAGTTCTGGGAGCGTCTGCTGACCGAGGGCGGCTTCAACGCCGGCTGCCCGGTGGTGGCCGCGGCAATCGGCTCGGACGACGACGATGCCACGCTTTCCGCCGAGGCCGGCGCCATCCTGGGCCGCTGGTGCGCCGCGTTGACCAGGGCGTTCACCCACGACGGCTTCGACGAACCCTGCGCCGCCTCGCTGGCGGTGATGTCGATCGCCGCCCTGGAAGGCGCCATCGTGCTGTCCCGCTCGACCGGCAGCATCGACCCGTTGCGCCAGGTCGGCGACCAGCTCGAATTCCTCATCAAGGCAAGGGAATTCGTGGTCCGCAACAAGATCGCGGAGTAATTCCTCAGTCGCTGGCCGGCAGCGGTTTGACCTCTTTGAGCTGCAGCGCGGTCTGCCCGACGCTCAGGCTCCCCGCGCCCGGTTTCGTCACCAGCACCTCGGCGCCGGTCTCGTCGACGTAGCGCTTGCCCATCACTGTGCCGTCGGCGAAGGCCGGGTCCAATTCACCCGAACGCTCGGCGCCTATCGGCACCATCGGCGCACCGCCACAACGCAAGTCGTCGAGGCTGTCGGCGCTCCTGACGACGATCACCTGCGTGTCACACACCTGGCTGGCCAGGCGGGTTCCGTTCTTGATCATGCACGTAGCCCTTCTAGCGTCTCGATGATCTCCCGGCGAAGTACCTTGCCGGTGGGGGTCGTGGGCAACTCGTCGCGAAAGACCACTCGGTCCGGGGTTCGCGACCCGCGCAAGCTTTTACGGACATGCTCGCGCAATTCCTCGGGATCCGGTTCCGCACCGGGGTGGGGCACCACCACCGCGACGATCGCCTGACCCCACTGCGCATCCTCGACGCCGACCACGGCGACGTCCCGCACGTGCGGGTGCTCAACCAAAACCTCTTCGAGCTCGGCGGGTGCGATGTTCTCGCCGCCGCGGATGATGGTGTCGTCGCTGCGCCCGCCGATGAACAGGTAGCCGTCCTCGTCGAGCATGGCGATGTCTTTGGTTGGGAACCAGCCGTTTTCGTCGAGCACCGAACCGATCCCGGTGTAGCGTCCGGAAACCTGTTCGCCACGTACGAACAGCTCACCGGTTTCCCCGGGGCCGAGCACGTTGCCGTCCTCGTCTCGAATCTCGATCTCGATGCCGGGCACCGGCTGCCCGACCGACGCCAGCCGCCTCGCCCACTTTTTCTGGTCGGGTCCCTCCGCGGCCTGCGCCGCCCGGTGGTCGTCGGGGGTCAGCACCGCGATGGTCGAGCTCGTCTCGGTCAGGCCGTAGGCGTTGACGAAGCCCACGTCGGGCAGCAGTTCGAGGGCCCGGCGGACCAGCGGCAGCCCGACCTTGGACCCGCCGTAGGCCAGGTTGCGCAGCGAGGGCAGCTCGTGGCCGTCGGCCTCCAGTGCCGCAACAATGCGGTCCAGCATGGTGGGCACCACGGTCGCGGTGGTCACGTTCTCGGCGTTGATCAGCCGAACCCATTCCTGCGCATCGAAATTCGGCAGGTAGACCATCTTGCGCCCGGCGTACAGGTTCGACAGCGCGGCGCCCACCCCGGCGATGTGATAGGGCGGCACGCAGATCAGCGCGGCGTCGCTCTCGGCGGCCGATTCGAACTCCACCGTGCCGGTCACGTAGCTGGTCAGGTTGTTGTGCGACAGTTCGACGGCCTTGGGTTGCGACGTGGTGCCCGAGGTGAACAGCACGATCGCGACCGAGTCCGGGTCGGGGAATTCGGCGGCCGGCTCGTTGTCGTGCGCGGCCGCCAGGAATTCGTCGGTGGTCATCAGCCGGCCGGTAGCGTCGCCGACCATGTCCCGGTAGCGGCTGTCGACGATCACCAGGGGGTCCGGCAGGCGCTCGATCAGCGCCTGGATGCCGTCGGCGGACAGCCGGTAATTGATCGGGGTGAAGGGCAGCCCGGCGCGTGCGGCCGCAAAGATCAGCACCGGCAGCATCGCGCCGCCGGTGCCCACGTAGGCCACGTGTCTGGCGTTCGATGCGGCGATCACACCGGCGCCGCCGTCGGCGAGATCGCTGAGCTGCTGGGTCGTCAGCCGCAGGCCTCCGGAAACCACGGCCGTGCGATCGGGATTGCTCGACGCGGCCATCTCCAGCAGCAACGAAATACTCACGCTTGCACTTTCTCGGGTATCAACACGTTACAAAGCTGACCAAAAGTGTCATGCCTGACTGTAGTTTAGATCACCCGGAGGCCGGAGACTGGGCCGCGCACTCAGCTGCCCGTCCAGCGCGGGGGGCGCTTCTCGGCGAAGGCGATCGCACCCTCTTTGGCGTCGTTGGACCCGAACACCGGAGCCAGGATGGTGTTCTGCTCGGCGAACATGGTGTCAGGGCTCCAGCCGCGGGACTCGACGATGATGCGCTTGGTGGCGGCCACCGCGAGCGGGCCGTTGGCGGCGATCTTCTCGGCCAGCGCGATCGCCTCGTCGAGCGCCTTGCCCGGCTCGGCCAACACGTTGACCAGCCCCAGCTCGTGCGCGCGCTCGGCCGGCAGGTTGTCACCGGTGAGCGCGAGCTCCATGGCTATCGCGGACGGGATGCGCTGCGGCAGCCGCAGCAGGCCACCGCCACCGGCGACCAGCCCGCGCTTGACCTCCGGGATGCCGAAAGCCGACTCCCTGGACGCGACGATCAGGTCGGTGGCCAAGGCGAGCTCGGTGCCGCCGGCCAGGGCGTAGCCCTCGACCGCCGCGATCAGCGGCTTGACGGGTGGACGCTCGGTGAAGCCCATGCCGCGGCCTTCGACGATGGGGAGTTCGCCGCGCGCGAAGGCCTTGAGGTCCATGCCCGCGCAGAACGATCCGCCGGCGCCGGTGAGGATGCCCACCGAAAGACCCGGGTCGCCGTCGAGCCGGTCGACGGCCTCGGCCAGTCCGTTGGCCACCGCGGCGTTGACCGCGTTCTTGGCCTTGGGCCGGTTGATCGTGATGATCAGGATCCGATCCCGTTGTTCAACCAGGACTTCGGGTTCGTTGGCTTCTTCGCTCACGTGCCGCACAGCTCCTTCGGATAGGGGTGGCTGCTATCGGAGAAGATGGTAGCGGTCGGCGGAAATGGCGTTAACTTCCCCCGAGATTCCCGTTTCCGCAGGACGTGGTTGGTGACCGGGCGACGCCTCTCAGGCCGGCGCCATCGCGGCTTCGACGACGGTCAGCTCTTCGGAAAGACCTGCGGCCCTGCGTATTTCGATGAAGTCGGCGACCATGGCCTCGGTCACCTCATGCGGGTCCTTGAGCGTGGCGCCGTCGGACAGCACCGAGATGTTGAGCTGATCGACGTAACTCCACACGGTGATGTTGAGGCCGCTGCCGGCCGTCAGCGGGCCCACCGAATAGATCTCGGTGACCAGCGCCCCGCCGACCCGGCCGCGCTCGCGAGGTCCGGGAACGTTGGAGATGTTCAGGTTGAGGAGCCCGTTGTGCCCGTCACGGCCGGACGCCCACCGGAAGAAGGCCTGGGTGGGCGCGGGTGGCATGTAGGCCGCCCAGCGGCTGACCAGCTCCGGTCCCATCAGCTGGTTGCTTTCCTTGGCGGCGATGGCGTTCTCGTGGCTGCACCGCACCCGCTCCAGCGGATCGTCGGAATCGGTCGGCAGGCCCACCAGCACGCCGGTGAAGCGATTGCCGGAGATCCGCTCGGGCGAGAAGTCGAAACTCATCGGCACCGACGCCAGCAGGGGCTCGGCCTGGCCGTCGTAGCGCAGGAGCAACGTCCGGAGCGCTCCCGCCGACATGGCGAGCACCATGTCGTTGATCGTCGCCCCCAGCCGCTTGCCGGTCTCCTTGACGTCGGCCAGCGCCAGGGTGGCGGTGGCGAACCTGCGCTCGGGCGTGATCTTGTGGTTCATGAAAGTCGGAGGCGGCTCGAATGGCCGGCTCAACTCCGGTGACAGCTTGCGTGAGCTGCGGCGGACCCGGCCCAGCCCCTGGGCGGTGTAGCGGATCGTCGCGGGGATCCGCCCGACGTGGCGCAGGTGATCGGCGAACGCCGAACCCATCAGCTGCCGGGTGGTGGGCGCCGGGTCGCACACGTACGGGCCGCCGTCGGGCCCGGGCTGCAGGTCCATGCCGCGGGCCATCAGGTTCGCCGAGGCGACGCCGTCGGCGAGCGCGTGGTGGATCTTGCCCACCACCGCGATCCGGTGGTTCGCCAGGCCCTCGATGAAGTACATCTCCCACAGCGGGTGGGTGCGGTCCAACGGCGTGCTGGCGATGCGCCCGATGGCCTCGTCCAACTCGCGCCGGCCGCCCGGTGCGGGCAGCCGCCACGGGCGGATGTGGTACTCGAGGTCGAGCTCGCAGTTTTCCCGCCACATCGGATGGTGCAGCTTGAACGGGATCTCGACCAGCTGGTAGCAGAACGGCTCGAGCTTGTTCAGGCGGCCACGGATGACTTCGCGGAACGCGTCGATGTCGAAGTCATGCCGATCGGAATCGAGTTCGATCACAGCGGCTTTGATGGTGTGCATGTGCACATTCGGCGTCTCGCTGTAGAGCAAGACCGCATCCCACCCGCTCAGCCGTTTCACCGCTGCCCCATACCCATAAAGGGACCATACTCAGCAGCGGCAGCTCAGATAACCTCTTTGGTCGCGTTGGTCTTGGTGCGATAAACCTGGTTGAGGAACAGCGAAGTCGCGTGCGCCGCCGCGCCCGCCCGCTCCCCGTCGATGAGGTCGTACCCGTGGCCCGCGCCGGGCAACTCCAGATAGCCGACCATCGAATGCGAGACCGCCCGCATCCGGTCGACGAAGCTGCGCGCCTGCTCGACGGGGATGACGCTGTCCTTGCTGCCGTGAATCACCAAGAACGGCGGCGCATTTCGGTGCACGCGCGCCATCGGCGACGCGTCGCGGAACACCTCGGGGTGGCGGGCGATCCGTCGCTTGACCACCACGCGCTCCAAGAAGTCGACGAACCGGTCCCGCTCCGGAGTCGAGCGGTCCTCCCAGTCGTAGCGACCGTAGATGCCGACCACCGCGTCCACCGAGGTGTTGGCGCCCTCGGGCAGGTTTGCGTGGTACTGGGCATCGTCGGGGGTCAGCCCGGCCAGTGCGGACAGGTGGCCGCCGGCCGAACAACCCGCCACCGCGACGAAATCGCGGTCACCGCCGAACTTGTCGACGTTGGCGCGCGCCCAGGCGATGGCGGTCTTGACGTCGATGATGTGCCGCGGCCAGCGGTGATGCGGGGCGACGCGGTAGTCGATCGCCAGGCACACCCAGCCCTGCTCGGCCAGCCGGGACATCAGGGCGGAGCCCTGACCCATGGCCTTGCCGTGCACCCAGGCCCCGCCCGGGACGAAGATCAGCACCGGCGCGGGTTGCGCGGGCAGATCCTTGCGGCGCCAGACGTCGAGCACTTGCGCGCGGTGGTCCCCGTAGTGGACGGCGCGACGGTGGAGGTAGCGGCGCTGACGCATCGCGTCCCAAATCGGCGGCGTCCGTAGCGCCGCGGGCCACCCCAGTTCGAGGTCTGCGGCCGCCACGATCCCCCGCAGGGCCGCGACGGAGACGTCCTGGATGCTCTCCCGGTCCCGGCGAGGGGTCTCGTCGGCGGGCGACGGCTGCCGAGGTTTGGTCATCCCGGAGAAGAAGTCGGGGGCGTGCCGGGCACCCCATATGCCCATCGCGGTGAGGCCGCCCAGCGGCTCGAGGTGCTTACCGACCACCGGCAGCGAAGCACCCGCGACGCTCAAGGCGAGCGCATAGTCGCCGGGATGCGCCCGCAGCAACCATTTCGCGCACGATGTCATAGTCGGCCTCCTTGCCGTCGTGTGAGGGCAGCGTACCCCCGGTCCCACGCCCGAAACTGACGTTTGCGTCGAAGCGACCTCCGACATCGAAATGACATCCGACCCGCGATTGCCCCGCGAGGATCCGTCCTGCTCTACGCAGCGGCAGGGTTTGCTATTCGGGTGAAAAACGGCCGGTCACGACACGCTCACAGCGCCGCCAGGCACGCGATCACCCTGCCGCCGATCAGGCGAACACCGGTCAGCGTCAGACCCACGTGCGCGGCGAGCGCGGCGGCACTGTCCACACCGACCGATGCCCAGCGGAACCAGGGTCCGACCTCGCACGCGGACTCCAGGCGGACCCAGCGCGAACGAATGCCGATGTTCTCGGCGTCGAACTCGGCCACGCACCGCCCGCCCCGAGCCAGCAACTCGGCGGCCCGAGCCAGGATGCGGCACGGGTCTCCGCCGAGGCCGACGTTGCCGTCGACCAGCAATACCGTCTGCCAATGACCCATCGCGGGCAGCGGGTCGAACACATCGCCCAGCAGGACCGGCGCGCCGCCGCGGCCCGCCAACCGGATCGCGGCCACGGAGCGATCGATGCCCAGGGCCGGTATCCCCCGCTGAATCAGCCGGGCCACCAACCGGCCCGGCCCGCACCCCAACTCGATCGTCGGCCCGGTGCACATCTGCGTGACGGCTTCGTCGAAGTCTTCGTCGAAGGCGCCGCCAGATCCATCACCGGGACAGACGTCCTCGGGACATCGCACGCCCAACCAGCGGTGCGCCGGCAGCGGCCGCAGCTCGCCGTCATCGTGGCGAATCCAACATCGCTCGCCGCCGAGTGCGCGATCATAAAGATGCCCCAGCATTCACGTCCCTCGCGTCCTGCCCGACCGGGCGCCCCAAGCTCGGTCCCGGTAAGGGACGTTGCGACGACGAAAGCAACAGCGTGCACGCTGACGCGTGCCGCGCTCGCCAGCATTCCACCGATACCCCGATCTTTGAACAGCTAATCCAACGCCTTTGGAGTACGCGCCCGGGGGCGGAATGGTTCACTGGCGATCCGCTTCGGCAGAAGTCCCTTCCCACATGGGTTCTCACTGATCAGTTGGTGCCGGCCACGTTGCCACCCGATGTCTGAGCCGCCGCATATCACTGATACCAGGGCCCCCGGTGTTCCGCGTCGGTGATACTGATGCGGTGCCGAACACCGATGTTCACCCTGACCTGCAACGGATCGCCCGTTTCGCGCCGCGCCGACTCGTCGGTCCCCGGACCCTGCCGATCATGCGGGTGGGGATGGCATTGCGAGGGCGCCTGGGTAAGCCCGTCCGCGATGTCGAGGTGATCACCCTTGCTTCGGGGGCCGGTGTTCGGCTGTTCCGGCCAGTCGGCGTGGCCGAACCCACCCCCGCGCTGCTGTGGATCCACGGGGGCGGATACGTGATCGGCACCGCCCAGCAGGACGACCGGCTCTGCAGCGGGTTCAGCCGGCGGCTGGGCATCACGGTCGCGTCGGTGGAATATCGCCTGGCGCCCGAACATCCGTATCCCGCGCCGCTGGAAGACTGCTATTCGGCGTTGACCTGGCTGGCCGGATTGCCGTCCGTGGACCGCTACCGGGTGGCCATCGGCGGCGCGAGCGCCGGCGGTGGCCTGGCCGCGGCCCTGGCCCTGCTGGCCCGCGACCGGGCCGAGGTGAGCCCCGCGTTTCAGCTGCTGACCTATCCGATGCTCGACGACCGCAGCTCGGCCACCGCCCACAATTCGAACTATCGGCTGTGGGACAACCGCAGCAATCAGTTCGGCTGGGCGGCGTACCTCCGCGGCGCCGACCCGCAGGTCGCCGTGCCGGGGCGGCGCGAAGACCTGAGCGGGCTGCCGCCGGCCTGGATCGGTGTCGGCACGCACGACTTGTTCCACGACGAGGACCTGGCCTACGCCGAGCGCCTCACGGCCGCCGGGGTGCCGTGCCAGGTCGAGACCGTTCCGGGCGCCTTCCACGGCTTCGACCTCATCGTGCCCAAAGCGCAAGTGTCGCAGCGGTTTTTCGACAACCAGTGCGGCATTTTGCGCGCCGCGCTCGCCATCGCGCCGTGATCGCCGTTCACATCGCGAAGTAAACGAGCTCGCCGCCGATGATGGTGGCCGCCACCATGCCGGCGTCCAGCTCGGCCAGCGCCGTCGCCGGCGGCTCGCTGAGCACACAGAGGTCCGCCGGCTCTCCGACCGCAACGGCCCGAGCCCGGCCGGGCCGGTCCGACCGCCCCAGGAACATCGTCAAAGCCGCTCGGGCGGAGACACATTCGTTGGCGTTGAGGACGGTGCCGCTGGGGGTGGTGCGGTAGACGGCGGCGCGCATCGCCGTCCAGGGGTCGCCGTGGCCGAACGGCATGTCGGTGGAGAGCGCCACCGGCACCGTGGCCTTGAGTAGGGAGGCGACCCGCCACAGGTGACCGTGCTCGTCGCTCGGGACATCGGCGAGGTAGTGATCGCCGCGCTCGGCGACGAAGTTGGGCTGCGTCACCACCGTGACCCGGAGGTCGGCCAGGTCGGCCAGGTTGTCGTCGGGCACGACGGCGGCGTGTTCGATGCGGTCCTGCGGATGGCTGCCGGCCGCCCGCAGGGCGGCGATGGTGACCACGAGTTGGGCCGCGGTCACGCAGTGCACGGCCACCGGCCGGTCCGCGTCGTGGTGGCCGGCGATCCAGTCCGTCAGGGCGTCCAGGTCGAGGCGGTCGTCGTGCAGGATCTTCTTGCCCGGGGACAGGAAAGTCGGCCGTGGCCGAAACTCGCCGCGCCGGTGCGCCACCACCAGCGACACCAGGTCATCGGCGTCGAGGTCGGGGGTGGCGTCGGTGACGCCGGTGACGCCGGTCGCGGTGATTCGCCGGCTCAATTCCGCGAGGTCGCTTTCGCGCTGCTGCAGCAGGTCCGACCAGCCGTGGTCCGCGCTGCGCAGGCGGCCGTCGGGATGTTCGGCCAGCCCGACCCGGCCCAGCGCCTCGGAGTTGAGGATCCACAGCGCACCGCTGCGGTGCTGGATACGCACCGGGACGGTGCGGACCATGGCGTCGAGGGCGGTCCGGTCCAGGTCGCCGGCGACCGACTCGTGGTACCCGACGGCGCGAATCCACCCGTCGGGGCCGGGCGTCGCATTCGAGAGCAGTTGTTGCAGTTCGGTTTTGGTGCTGACCCCGGGTGGCCCGACGAGGAACGAATCCAGCGCGGAGGCCGCCGACCGCACGTGCACGTGGTGGTCGTGCAGGCCCGGCAGGACGGTTCCCCCGCCGGCATACAGCACGCCCTCGCCGCGCTCGGCGACCAGGCCATCGCCCATCGCGTCGATCCGCTCGCCGACCCGGATATCGGTGGTGGTGCCGTCCAGCAGCGTCGCGCCCCGAATCAGCATGGCAAACAACCCCGTTCGGTCACCATGCGGCGCACCGCCTCGTTGTCGGCACCCAGCGCTGCCGCCGGCCGGCCCGTCGCCGGGGGCGGCGGGGGCGGCGCGGGCCGGTTCGCGACCGACGCCTGCGTCGGCAGCGCCGCATAACCGGCGGCGACGGCGGCCATCGAAACCTCGATCAGCTCGCCGCCACCGCGGCCCAGCGATTCGGCCACCACCCGGGTCGCCTCCAGCCCGGTCAGGGGGTCGGCGATGGCATCGCCGCAGAACACCGGCCCATCGGCCGCGACGCCGACGAGGCCGCCTGCCACCGCGGCGTCGTCGCCGAACGCCGGCCTGCCGTCGGCATACCCTTTGATGCGCAACCAGATTCGTCCCTCACCCGGCTCGACGTCGTCCGGGCCGAGCCTTCGCCGCGTCAGCGCCGCGGGGCGCGACCCCTCGATCACGACGTCGGCGACAGCGAGCAGCTCGCGCAACTCGTCGGCTTGAGCTTCGAAATCGACACAGTACGAGAGCTTTTGACCGTTCATCCAGTCGAAGAAACCCCGGTTGCCCCCTCGGGTGCCATCCGGGCGGCCCGGGCTCTCGACTTTGACGACGGTCGCTCCGGCGCGGGCCAGCAGCTGTCCACACAGCGGGCCCGCCCACATGGAGGACAGGTCGGCGACCAGTAGGCCGGCGACGTCGCGCGCCGGCCCGCGGACGCCCCGGGGCCGTATTCGCGGCGCTGTGGCCGTGGCTTCGCCCAGGCACGCCGCAGGAATGTCGAGTAGGGTCGCGCGTTCGATCATCGCGGAGCGTGGTTGCGTTGCGGCCCAGCGCTGCAACGTCGGCCAGGGGTCGCCGGCCACGTCATCGGCCTGCACCAGCGCGGGGACGGCCGCGGCGTCCTCGGGGCGCGACAGCGTGATCGCGCACCAGCCGTCGGCGGCGGCCAGCAACCGGGTGGCGCCACCGGCGGACACCCGGCCGCGGCGGGTCAGGCCCAGCAATGCGGCCCGCCCGGCCAACAGGCCGGCGGCGTCGATGGTGGTGCCCAAGCCCTCGGCGACGGCCGCGGCCAACCCCTGGGCGTGGGCCAGCACGTTCGCGCGGGAGAAGTCGGGCGGCCCGTCCGGCAGGCCGGTCAGGTAGGCCAGCCCGCTACTCCCCCACATCGACGTAGCCGAGCTCACGCCCCCCATTGTGCTCGTGGCGCACCGTTAGAACTGCAGCGCGCTGAATCGCCAGTCCAGCACCGCGCGGTCCGGGCCGCCCGCCGGGCTGACGGCGTAGACCAGCGACCGCAGCCCCAAGACGCCCCCGTGGTCGGTCGGCTCGGCGGACTCGACGCGCAGCTCGCTGTACAACGTGTCACCCTCGTGGACGGGACCGGTGTGATCGCAGGACTTCCAGCCCAGCACCGTCACCAGATTGGGCAGCATCCTGCTCGCCTGTGCGAGGGCCAGCCCGATGGTATGCCCGCCATACACCAGCCTTTGCCCGCCGAACCGCGAATCATGATGCGTGGCAGCAATATTCAGGGTGAGGCGGGCGAGCTCGGGCGCGCTGCTGACGACGTCACCGGTGCTGTGCAGCACCGCGCCGGCCAGGCCGGGGTCGAAATGCGGACCGGGCACCTTGTCCCGGAACACCCCGCCGTCCCAGTGCGCGGTCGGGTCGTGGGCCGGGCCGGGCACGTCGACGCCGACGGTGGACAGGTCGTCGTGCGGCGCCGCTGAGTCCGCTTGAGCGGGCTGCCAGTCCGGGCTGGCCGGCAGCATCGCGCACCGGTAGAAGTCGAGGACCAGCCGATCGGCCTGGTCGATGGTGGTCATCCGCAGCGCCGCCATCCCCGTCGGCGCCCTACCCGGCTTGAGCGAATTGGCCTGCAGCCCGACCACTTCGGTGCGGGTGTAGACGGTGTCGCCAACGACGGGGAACCGGTGGAACACGAGGCCGCGGTAGAACAAATTGGCCTTGACCCGCTGGGTTACCAGCGTCGACTGCCCGATCGCCACGTCGCATACCAGCGCCGGGTGCGCCAGCGGTCCCGGCACACCGGTCACGGCGGTGCTCAGAACGGCGTCCAGCGCCAGCCGCAGCCGATCGCCCACGATCGCCTGGTGGGCGGCGGCCAATCCCGAGGACAGCGTCGTCGCCGGCGCCCAGTCGAAGACCTGACCGATCGAGAGATCGTCGAAGTACGGCCCGCCGGCACGGATCCGCGCATACCCGTCACTAGTCACAACGCCACATGCTGGCAGGCTGTGGAATCGGGGGTCAACGCTGGAGGGTGTTCGCAGGTGAATGACGAAGAAGAGATGCTGGTCGCCACGGTGCGGGCGTTCATCGACCGCGACGTCAAGCCGACCGTCCGCGAGGTCGAGCACGCCAATACCTATCCCGAGGCGTGGATCGAGCAGATGAAGCGGATCGGCATCTACGGCCTGGCCATTCCCGAGGAATACGGCGGATCGCCGGTGTCCATGCCGTGCTACGTGCGGGTCACCGAGGAGCTGGCCCGCGGCTGGATGAGCCTGGCCGGCGCGATGGGCGGGCACACCGTGGTGGCCAAGCTCCTGACGCTGTTCGGGACCGACGAACAGAAGCGCGGCTACCTGCCGGCGATGGCGACCGGCGAGCTGCGGGCCACCATGGCGCTGACGGAACCGGGCGGCGGCTCGGACCTGCAGAACATGACGACGACGGCGCTACCGGACGGTTCCGGCGGATTGCGGATCAACGGTGCCAAGACGTGGATCAGCAATGCGCGGCGGTCCGGGCTGATCGCCCTGCTGTGCAAGACCGATCCGAATGCCGCGCCGCGCCACCGGGGCATCTCGATCGTGCTGGTCCAGCACGGGCCCGGCCTGACGGTGTCGCGGGACCTGCCCAAGCTGGGCTACAAGGGCGTCGAGTCCTGCGAGCTGTCCTTCGACGACTTCTCGGCACCCGAGTCGGCGGTGCTGGGCGCCCGGATGGGCGAAGGCTTTTCGCAAATGATGACGGGGCTCGAGACGGGCCGCATCCAGGTGGCCGCCCGGGCACTGGGCGTGGGCACGGCGGCGCTCGAGGACGCGCTGGCCTATGCGCAGCAACGGGAAAGCTTCGGCCGGCCGATCTGGAAGCATCAGTCGGTCGGCAACTACCTGGCGGACATGGCGACCAAACTGACCGCCGCCCGTCAGCTCACCCGCTATGCCGCCGAACGCTACGACAGCGGCGAACGCTGCGACATGGAAGCCGGCATGGCCAAACTGTTCGCCTCCGAAGTGGCGATGGAAATCGCCCTGAACGCCGTGCGGATTCACGGCGGCTACGGCTACTCGTGCGAATACGACGTGGAACGCTACTTCCGTGACGCGCCCCTGATGATCGTCGGCGAAGGCACCAACGAGATTCAGCGCAACGTGATCGCCGCGCAGCTCGTCGCGCGGGGCGGCATCTGAGCGCGCGTCCGAATGTGCGGGCTTGGCGCCGGGGCGTGCTGTATCCTTGCCTGACTTCTGCCACCAGCAAAGCGGTGCGGGAGCAAAAGTTACTGCAACGAAAGAAAGTCGGCTGCCATGAGTTATCCCCAAGGGCCGTACGAAGGCTCCCCGGAATGGCAGGGTCAGCCGCCGCCTTGGCAGGGCCAGCAGCCGGGTTGGCCGGGCCAGCAGCCGGGATGGCAGGCGCCGCAACCGGGCTGGCAAGGCCAGCCGGAGCCGGAGAACTACCTCGTCTGGGCCATCCTGTGCACCGTGCTGTGCTGTCTGCCGATCGGAATCGTGTCGATCGTGTACTCCACCAAGGTGTCCGGACTGTGGTCCCAAGGGCGGTACGCCGAGGCCCAGGCGGCCGCCGACAGCGCCAAGAAGTGGGCCATCATCGGCGCCATCGTCGGCGCAGTGTTCGCGGTGATCATGGTGATCCTGTACGTCGCCATCGGCGTGATCGCCGTCTCGAACCTACCGTCGACCACGAGCACCACGTATTCGGGCTTCTGACAACGCTTTAGGTGTAAGTCGCGTCGACCAGGCCCCAGGCCAACGCGGTCTGCGCGTCGATGGTGCGGCCGGACAGCACGAGATAGGCGGTGCGCCACCGGCCGATCCGGCGGGTGACACTGAGCGTCCCGCCGGCACCGGGGATCAGCCCCAGCTGCAGTTCGGGTAGCCCGAACACCGAATCGTCGCATGCGACCACCCATCCGCAGAACGCCGCCATCTCCAGCCCGCTGCCCAGCACGCGGCCGTGCACGTCCGCCTTGCAGGCGCGGCCAAGACGGGCGGTGAGCGCGTCGATCACCAGGGCGGGGCTGTGCCGGGTGCGGGCCAGGTGCGCGCTCGCCGGATCGGCGAAGGTGCCGAATTCGGCAAGGTCTCCGCCGCTACAGAACGACGGTCCGTTGCCGCTCAACACGATCCCGGTCACCGACGGGTCCAGTTGCGCGACGGTCAGCGCCTCCAGCAGCGCGGCCCTGGCGTCGGTGGAAAACGCGTTGTGGCGCTGCGGTCGGTTGAACGCGATGCGCAGCGTGTCGCCGTCGCGCTCGGCCCGCACCGGGTCGGTGATGTCGGGCAGCGGGGCCGGACCGCGTTCGGTCAGCCAGCGCGCGAACTCGGGGCCGGCCTGCAAAGTCGAGTAGGCCAGCGACTCGGCCACCACCGCGGGCAGCGCCGGGCCGCCCGGGTCCACCCCGCGCAACACGTCGTCACAGATGCTGCTGGCGTGCGGCCACCGGTGGCAGCGGGCCGTCAGCTCGGCGAGCGCGTCGGGCACCGAATCGACGGTGACGACCCGGCGATCGTCGCAGCGGTCCTCGGTCAGGGTGAAAGTCGCTGTCTCGAGCCAGGATTCGGAACGAGCGAGGTCAGCGGCACAGCCGTGTGCCACGATCACGCCCGGCGGTGACGCGGGGCCGGCATCCGGCGGTCTGGACAGGTCCACTACCCGGAGCATGGATCAAACCGAGTATTTCTCGATCAGTCCGTTCTTGTAGAGCTTGCCGGTGTCGGTGCGCGGAAGCTGCGCCTCGAACGCGATCGATCGCGGACACTTATAGTGCGCCAACCGATCTCGCAGCCACGCCAGCAGCTCGTCGGCGAACTCGTCGGTGGCGTCGGCCTCCTCGACGGTCTGCACGGCCGCCAGCACGCGCTGCCCCATCTCGTCGTCGGGAACCCCGAACACGGCCGCGTCCAGCACCTTCGGGTGGGTGACCAGAAGGTTCTCGGTTTCCTGCGGGTAGATGTTCACCCCGCCCGAGATGATCATGTGGTGGCGCCTGTCGGTCAGGTAGAGGTAACCCTCTTCGTCCACATAGCCGACGTCGCCGACGGTCACCCAGCCGTGGGTGTCCCGGGACGCCGCCGTCTTCGCCGCATCGTTGAGGTACTCGAAGGAATAGCCACCCGCGAAGTAGATTTCGCCGGCCTGTCCCGGCGGCAACTCGTTACCGTTCTCGTCCAGGATGTGGATCTCGCACGCCATCGGCTTGCCGACCGAGCCCGGATGCGCCAGCCACTCCTCGGCGCTGATCAGCGTCGAGCCGATCGCCTCGGAGGAGGCGTAGTACTCGTCGATGATCGGCCCCCACCAGTCCATCATCTGCTGCTTGATCTCCACCGGGCACGGCGCCGCCGCGTGCATCACCCACTGAAGGCTGGACAGGTCATACGAATTACGCACCGCCTCAGGCAGTTTCAGCATCCGGGTGAACATGGCCGGGACGAACTGGCCGTGCGTGACGCGGTGGCGCTGGATGGCATCGAGGCAGCCTTCGGGATCGAATTTCTCCAACACCACCGTGGTGACCCCGCCGGCCTGCGCGCTCATCGACCACACCGACGGCGCGGTGTGATACAGCGGCGCCGGGCTCAGATAGATCGAATCCGGGTTCATCCAGAAGCTGACCAGCGCCGACATCATGCCGGGCGCCTCGGCCGGCGGCACGTGCGGCAATTCGCGTTTGATGCCCTTGGGCCGGCCGGTGGTGCCCGACGAATACTGCAGCAGGTCGCCTTCCCGTTCGTCGTCGATCGGCGTATCGGGTTGGTCGGCAACACATTGCGGGTAGCGCTGCCAGCCCTCGAGATCGTCGTCGGCGATCATCAGCAGCTCGGGCAAGCCGCCCGGCAAGTGCTCGGCCAGGTTCTCGCAGGTCTTGCGCAACGCCGCCGACCCGATGATCGCCTTGGCGGCGCTGTTGTCGACGATGTAGGCCGCCTCGGCCGCGGTGAGGTGGGTGTTGATCGGCACGTAGTACAGACCGCTGCGACGCGCCGCCCACATGACCGCGTGCATGTGTTCGTTGTTCTCCATGAGGATCGCGACGGCGTCGCCCTCGGCCAGGCCGGCCCGCCGGAAATAGTGCGCCAGCCGGTTGGCCCGCGCCTCCAGCTCATCGAAGGTGATGACCGTGCCGGACGGGTGAAGAATGACGGCGGGCTTACCGGCGCCGAGATACTCACGAATCTGCATGCGCAGACTGTACCGCCGAAAAACTTGACGGGTGTCAAGTGGTCGTGGTCAACCCTGGCGAGCACGGCGACCGCGCGGTTGAGCACCGGGCATGATCGATCGAATCGGTGCCGGTGCGTTGCCGACCGGTGTACGGTACCGTGCCTTAACGACGCCGGCTTTGAACGCCGGCGGCCAGTCTCGTCCGGAGGTGCGCATGAACGCCGAGCGCCTCTCCGTGCCTGCGCCTTGCTGCTCCGCAACCGACCGATTGGGCGTCTACGACTATGTCGACGGCATGGAGCGCCTCCTCGAGGCTGTCCAGGAATTGTCGTTGGCGCGCAGCCTGGCCGAAATCCAGCGCATCGTCCGGTCCGCGGCGCGCGAGCTCACCGGCTGTGACGGCGCCACGTTCGTGCTGCGCGACGACGACAAGTGCTATTACGCCGACGAAGACGCGATCGCCCCGCTGTGGAAGGGCAGCCGCTTCCCCATCGAGGCCTGCATCAGCGGTTGGGCGATGCTCAACCGCGAGGCGGCGATAATCCCGGACATCTACCGGGATTCGCGTATCCCCCAAGGCATTTACCGCGCGACGTTCGTCAAGAGCCTGGTGATGGTCCCGATCCGCAAGCTCGACCCGATCGGGGCGATCGGCAACTACTGGGCCCACCGGCATCCGCCATCCGACCAGGAAGTGCGCCTGCTGCAGGCCTTGGCCGATTCGACGTCGATCGCGATGGAGAACGTCCAGGTCTACTCCGAACTCGAACAGCGGGTGCGCGATCGCACCGCCGAGTTGGAAAGCGCCAACGAGGAGATCAGTCGGCTCTCCGTCACCGACGAACTGACCGGGCTCAACAATCGTCGCGGCTTCTACCTGCTGGCCGAGCAGAAGCTACGCGGGGCGCATCACCTCGGCCACAACTGCGTGCTGGCCTTCCTCGATGTCGACGGGCTCAAACGGGTCAACGACGAGCAGGGGCACGATGTCGGCGACGCCCTGATCAAAGACGTCGCCCAGGTGCTGCGCGGCGTGCGGCGCGAGTCCGACATCGTCGCCCGCCTCGGCGGCGACGAATTCTGCGTCATGATCACCGAGAATGCCAGTGGCACGGCGGCGGTCAAGGAGCGGCTCGCCGCGGCGTTCCGCGCCTTCAACGAGGCCAGCGACCGGCCCTACCGGCTTGCCGCCAGCGTCGGCCTGGTGCAGGCGCCCGTCGCCGAGCACGCCACCGTGGACGAGTTGCTGGCGCGCGCCGACGAGCTGATGTACGCGGAGAAGAAGGCAAGCCCCGATTCGCGACGTGCGGGGTGACGGCGGCTAGCCCGACCTAGTCGGCGTCGGCCAGCCGCTGCTTGAGCGCCTCGAACTCGTCCTTGACGCCGGTGGGCAGCTTGTCGCCGACGAACTCGAACCACTCCTCGATCAGCGGCAATTCCTTGCGCCACTCGTCGGCATCGACCACCAGAGCCTTCGAAACATCCTCGGCACCGACGTCGAGCCCGTCCAGGTCCAAATCCTCGGGGGTCGGCACAATGCCGATCGCGGTGTCCTGGCCGCCGGCCCGGTGCTCGATGCGGTCGACGATCCACTTCAGCACGCGGCTGTTCTCACCGAAGCCCGGCCAGAGGAACTGACCCTCTTCACCGCGGCGGAACCAGTTGACGAAGAAAACCTTGGGCAGCTTGGACTCGTCGGAGTTCTTGCCCAGGTCGAGCCAGTGCTGGAAGTAGTCGCCGACGTGGTAGCCCAGGAACGGCAGCATGGCCATCGGGTCGCGGCGCACGGTGCCGACCTTGCCCTCGGCGGCGGCGGTCTGCTCGCTGCCCATGGTGGCCCCCATGAACACGCCGTGCTGCCAGTCGCGGGCCTGGGTCACCAGCGGCACCGTGGTCTTGCGGCGCGCGCCGAACAGGATGCCCGAGATCGGCACGCCCTGCGGGTCGTCCCACTCCGGCGCCAGTATGGGGCACTGCGACATCGGCGTGCAGTATCGCGAATTCGGGTGCGCGGCTTTGGTTTCCGTCTCGCGGATGTACCAGTCCTGGCCCTTCCAGTCGATCAGGTGATCCGGTTCGCCCTCCAGGCCCTCCCACCACACCTCGTCGTCGTCGGTGAGCGCGACGTTGGTGAAGACGGTGTTGCCCGCGGCGATGGTCCGCATGGCGTTGGGGTTGGACTTCCAGTTGGTGCCCGGCGCCACCCCGAAGAAACCGAACTCGGGGTTGACCGCGTACAGCCGGCCGTCCTTGCCGAACCGCATCCACGCGATGTCGTCACCCAGCGTTTCGGCGCGCCAGCCTTCGATGGTCGGTTGCAGCATGGCGAGGTTGGTCTTGCCGCACGCCGACGGGAACGCCGCGGCGAAGTAGTACGCCTTGTTCTCCGGGGAGATCAGCTTCAGGATCAGCATGTGCTCGGCGAGCCAGCCCTCGTCGTGGGCCATCGCCGACGCGATGCGCAGCGAGTAGCACTTCTTGCCCAACAGGGCGTTGCCGCCGTAGCCCGAGCCGTAGCTCATGATCTCGCGGGTTTCCGGGAAGTGGGTGATGTATTTGGTGTCACTACACGGCCACGGCACGTCTTGTTGGCCGGGCTCGAGCGGAGCCCCGACGGAGTGCAGCGCCTTGACGAAGAAGCCGTCGTCGCCGATCTTCTCCAGAGCGGCCTTGCCCATCCGCGTCATCACCTTCATCGAGACGACGACGTATTCGGAGTCGGTGATCTCCACGCCCAGTTTGGGGTCGTCGGCGCCGAGCGGGCCCATGCAGAACGGCACCACATACATGGTGCGGCCGCGCATGCAGCCGCGGTACAGGTCCGTCAGGGCCGACCGCATCTCGGCGGGTTCCATCCAGTTGTTCGTCGGCCCGGCGTCGATCTCCCGCTCGGAACAGATGAAGGTCCGCGACTCCACCCGCGCGACGTCAGACGGGTCGGACAACGCCAGGAAGGAGTTCGGGTACTCCTTGGGGTTCAGCCGCGTGAACGTGCCCGCCTCGACGAGCTGATCCGTCAGCCGCTGCCACTCCTCGTCGGAGCCATCAGCGAAAACCACCCGCTCCGGCTGGGTCAGCTCGGCGACCTCCTGTACCCACGACAACAGCCCCTGATGCTTCGTGGGTGCAGTATCCAAACCGGGAATGGTCGCTGAGGTCATCGAAGTCTCCTGAATTCTTCTGCGTCTCGGGCTTCTCTTTAGCGCCTATCGCGTATGCGGTCGCCCACACAACGGTTGGCATGGTGGCGTTAACTACAGGTTATCGTGAGCACCTTGTCGGGGAAGTCTCGGGCAGGTATAAGCCTTCTCACAACAACGATTCAGAAGATCCCGCAGAATCGTCATCCCCGCTCCTCGAAGCCGGTTTTTCGGTTGCTTCGGTTTCCCCGTCCTTTTTCAGGTCCGAAGCGGAATCGTCGGGTGGATATATACCCGATTCACCCAGTTCTGCACGCACGGCGTCCAGGGCCGTCAGCACCGTCGGCATCTCCCGGTCCCGTTCGGCGGTGGCCCGGGACGCGGCCATCGCGTGCGCGCGCAGCTCGCGGTCGATGGCGCTGACCTGCTCGCTCACCTCGGCGTTCTCGACCTCGTCCTGAGCCAGGACCGCCTTGGTCAGCACCGACTCGGCCACCAGAACGCGGGTGGCGACCAACTCCTCCGCCACCGACCGCAGCGTGGAGGTCACGTCGCCCGCCCAGCGGTCCAGCAACGCCCGGTCGCGCAGCAGGCTGCGGATGTTGATCACCAGCAGGGTGACCGCCAGCCCGATCGCCACGCAGGTCAGCGCCGCGGCGACGGACAGCGCGGGGCTGAGCCGGGCGGCCAGCCCGCTCATCAGCCGGCTCAGCGTCAGCGCAACGCCCAGGCCGAACCCGGCACCCAGCAGCATCATCAGCCAGGTTTCGTGCCGCCGCGATTTCAGCGGGGGAGGCGGGACGTCGACCGTCGGCAGCGTCTCGAGGGCAGGCAGGGTCGTCGACACCCCCACCACCTGCGCAACCTCCGCGAGGTGGGTGGCGGTGCCTTCGTTCACTTCGGCGACCACCTCGTCCAGCCGGCCACGCGTGTGCGCCTCGAAACCGGGCACGTTGCGCCGGGACAGTCCCGCGGCGTCTTCCTGTAGTTCGCTGCGCACCGAGGAGCAACGGTTGCGCGCGAAGTGGGACAGCTGGACCCGCGCCTGCTGGATCTGACCGCGCAGCGTGATGGTGCGCTCGGTTTTCGCCTCGCGCCGCTGCCGCAGGGCCGTGCTGCGCTCGTCGCGCAACGCGTCGACCCGCGCCCGCCGCCCGGCGCCGTCGGCATCGCGGTCGATCCGCTGCGCGACGGTCTTGAGCCGAAACTCCCAGGCCCGTAGCCTGTTTCGGCGCGCGAGTTCGGGGTCGGCCAGCCGCTTCGCGAGGGTCTCCACCAACTCGTCGACGTCCGGCTCACCGAGGTCGGGCAACGCGGCCGCGCCCACCCAGGGCACGCCGCCATAGCGCGCCGCGTGCGCGGCCAGCGTCTCGCGGTTGGCGACGAGGACGTCGCGCCAGGCGCGATGGACGTCGATCTTGGACACCACACCGACCACCACATCGGTGTGCGCGGCCGCGGCGTCCAGCAGCGCGCAGTCGGACTCGGTGAGATGGGCCGCCGCGGAGACGACGAAGACCACGGCCATCGGAACCTCGCCGGGTGCCAGCTCCGCCGACTCGACGAACTTGTGCTCCGGGAGCCGTTCACGCAGCGCCGCGGCCACCGCGCTCACCCCGGCCATCCACGGTCCGGTCACCAGCACCACGTCACAGCGGTGGACGGCCGGGACATCCAGCTCCGGCCCGATGCCCGCCACCAGCGCGTCGACTTGAGCGGCCGGATCGTCGTGCTGCTCGCCGCTCACCGCCGGTCCCCCAGCGGCCCCCCGGGCAGCGACCCGCAGGCCTGCGACCACAGCCGCATCGATCCCCGGGCAATGTCCGCGCCGCAGGCGCGGTGCAGGTCGCTCACCGACGCGCGGCTGTAGCGCTGCCACCGCACCGCGCGCGGCAGGTGCGCGGACGGGTCGCGGTCCCAATCAGCGGGTCCAGAATTGTCCGGGTCCAGCCCGGCCGCCTCGGCCAGGTCGACCGCCGCCCCCATCCGTGCGACCACCGTTGCGTCGCGGGACAGGAATCCGCTGATCGTCTCTGCAGGTTCGTCCGATCCGACGGCCAGCGCCTCCAACTCCGTGACGGCGTCCAGCACCCGCTGGTAGCGCACCTCGGCACCGGCCATCGAGATGCGGGACAGCACGGCGTCGACGCCGCTCGTCCGGCGCAGCAGGGTGCGCACTTGCGCCGCCGTCCTGCCCTGCCGGACCGCGGCGACGCCGAGCGCGATGCCGAACAGGTCCAGGGTGTCCAGCAACCGCAGCCGCACGTCGGCCGGCACGGGGTTGTCCGCCGCCATGAACCCGGCGAACGAGCCGTCGAGGGCGGCGGCCGCCCCGGGATGCGCGGCCAGCGTCTGCAGCGCCGCCCACACCGGGGCGTCCAGGTCGTCGAGCGCGGCGACCGCGAGCAGGCCCGTCATCGGAACCATGGGCGCGCCCACCAGGGCGGCAAGCTCCGCGCAACGCGTTCGCGCCGCAGCGATCGGCCCGTCGCCGCGGGAGAGTGACCCGGCCAGGTCCGCCTTGTTCAGCACCGCCAACACCGGGCGTCCGGCGGCGGCGATCGCGTCGATGTCTTCCGGCTTGACCACCTCGGTGACCACGTACACGACGACGTCGGCATCACGCGCGTCGGCGGTTGTGACCGAGATGCCCGCGGCGACTCCGGCGCGGTCCAGCGCGCGGGCCACCGTGCCGCGACCCACTCCGCGACGTCCGCGAACCAGCACGCGAAGCGGTGCGGCCGTTCGCTCTGCGATGGCCGTCACGCGCGGGTCGGCGTGGCCGGCGGCAAAACGCGCCAGCTCGTCGGCGAAATTATTGATGTCCTTGTCCCCTCATACCCTCCCCGTTCGGTCCCGTTCCGCTCGAAGGATCCGACCCGGGGGCCGATCGGGTCCCACCGAATGGTGGCACTTGCGTCACTTTGATGCGAGCCACCGTTTGACTGTTACCAGCTCAAGGCAACTGTTGGGTATCAATCTGGACCAGGGGCGGCTACATCACCGGTTTATGGGCCACCATGGACAAATGCATGCGCAACCCGGGGTGGGAGTGTGCCCGGACGCGCCGGAGGAGGAGTCGGACGACCGTCGCGACCAGCGCTATCTTCCGGCATCGACCTTTCGCTCCCGACGTTCCGCCCTTTCCGACGCCCAGCGGCAGACCTGGGAACGGCTGTGGCCTGAGCTGGGCTTATCGTTGGGCGCCCCGGCAGGGGAAGGCCCCGGCGGTGGGGAGCCGCCGCTGGACACCCGCGCATGGTTCGGCCGCCAGGCGCCGCTGGTGCTCGAGATCGGTTGCGGCAGTGGCACATCGACGCTGGCGATGGCGAAGGACGAGCCCGATATAGATGTGATCGCGGTGGAAGTCTACAAGCGGGGGCTGGCGCAGCTGCTGTGCGCGATCGACCGCGAGGGGGTCGGCAACATCCGCCTGATCCGCGGCAACGGCGTCGACGTGCTGCAGCGGCTGATCCCCCCCGGTTCGCTGACCGGCGTCCGCGTCTTCTTCCCCGATCCCTGGCCGAAGGCCCGTCACCACAAGCGCCGGTTTCTGCAGCCGGGCACGATTGGCCTGATCGCCGACCGGTTACTCCCTGGTGGTGTCCTCCATGTCGCGACGGACCATCCCGGCTACGCCGAACACATCGGCGAGGTCGGCGATGCCGAGCCGCGGCTGCGTCGCGCCGACCCCACCAGCAGGCTGCCGATCTCGGTGGTGCGGCCGACCACCAAATACGAGACGAAGGCCCACGAGGCGGGTAGCGCCGTGACCGAATTCATCTGGCTACGACATGAGTAGGCGATGACCATGAGCCTGGCGGAAGAACAGACCGCAGCAGAATCCGTGGCGGTGTTGTCCGACGATGCGCTGGGAACCTTCCCACCGCCGCCGGGCGGACGCGTCTTGCTGGTGTGGGATGCGCCCAACCTCGACATGGGGCTCGGCTCGATCCTGGGTCGACGCCCCACCGCCCTGGAGCGCCCGCGGTTCGACGCCCTGGGGCGCTGGCTGCTGGCGCGCACGGCCGAGGTCAGTGCCGGCCGGCCGGGTGTCGTGGTCGAACCCGAGGCCACCGTCTTCACCAACATCGCTCCGGGCAGCGCCGACGTGGTCCGCCCCTGGGTGGACGCCCTTCGTAATGTGGGGTTCGCGGTCTTCGCCAAACCGAAGATCGACGAGGACAGCGACGTCGACCGCGACATGCTCGCCCACATCGAACTGCGGCGCAGCGAAGGGCTGGCGGCGCTGGTGGTGGCTTCGGCCGACGGGCAGGCGTTTCGTCAACCGCTGGAGGAAATAGCACGCTCCGGAGTCACCGTTCAAGTCATCGGATTTCGCGAACATGCGAGTTGGGCACTAGCGTCGGATACCTTGGACTTTGTCGACCTGGAAGACATCAGCGGTGTGTTCCGGGAGCCGTTACCGCGAATTGGCCTAGATTCGCTGCCTGATCAGGGAGCATGGCTGCAGCCGTTCCGGCCGCTGTCCGCTCTGTTGACCGCGCGTGTGTGACACTGGAAAACCGATGCGCGGGTCGTTAACGATCCAGTAAGGAGCTTGCGTGTTCGCCTGGTGGGGTCGAACTGTGTACCGCTACCGGTACATCGTGATCGGGGTCACGGTAGCCCTGTGCCTGCTGGGGGGCGTTTTCGGGCTCAGCCTCGGCAAGCATGTCACACAGAGCGGCTTCTACGACGAGGGCAGTCAGTCCGTGAAGGCCTCGGTGCTGGGTGACCAGACGTACGGCCGCGACCGCACCAGTCACGTCGTCGCCACCTTCACAGCTCCCAACGGCAAAACGGTCGATGACGCGGCATGGCGGGACAAAATCGTCGGCGAACTCAACAAGTTCAAGACCGACCACCCCGACCAGGTCGTCGGCTGGGCCGGCTGGCTGGCGGCGCCCGAAAGCACGAACCCCTTGATCAAAGGAATGGTCAGCGAGGACCGGAAGCACACCTTCGTGTCCATCCCCCTGAAGGGCGACGACGACGACACCATCCTCAATAACTACAAAGCCATCGCGCCCGACTTGCAGAAGCTCAACGGCGGCACGGTGGCACTCGCCGGCCTGGAGCCGATCGCCAACGCCCTGACCGGCACCATCGCCACGGACCAGCGGCGCATGGAGGTGCTGGCGCTGCCGTTGGTGACGGTGGTGCTGTTCCTGGTGTTCGGGGGCGCGGTCGCGGCCGGCCTGCCGGCCATCGTGGGTGGGCTCAGCATCGCGGGCGCGCTGGGCATCCTGCGCCTGGTCGCCATGTTCGGGCCGGTGCATTTCTTCGCCCAGCCGGTGGTGTCGCTGATCGGCCTGGGTATCGCCATCGACTACGGACTGTTCGTGGTGAGCCGGTTCCGGGAGGAGATCGCCGAGGGCTACGACACCGAGGCCGCCGTGCGCCGGACCGTGATGACGGCCGGTCGCACCGTGACGTTTTCTGCGGTGCTGATCATCGCGTCGAGCGCCAGCCTGCTCGTCTTGCCGCAGGGTTTCGTGCACTCGCTGACCTACGCGATCTTCGCCGCGGTGGGACTGGCCGCGTTGCTGTCGATCACGTTTCTGCCGGCCTGCCTGGGCATCCTCGGGCGCCACGTCGACGCGCTGGGCGTGCGGACCGCCTTCCGGGTGCCCTTCCTGCGGAACTGGAAGTATTCCCGCGCCTACCTGAACTGGCTGGCCGACCGGCTGCAGAAGACCAAGACCCGTGAAGAGGTCGAGGCCGGGTTCTGGGGCAAGCTGGTCAACTTCGTGATGAAGCGGCCGCTGGCCTTCGCCATCCCGATCGCCGTCGGCATGATCCTGCTGGTCATCCCGCTGAGCAACCTGTCGTTCGGCGGCATGAGCGAAAAGTATTTGCCGCCAAGCAATTCGGTGCGCCAGGCCCAGGAGCACTTCGACAAGCTCTTCCCCGGATACCGGACCGAGCAGCTGACCGTGGTCATGCAGAACACCAACCACAGCAAGGTGACCGACCAGCAGGTCGCCGACATCCGCAACAGGATCGCGGGGATCAACGGGTTCACCGACAAGACGTGGGAGGAGCGGCCCTGCCCCACCATCGCCGGCAACCCCTGCGTCGCCGGCCCGAACGGGACAAGCGTGCCCAAAGACGGCGCGGTGCGGGTGATCCAGAACGGCCTGTCGAATCGCAATGACGCCGCCAAGAAGATCAGCGAACTCCGGGCGATAAACCCGCCGAAGGGCCTCAACCTCTATATCGGCGGCACCCCCGCCCTGGAGCAGGACAGCATCCACAGCCTGTTCGACAAGGCTCCGCTGATGCTGGTGCTGTTGCTCACCGCCACCATGCTGTTGATGTTCCTGGCGTTCGGATCGGTGGTGTTGCCGATCAAGGCCGCGGTGATGAGCGCGCTGACGCTCGGGTCCACGATGGGCATCCTGACGTGGATCTTCGTCGACGGGCACTTCTCGCATTGGCTGAACTTCACGCCGACGCCGCTGATGGTGGTGCTCATCGCGCTGGTCGTCGCGGTGGGCTTCGGCCTGGCCACCGACTACGAGGTGTTCCTGGTGTCCCGCATGGTCGAGGCGCGCGAACGGGGCATGTCGACCGCCGAGGCCATCCGGATCGGCACCGCGACCACCGGGCGGCTGATCACCGCCGCCGCGCTGGTCCTCGCCGTGGTCGCCGGTTCGTTCGTCTTCTCCGACCTCGTGTTGATGAAATATTTGGCGTTCGGCCTGATGGCGGCGCTGTTGTTGGACGCGACCGTGGTCCGCATGTTCCTGGTCCCGTCGGTGATGAAGCTGCTCGGCGACGACTGCTGGTGGGCCCCGCGCTGGGCCAGGCGGCTGCAGAACCGGATCGGGCTGGGCGAGATCGACCTGCCCGACGAGCGCAAGCGGCCGACCCTCAACGGGCGGCCCGCACGGCCGCCGGTGGCGGCCAGCCTGGTCGCCGCCGCGCCGCGTCCGCCGCACGACCCCACGCACCCCGCCGCCCTCGAGCCGTCGCGCGCGACCCGTCCGGGCCCGGCCGAACCCAAACCCGCCCAGGACGTACCCGCGGGTGCGCCGCGCGCCGCGGCACCCTCGGCCGATGCCGCCAACACCACGCGCCTGCAGACGCGGCCCGGTCAGCCGACGGAGGCCAAGACCACGCGGCTCTCGGTGCCCAACGCCGCCCCCGCCAACCCGGCGCCCGCACGACCTCCCGCCCCGGGGCCGGCGGCGCCGCCCCCGCCACCGTCCGGCGGCCAAACCCGGGCAATTCCGGTGCCTACCAACCGTTCTGACGACAAGGGCGATGCGGCCGACCCCACCACCGCCTTCCCGTCCACGCGGTCCCAGGGAGACGACTCCGACCCGGCCACGGAAAAGCTGAACTCCCGGGGTGAGAACGGCGACGCGCGCCAGCGCCGACGCTCCGGCGGCGGCCTGTCCGCCCAGGACCTGCTGCGTCGCGAGGGACGGCTGTAGGCCCCTAGGAACCCGAGCCGGACTTCGCCTCGGGCTCGTCCGGTTCCGCCTGCACGATCCCGCCGCCCTCGTCGGCCTCTTCGGTCTGCTTCTCGGCTTCGGCGGCCGGATCCGGGGCGAGCAGCACCTGCATCGCGTTGTTGAAGAACGCGACCGTCGGCACGGCCAGCAGCGCACCGATGATTCCGGCGAGTACGCCGCCGGTGGAGATGGCCAACACCACCCCGAGCGGGTGAATCGAGACTGCGCGGCCCATCACCAGCGGCTGCAGCACATGGGCCTCGAGTTGGTTCACCGCAATAAGCACCCCCAGCGTGATCAGTGCGTAGACGATGCCCTTGGCCAGCAACGCCACCACGACGGCCACCAAGCCAGAGATCAGAGCACCGACGAGCGGGATGAAGGCACCCAGGAAGACCAGCGAAGCCAGCGGCAGCGCCAGCGGGATGCCCATGATCGCCAGGCCCGTGCCGACCCCGGCCGCATCGGTGAACGCCACCAGAAAGGTGGCCCGCACATACGCGGTCAGCGACGCGTATCCGGCGCGGCCCGCCTCGCTCACCCGGTCGCGGACGTCGGCCGGGAAGATCTTGGACACGTAGGCCCAGATGTTGCGCCCGCCGTAGAGGAAGAAGATCAGCGTGAACAGCACCAACACCGCCGCGGTGACAAGCTCGGTGATGGTGGCCGCGGTGGACAGGGCGCCGCTTTCCAGCTTCGCCTGATTGTTGCGCAGCGCCTCGATCGCGGCGTTGCCCGCGTTGTCGATCTGTTCGCTGCGCAGGTGTGCCGGCCCGTGGATCAGCCAGCGCCGGGTGGACTCGATGCTGCGGGTCACCTGTTCGGTCAGGCCCGGCAGACCGTCGATGAACTGAATGACGACGAACGCCAGGATGCCGCCCAGGATCGCGAACCCGCCCAGCAGCACCATCGCCACCGCCCCACCGCGGGGCCAACCGCGCCGGTCCAGCCAGTCCACCACCGGCAGCAGCAGCGCGCTGACCAGCAGCGCCACCAGCACCGGGACGACGATGATCTCGATCTTCTTGACCACCCACAGCAGGGCGATCAGGGCGGCGAGGATGACCAGCAAACGCCAGGCCCAGGCTGCGGTCTTGCGGACAAGGGGTTCGACCGAGGCGTCGTCGGTGTTTGCCGGCATTGGGTGAGCCTATCCGGCGCGGGGCGCCGCCAAACGTACGCGGACCCGTCCGTCGTCGGCCGGGCGCGGCCACGCCGGCACGATCCGGTTACGACGACGACACGGTCGGCGCCGCGCGGCGATCCCCGCGCCACCTGCACCGTTACCCTAAATCACGTGCCGCACGACGCACCCGCCCGCAATCTCGACTTCCCGCGCGAAGAGACCCCGCGCGGGAAGTACTGGTGGGTGCGATGGGTGATCCTCGGGATCGTCGCGATCGTGCTTGCCGTGGAGGTCGCACTGGGCTGGGATCAGCTGGCCAAGGCCTGGATGAGCCTGTACGAGGCGAACTGGTGGTGGCTGCTGGCATCGGTCGTGGCGTCCGCCGCGTCGATGCACAGCTTCGCGCAAATCCAGCGCACGCTGCTGCGGTCGGCCGGCGTGCACGTCAAACAATTGCGATCCGAAGCTGCCGTCTATGCCGCCAACTCGCTGAGCACCACGTTGCCCGGCGGGCCGGTCCTCTCGGCCACGTTTTTGCTTCGGCAGCAACGGCTTTGGGGCGCTTCGACGGTGGTGGCGTCGTGGCAGCTGGTGATGGCCGGCGTCCTGCAGGCCGTGGGCCTGGCGCTGCTGGGGCTGGGCGGGGCCTTCTTCCTCGGCGCGAAGAACAACCCGTTCTCGTTGCTGTTCACCCTCGGCGGCTTCGTCGCGTTGTTGCTTCTCGCCCAAGCGGTCGCGTCGCGGCCGGAACTGATCGACGGGATCGGTTGCCGGGTGTTGTCGTGGGTCAACTCCGTCCGCGGCCGACCCGCCGACACCGGCCTGGCCAAGTGGCGCGAGACGCTGATGCAGCTCGAATCGGTGAGCCTGGGCCGGCGCGACATGGGGGTGGCGTTCGGTTGGTCGATGTTCAACTGGATCGCCGACGTGGCCTGTCTCGGCTTCGCGGCCTACGCCGCCGGGGATCACGCTTCGGTCGCCGGGCTGACGGTGGCCTACGCGGCCGCGCGGGCGGTCGGCACGATACCGCTGATGCCCGGTGGCCTGTTGGTCGTCGAGGCGGTGCTGGTGCCCGGGTTGGTATCCAGCGGGATGTCGTTGCCCAACGCAATCTCGGCCATGCTGATCTACCGGCTGATCAGCTGGTTGCTCATCTCCGCCATCGGCTGGGTGGTGTTCTTCTTCGTGTTCCGCACGGAGAACGTCGCCGTCCCGGACGACGAGGAGTCCGCGCCGGACCACGAGCCGACGGCGCAGCAGGACCAGGTTGGCAACGATCCGACCGAGACCGCCCTGCAGGGCCCGTTACCGCCCGATCGGAGCCCGGAAACCGAAAGCTAGCCGGCGGTATTGCCGCGCGGCGGACCCGACAGCGGGTTGGCAGGCGCCGGTGCGGCGGGCCCGGTGGCCGCAGGCGGGGAGGCCGGCGTGCCGCCCAGCGGTGACGCCCCCGCGGCGTTACCCGGCAGGGCGGGCAGCCCACCGGCCGCGCTCTGCGCCTGCTGCATCATGCCCATCGCCTGGGAAGGCGAGATCGGCAACTTGCACTGCAGCGACAGATTGGTCAACGGCTGGGCGATCGACGTCATGTCGCCGGCGACCTTGGGGTTGGCCTCGAAGTAGGACTTAAGGCCGGTCATCGATTGCGGGCCCGCCTGCTGCTGCAGCATCGAGGTCATCGTCTGGTTCGTCTCCGGATGCGAATCGAGGTAGTCGCCCATCGACTTGGAGACCGAACCGATCGTCCGGGCGACTTCGCTGGCCGCGCACGGGTCGGTAGCGCCCGTCGCCGGTGGCCCCGCCAGGACCGCCAGGGCGGCGCACGGCAGGGTGGCGCCGATCAGCCCCGCGAAGATTCCGCGGCGCCCGGTCGCGGTGCCTCTCGTCATCGAAACTCCTTACAGTTTGCGGCGTCCCGCGCAGCACCGACGCCTCGCAAACGGCTGCAATAGAAGGCCTCATCGATCGCGGGGCTCCCCAAGGCTCCGCGGGCCATCCGACATCCTGCCATCGCCGGCAGCACCCCTGCCAGCCCGCGTGAGCCCGTGTGAGGAAAATCCCGCGCGGTAACCGGTTCACAACGACTTCGCAGCGTCTTGGCAACAACGCCGTCGCTGCAGCTCAGCAAGCCGAAAGCCCACATCATCCACAGCCCGCTGCGGTATTCTCGCCAGCACGCGTTACGCGACACACGGGGAGTGGAGAAATCCAGCAGTTAATGATGCGCCTCAGCCGCAGCCTGCGTAAGTACCGCTGGTTGGTCTTCAGTGGCTGGTTGCTGGCTTTGGTTCCGGCGGTCTATCTGGCCCTGACGCAGTCGGGGAACCTGACCGGCGGCGGTTTCGACGTGGCCGGTTCGCAGTCGCTGCTCGTCCACGACCAGATCGAGGAGCTCTACCACGACCAGGGATCGTCTTCGCTGGCCCTGGTGGCGGCCCCCCGCCCGGACGCCAGCTACTCCGACATCAACGACGCCGTCGCGCTGCTGAAGCGAACCGCCGCCGAGCTACCCGGCGTCTCGGAGGTGCCCAACCCCACCCAGCGGCCGCCGCAACCCGATCGGCCGTACGTGCTGTCGCTCCGGCTGGATTCCCGAAACACCAGTGACGTCGCCAAGCAACTGCGCACAAAAATCGGCGTCAAGGGCGATCAGTCCGGCCAGACCGCGAACGGCCGGGTGCGGCTGTACGTGATCGGGCAGGGCGCGCTCAGCGCCGCCGCGGCGCAGAACACCAAGCACGACATCGCCGCCGCCGAGCGCTGGAACCTGCCGGTGATCCTGATCGTCTTGCTGGCCGTGTTCGGCTCGCTGGCCGCCGCGGCGATCCCCCTTGCCCTGGGTGTGTGCACGGTCGTGGTCACCATGGGCCTGGTCTACCTGCTGTCGTCCTACACGACCATGTCGGTGTTCGTGACCTCGACGGTATCCATGTTCGGGATCGCGCTCGCCGTCGACTATTCGCTGTTCATCCTGATGCGCTTCCGCGAGGAGCTGCGCTCCGGCCGCGAGCCGCGGGAGGCCGTCGACGCCGCGATGGCCACCTCGGGGCTGGCCGTGGTGCTGTCCGGGATGACCGTCGTCGCCTCGCTCACCGGGATCTACGTGATCAATACCCCGGCGCTGAAGTCGATGGCGACCGGAGCGATCCTGGCCGTCGCGGTCGCGATGCTGACCTCGACCACGCTGACCCCGGCGGCGCTGGCGACGTTCGGCCGGTCGGCCGCCAAGCGGTCGGCCTTCCTGCACTGGTCACGCGGACCCGAAGGTGGGCAATCCCGGTTCTGGAGCCGCTGGATCGGATGGGTGATGCGGCGGCCGTGGATATCGGCGCTGGCGGCATCGCTGGTGCTGCTCGTCATGGCCGCACCGGCCACGTCGATGGTGCTGGGCAACAGCCTGCTGCGCCAGTTCGACTCGTCGCACGAGATCCGTGCCGGGGTGGGCGCGGCGGCCGAGGCGCTCGGTCCCGGCGCGCTCGGCCCGATTCGCGTGCTGGTCACCTTCCCGGACGGCGGCGCCGCTTCACCCGAACACAGCCAGACCATCGGCGCGGTCCGGCAGCGGATGACGCAGGCCCCCAACATCGTCTCGGTGGCGCCGCCGCAATTCGCCGAGGACAACGGCAGCGCCCTGCTGTCCGCGGTGTTGTCGGTCGACCCCGAGGACATGCGGGCCCGCGAGACCGTCGGCTGGATGCGCGCGCAGCTGGCCAAGGTGCCCGACAAGGGAACCGCGCGAGTCGACGTCGGCGGGCCGACCGCGCTGATCAAAGACTTCGACGACCAGGTGTCCAAGACCGAGCCGCTGGTGCTGGCGATCGTCGCGCTGATCGCGTTCGTGATGCTGCTGGTCTCGGTCCACTCGGTGTTCCTGGCGCTCAAGGGCGTGTTGATGACGTTGCTGTCGGTCGCGGCCGCCTACGGCAGCCTGGTGATGGTGTTCCAGTGGGGCTGGCTGAAGGATCTCGGATTCGCGCAGATCAGCTCGATCGACAGCACCGTCCCCCCGCTGGTGCTCGCGATGACCTTCGGGTTGTCGATGGACTACGAGATCTTCCTGCTGACCCGCATCCGGGAACGCTTCCTGCACTCCGGGAACACCCGCGACGCCGTGGCGTACGGCGTGAGCACCAGCGCCCGCACCATCACCAGCGCGGCCCTGATCATGATCGCGGTCTTCGTCGGCTTCGCGTTCGCCGGCATGCCGCTGGTCGCCGAGATCGGCGTGGCATGCGCGGTGGCGATCGCGGTGGATGCCACCGTGGTGCGGCTGGTGCTGGTACCGGCGCTGATGGCGATGTTCGCCCAGTGGAACTGGTGGCTGCCCCCGTGGCTGTCCCGGGTCTTGCCGTCGGTCGACTTCGACCGGCCGCTGCCCGCGGTCGACCTGGCCGACGTCGTCGTCATCCCCGACGACATATCGGCACTGACGGCGCCCAACGCCGACCTGCGGATGGTGCTCAAGTCGGCGGCCAAGCTCAAGCACCTCGCGCCCGACGCCATTTGCGTGACCGACCCGCTGGCCTTCACCGGCTGTGGGCGCAACGGCAAGGAGAGGCAAGGCGCCCTGCCGCAGGGGGCCGACCAGGATCGCGGCCGGGACCCCGGTCAGATCCCCCACCAGGTCAACATCGACGACGAGAAGGCGGGGGTCGGGGTGGGCGCCGCCGACCGGAAGACCGGCAACAACGGTCACACCAACGGCGCCTACGGGGCCAAGAAGCTGGTCGGGGGCCTGACGTCACGCAACGGCATCGCCAAGGCGATCGTCGGGGCGGACCGGCCCGTCCACCCGGTCACGTTGTGGCGGGGCCGGCTTTCGGTCGCCATCGACGCGCTGGAGAGCGAGACCGACACCGCGGACCGGCCGATGTACGAGCGCCGCTGCCCGGTGGAGACCACCCACGTGCAGCTGCCCACCGGCGACCGGCTGCTGGTCCCGACCGGCGCCGAGACGCTGCGCCTCAAGGGCTACCTCATCATGTGCCGTAACAGCCGCCGCGATTACGCCGACTTTGCCGATATGGTTGAAACGTTGGAGCCCGAGACCGCCGCTGTGGTGCTGGCGGGCATGGACAGGTACTACTGTTGTCAGTCGCCCAGGCGGCAATGGATCGCCACCCAGCTGGTCCGTCGACTCGCTGATCCCGATCCCTGGGATTTCGATGACGAGCAGGGGTCCGGGGGCGACGCCCGGTCGGATTGGGAGGAGATCAGGCAGCGCTGCCTGTCGGTGGCCGTAGCGATGTTGGAGGAGGCGAGGTGACGTTGGCACCTGACCGACGCCCCGCATCGCCGCCCCAGCGGCCGGCCACCGAGCCGCGCCGGCGTGACGGCGGACCCGGCGGTGAGTCTCGCGGTGGACCTCTTCAAGACCCCGAGCAGCCGGTGGAGTTCTGGCCGACGTCCGCCATTCGTGCGGCGCTGCAGGGCGGCGACATCGCCACCTGGAAGCGCATCGCCGCCGCCCTGAAGCGCGATCCGTACGGGCGGACGGCCCGCCAGGTCGAAGAGGTGCTCGAAGGCACCCGGCCCTATGGCATCTCCAAGGCGCTGTGGGAGGTGCTGGAACGTGCCCGCACCCACCTGGAAGCCAACGAACGGGCCGAGGTGGCCCGCCACGTCGGGCTGCTCATCGACCGATCGGGTCTGGCGCAACAGGAATTCGCGTCCCGCATCGGGGTGACCCCCGAGGAACTCACCGCCTACCTGGACGGCAGCACCAGCCCGTCGGCCTCGCTGATGATCCGGATGCGCCGCTTGTCGGATCGGTTCGTCAAGGTGAAGTCGACGCGTTCGCCCGAGTCCAACTGATCACCTGATCGGCAGCACGTCTGACACCAGCCAGGCGTCGCCGTGCTTGGTCAGCGCCACCCGCAGCGCGGGCGCCGACTGGCTGGCCGGTTGGCCCGGCGCGTTCTGCGTGACCCGCAGGATCACCGCCACACTGGCCGCCGCCGGCCCCAGTGCCTCGACCCCGGCCGCCAGCGTGGCGGCCTGCGCGGTGACGTTGTGCTGGGCCAGCTCGGAGCTGGACTTCGTGTACTGCTCCTTGAAGGCGGCGGCGTGCTCCGGGACGACCAACGCCGTGGCCCGGTCGATGGAGCTGCTCGGGGCGCCCGGGGTGAACGACGCCATCGCCTCCGCCATCCCCGTGGCGACCCGGACCACGTCGCGGGAGTCGTCCTTGAATTCGCGGTCCGACTGCGTCCAATGCGTGTATCCGGTGACCACCGCGGCCACCAGCGCGGCCGTGCACAGGAAGACGACGGCCAATCGCAGCGCCGGTGCGTCGTCGTCGGTACCGACGCTGACCGAATCGCGCCGCAGCAGCCAGAAATTGACGCCGACGCCCTCGACGATCAGCAGCACCAGCACCGAGCAGGCCGAGACCCACCACAGCGGCCAGTCGAGAATCAGCCCGATCGCCAGCAACGCCGCGATCGCGGCCAGCGGGGCCAGGATGTCGAACGCGAGCAGGCGCCAGATGTTTCTCATCGGATCGATTCCAGCCCCGAGATCATCAGCTTGCCGTCCACGTTGCACACGTCGAGCCGCAGGTTCCAGTGCACCGTCTGCGGTTTGGCGCCGGCGTTCTCGCTGACCGACGTCGCGACCAGCATCACCGAGTCCATGCGGCTGGCAAACGGCGGCAACTTGGTGGTGACGACATCTCTCGGGGGCCTCCCGGCACCGGGCTGCGTGTCCAGGTCGCGGTGCACGGTCTCGACGGCCACCGCGTCGATCCGCCCGGCGCTCTTGGACTGCAGCTTGCCCACCACCTGGCGGTAGGGCTGCATGGCCGCGTCGAAGTCGGTGTTGAGTTCGCCGACCGTCCCGTCGTGCAGCCGTTGCAGGCTGGTGTCGACGTTGCCGCTGTTCATGTTGATCAGCACACCCGTCCAGTCGGCGGCGGTTTGCATGACGCGGGTGAGGTAGCGGCGTTCCGCCATGTCGTCGCGGTGCCCGGACCACAGGAAGAACCCGAACACGACCGCGGCCACCGACAGCACCCCCAGGACGGCCGACGCGATGCCGTACGGCGAGAACATCGGGCCACCGGCGGCGTCGGATTCGTCGTCAGGGGCTTCGTCGGGGTCGGCGATGTCTGCCTCTTCCGGGGTCGCTGGCTCGGTTCGCTGGCCGTCGGACATGGCCCGATCGTTGCACCCGACAAAGATGGAAGGATGGCGGGGTGACTGTAGAGGCCATTCGCTCGGGCATCGACCTGAGCCACGTCGACGCCGACACCCGCCCCCAAGATGACCTGTTCGGCCACGTCAACGGCCGCTGGCTGGCCGAATACGACATACCGGCGGACCGGGCAACCGACGGCGCGTTCCGTCACCTGTTCGACCGCGCCGAGGAGCAGGTGCGCGACCTGATCATCGAGGCCAGCGAGAGCGGCGCCGTCTCGGGCACCGATCAGCAGCGCATCGGCGACCTCTACGCCAGCTTCCTCGACGAGGCGGCCATCGAGCGCCGCGGCCTGCAACCCCTGCTCGACGAGCTGGCCACCATCGACGCCGCCGCCGACGCGGACGCGTTGGCCGCGGCGGTGGGCGCGCTGCAGCGCACCGGGGTGGGCGGCGGCGTCGCGATGTATATCGACACCGACGCCAAGGACTCGGCCCGTTATCTGGTGCACGTCACCCAATCCGGCATCGGGTTGCCCGACGAGTCCTACTTCCGCGACGAGCAGCACGCCGAGGTGCTCGCGGCCTACCCCGGGCACATCGCGCGGATGTTCGCCGTGGTGTACGGCGGGCCCGCGGAGGCGCACGCCGAGACCGCGGCCCGCATCGTGGCGCTGGAGGGCAAGCTGGCCGCCGCGCACTGGGATGTGGTCAAGCGACGCGACGCCGAGCTCTCCTACAACCTGCGCACCTTCGCGGATCTGCAGACCGAGGGCAAGGGCTTCGACTGGACCGGCTGGGCGAACGCGCTCGGCGGCACACCGCGGGACTTCGCCGAAGTGATTGTGCGGCAACCCGATTACCTCACCGCGTTCGCCGACCTCTGGGCCTGCGGCGACCTGGAGGATTGGAAGCGTTGGGCCCGTTGGCGGTTGATCCGCGCCCGCGCGTCGTGGCTGACCGACGAGCTGGTCGCCGCGGACTTCGACTTCTATGGCCGGCTGCTGACCGGGGCCGAGCAGATCCGGGAACGCTGGAAGCGGGCGGTCTCACTGGTGGAACACCTGATGGGCGATGCCGTCGGAAAGCTGTACGTGCAGCGGTATTTCCCGCCGGGCGCCAAGGCCCGCATCGACGCACTGGTGGACAACCTGAAGGCGGCGTACCGGCAGTCCATCAACGAGCTGGACTGGATGACGCCGCAAACCCGGGAGCGGGCGCTGGCGAAGCTGGACAAGTTCGTCGCCAAGGTCGGCTACCCGGACAAGTGGCGTGACTACTCCAAGCTGGTGATCGACCGCAACGACCTCTACGGCAACTTTCAGCGCGGTTATGCGGTCAACCACGACCGTGAGCTGGCGAAGCTGGGCGGCCCGGTCGACAAAGACGAGTGGTTCATGACGCCCCAGACGGTCAACGCCTACTACAACCCGGGGATGAACGAAATCGTCTTTCCCGCAGCGATTTTGCAGCCGCCGTTCTTCGACGCCGATGCCGACGACGCCGCCAACTACGGCGGTATCGGCGCGGTGATCGGGCACGAGATCGGGCACGGGTTCGACGACCAGGGCGCCAAGTATGACGGCGACGGCAACCTGGTGGACTGGTGGACC
This sequence comes from Mycobacterium nebraskense, assembly GCF_002102255.1. Lineage (GTDB taxonomy): Bacteria > Actinomycetota > Actinomycetes > Mycobacteriales > Mycobacteriaceae > Mycobacterium > Mycobacterium nebraskense. The sequence goes on from NZ_LQPH01000066.1 coordinate 79,940, forward strand.
GACGCCGACCGCACCGAATTCGGTGCCCGCACCAAAGCACTCATCGACCAGTACTCCGCGTACACGCCGCGCGCGCTGGACGCCGGCAATCACGTGAACGGCGCATTCACCGTCGGGGAGAACATCGGCGACCTGGGCGGGTTGTCGATCGCGCTGTTGGCCTACCAGCTGTCGCTGAGGGGCCAGCCCGCACCCGTCATCGACGGTCTCACCGGCGTGCAGCGCGTGTTCTACGGATGGGCGCAGGTGTGGCGCACCAAATCCCGTCAGGCGGAAGCGATCCGGCGGTTGGCCACCGATCCGCATTCCCCGCCGGAGTTCCGCTGTAACGGCGTCATCCGCAACATGGACGCCTTCTACGAAGCGTTCGACGTCGCCGAGGACGATGCGCTGTTTTTGGAGCCGCGGCGGCGGGTCAGGATCTGGAACTGACGGGTACTCCCACCAACTCGATCCGGGCGGGAACGTGCTTGTGCCACGGCGTGCCGGCGTAGGGATCGCGCCATTCGGTCGAGGTGAGCGCGTTCGGGGCGACGCCAGGAACCAGGGTATGCCCGTCGCCGTCGACGTAGTCGAGCCCAAACCCGTTGGGCAGGGCCGCATGTCCGGCCAGCATGGTCTCGGTGATCTCGACGGTGGCCTCGGCGCTGCCGGCCGCGGTGCTGACGCGGGCGCGGCATCCGTCGACGAGTCCGAGGGTCTGGGCGTCCTCGACACTGACGCGCAGTGCCCCGTCGACGTCGCGTTTGCGCCAAGACGGGTCGCGGAAGATGTCGTTGGCGGTGTAGGCGCGGCGCTCGCCCACCGACAGCACGATCGGGAAGTCCGGTGTTGTCAGCCGCGGCGGGGCTGCGGCCAGCGCCCTCAATTCGTCGAGCATTTCTGGGATTTCCAGCGCGATCTTGTGATCGGCGTGGCTGATCAACGCGAAGTCGTCCTCGTAGTTGTGCACCGTGAATGTCACCCCGGACGGGGTGTCGAGGATCGCGTCGAACAGCGCGTTGCCGTCGGCGTGACCGGCGCGGCGCACGGCCTCGGGATAGGTCAGGGCGGCCTTCTGGGCGAGCCCCCACAGGGCGGCCGCGCCGCGTAAACCGTCCGGCAGCGTGGGCCCGAGCGTCTCGTAGAGGACGTAGGGAAGCAGCTTGGCGACCGTCGGGTTGGTTGCGGTCGCGGTCAGGAACGCTTCGGTGTAGGCCTGCCGGCCGCGCCGGGCGGCTTCGGACAGTGGCCGCAAATCCGCGTCGTCCATCGCGCCCAGGGCCCGCACCAGCCGCGCCCAGATCTCCGGTTCGGGCAGGGTTCCGGGCAGCGGTTCGAGCAGCGGCCGCCGCAGCTGAAAAGCGTTGTGCGGGAACTCCAGATTGAAGAACGTGGCTTCCGGCTTCTCGAACTGCGAGGCCGCGGGCAGCACGTAGTGCGCGAGTCGCGCGGTCTCGGTCATCGCGACGTCGATGACGACCATCAGTTCCAGCGCCTGGAAGGCCTCCCGGCACGCGGCCGAATTGGCCAGCGAGTGCGCGGGGTTGCTGCTTTCCACGATCATGGCCCGGAATCGGTCCGGGTGGTCGGTCAGGATCTCCTCGGGCACGACGTTGCTGGGCACCAAGCCGGAGATGATCGGAGCGCCGGTCACCGGCGTGCGGCCGGAGAACTGGCCGAACAGCGGCCCGAACGACGAATGTAGGTGCTGGCCGCCCTTTTTCGCGAAGTTGCCGGTGAATATCCACAGCAGCTTGTTCAGGTACGAGCAGAGCGTGCTGTTGGGCGCCTGCTGCACCCCGAGGTCCTCGAACACCGAGACACTGGACGCGGCGCCGATGCGCCGCGCCGCCGCGCGCAGCAACTCCTCGTCGACCCCGCACCGTTGCGCGTAGTCGGCCACCGGGACGTCGCGCAGCGCAGTGCGGACGGCGTCGGCGTCACGCACGTGCTCGGCGAGAAACGTTTCGTTACAGAGGTTTTCCTGCACCAGGACGGCAGCCAGCGCGGCCAGGCACCACGCGTCGGTGCCGGGCCGCACCCGCAGGTGGAAGTCGGACATCTTGGCGGTGTCGGTGACGACGGGATCGATGACGATCATCGACCGGTTCGGGTCCTTGGCGATCTCGTTGAGCACTACCCGGGCGCGGGGAAAGCTCTGCGACATCCACGGGTTCTTCCCGACGAACACCGACACCTCGGCGTGCTCGAATTCGCCTCGCGTGTGACCACCGTACAGCTGGCCGTCGATCCAGGCCTCACCGGTTTTCTCCTGCGCCAACGCATTTGACCGATAGCGTGACCCCAGGGCTTTGAGGAAGGCTCCGCTGTAGGCACCGCCCAGGTGATTGCCCTGCCCGCCGCCGCCGTAGTAGAAGATCTTGTCCCCGCCGTAGCTGTCCCGGATGCGCTTGAAACCCTCGGCGATCTCGACAATCGCGGTGTCCCAGTCGATCTCCTCGAAGCTGCCGTCGGCGCGGCGGCGCAGGGGGGAGGTCAATCGTGCGCCGCTGTTCTGATAGTGGTCCAGCCGCAAGGCTTTGTTGCAGGTGTACCCCTGCGACGCCGGGTGCGCCTTGTCGCCCCGGATTCGGGCCAGCCGGCGATCTTCGACCTGGACGACGATCCCGCAGTTGCATTCGCAGAGGATGCATGCCGTGGACTTCCATTCACCGGTCATTGCGGGACGTCCTTTCTGGTTGCCTCGGCCGACAGCAGGTCGCGTAGCTGGCGGTGCACGGCGTCGAGGGGGGTGAGGTCGCGCCGCACCCGGGCCAGCACGATCGCGCCCTCGAGCGCCGTGGTGGCCAGCAGCGCCAGGTCGCCGGCGCGCTCGCGCGGTATCCCGTCGGCGATGAAGCGCTGCGCGATCAGGTCGGTCCAGCGGTCGAACACCGACGCCGCGCGCTCGACGACCGGCGCCATGCGCTCACCGTCTTGCTCGCCGGCCTCCACGGAGACCGCGACGATGGGGCAGCCCGCGCGGAAGTCGCTATCGAGCAGCTGGCGCCGATACTTGTCGATCAGGGTGTCCATCAGCTGGGGACCGCCCTCGGCCCCGGCGATGATCGCGGCGACATGCTCGCCGGCGTAGTCCACCGCCTCGCAGAGCAGCTGGGTCCGCCCGCCCGGGAAGTAGTGATAGGCCGATCCGCGCGGCGCGCCGCTGTGTTCCAGGACATCCGAGATCGCGGTGGCGCGCGCGCCCCGCTCCCTGATCAACAGCGCGGCGGAGATCACCATCCGCTCGCGTGGACTGCGCATCGCCGCTCCTCAGGGCCATAGCTTATGTATGATGCTATACATAATCGGCTGTCCCGCGAAAGCCCCGCGCTGCTTTTTTGGTCGGCTGAGGCTTAGTTCATCCAGTCGGCGGAGCCGTCGTTCTTCGGGTAATTGCCGCCGGTGGAGTTCTTCACGACGATCGGGTCACCCGCACCGAAGTTGTCGAAGAACCACCTCGCGTTGGCGGGGCTGATGTTGATGCAGCCGTGGCTGACATCGCGCTTGCCCTGGTCATCCACCGACCACGGGGCGCTGTGCACGAAGTCGCCGACGTTGTCGAACCGGACGGCCAGATCGACGGTCACCTTGTACCCATACGTCGAATTGACCGGGACCCCGTAGGTGGAGGAATCCATCACCACCGAGGGCATCTTCTCCTGCACGTAGTAGGTGCCGTTGGGGGTCTGGTGATTGCCGGACGTCATGCCCATCGACATCGGGATCGTCTTCTCCACCGTGCCGTTGCGGGTCACGGTCAGCTGGTGCGTGGCGTCGTCGGCCGTCGCCACCAACGTGTCCCCGGTCCGGAAGTTGGTCACCGTGCCGCCCGCGTCGACGGTCACCTCGGTGTGAGCGGGCCAGAAGCTCAAGGGACGCCACCGCAGCTGGGTGGGCGTCATCCAGTAGAACTTGCCGGGCACCGGCGGCACCGACGAGACGTGCACGGCGTCTATGGCCGCGCCCGCGTCCTCGACGCGTCCCGGGAAGTTGATGATGATCGGCTGGGCCACCCCGACAGTCGAGCCGCCTTTCGGGACGAACGAGGGCGGCCCGAACGGGGCCGTCCCGGTAAACGGGGTGGGGTTCTGCCCGGCGGCCGAGGCCGCGGCCGGCTGAGCCGCCGGGGGCAGCCACGGCGCCGGCGGCGGGGGCGGTGGCGGCGGCAGTTGCTCGGGCGGAGGCGGCGGCGCGAACGGGTCGGGCGGCGGCGCGGGCGGCCCGGGCGGGCCGGCCACGACGCCCGGATCACCGGGGACCGGGTCCGGATCCGCCAGCGCCGGGGCCGCGCTCAACACCAGTGCCAAACCCATGACAGAAGCCAATCCGGCGGCGTTCAGGGCGGCCAAAAGCCTCCCTCGCGTCCAGCCCGACATATGCATCCCTCCACGCTCGAGTTCCTGACACAGTGTGGCACAGGGCGCACGCCAGCTAACGTTCTCGGGGGCACACGGCAGCCCGTCAGGTCGGCATTTACGCCGTTGAGCTGGCCAGCTATGAATCGCGTGAGGTTGTCGGCGCAACGTCGAGCGCATGCCGATTGGCCGCCGTGCAGACAAGCGCAGCGGCCATCAGACCGGCCGACGCGGTCAGCATGAGGACAATGCTGCGTTCGTACAGCAGGCCGCCCGCCAACGCGCCCGCCATGATGCCCACCTGGAACGCCGTCACGTAAAGCCCCGACGCCCCGTCGGGATCGTCGGCCCCGCTGCGCATCGCCGCGGACTGCATCATCGGCGATACGGCGGTGGCCATCGCCCCCCACAACACGATCGCGGCCGTCCCGATCAGGGCCGCCGCCGCGGCGGGCCGGCCGCCCAGGGCCAAGGCGGTCAGCACGACGAACGCGCCCGTCAAACCCGCCATACACAGGATGATCGCCCCTTTGGGCCGCCGGTCGAGCGGCCGGGCGACCAGGCCGACGGCCAGCACCCCCGCGGCGCCGTAGGCGGCCAGCACCCACGCCAGGTTCGGGCCGCGCACGCCGACGACTTCGCGGATGATCTCCACGATGTAGGTGTACGAGACGAAATGCCCGGTCACGCCGACCATGGTGATGATGCTGACGATGATCAGCCGGCGGTTGCGGTGGTGGCGGGCCCGCGGGCCGACGCACTTGAGCTGGTCCTCGGTGAGCACCATCTCCGGCAACATCACCCGGGCGGCCACGGTGACGATGGCGGCCGCCACGGTCACGCACACCACCGCCACGCGCCAGCCCCACATCAGGCTCATGGCCGCGGTCAGCGGGCTCCCGACGACCAGCGCCAGGCTGGTTCCGACGTAGATCGACATCGTCGCGCGGCCGGCGTGGCTCGGTGGCACCAGCCGAGTCGCGATCGGGGCGATGACCGACCACAGCAGGCCGTGGGTGATCGCGCAGAGCACCCGGCCGGCGGCCAGCACCGCGAAGGTGGGCGCCAGCGCCGAGATGACCTGCGAGACGGTCAGGCAGGTCAGGCTCAGCACCAGCACCCGGCGGCGCGGCAGGTGCGCGGTCCAGCGCACCAGCGGAATCGTGGTCAGGGCCGCGACCAGGGCATACCACGACAGCAGCGTGCCCACCAGCACCACGCTGACGTGGAGGTTGCGGGCGATGGCCGGCAGCGCGCCGACGGGCAGGATCTCGGCGGTGACATACGTGAAGGCCGCCGCTGCCAGAACAGCAAGTTGCGCTGCGACCCGTGGCGTCCACGTTCGGGCGGCGGCATTGGTTTCGGCAGTCATGGCGTCGGTATCGGCCGGGCTACCCAGTTCCTGGGTTGTCGCGCCTAATGCGATCACACTGCCTTACCGTACGGACCGCAACTACAGCTCCCCCCCTATCAGGGCCGGAAGTCAGGTCTCAACTAGATCACCAATCAGGAACGAACCAGGCGCGCGATGGCGGCGGAGGCCTCGGCGAGCTTCTGGTCGGCGTCGTCGCCGCCCGCGGCCACGGCGCGGGTGGCGCAGTGGTTGAGGTGCTCGTCGAGCAAATTCAGCGCGACCGAACGCAGCGCACTGTTGACGGCGCTGATCTGGGTGAGGACGTCGATGCAGTACTTGTCTTCTTCGATCATCCGCGCGATGCCGCGCACCTGGCCCTCGATGCGCCGCAGCCGCTTGGCGTAGTTGTCCTTCTGCTGCGAATATCCGTGCGCGTTCGTCATCCGTCCTTCACCCCTGCCTGTTCCGGCCGCCGTGCGTGGCCCGGCCGGCGTCACGAACCCATTTTATACCCCGCCCGGGTATGACCCGCACATTTGCCGTCCGGGCAGTTCACGCATACTTGCACAATGGCCACAACACCCGATGCGACTGGAGTCACCGACATCAAACCACGCAGTCGTGACGTAACCGACGGCCTGGAGAAGGCCGCCGCCCGCGGCATGTTGCGGGCGGTCGGCATGGGCGACGAGGACTTCGCCAAGCCGCAGATCGGGGTGGCGTCGTCGTGGAACGAGATCACGCCGTGCAACCTCTCGCTGGACCGGCTCGCCAAAGCGGTCAAGGAAGGGGTCTTCGCGGCCGGCGGCTACCCGCTCGAGTTCGGGACGATCTCTGTCTCCGACGGCATCTCGATGGGCCACGAGGGAATGCACTTCTCGCTGGTGTCGCGCGAGGTGATCGCGGACAGCGTCGAGACCGTGATGCAGGCCGAGCGCCTCGACGGCTCGGTGCTCCTGGCCGGCTGCGACAAGTCCCTGCCGGGAATGCTGATGGCCGCCGCGCGCCTGGATCTGGCGGCGGTGTTCCTGTATGCCGGCTCCATCCTGCCCGGGCGAGCCAAGCTGTCGGACGGCACCGAACGCGAGGTCACCATCATCGACGCGTTCGAGGCGGTGGGCGCGTGCGCCCGCGGACTGATGTCCCGGGAGGACGTCGACGCCATCGAGCGCGCGATCTGTCCCAGCGAGGGCGCGTGCGGCGGGATGTACACCGCCAACACGATGGCCAGCGCTGCAGAGGCCATCGGCATGTCGTTGCCCGGCAGCGCGGCGCCCCCGGCGACCGACTACCGCCGCGACGGGTTCGCCCGCCGCAGCGGCCAGGCCGTCGTGGAGTTGCTGCGGCGCGGCATCACCGCCCGCGACATCCTCACCAAGGAGGCGTTCGAGAACGCCATCGCGGTGGTGATGGCGTTCGGCGGCTCGACCAACGCCGTGCTGCACCTGCTGGCGATCGCGCACGAGGCCGAGGTCGAGCTGTCGCTCGACGACTTCAGCCGGATCGGGTCGAAGGTTCCGCACCTCGCCGACGTCAAACCGTTCGGCCGCCACGTCATGTCCCACGTCGACAAGATCGGCGGTGTGCCGGTGGCGATGAAGGCGCTGCTGGATGCGGGCCTGCTGCACGGGGACTGCCTGACGGTGACGGGCCAGACGGTTGCCGAGAACCTGGCCGCGATCGACCCGCCCGACCCGGACGGCAAGGTGCTGCGGGCGCTGGACAATCCCATCCACCCGACCGGCGGCATCACGATCCTGCGCGGGTCGCTGGCGCCCGAGGGCGCGGTGGTCAAGTCGGCCGGTTTCGACTCGCAGGTGTTCGAGGGCACGGCAAGGGTTTTCGATGGCGAGCGCGCCGCGCTGGACGCCCTCGAGGACGGGACGATCACCAAGGGTGACGCCGTGGTGATCCGTTACGAGGGCCCCAAGGGCGGCCCCGGAATGCGCGAGATGCTCGCCATCACCGGCGCGATCAAGGGCGCTGGCCTGGGCAAAGACGTGCTGCTGCTGACCGACGGCCGCTTCTCCGGCGGGACGACCGGCCTGTGCGTGGGTCACGTCGCGCCCGAGGCGGTCGACGCCGGGCCGATCGCCTTCCTGCGCGACGGTGATCCGATCCGCCTGGACGTCGCGAACCGCGTCCTCGACGTGCTGGTAGATCCAGCCGAATTCGATTCTCGGCGAGAGGGTTTCACCCCGCCCCCGGCGCGCTATAAGACCGGCGTACTGGCCAAGTACGTCAAGCTGGTCAGCTCGGCGGCGATCGGCGCGGTCTGCGGCTAGGCCCGATCGCCGCCTCGCTCAACGGGTTTGGAACCTATGCGTGGGTGGTCGCCGCGCGCGTACGCCTGCCGAAGTAAGTCGCGTTGAGACCCAACAACGTCAGCAACGCACCCGCGACGATATTCGACCACATCATGCCGGCGGTCAACGCGACACCCGGCAGAATCCACAGCGAGACGATGACCCACACACCGAGCACCGGCATCGTCCAAGTCATACCGTGGGCGCGGTCGAGCGCCGTCGCGAAACCGTACGCCAAGAACGCCGCCGCGATCCCGACGATCAGGTCGGACGTGGCAAGCGATCCCGTCGCGCTGAATCCCACCATCCACGGGGACGCCGCCACATACAGGCCGGTCAGCAAGGCCAGGCCGAAGGTGAAGTGCGCGCTCATCGACTCGGCAGCGCGGTCATAGCTCGCGCGCAGAGCCAACAAATCCGGGTGGTGATCGATTGATGAATGGACTGTACTCATTTTGTGACCTTTCTGTTATGCAGCAAGCCCGTTGTGTAACAAGCACTGTGGGCCGTCTGCACCCATCCATCTGCCGTCAAGATTACGCTCGATCGGCTCACGCCAGCAACGAAATCCCGCCCGCCCGGAACCGGCCGGAGGGCCCGATTGACCGGCCGCGTAGCGTCGCAAGACATGGACATCGGGGACCGCCTGCGCCTGGACGTTCCGGTCGCGCAGGCCGGCATGGGCGGCGGCCTGGCGGGCGCGGCGCTGGCGGCCGCGGTCGCCGAAGCGGGCGGCCTCGGCACCCTGGGCCTGGCCACGCCCCGGCAACTCCGCGCGTCCATCGATCAGGTGCGCGAGCAGGCGCCGGGGCGCGCGGTCGCGGTAAACCTGTTGATGCCCTTCGTTCACCGCGCGCACGTCGCGGTCTGTGTCGACGCCGGGATCGATGTCGCCGTGCTGGCGTTCGGTGAGAAGCGCGGACTCGTCCAGCACCTTCGCGACGCCGGCATCTTCGTGTTCGTGATGGTCGGTACTGCGGCGCAGGCCGGCGCCGCCATCGGTTGGGGTGCTGACGGTTTGATCGCTCAGGGCCGTGAGGCGGGTGGCCACCTCGTCGGAACCATTCCGGCGCTTCAGTTCCTGCCACAGGCGCTGACCGCGGCCGGCGGCCGCCCGGTGTTTCTCGCCGGCGGTATCGCCGCCGGCGCCGACACCCGCGCCGCCCTGGCTGCGGGCGCCAGCGGCGTCGTCGCCGGGACGCGATTCCTGATGACGCACGAAGCGAACGCCAACCGGGAGTACCAGCGCCGAGTAGCTAACGCGGACAAGACGATCGAGACCAACCTATTCGGCCTGAGCTGGCCGCTGCGGCATCGCGTTGTGCCCAACGCCGCAACGCGACGCTGGTGCCGCGGCGACGGCTGGGCAAAGGCTTTGCCCGCGTCCATCAACTCGGCGAGCCGCCCGCTGGCCGCGCTCGGTTACTTCGACACCGGTACGCTGATGCGCCTGCAGTCGCCGGGCCGCCCGCTGTTCACACCGCTCGCCCCGCTCGCCGCAATGCCCGACGCGTGTGTGGACCATGCGGCGCTCTACGCCGGTGAAACCGCGCTTCGCATCAGCGAACTCACCTCCGCCGCGCACGCGGTCGCCGACCTGAGCCCGCGCTGACCGACGTCAGCGCACCAATGCGAGCGCGAAGCCGTCCCAGCGCTTGGCCCCGACCGTTTGGATCACGGCCGTGTCCAGTCGCGGGTGCTCGCCCATCAGCTGCAACATCTGGCGCACCGCCTGCGCCTGGGCATTGTGCTGCGGCTGAAGGACTCGCCCTTCTCGAATGACGTTGTCCGCCACGATGAGTGCGCCGGGGCGGGCCAGCCGGGCCGCCCACTCCAGGTATGCGACGTAGTTCTCTTTGTCGGCGTCGATGAACACCAAGTCGAAGGGGCCGCCGTTCAACGTCGGCAACGTGTCCAGTGCGGCGCCGACTTTCACCTCCACCCGGTCGGCGAGGCCCGCCCGCTCCAGATTGGTCCGTGCGACCTCGGCATGCTTGGGCTCGTATTCCAGCGTCACCACCCGGCCCTGCGGGCCGGCGCCGCGGGCCAGCCAGATGGTGCTGTAGCCGCCCAGCGTGCCGATCTCGAGGATGCGGCGCGCCTGGATGGCGCCGGCCAGCAGGCTCAGAAACTTGCCCTGCTGGGCGGACACGGCGATCTGCGGTAACCCGGCCGCGTCGCTGGCCTCCAGCGTCGCGCCCAGGGCCGGATCGTCGCCAATCACGGTGTTGTTCAGAAAATCGTCTACGTCCTGTGGGGTGGGCTTCTGGGTCATGGCGCCAACGCTAGCCGCGCCGGGGCCGCCCCGGCAGCCGCGGTCCGCTCGATATCGGACGGGTCACGACCATTTACCAGATACCCACGGGGGTAGCTAGTGGCGATGTGGTCGATCACAGCCGCAAGAGTCCACACAGAGAAATGGGTGAGTGAAATGGCAAATTACGAAGCAGGCACGGAACTGACCTGTGGCCACGAGGGCTGCGGGTGTCGCGTTCGCATCGAGGTTCCCTGCCACTGCTCCGGTTCGGGTGAGCCGTACCGCTGCACCTGCGGTGACGAGCTGACCCCGGTCCAGTAGTCCGCACGCCGGTCGTACGGTTCGGGCGGATCCCTTCCGCTTGAGGCCCGCGTCGAGTGTGCGGCCTGGGCGGCGACACGCCCCGGGGAACCCAACCCTGAGCGCACACCCAAAGCCGTGAACGCACACTCGATGCGGCCAGTAGCGGGCCGGGATCAGCGCCCGAACGTCCGGCCGGCGAGCTCGACCATCGCAGTCAGCCGCGGCGTGACCGCCGACGCGCTGACCGCGACCAGGTAATCGCCCGCGCTGATGCGCCAGCTTCCCACGCTGCCGTCGTAGCGGGCGAGCAGGCGTGGATCCGCCTCGATGGTCACGCGGCGGGTGGCGCCAGGCTCGAGTTCGACCCGCTCGAATCCCAGCAACCGTAGGCATCGCTCGTCCGGGGCTGCGATCAGGTACAGCTGTGGGACGTCGGCCCCGGCCCGGTCGCCGACGTTGACGACGCCGAAACTCGCGGTCACCGTGTCCCCGCCGGTGACCGTCAGGTCGCGGTAGTCAAAAGCGGTGTAGGACAAGCCATGACCGAAGGCGAACAGCGGGGCCTCGCCGGTGGTGGCGAACCAGCGGTAGCCGACATCGGATCCCTCGACGTAGTCGATCGTGCTCGGCTCCCCCCACGGGGCGCCGACGCCGGGCAGCTCCGGGCGCGGCGTCTGACGCAGGTCCACCGGAAAGGTGATGGGCAGCCGGCCCGACGGATTGGCCTGGCCGGCAAGGATTTCCGCGATGGCCCGGCTGCCGGCCTGCCCCGGATACCAGGCCTGCACAATGGCCTGGACCGAGTCCCGCCAGGGCATGGCCACCGGATTGCCGGTTTCGAGCACCACCACGGTGTTCGGGTTGGCGACGGATACCGCGGTGATCACCGCGTCCTGCCCCGACGGCAGCGACAGGTCGGCGATGTCGAAGCCTTCCCCTTCGGCGCGGATCGCGAACACGATCGCGACCTCGGCGCGTCGCGCCGCAAGCGCCGCCTCGGCGGGACTGATGCCGGGGTCGAATTCGATTTGGGCGCGGGGGAATTGTTTTCGCAGCTGGTCCAGCGGGCTTGACGGCAACAGGTGCAGCTTGCGCAGCCCGGCCTCCAGCCCCGAGCCGCCGATCGGTATCACGGCCGCGTAGCCGCCCGGCGGGACGACGGCGCTCGAGCCGTAGCCGGCGGGTACGCCGACGTTCGCGTATCCGCCGATGACGGCGATCCTGGTGGTCGACTCCGGCGCCAGGGGCAGCAGTCCGCGGTTGGTCAACAGCACGATCCCCTGCCGGGCGATCCGCAACGCGATCTCGTTGTGCGCGGCCATGTCCGGTGCGGGCGCGGCTTCGGCCCGGTCGACACCGACCGCGAACATCGACCGCAGGATCCGCCGGACCATGTCCGAGAGGCGTTCGTTGGTCAGCTTGCCGTCGGCGTGGGCTGCCCGCAGGCGCTCACCGAATGCCTCCGACTGCCACAGCAGCGCGTCGAGTTGGGCCCCACACTCTTGGTCGAGCCCGCCCAGCGCGCACTCCCAGGACGGCGTGGCCCCCCAGTCGGACATGACCCAACCCCGGTATCCCCAGACACCTTTCAGCACCCGGTTGATCAGCACGTCGTTGGCGGCGGCGTAGGTGCCGTTGATCTTGTTGTAGGCGGTCATCACGGCCCCCGGCTGCGAGCGCTCGATGGCCATCTCGAAGGCGAGCAGGTCGGACTCGCGATGCGCGTCGGCGTCGATGACCGCGTCCAAGAAGTGCCGATTGGTCTCGTTGCAGTTCAGCGAGTAGTGCTTGACGGTCGAGATGACGTGTTGTTGCTGGATGCCGTTGACCGACTCCGCGGCGATCGTCGCGGTCAAAAGCGGGTCCTCGGAAAGGTATTCGAAGTTGCGCCCGTTGCGCGGGTCGCGCGCGAGGTTCATGGCACCGGCGAGCTGCACGTTGAACCCGCGGCTGCGGGCCTCCCGGCCGATCACCTCGCCCGCCGCGCGGCCCAGTGCAGGGTTGAAGCTGGAGGCCAGCGCGAGCCCGGCGGGCAGCGCGGTGGCCGTGTCGCCCGGGCGGTAGCCGGGGTTGGTCACGCCGAGGCCGGCGTCAGTCATCAGCAACGCCGGGATACCGAGGCGGGGAACGCCGGGCACGTAGCCGGCGCTCATCGGGACGTCCGCCGGGATGCGCTCGTCGCGCACCGGCCACATTTCACCGGCACCCATCACCCCGACCAGCAGCGCGAATCGCTCGTCGTCGGTCAGCTGGGCTTCGACCTCGCGCGCCCGGGCATCCGGATCGCTCACCGCACACCCTCTTTGGCGTACACGACGCGCAGCACGTGCCCGAGTTCGGGCCCCATCACCAGCTCCGCCAGCTCACCGAACGTCGCGACGAACTCCGGTCCGTGTGGCGGCTCGGCCTGGCACAGGTGGTGCGCAATTTCGTGAAGCACCACCAGCTCTCGCAGCGCCCAGTCGGCGGTATCGCGGTCGGGGACCGCGATAATGCCTGCGCCATCGCGGAATTCGTAGTGGGCCGCGGTGGCGGCCCGTCGCGGCCGCACTCGCAGCGGCGGAACGGAGGGCCAACGCCGGCGCACCGCCGGCAACGCAAGCACCTCGTCAACATAGCGCTGCGCGGCCGAAACCGAGCCGAATCGTCCCTCCGGCGGCAACGTGAGCTGCGCACCGAAGAAGTCCACGGCGGGCGACCCGTGCTCGGCGGCACGGTCGAACAGCGTCCGGACGAACTCCTCGGCCGCATAAACCTTGGCTCGCTGGGAGTCCCTCTTGGCGGATTGCCCCGGGCTCACCGGCCCAGCCGGGTGCGCGCGCCCGGCAGTTCGGGGCTGCTTCCCAGCCGCGCCCGCCGACCGGCCCAGTCACCCGCGCGCCGCGCCGCCGAGGAGTAGCCCGCCGTCGCCCGGCTGACCTGATAGGTGCCGCGGGCCTTCGACGCGCTCCGGTAATAGTCGTGCAGCTCGACGTCCTTGTCCCGCAACGCAATCGCCGTTCCCGGCGGCCGGCGCCGGTCCCTGGTGGCCTCGCGCCGGGCCTCGTCACGGGCCTCCGCCAGGCGCTGACCCACGCGCGCCCCGAAGGCCAGCTGAAAGTTCAGCCGCGCGGTGATGGTCGGCGTCGGCCGGTGCGCGCCCGACACGAGGTAGGCGTCCGACGCCCGCACCATCTGGACAACCAGGCTGGCGTACAACGCGTGGGTGGCGTCGATGTCCTCAGCGAACCCGTAGGCGTAGACGAACGTCGAATTCGATGCCACATCACACCGCACGTCATTGGCCAATGCGATCAACACGAACAGCTGGACATACGTGCGTAGGCCCTTGGTGCCCGCGTTTCCGATGGTGATCGTGCGCTGAGTCGGGGCCTGCGCCGGCGAACGGTTGGCCGCATGCGACCGCGCCACCGCCAAGTCGATCGAGGCCGCCGTCGCCAGCCGCTGCGCGGCGCTCATGAAGGCGTCCGCTTCGTGCGGGTTGTCGGTGCCTTCGGCCTGACGCAACAGTGCGGCGATGCGGGCCAGCATTTTGTCGTCGGTCATAGCGCCAAACTACGGGAGCGATCCGACACTTTCCTCAGAGCCGGGCGGTGATCCACGAGACCACGTCGCCCAGTACCTGGTCGCGCTCCGGCTCGTTGAAGACCTCGTGGTAGAGCCCCGGGTAGACCTTCAATTCGCCGTCGGTGGATCCCACACACTCGACCAGGCGCCGGCTGCCGGCGACGGGGATCAGGCGGTCCTCGGAGCCGTGCACCACCAGCAGCGGCGCGGTCAGTGCGGGTGCGCGCTGCGGCATGGTCTCGCCGACCTGAAGGAGGGCGCGGCCGACGCCGGCCGGGACTTTCCCGTGGTAAACCAGCGGATCGTTCTTGTAGGCCGCCACCACCGCGGGATCGCGGGAGATGGCGTCGACGTCCAGCTCCTGCACCGGCAGGCCGGGCACTACGACGCCGAGCACCTTGGCCGCGAGCACCATCAGCGGCGACACCAGATCCTGGGCCGCCACCGCCGGCGCCGACAGCACCATCAGGTCGTAGTTGTCCGGGCGTTCGACGCCGTAGGCGAACACGATTCCGCCGCCCATGCTGTGCCCGAGCACGATGCACTTGAGTCCGTGGTGTTCCCTGGTGGCGATGCGGACCAGGGTGTCGAAATCAGTCGTGTACTCGGAGATATCCCGCACCAGCATCCGCTTGCCGCCCGAGCGGCCGTGCCCACGGTGATCCAGCGCATAGGTGACCAGGCCCGCCGCACCGAAACGCTGCGCGACGTGGTCGTACCGGCGCGCGTATTCGCCGAGACCGTGCGACAGGACGACCACCGCCAGCGGTGCGGTGTCAGGTGTCCAGACGTCGTAAACAATGCGCACGCCGCCGAATCCGTCGAAGTTCCGTTCGTCGCGGTTCACTGCACGGTCCTAGTCATTACGGGCAGCGTAATGGCTCCCGGCGCAGGTCGCCCCGCCAGACACTGTCGTAGGCTGATGCATCGTGGGGCTGCTTGCGCAAAACGCCGCGAACTCCGGTCTTGTCCCGGCGGTCGGCGGGGATTTCTCGACACATGCCGAGCCGTACCGTCGTGAGCTGCTGGCCCACTGCTACCGGATGACCGGCTCGTTGCACGACGCGGAGGATCTGGTTCAGGAAACGCTGCTGCGGGCGTGGAAGGCCTACGACCGCTTCGAAGGCAAATCGTCGATGCGGACCTGGCTGCATCGCATCGCCACCAACACCTGTCTGAGCGCGTTGGAGGGCCGGCAACGCCGGCCGTTGCCGACCGGCCTGGGCGCGCCGAGCTCCGACCCGACCCGACCGCCGAGCTGCACGAGCGCCGCGAGGTGCCCTGGCTGGAGCCGCTCCCGGACCTGACGAATGACCCGGCCGACCCGTCGGTCATCGTGGGGTCACGCGAGTCGGTGCGGTTGGCGTTCGTCGCTGCGCTGCAACACCTTTCACCTCGGCAACGGGCGGTGCTGTTGCTGCGCGACGTGCTGCAGTGGAAGGCCGCCGAAGTGGCCGAAGCGATCGGTACCACCACCACCGCCGTCAACAGCCTGCTGCAGCGGGCCCGGTCCCAGCTGGACGCCGTCGGCCCCAGCACCGGCGACCGGTTGGCGGCGCCGGATTCCGCGGAGGCACAGGACCTGTTGGCCCGCTACATCGCCGCCTTCGAGACCTATGACATCGACCGCCTGGTGGAGCTGTTCACCGCCGAGGCGATCTGGGAGATGCCGCCGTACGCCGGCTGGTACCGGGGTGCGCGGGACATCGTCACGCTCATTCATCAGCAATGCCCCGCCGAGTCCGCCGGCGACATGCGCCTGTTGCCGCTGGTCGCCAACGGCCAGCCGGGCGCCGCCATGTACATGCGTACCGGCGATGTCCACGTGCCCTTCCAGTTGCACGTGCTCGACGTGCGCGGCGACGCGGTGTCACATGTGGTGGCGTTCCTCGACGAGAAGTTGTTCGCGAAGTTCAGGCTGCCGGAGGCGCTATGACCAGATCGCTCGACATCACCCCCGTGCCCGGCAAGCCGCTTCTACTGTTGGGCGCCTTCGCCATTGACAGCGTCGGCTATGTCGCCGAAGAGTTCTTCATATCCGGCACGGCCTCGTCCTACGCTCCGCAAGGGGCGCTGGGTCCCGATGGGAGATGGGACGTAACACCTACCGGCACAGCCGATTACACCACTCGGATGGTGGCGCTGACTCCCGCCGATCCCGCACACTTCAACGGCACCGTACTGGTCGAGTGGCTGAATGTCAGTGGCGGCATTGACGCGCCGGCCGTCTGGATGATGGCGCATCGCGAAATACTGCGCGCGGGCTACGGCTACGTCGCTGTCTCGGCACAGAAGGTAGGAGTCGACGGCGGCGCTAGCCTGCTCGGGATGGACATGTCCCTCAAGACTCAGGATCCGACCAGGTACGCGGCCCTGGACCACCCGGGCGACGCCTTCGCCTTCGACATCTTTTCCCAGATCGGCGAGCTCGTCAGGAACGACGGCGATGGCATGCTGGGCGGGGTTCGGCCACAACACGTCATCGGCATCGGTGAGTCGCAATCGGCGATGTTTCTCACCACCTACGTCAACGCCGTCGATCCGCTCGCCCGGGTTTACGACGGCTTCCTGGTGCATTCCCGATTCGGGCCCGCCGCCCCACTGGACGGCGTTTCCCTGATCGAGGGGTTGGAGGCTTCCCGCGGGTCGCAACAGGCGGTGAAGTTCCGTCCGGACCTGCGGGTCCCACTGCTTACGGTCATCACCGAAACGGACCTGTTCGGCCATGTGCCGCTGGGCTATTACTCGGCGAGGCAGCCCGACAACGAGTGGCTACGGGTCTGGGAGATTCCCGGCGCTGCGCATGCCGACAACTACACCATTCTGGTGGCGCCGATCGACTCGGGTTCGGCCCCGCTTTCGGACATCGTGGCCGCCTACGCGCCGACCAACATGCTGATGGGTCAGCAACTCGAGCACTACATCAACTTCGGCCCGCAACACCACTACGTGGTGCAGGCGGCGATCGCCGCTCTCGACAGGTGGGTCCGCACCGGCGAGCCGGCGCCCTCCGCCGCGCCGATAGCCATGAGTGAATCCGAGTCGCCCCAGCTACTGCTCGACGCCAACGGCCTTGCCCAGGGCGGCATCCGGACCCCCTGGGTCGACGTACCGATTGCCCGCACGTCCGGCGTCACCGCAGACGAAAGTCTGATGGCCGCGATCTTCGGCTCCGGTGAACCCTTCGACGCCGACACGGTGCGCCGGCTCTACCCGGGCGGAATTACGCAATACCTGAAACGCTTCACCACCGCGCTCGATGCGGCCATCAGCTCCGGGTTCATCCTGGCGGCGGACCGGGCCGAGATTCTTGAGCTCGCCGCCGCAACCTACCCGGGCGAGCGGTCCTAGAACAGCCGGCACCTGACGACCGTGGACACGGTCGGCCACGGCACCGACGGCGGGCAGGCCGTCGGGCAGCGCTTCCCCATCGACCCGCCGTTCGGCCTGGTCGCGATGGCCTGGCGCGACGACGATTTCGTGCACGCCTGGCTGCACCGGGTGGTGCCGCGGCTGACCCGGGCGGAAATCGCGGAGCACCAGCGGGTACTCGCCGACATCCGCGTCCGTGCGTACGGCGCGTGGCGGTTCGACGACACCCATCAGTCGCTGCACAACCGGCTGGCGGAGGTGCTCGCGTCCCTGGAGCCGACCTCCCAGGTCACCCGCCAGCTCACCACCCTCATGACGATGGTGACGCTGCAGTCGGTCAGCGATGATCTCGAAACCAATGTGACCACAGCAGAATTCGTAGTGCTGCCGATTTTCGGACCAGACGGCCAGCCCGAGTACCAGATCGAGATCCACCTCGGCGGCTCCCCCGGGCTGACCCTGCCCAAGCTCGGCGCCGCGCTTGCGCATGCCCAGGGGCTGCTCACCGCCACGGTGGCCTGACCGCGCCGGCCGATTAGGCTGAGCACATGCCTGCCCACGCGGAAGTTCGGCGTGCGGCCGCGCGGGCCGTCACCACGACGCCCTGGCTGACATCCCGGCACTCGTTCTCGTTCGGCGACCACTACGATCCGGACAACACCCACCATGGCTTGTTACTGGTCAATAACGACGACATCGTCGCGCCCGGAACCGGATTCGACACGCATCCGCACCGGGACATGGAAATCGTGACTTGGGTCCTGCAGGGTCAACTGGCGCATCAGGACTCCATCGGCAATCGCGGCGTGATCTATCCGGGTCTGGCCCAGCGCATGTCGGCGGGCAACGGAATCCTGCATTCGGAGAAGAACGATTCGTCCACGGAGTCAGTGCATTTCGTGCAGATGTGGGTGGTGCCCGACGAGACCGGCATCACCCCGGGCTATCAACAGCATGAGATCGACGGGGAGCAGCTGGTCGGCAATCTTGTGACGATCGCCACGGGTATCCCCGGCCAGGACGGGGCCATCGCGCTGCACAACCGCAAGGCCGCGCTGCACGCCGCGCGGTTGCGTACCGGTGACGCGGTCAGCCTTCCGCAAGCCCCCTACCTGCATCTATTCACCGCGCGGGGCGCGGTCAGCTGTGAAGGCGTCGGCGACCTGCACGAGGGCGACGCCGTCCGGTTCACCGACGACGGCGGCCGGCGGGTGACGGCGAGCGAGCCGTCGGAACTACTGGTCTGGGAGATGCACGCGAAGCTCGGCGACTGAGCCCATAGAGTGGCCATGACAGACAGGAGCCGGCATGTCTCAATCGCGGCCGCAGCACGCGGCGCCCAACCCGAACCGGAACATCAAGGCGGTCCGGACCGTGCGGTTCTGGGCGGCGCCCCTGGTGATCACGCTGGCCCTGATGTCGGCGTTGTGCGCGCTCTATCTCGGCGGCATCTTGAACCCGATGACCAACCTGCGGCACTTCCCCATCGCCGTGGTGAACGAGGATGCCGGGCCGGCCGGCGCCGAACTCACCAGCCGACTGGTCAACGGCCTGGACAAGAACAAGTTCGACGTCCGCGTGCTCACCCGCGACGCGGCCAAGCATCAACTGGACACCGGCCACGTGTACGGCTCGGTGCTGATACCGCCGAGCTTCTCGTCGAAGCTTCGGGACTTGGGGACGAGCGCGGTGATGCCGGGTCATGTGGAAGAGCCCGTGATCACGATTTCGACCAACCCGCGGGCCGGCACGCTCGGCGCCAGCATCGCCAGCCAGACCCTGAACATGGCGATGGGTGTGGCCAACGGCGAAGTGGGCGAACGACTTATCGCGGAGGTCAAGGCGCAGACGGGGGGCGCCCCGCTCGCCGGGGCCGCGGAGGCGGGCCTCGCGACTCCGATCGACATCGAGTCGAAGGTGTACAACCCGCTGCCCAACGGCACCGGAAACGGGCTGTCGGCCTTCTACTACGCGCTCTTGCTGCTGCTCGCGGGGTTCACCGGCAGCATCGTGGTCAGCACCCTGGTCGATGCGTTACTCGGTTACGTACCGGCCGAATTCGGCCCGGTGTATCGCTTCGCCGAGCAGGTCAGAATCTCGCGATTCCAGACGCTGCTGCTCAAGTGGGCCATCATGGTGCTGCTGGGGCTGCTCACCTCCGCGGTCTACCTGGCGATCGCCCACGGGCTCGGCATGCCCATCGACCTTGGCTGGCAACTCTGGGCTTACGGGGTGTTCGCGATCGCCGCGGTGGGCATCACCTCGAGTTCGCTGCTCTCGGTGCTGGGCACGGGCGGCCTGCTGGTCAGCATGCTGATCTTCGTGATCCTCGGGTTGCCGTCGGCCGGCGCCACCGTCCCCCTGGAGGCGACGCCACCCTTCTTCCGCTGGCTAGCCGAATTCGAGCCCATGCATCAGGTCTTCCTCGGCACTCGGTCGCTGCTGTATTTCAAGGGGCACGCGGATACCGGAATATCGCAGGCGCTGATCATGACGTCGATCGGCCTCGTCATCGGGTTGCTGCTGGGCGGCATCGTCACCCACCTGTACGACCGCAAGGGGTTCCACCGGATCCCGGGGGCGGTCGAGATGGCGATCGCCATGGAACACCAAGCCCAGCACCAGGCGCGCCAGGGCAAGCACGAGCCGACAGGCGCGACTGAGCCCGAAACCTCAAGCGAGGAAACGTAATTCGAACGCCGCACAAGCGTCATCCGCCCGTTATCTAGATTGACAGTGTGACGGATGTGACTGATGATGTTGACGTTGCATTCAGATCAGGGCGGAAAGGGCGATCGTGCTGACCCGACGCGCCAGCTTGCGCCGGCTGGTGGCCGGCTGCACCGCCATGGTCGCGTGTGTCGCCCTCGCGGGCACCACGGGACAGCCCGTCGCCCACGCCGCCGACGGCCGGGATCTGCTGGCCAACGCCATCAACACCACCCAGGGTTCCTACCTGGTCTATAACTTCGGCCCCGGTCACCCCGCGCCGATGCTCAACGCCGGCGGCAGCTGGTACGAGATGAACAACGGCGGCCACCTGATGATCATCAAGAATGCGGCGGGACGGCTTTCGCCCCACCTGCTGGTCGACACCCACCAAGGCGATCAGGCGCGCTGCGAGAACAACCCCGGGGCCCGCACCGGCGAGGGACTCTGGCAGGCGTCGGAACTCTATGCGCCGCTGCAGGCGTGGCAGCGGATGGGCCAGCCTACGATCGCGATCAACGCCAACTTCTTCGACGTCCGCGGGCAGAAGGCCGGCTCGTGGCGCCAGACCGGCTGCAGTTCACCGCTGGGCGCCTTCGTGGACAACACCCACGGCCAGGGCCGCGCCAACCAGGCCGTCACCGGCACCGTCGCCTACCCCGGCAAACAGGGCCTCTCGGGCGGCGGTGAAAACTGGAGCGTCCTGACGACCATGATCCTGCCGTCCGGCGGCGCGCCGTATGTGGTGTGGCCCAAGACCAAGAGCGACTACGACGCCGCCACGCCCGTGGTCCAGGATCTGCTGAACAAGAATGAGCGGTTCGTCGCGGTATCCGGGATCGGGCTGCTGGCACCCGGCAACACCGGGCAGCTGCACGACGGCGGACCCAGCGCCGCGCGAACGGCTTTGGCGTACGCGAGGCAGAAGGACGAGATGTACATCTTCGAGGGCGGCAGCTACACACCGGACAACATGCAGGACCTCTTCCGCGGTTTGGGCAGCGACAACGCCATCCTGCTCGACGGCGGCGGGTCGTCCGCCATTGTGTTGCGCCGCGACACCGGCGGCATGTGGGCCGGCGCTGGCTCGCCGCGGGGATCGTGCGACACCCAGCAGGTGCTCTGCGATTCGCACGAGCGGGCGCTGCCCAGCTGGCTGGCCTTCAACTAGCCCGGCCCAAAGCGGAAGATCAACAGGCTGGCCCCCACCACCGCCGCCGTGACCGCGAACACCGGCGCGACGACGAATCGTGACATCGTCGCACCCAGGAAAGCGCCCGCACACATCGTCAGCACGACGCCGATACGCAATGTTTGACGGGCGCCCGTGCCGCCGGCCAGGCGGCTGTCCAGGCCGAGGCTGACGATGGTCGACGTCAGTACCGTGGTGGACAGTTCCTGGATACCGAACTGGCGGGCGCTCGAGTGCTGCAGACCGAACGTTACCGCGAGGACGCCGATCATGATCAGCTTGGTGTTGTCGTGGTACTGCAGGACCCCCGTACCGGCCAGGGTCGCCAGCCCCACCAAAAGGGTGATCTCCGTTGCCAATACGGTGGTGATCCACGGCCGCGTCCGATCAGCGAAATGTCGCGATATCCGGCCGCTGAGAATCGTGGTGCAGACGAAGGTGGGCAGCGCCACCACGACCGCGGTCATATCGATGCTCGTCCTGGGCGCCAGCCAAAAGCCAAGGAAGATCACGTTTCCCGTCATGTTGGCGACGAACACGTGGCCGAGCACCAGGATGCTGATCGAGTCCGCCAGGCCGGTGGCGAAGGTCAACAGCAGCAATGCCGCGACGGTCGAACGCTCCGACACCGGCGAAGTAACGGCCATGGGTCGTAGCCGATCGCGCTAGACGTGCGGCGTCAAATCCAGCGACGTGATGGTCGTCATCCTGGTCACCAGCCAGCGGCTGCCCGCGCGCTTCAGGAACAGCCGGTAGGACAGATACTTCAGGGAAGGCACGTTCTTGGTCAACGGGCTGGTGGACGTGGTGTTGGTGTACACGATGACGACGGCGTTGGCATCGTCGATCGATTCGACCGCCGCGCCGGTGACGTCGGTGTGGTTGGTGATCTTGGCCTGCTTGTTGGGGGCGACGATGGCGTCGACGAACTTGCGGTACTGCGCTTCGAAATCCCCGCTGAGATAGCGCGATGAGCGGTCGGCGAGGGTGTCCATGTTCTCGGGCGTGTAGGTCCACAGCGTCGTGATGGCATCGGCCGCGGTCCGCGCCACCTTGAGTTTCGTTGCCGCGGCGGCATGATCGGTCAGGTACGGCTGCACCGTCGCGCCGGCGAATGCCGCGGAACCGACGAAAAGTGCGGCGGCCACGACCACGGTGATGGCCAGCCGCTTACCGGCCAGCCACCTGCGCCGTTTGCGACCGGATGGTTGATCGTCGGCTGTAGCAGCGTCCTCGGCCGTGGATTCCGCTGCGGCAGAGGTGTCTTCATCGGCGGCACCGGTCTCGTCCCGCTCTTCGGTCGCCGCCTCTTCCGAGCCGCCCGTCTCGTCGGCGGCTAGATCACCTGCTGCAGGTTGCTGATCTTCCACTGCTTTCCTTCCCGCGTGGCGGTTGCCGCCCACCGATTGGCATTTTCCCAAACTTGTTTACCGTCCGGCGATTTGGAGCTGACCGCGGTGGCTACGATGACGGTGGCGCTGCCATCGTCGTTCCATCGCTCCACGCCCGCATCCAGGACGGTGCCGGTGGCCGGTTCGGCTCGGGCCACCTGCAGCAAGATCTCGTTCGCCTTTTCGCGGTACTCCTTGGCGAAGTCGCCGGTCGCCTGGGCGAGTACGCGTGTCACGTAGTCGTTGGCGTGGAACGGATCGACGGAGGTGAACTGCGTCATGAAGCCGGTGACGTAGCTGAGCACCTGGCGATTCTTCGACTCGGCGCGGTCGCGGGATTCGTGGTTGATGAGCATCAGGGTGCATACCGTGATCGCGGCCGCCATGAAGACCGCGGCGATGGCGCTGGCCAACGGCAGGCCCCAGGGCCGACCCGGCGGCACCGGATGCGGGACCAGGAGCGGTTCCTCTCCCGGCTGAAACTTGCGGCGCGGGCTCATTTCCCGCTCCCGGGCGGTTTGGGCTTGGTCAGCACCGTGAGGTCGTCAACGAGCCAACGGCTGCCGCCGTCTTTGGCGAAAGTCACTCGAACGGTGGCGGAGATGTAACGTTCGTCGGGCGCCGCCCCGCGTCGGCCCTGCATGAACATCAGCATCGTCGCCCGATCCGGCGCCGCCGACTGGATCGCGTGGTCGGTCACCCAGTACTCGTTGATGACCGGGTTGCCCTTCTGCACCATCTCCTGCTGGGTGGCCAGTTGAGTCCGGTATTTGGGGGTCGCCAACGACAAGGCGCGGGCAAAATCGTCGTGCAACGATTTGGGGTCGTAGGTCAGCATCTGCGCGACGATCTTCGGGCCCTGCGCGTCAAGCTGGGCACGCGTTTGGTCGGTGGCCCGGTCCGGGGCTAACACCGCCGCATAGCTCGTCACCGCACCGGCGACGCACAGTCCCGCCGCGCCCAGCACCACGACCGTCGTCCACCGCCGCACGTTGAACGGCGGCTCGGCCGATTCCCGACGCCGCACTTCGGTGCGCAGCAGCATGTCGGCGAAGGTGCGGCGCCCCGAATCCCACAGCGGCCAAAGCCATCCCACCACCGACACCGTGTCGAGCAGGTGCGCCAGGTCCCGCAGCAGCAGTCCCCACGGTCCGATGGGTTCGCCATCGCGCCGGGCCACCGCGATGCCGAAAAGAGCCCGCCCGACGCTCCAGCCGGTGACCGTGGGCAGCAGCAGCCGGTTCACCAAGACCAGCAGGATGACGACTCCGATGACCGCGATGCACAGCCACCACCACACGCCGCGGGGCGGAACGGTGAAACAGGCCAGCGCCATCGTCGCGACTACCGCAGTAGCGGGCAGGACATCGACGGCGAGCGAACCGGCACGAAGATGCCAGGACGCCAACGCATTCCGTGGGGACTCCTGGACGGCCGCGGCCGGTGGCTTCTCGACCACCACCGTCACTTCGTCACCTGGTCGAGCTTGGCTATCTTGTATTGCCCTTCGGCCAGAGCCATTTTCACACGCAGGCGGTACCCGGTTTCGTTCTGGGTCTGATCGTTGGCGACCTTGACGCGGACCGCGACGAGCACGTCGACCGAACCGTCGGGGTTGTTGCGTTCGACCGCCGCCCGCATGTCGGACACCTGGACGTGGACGTTGGCAGCCTGATACGCCTGAACGAGCATGCTGGTGTAGAGCAGGGCTTGCGAGCGGAAATTGTCTGTGCCGCAGTCGATGATCTTCTGCTCACTCGCCGCCATCGCGTTGGTGTCAGGCGCCTGGGTCGCCGCAACGCAGTCGACGGCCGCCTTGAGCGCCGCGGTGTTGTTGCGGGCTATCGCCTGGCTTTCGTGGTGGTAGCGCAACGCGAAATAGCCGCCGGTGCCGACGGCTGCGGCGAGGAGCACGAGCGTCGCCGCGATGCCGGCCAGCCAGCCGCGCCCCAACCGCGACGGACCACGCTCGGCGGCCTCGCCGGGTCCGGACTCGGGACCGGTCTGCTCGATTGTGTCGTCGGGTTCCGACGGCTCCCCCTCGGACACCGACGGCTCCGCGGCCGTCACCGCCGGGTCGATCGAGTCGGCCCCGTCCTCGGCTTCTGCCAATTCCCCGGCCGTCGCCTCGGCGCTGGTCGGTTCGGCTGCGTCCTCGGCTTCTGCCGAATCCCCGGCCGCCGCCACGGGACTGGTCGGGTCGGCGGCGGCCGCCGGGTCCTGGTTCTTAGGACGCCGTCTGCGCAGACGACGAAACTTCGGCATCGGTGGGGGGTTCAGCCGGCTGGCGCCAGCATCTCCTTCCATCCGTCGTCTCCTGTTCTGGCCGAGTTCTCGACGGAGTATTTAACTCCATCTGGCCCTACCAGTTCACCGCTTTGGGGACTGTAGATCGCCGCGGGAGACCCGCTGGGGTTGTAGACACACGGGTTGGGCTGCTGGCCGTTGCACTGCACGGTACCCGACCCCGGCCGCGACAAGGGATCGCTGGTCGGCGGAGGCGTCCCCGCAACCCGGTCCGAGGGGGCCGGGTTCAGGCCGGTATCGATCGACGGCGCCGGGATCACCTGACCCGGTTTCACCGGCTGGTCACAGCGCGCAGAGGGGGCCGGGCAGGTCAGGATCTGGTTGGGGTCGCCATACCAGGGGTTCGTCCCGGCCGGAACGTACGGATTGGGGTCGCGGCACTCCCGCGGGGTGGCCGCCCGCTTGCCCTCGATGTCCGTGCACGGGATATTGCGCGACCCGCGCACGCTGTTGGCCGGGGTGTCCATCGGGATCTTGCAGTACGTGCCGGACGGCAGCGGCTGCATGCTGATGTCAGCCGGGGACCGCCACTCCGACGCCGGGATGAAGCCGGTCAGGCACGGCGGTGGCTGGTTGATCGACAACGCCAGGTCCAGTGCCGCCATGTTCGGGAACGGCGCTGCCACCGTCTGGGCGATCGAAGCGCCCTGCGGTAGGAACACCAGGACCTGCTCCACGCCGGTGTGGTAGCGCTTGAGCAGGTCGAACACCACTTCGAGATTCGCCAGCGTCTGCGGCAGCGACTCCCGTACGCCGCTGAACACGTCGTTGACCTGATCGGCGGTCGGCGCCGCCTGGCGCAGCACGCTTCTCAGGTGCTGGTCTTCCTGCGCGGACTGCGCGCCCAACTTGTTCAGGTTGCGCGCCCACCGTTCGATGGCATCACCCGACTTGACCTGGCTGTCCAGGACCCCACCCGAGTTCTGGATGATGTCGTTGACGTCGGTGATGTTCGTCTTGAAATCTCCGACGATCGCCTGAGCGGAATCCACCAGCCGCTGCAGGGCGGGGCCCAGCCCGCCCACGGATTGCGCCGTCTCGTCGAGCAACTGGGCGATCTTGTCCTTGGGCAGCACGGCAAGCCCGCGGTTGGCCGTATCCAATGCCGGCCCGATCTCGGCGGGCACCGTGCCCTTCGTGATCGTCTGACCGTCCGACAGGAACTTGCCCGGGTTCCCGGTCGACTCCAGGTCCAGGTACTGCTCACCGACGGCCGACACCGAGTGCACGTTGGCCGTCGCGTCGGTCGGGATCTTGTAGCGGCTGTCGATGCTCATCGTCGCCTCGGCGCCCCGTTCGGTCGGCTCGACGTCGGTGACCTTGCCGATGGTGATGCCGCGGTACGTCACGTTCGCCGTCGGATACAGGCCGCCCGACGCGGGCAGCTGGGCCTTCAGCGTGTATCGACCGATGCCCGCCAGGCTCGGGATCTGTAGGTAGTACACCCCGAGCACGAGCAGCGAGATGACCGTCAGGATCCCGAACGCAACCAGCTGGCGTCTGACGAAAGGAGTCAGCAATTCCTGTCCCCCCTTTCCACCAGTGGCCCACCGGGCGCGTCATTCGGGTTCGGCGTGTAGCGGACGTCGGGGATCATCGTCTCGGGATCACGCCCGAACGACTGCTCGAGCGCGCGCAGGGCCCCCGACAATCCGGTACCGGTGAGGAACGCGTTGTCGACGGAGCTGTAAGTCACGTCGAGTGTCAGCGAGATGTTGATGTAGTCGCCGCGGAAGATCTTCGGCACCGTGTCGATGTCGAACGGCTGCGTGAGGATCAGCTTCAGCGCGCCGACCAGGTACGGCGAGGCGCGTCCCAGCTCCTTCAACGGGCATTGCAGCGCCTGCAGGTCGGTGTGCAGGGGCCCGCGGGCTTCCGACAGGTACTGGTCGGCGGCCTGGCTGAGCCGTCCCACCGCGTCGACGGCGTTGATCAGCAAGTTCTTGGTGTCGGCGAAATGCTTGACCAGCGGCGGGATGTCGGTGAGCACCCGGTCGAGGACGTCGGCCCGGGCACCCACGTAGGTGAGCAGCCGGTTGGTCGAGTCGATCGCGTGCGTGATGTCATCCCGCTGCTCGTTGAGCTGGCTGGTGAAGGTGTCCAGTTTGCCCAGGAAGGCCCGGATCTGGTCGCCCCGCCCGTTGAAGATGTTGAAGACCTCGTTCTGCAGCACCTCCAGGTTGGGGATGCCGCCACCGCGCAGGATCAGCGACAGGCTGGCCAGGGTTTGCTCGGTGGTCGGATACGCCGAGGAATTCTTCAGCGCAATCGTGTCGCCGTTCTTGAGCAATTCCTGCGACGGGTTCGGCGGTGCAGCCAGCTCGACGTGCTGGGAACCCAGCAGCGAGGTCTGGCCGATCTTGGCGATGGCGTTCTTCGGCAGCTTGGTGTTCTTGTCGATACCCAGCGTCAAGGTAGCGATCCAGTTCTTCAGCTCGATTGCCTTGATCGACCCGACGAAGACGTCGGCGACCATCACCTTGCTGTTGCCGTTGATCGCCAGGGTGTCCGGCACCTGCACGTAGACCGTCATGGCGCCCGAGCCGCTGCCCGGACCCCCGGGGATCGCGACGTTGGAGATCCCGTGCCAGCCGCACGAACTCAGCACCAGCGCGGCCACCAGCAGAACCAGCCCCTGCCAGGTCCGGCGGCGAACCAGACGAAGCGCACTCACTGATTGTCGGTTCGGCTTGCTCCTCGCGCGTACCGCGCTCGTCCCGCGCCTCACTGACTGTCGGCTCGGCTTGCTCCTCGCGCGTACCGCGCTCGTCCCGCGCCTCACTGGCCACCCCCGAAGTCAGTGGGCACCGCTGGCCCACCGGCGTTGGGCGCGGGCGCTGCAACCGGCGCCGGCGTCGGGGCGACCGGACCCGGGGCCACGTTGGGCCCGGGTGGCGGCGGCTGGATGGGCACCGGAGCGTTCAGGCCGATGGGCGGCACGATCGGGTTCTCGTCGTAAGCGTTCGGCGGTCCCGGCGGCGTCTGCAGGTTCGATTGGACGGGGGCGATGTTGGGTCCTCCCATGAGCTCGGACAGCGAGTCCGGGGTCATCAAACCCGCGGTGATCGGCCCGACCTGCTGCCCCTGCATCCCGGGCGCGACGATCCAGCCGGGCTGGGTGTTGCGGTGCGACGTCGGGGTGTCCGGGACCCAGATGCCGGGGACGGTGGTGTCCTTGTATCCGTTGGGCGGGTGCAGCCGGTCTTCGGAGTAGGCCACTTCCTTGGGCAGGGTCTCGGCGGTGCTGAACAGGTTCGCGCCGAACGGCAGGTAGTTGAACTTGATGGCATCGAGGATCGGCGCCAGGTATTGCGCGCACAGTTCAGCCGACTCTTGGTACCCGAGCCGGCTACCCGCCTGGATCGAGCTGCAGATGAACTGCATCGGGTTGGCGAAGTTCGTGATCGCCGGGATGGCGACCACCGACCCGTGCGACGGGTGGTAGATCTGGTTGATGTTCGCCGCGGCCGTCGGAAGGACGTGCAGCGCGGTCTCCAGCCCGTTCAACGGATCCGGCTGCAGGATCGTGTTGGTCACGGTGGCCAGGTTGTTGATGTCGTAGGTCAGCACTTCGCGGTTCTTGTTCAAGAAGGGGCGCACGGTGGACAGCAGACCGTCGAACTGCTCGATCGCGTTCGAAAGGTCGCTGTCGTTGTGCGCGAGCCGCGTGGTGAATTCCGCCAGGTTCTGGTTCAGCGCGACGAACTGCTGGTCGTCCTTGTGCAGCGCGTTGACGAACAGCGCCAGGCTCTTCACGACCGCGAAGAAGTCGCCGCGGCCCTCGTTGAGCGCGGTCAACGCCTGCGACAGGTTGCTCAGCGTCGTGTTGAACTCCTTGCCCTTGCCGGCCAGCCCATTGGCGTAGGACTCGATGACCTCACCGAACGGGCCCGTCGGCTGCTCGGGCGTGGGGCCCAGCTTGGAGATGATGTTGGTGATGCTGTTGCGCAGCTGGTCCCACTCCACCGGGACCTGGGTGCGCTCCTCGGGGATCACGGCGTTGTCGGCCAGCACCGGGCCGCCCTTATAGGGCGGCTCCAACTGGATGGCCCGCGACGCCACCAGCGTCGGGTTCAGGATCACCGCGTTGGCGTTGGCGGGAACCCGGTACTTGTTCTCGTAATGGAAGGTGACCTTCATCTTGTCGCCGGCCGGCTCGATCTTGTCGATCGCGCCCACCCGCAACCCCATGATCTGGACCTTGTCCCCCGGGTAGAGCGCGTTGGCCGCCGGGAAATAGGCCACCACCGTGTTGTTGGTCAGCTTCTCGTAGAGGCGCCAGCCGACGAACCCGACGACGAGGGCGAGCACGATCACCAGCGACCCGAGGATCACGGTCGCCCGGGTCATCTTCGGCAGCCGGATGTTGCGGATATCAAAGGCGGTGCTCAATTCTGGCTACCTCCCCCGGCAGCGCCGCTGCCTCCCGATCCGCCCGGGTTGATGAACGGCGCCGGCAGTTGTTCGCCAGGTCCGGGTGGCGCCACCGGTCCCGGCGGGAACCCGGGCGCGAATGTCGACGGCGGTGGCGTCGGTCCGGCCGGCGCCAGGTTCTCGGTGCGCGCGCCCGGCGGTGCCTGCGCCGGCAGCGGCACGGGTGTGCCGGGAACGTCCGGGGTCGGGTCGCCCGGCCGTCCCGCGATCGGGATGCCCGGCGTCGGCGGCAGACCGCCCGGGTTCGGCGGCGAGGTCATCACGTCGACCGGCGCCGGGAAGCCCGGGCCGCCGAACGGTCCGATGCCCCCACCGGCACACGGCAGCGGATTCCACGGCCGCGGCAGGCCCTCGTCACCGACGGTGACGTTGCCGCCCGGGTTGGCCGGGGTGTAGGAGCACGGCGATCCCGGCGGAACGGCCGGCCCCGGGTGCTCCGGCGTGCCCTCGAGCACCGGGGGCGCCGGCGGCGGTGCGCCGTTGGGGAAGCGGGTGCCGTTGGGGTCGGGCCACCGGAATTCGGGCAGCCCGGCGCTACGCCAGAAGTTCTCCGGATCGATGCCGCGCTTCTTGAAGGCGGCGTCCACCCACGGCTGAATGATCTGGTAGAGCGCGAGGTTGTGCAGGACCACCTTGAAGAACGGTCCCGACGCGATGGCCTCGTTCAACGACGGCAGGAACTTGCCGACCTCGGTGAGCCCCGCGGCGACGTCGTCTTTGCGTTCCTTCAAGATGTCGCTGACCGTGCGCAACTGTTCGAGCACGTGGTTCAGGTTCGGGTTGTCGTTGATGAAGCCCTTGACCTGTTCGGAGAAGGCGGCGACGTTCGCCAGCAACGCGTTGATGGCCTGGCCGCGTTCGTTGAAGGCGGCCAGTAGCGTCTTCGTGTTGACCAGCAGGCGGTCGACCTGTTCGCTGCGGTCACCGAGGACGCTGGCCACCTGGTTGGCCTGGGCGAGCAGATGCTTGACCTGCTCGTCGCGCTTGCCGATCGTGTCGGAGAACTTGGCGACGCCGTCCAGCGCCGCGCTCAAGTGTGGGTAGGTCTGGTCGATGGTCTGCGACAACACGTGCAGCGATTCCTTGACGGTGTCGATGTTCCAGCCCTGAGCGGCCTTGGTGACGTCGAAGAACGCGTCGTAGATCTGGTAGGGAGTCGTGCTCTGTCCAATCGGCAGGGTCGCCCCGGGCCGCAGCGGCTGGGCGCCCCTGGCCTCGACGTCCAGGATCTTCTTACCGAGGATGGTGTCGGTCTTGATCGCCAGCCGGCTCTCGGTACCGATGGAGGCGGTGCCGATCGAGAACTTCAGCCGAATGTGGTCGCCGTCGATCTCCAGGCCCTCCACCTTGCCGACGTCCACGCCGGCGATGCGCACCTTGTCACCCGAGCTGATGCCGCCGGTGTCGGTGAACTGCCCGTAGTAGCTGGGCTTGGCGAACAGTATCGGGACACTGGTGAAGCTCTGGCCCACGCCAAGAACCAGCAGCAGGACGAGGATGCCCATCAGCCCGATGCGAACCCGGTTGGGTGGTTCCAGTGTTCTCATTGCGGCGTGCACCTACCCGTCGGCTGCTGGAATAGCCGGACCGTGCGGACCGGGCCGCCGGCCTGCAGCCCGTTGATCTTGAGCGTGATGTCACAGGCGTAGAAGTTCACGAAGTCGCCGTAGGAGCCGATCGCGCGCCCGATCATGTTCAACGCGGTGGGCACCCTCTTGAGGTAGTCGTTCAGCCCGTCGCGCTGGTCGATGAGCGGCTGCTGGATCGCATCCAGGTAGTTGAGGGTCTTGTGTAGCAGCCCGCGGTCCTCGGCGAGCAGGTCGGCAACAGTCCCGGCCGCGTTGCTGATGTGCGCCGTCCCGCCCGCCAGCTGGTCACCGTGGTCCTTCAGCCCGGTGATGAGCACCTCGAGGTTGTTGACCGTCTGGTCGAACTGCTGGCGGTGCCGAACCGTGGTGTCCAGGACGATGTTCAGGTTCTTGATGACCTCGCCGATCGCTTGGTCGCGCTCACCGAGCTGCGTGGTCAGCTGCGCGGTCTGATCGAGGATGTCGTTGATGGTGCCGCCCTGGCCCTGGAACACGGTGATGAGAGCCGTCGCGATGGTGTTCACCTTCTGCGGGTCCAGCGCTCGGAACAGCGGCTTGAAACCACCGATCAGGGCGTCGAGGTCGAGCGCCGGCGTGGTTCGCGACTGCGGGATGAAACCGCCCGGCAGGAGGACCTTCTCGGCGCCCTCGCCTTCGCCGCGCTTGAGCTCCAGGTAGCGGTTACCGATCAGGTCGAGGTAACGGATCTGCGCCGTCGTCGACTGGTACAGCGGCACCGAGCGGTCGACGGCGAACTCCACCCGCGCCCGCTTGCCGCCGTCGACCAGTTTCACCGAACTGACCTTGCCGATCTCCACCCCCGAGGCGCGGACGAATTGCCCGGCCCGCAGTCCGCTGACGTTGGTGAACTCCGCCGAGTATGCGTTCGTGCGGTCAAAGCGCATCTGACCGAATACGACGACGATCATCACAGTGAAGACCAGCAGCACCAACGAGAAGATGCTGAGCCTGACGATGGTTCCGGTGATTTTCATGGGTTGATCGTGTTATCCCCTACTTGGCGGCCCCAGACGTACTCGATCGCGTAGGGGGATCCGGTGTCGAGGTGGTTATACGGCGCGAGGCTGTTGCCGCTGTCTATCACCAATTCGGGCGCGGGCCACAGGTCGTGGGTGATCTGCTGCCAGCAACCCGGGGCACCCCCCGGACCGCCGCGCGCATTCACCCGCGGCAGGTTTTCCGGGTAGGTGTACGGGTTCGGTGCGCCGCCGACGAGCCCGGCGAGCCCGCCGACGAGTGACGCGAGGGTGGGCACCGCGGCCACCGGATTCAGCACAAGACCCAACCCGGACAGCGCCTCGGTGTGGGCGTTCAGCGAGTAGCCGTTGCCGCCCAGGAACGAGGACGCCTTGGGCTCGATGTCGTGGTAGTTGCGCACCGTGCAGAAGAGCTCCGGGCTGTAGGTATCCAGCAGCTGGGCCGAGGGCACCAGGTCCTGGGCGCCGCGCGCCAAATACGGGCCACCGCGTTCGAAGATGTCCGCGCCGGTGTTGCCGAACCCGGCCGCCGACAACAACGCCTGGTCCAGATCCTTCTGCTGCGCGTTGATGGTGCGCGAGGTGATCACCGCGTTGTTGAGGAAGTCCAGCAGGTCCGGCGCCGCGTTGGCGTAGGTGTCGCCCAACCCGGCGAGCTGCTGAATGTCGTGACGCGCCTGCGGCATCTGCGGATTGACGTCATCGAGGATCGCGTTGGCGTTCACCACCGACTGCCCGAACCGGTCGCCCAATCCGGTCAGCGCCTGGGCGGCCGCGCTCAGCGTCAGGTTGAGCTTGACCGGATCCACCTTCTCCGCGATCGAGGTGACCGTCTGGAACAGCGTGTTGATCTCCGTGGTCACCGTCCGCGCGTCGATCACCGTGTGCGTGCTGAGCTTCTGCGGTGACGGGTTCTTCGGCGTCGTCAACGACACGTACTTACCGCCGAACACGGTGGTCGCCTTGATGTCGGCGTTCACGTTGGCCGGGATCAACGACAGATACCGGGGGTAGACGTCCAGGGTGAACTTGGCGGCCGGCTTGCCGTCGCGCACCACCTCGGAGATGTTGGCCACCCGGCCGATCTCCACCCCGTTGTAGGTCACCTTCGAGCCCGGATCCATCACCAGCCCGGCCCGCGACGCCAGCATTGTCAACTTGGTCTTGGGAGTGAAGTCGCCCCGGAACTGACCGTAGATCAGAACCACGGCCACTATGGCGATGATCAACGACGCGATGCCGGCCAGCTTGTACGGCGGGTTCCGGGGGGCGTTGATTTTCACTGGCGATGTCATGGCGGCTACACCGTGAGCGCGAAGTTGGGGTTGACGCCATAGAGCGCCAACGCGGCGGCCAGAACGACGACCTGCACC
Organism: Mycobacterium nebraskense; assembly: GCF_002102255.1. Taxonomy (GTDB): domain Bacteria; phylum Actinomycetota; class Actinomycetes; order Mycobacteriales; family Mycobacteriaceae; genus Mycobacterium; species Mycobacterium nebraskense. The sequence goes on from NZ_LQPH01000066.1 coordinate 113,432, forward strand.
GACACCAGCGAGAAACGCATCGATCGGCCGACGGCTTCCCCGACGCCGACGGGTCCGCCGCGGGCGTTGTATCCGTAGAAGCAGTGGGTGATCATCACGACCGCCGTGATGATGATGGCCTCGAGGAATGACCAGAACACGTCGTCGGGACGCAGGAACGTCCGGAAGTAGTGCTCGTAGGTGCCGTTGGATTGCCCGTAGAGCACGGTGGTGGTGATCTGCGGGGACAGGAACGACATGATCATGGCCAGCGCGTAGAGCGGGATGATGACGACCAGGCCGGCCATGATCCGGGTGGTCGCCAGGTATGAGATCGACTTGATGCCCATCACTTCCAGGGCGTCGATCTCTTCGCTGATGCGCATGGCGCCCAGCTCCGCGGTCGCGCCGGCGCCGACGGTGGCGGCCATGGCGATACCGGTGACGACCGGGGCGGCGATGCGCACGTTGATCAGTGCGGCGAAGAAACCGGTGAACGCCTCGACGCCGATGTTGCCCAGCGAGGCGAACCCCTGGATGGCGACCAGGGAGCTACCGGACAGGGTGACGAAGCCGACGATGGCGACCGTGCCGCCGATGACCGCCATTGCGCCGGTGCCCATCCCGATCTGGGCGATCAGCCGCAGGGTCTCCTTGCGGTAGTTGCGCAGGGCGTGCGGGATCTGCCCGACGGCCACCGCCCCGAACCAGGCCATCTGGCCGATGTCGTCGAGGCCGCGGCCCGCGGCCCCGCCGTAGCGGTTGACGTTTTCGGCTGCCCGGGGGAAGCGGGCACGGAATACGGCAGCGGTTGACATGTCAGTGGCCCGTTCCGAATCGCACGCCGATGGTCGTCAGCACCACGTTGACCGCGTACAGCGCGACGACGCAGAGCACGACGGTCTCGTTGACGGCGGTGCCGAGCCCCTTGGAGCCGCCGCGCACGGTCAGCCCGCGGAAGCAGCCGACGAGCCCGGCGATGAGGCCGAATATCGCGGCCTTGACGGTGGCGATGACCACCTCGGGCAGGCCGGTGATCGTGGTCAGGGTGGCGAGGTAGGCGCCGCCGGAGACGTTTTGCAGGTAGACACCGAACAGGTAGCCGCCGACCAGGCCGACGGTGATCACCAGGCCGTTGAGCAGAGTGGCGACCAGCGTCGCGGCGATCACGCGGGGGACCACCAGCCGGTGGATGGGGTCGATGCCGAGCACCTCCATCGCGTCGATCTCCTCGCGGATGGTGCGGGCACCGAGGTCCGCGCAGATCGCTGTCGACCCGGCGCCGGCCACCACCAGCACCGTGGTGAGCGGCCCGAGCTGGGTGACGGCACCGATCGCCGCGCCGGCGCCGGACAGGTCGGCGGCTCCGAACTGGGCCAGCAGCACGTTGAGCGTGAAGATCAGCAGGACGGTCAGCGGGATCGACACCATGATGGTCGGCAGGAAGGCCACCCTCATGATGAACCAGCACTGCAGGACGAATTCGCGCCATTGGAACGGCCAGCGGAACAGTGCTTTTCCGGTGAGGACGCACATCCGGAAGAATCCCCCGATGAGCGTCAGCGGGGTCTGCAGTTGGTCGCGCAGGTAACCGGCCAAGTAGGGACCCTGTCGACTCGTCGACGTCGAAGTCACCGCTGCCCCCTCCGGCCGATACCGCGAGCCTCTGGGCGCCGCGGCGGATCGTGTAGCACGCCTCGCCCCCTCGCCGCTATGCGGCCGGGGGTGCCCCCACCTTGCCGCGACCCAACGTGTGTGACCATCGGCTCCCTACTGGCAAGTAGTAACGGAGACCACAGGAATGTACCCGATGGCCTTGCACGTGTGAACTGCATCCGCACAATTAACCCTTCGTCAACAACGAGCAAACGTTACAGTTTCCGTCAGCTTTCCTCTCTGCCCGTAAAACCTCTTGTCGTGGAACGGTTTTCGTCGATATTTGCGACTCCGTAACGGATCCGCAGTTCAGTCTTGAGCACCTTGCCCGCGGGATTGCGAGGCAACGCGTCCACGATCTCGAGCGCCTTCGGATGCTTGTACCGCGCGAGCCGCTCGGTCAGAAATTCCTCCAACTCGTCGAGCAGCAGCTGGTCGCCGGCGACGGCCGCCACCGCTATCGGCACCTCGCCCCACTTGTCGTGGGAACGCCCGATGACCGCGACTTCGACAATGCTGGGATGGCTGGCCAGCACGTTTTCCACCTCGGCGCAGTAGATGTTCTCCCCGCCGGAGATGATCATGTCTTTCTTGCGATCCACCACCCAGACGTAGCCGTCGGCGTCCATGCGGACGAGGTCTCCGGAATGGAACCAACCGCCCGCGAACGCCTCCGCGGTCGCCTCCGGGTTGTTCCAGTAGCCGCTCATCAAAGTTGGTGCGCGATAAACGATTTCGCCAACCTCGCCGACGGGTACGTCGTTCATGTTCTCGTCGACCACGCGGGCGGCCACGGTCGGGATCACCTTGCCGACCGATCCACGTTTGCGGATCGCGTCTTCGCCCAGCAGCATGCAGGTGACCGGCGACATCTCGGTCTGGCCGAACGCGGCGAGGATCTGCGCTCCGGGAAACGTCGCCGACATCTCGCGCAGCAGCGCGTCCGGTGCCGGCGCGGCCCCCCACGAAATCACCCGCAACCTCAGGTTGCGGGGCCGTGCCTGCTGTTCGGCGCAGACCGCCTGCCACTGCGCGGGCACCAAGAAGATGCCGGTGACCTTCTCTTCGGCCAGCACGTCGAGCAGTTGTCCCGGCTCGAACGCGCCGAGCGGGTAGATCACGGTGGGGGTGCCGAGCAGCATCCCGGTCAGCATGTTGCCGATGCCGGCGATGTGAAAGAACGGGACGCCGATGAAGCCGACGTCGCTGTTGATGTCGGCGCCGTTCGTGTACAGCCCAGTCATGGTTTGGCCGGTCAGGTTGGTATGGGTCAGCACGGCGCCTTTCTGGCGGCCGGTGGTGCCCGAGGTGTACATGATCAACGCCGGGGAATCGTTCGGGATGTCGACGGGCTCATGCGCAGCGCCGGACTCGTTGATCAGGTCCTCGTAGCCGAGCACGCTGTCGTCGCCTGCGCCGCCGGCCACGATGATCGTGCCCAGCAGGGCCTCGGCATCGCGGACCCCGGTGGCCACCGGGGCGAGCACCGATTCGGTGATCATCACGCGGGCTTCGCAATCCTGGACCAGGAACGCGATTTCGGAGGCGGTGAGCCGGAAGTTCAGCGGAACGGCGATGCCGCCGAGCATGTTGACCGCCAGCACCGATTCGACGAATTCGGTGCGGTTGAGCATCAGGACCATGACCCGGTCGCTGAAGCCGACTCCCCGACGGCTCAACGCATCGGCCAGCGCCGCCACCCGGTGCCGCAGTTCCCCCCACGTCACGGTCTTCCCAAGGAACCGTAGCGCCGTCGCGCCCGGCTGCATCAGGGCATGCCGCTCGAGCTGGTTCACCCAGTTCTGCCGCCGGGCCAGATACGGCTGCTCGGTGCCCTGTGTCAGATGGCTCGCCAATTGCGCGGTCAACCCAACCCTTCCCCTTCACTCGCGCACCGCTTGCGCCACGTTGATATTTGATAAAACATGGTGTTGTCTGGGTCACATTATGGCCTTAAAGCCCTGATGACAACCCCCGACAAAAGTTTCAGATCAACCCCGCGAAGCCCCGAAAGTCCTGGCAGCCCCCGTGAACGCACCGATATCTACGCGACTGAGGCGCCGACGGCCACTGCGCCGGGCGCAGTTGTCGGACGAGGTCGCGGGTCACCTGCGGGGGGCGATCATGTCCGGGGCCTTGCGGCCGGGAACGTTCATCCGCCTCGATGAGACCGCGGCCGAGCTCGGCGTGAGCGTCACGCCGGTGCGCGAAGCCCTGCTCAAGCTGCGCGGCGAGGGCATGGTGCAGCTCGAACCGCACCGCGGTCACGTCGTGCTGCCGCTGACGCGCCAAGACATCGAGGACATCTTCTGGCTGCAGGCCACCATCGCCAGAGAGCTGGCGGCCGCGGCCACCGACCACATCACCGACGCCGAGATCAACGAGCTGGAGCGCATCAACGAGGCGCTCGCCGCAGCCATCGGATCAAGCGACGCCGAAACCATCGCGGGCATCGAGTTCGCGTTCCATCGGGTCTTCAATCAGGCGAGCGGGCGGATCAAATTGGCCTGGTTCCTGCTCAACGCCGCGCGCTACATGCCGGTACTGGTGTACGCCGCGGACCCGCAGTGGGGCGCGGCCGCCGTCGAGAATCATCGGCAGCTGATCGCGGCGCTGCGCCGGCGCGACGCCGCCGCCGTGATCGAGCACACCGTGTGGCAATTCACCGACGCGGCGGCCCGGCTGACCGAGATGCGGGACCGCACAGGGATCTTCGACTAGCGGTCGCTAGTCGCCGGCCAGCTGTTCGGCGCGCCGCTTGAGACTTTCGGCAAGGTGGTCCAGGACGTTGTTGAGCAGCTGCTTGACCATCGGCGCGGGAACCGGCATCGAGGTCTCGACGTCGAGGTCCACGGTCAGCAAGCTCGACGCACCCATCTCCACCACGCTGAACAGCTGCTCCTGCTTGGTGAACAGGTCGCCCTGCTGCAGGACGGTCTGGATCTGGTTTTCCCCGGGGTAGTACACGGCCTGGATGAACATGCTCTGCATGCCTTGGTAGTCGGTGTCGAGCCGCAGCTGGCTGGGGCGCCCGTCGTCGTAGCGGGCGAGCACCCAGAGACCCTTGATCTCCTCGTTCCACTGCGGGTAGGCCTCGAAGTCGGCGACGATGGCCATGATCAAGGCGGCGTCGGCGCTGACCTCGACGGTCTTGCTCATAACTGGCATTGGCGAAGCATAGCGGGGTTGGCGAGGCGCTCCAGCCAGTGCGGCCCGGGCCGCTGTTTCGTGCGAAAGCCCCGGTGCTGCGGGCAATCTCGGGCTTATCGGTCCACGTGGGCTGTCGACAGCAACGAGCGGATGGCGTCGGGAATGCCGACCGGCTTGCGGCTGGCGCGGTCGACGTAGACGTGCACCCAATGGCCCAGCGCCGTGATGGGCTGCGCCTGCTCTCCCCGCGCCCGGAACACGCCGAGCCGGTACGTGACGCTGCTGCGGCCGAGCCGGGTCACCGCTACGCCCACCACGAGGCCCTCGGGGAATTGCAGTTCCGAGAAGTACCGGCAGCCCGACTCGGCGACGATGCCGAGCGCGGGCGTGGTGAGCGGATCCAGCCCGGTGCTGGTGTTGATCCAGGCGTTGATGGCGGTGTCGAACAACTGGTAGTACACCGCGTTGTTCAGGTGGCCGAACATGTCGTTGTCGGCCCACCGGGTTCCCACCGGCCACAGCACCGGGAAGTCGTCGCTGGTGAGCCCGTCGGGTGCCGGCGGTACCGCCGGAGCCGGCGAGACCTGGGGTTCCGAAGCCATGGTTGTATTCCAGCATGGTTCAGATTCGGGGCGCCGTGCTGGACCGGATCGGTCTGGCCCGCCCTTACGCCGAGTCCCGGCCGATCAGCGTCGTCGATCTCGACCTGGATCCGCCGGGCAGCGGAGAGGTGATGATCCGCATCGAGGCCGCCGGCGTGTGCCACTCCGACCTGTCGGTGGTCGACGGCAACCGGGTGCGGCCGGTGCCGATGCTGCTCGGTCATGAGGCGGCCGGAATCGTCGAGCAAGTGGGCGACCGTGTGTCAGACCTTGCCATCGGTCAGCGCGTGGTGCTGGTGTTCTTGCCGCGGTGCGGTCATTGCGCGGCCTGCGCGACCGAGGGCCTGACGCCGTGCGAACCGGGCAGCGCAGCCAACGCCGCCGGAACGTTGTTGGGCGGCGACATCCGGCTCAACCACGCCGGCCACCCAGTGTTTCACCACCTCGGGGTTTCGGGCTTCGCGACGCACGCGGTGGTCAACCGCGCCAGCGTGGTTCCGGTGCCAGCCGACGTGCCGCCCGAAGTCGCCGCGCTACTGGGTTGCGCGGTACTGACCGGTGGGGGCGCCGTGCTCAACGTCGGCCATCCGCAACCGGGCCAGACGGTCGCCGTTGTCGGCCTGGGCGGTGTCGGCATGGCGGCGGTGCTCACGGCGCTCACCTATGACGACGTGCGCGTCGTCGCCGTCGACCAACTGCCCGACAAGCTGGCCGCCGCCCGGGCCCGGGGCGCGCACGAGGCGTACACACCGCAGCAGGCCGTCGACGCCCGGGTGAAGGCCGCCGTGGTCATCGAGGCCGTCGGTCATCCCGCCGCACTCGAGACGGCCATCGCCCTGACCGCGCCGGGCGGCCGCACCATCACCGTCGGCCTTCCACCGCCGGACGCGCGAATCACCGTGTCGCCGTTGGGTTTCGTGGCCGAAGGGCGGTCGCTGATCGGCAGTTACCTGGGCTCGGCGGTGCCCAGCCGCGACATCCCCCGGTTCGTCGCATTGTGGCAGGCGGGGCGGCTGCCGGTGGAATCGCTGGTGTCGTCGTCGATCCGGTTGGATGACATCAACGAGGCGATGGACAATCTGGCCGACGGCACCGCCGTGCGACAGCTCATCAGGTTCGACTAGCCGCTATCTCGGGTGCAGGGGTGCGACGGGGTCCACCCCCGCGTCCGGCACGCGGTGACTTTCGATGTAATCCCAACGGATTTCGTAGCCCAGTCCGGGTGCCGACGGTATCTCGACGAATCCGTCCGGGGTGAGCGGGTCGCACGGCGCCGTCAGATACGGCGGCGCGGTGTCGTAGCGAGCCCCCGGCCCGAGCAGGCCGCGCTCGTAGTATTCGCAGACGTCTTCGCTGGTGGCGCCGAGAACCTGCAGGTTGCCGAAGCCGCTCATGTGTAGCTCGCACCGCATGCCGACCGCCTCGCACATCCCGGTCAGCTTCATCACGCCGGTGATGCCGCCGCGCAGGACGTCGATGCGGCTGATGTCGGAGGCATGGCGCAGGATCCAATCCGCCCGGGTATAGATGCCGCCCTCGGCGATCTCGGGAGAGCAGATCGGGATGTCGAGTTCGTCGCCGAGTCGCCGGTAGGCCTCGACCCGGTACTCCGGCATCGGGTGCTCGTACCAGTAGAAACCCAGCCGCTCCAACTCGCGGCCGACCCGCAGCGCGTCCTCGTAGCTGTGGTAGGTACCCCACGGGTCGAACATCAGCACCATCTCGTCGCCCACCGCCGCTCGAACCTCGCGACATACCCGGATATCCCAGTCCACGTAGGACGGCCGCGGGAGGGCGAACTGACCTGTCGCGGGATTCCAGTAGTGGTAGGGGTGAATCTTGTAGGCGCCGTGGCCCTGACGTTTGCACTCGACGGCGTGGGCCACGTAGTCCTCGGGCGATCCGAGATTGTTGAAACTGCTGGCATACGCCTTCACCCGGTCCCGAGCGCCGCCCAGCAATTTGTGTACCGGCAGCCCGGTGACGCGGCCGGCCAAATCCCATAGCGCCAGATCGATTACGCTGCAGACGTTTTCGGGAAGCTTCGCCGCCCACAGTTGCCGCCAGATCTCCGCCCTGTCGAACGGGTCCTGGCCGACGAGCAGCGGGCCCAAGAATTGGGTGATGATCGCCCGGTCCCCAGGGAGCAATCCGTCCTGATCGCCGTGGAAGTGACCGCCGAAGTAGTAGCCCTCGACGCCCTCGTCGGTGAGCACCTTGGTCACGGTCTGCACCACGCGGTAGTCGGTCATCAGCTGGCCGAACGAGATTCGATCGACGAACGACTCGAACGGCACCACCTCGAGTCCGGTGATCTTCATGGCAGCACATTCTGCCGAGGGCCCGGGCGCTCAGAGTAGAGGCGAAGGTCCCGCGCCCCTCCCGCGCAAGGCGCTCCGCAGGGCGTGCGCCTGCAGCGCGAACAGGCGCTCGGACGTGGACCAATCGGGCAGCAGCGAATCGAATCCGTGGCAGGTGCGGGTGAACACGTGCAGCTCGGCCGACACCCCGGCGTGGAGCAGGCGCAGCGCATAGTCCACCGCTTCGTCGCGGAAGGGATCGATCTCCGCGCACGTGATCAAAGCGGGGGGCAGACCACCGAGCCGGGTTCGCCGCGCGGGCACCGCTGATTCCGATCCGGTCCTCTCGCCCAGGTAGTGCCCCCACATCAGGTCGGCTGCCTCGCTGTCGAATGCCGGGCTGGTGCGAAACTCCTTCTTGGAGTGGGTGGCTCGATCGTCCAACACGGGCTGGTGCAGCAGCTGGAAGGCGACCGGCGGCAGTGACCCGTCGGCCGCGCCGTGCGCCAGGCACGCGGCCAGGGTGGCGCCGGCGCTGCTGCCGGCGACGGCGAGCCTGGCCGGGTCGACGCCGAGTTCGCGGGCATTGTCCACCACCCACCGCAGCACGGTGCTCGCGTCGTCGAGCGCGGCCGGGTAGGGGTGCTCCGGCGCCAGCCGGTAGTCGACCGACACCACCGTGCAGTGGCCGCGGCGCGCGAGCTCCACGCACTGGCGGTGGTCGGTGTCGAGATTTCCCAGCGCGAACCCGCCGGCATGGCAGTAGAGGACCACGGGCGCCGGTGTGGGCCCGCCACGATAAATCCGCACCGGCACTGGCGATTCCGCTGGCGCGCTGCCTTCGGCGATCTGGACACTCCGCGCGTCGGTTTGTTCGGCCGCGGCGCGGCGGCGCTCGTTGAACGGATCGCGGGTGAGTTGGATTGAGCCGAAGGAAAAGTCGGTCCGGGTGGTCGCGATAGCCCGCAGTTCGGGGGCGAGCCGTTCGGCGCCGTCCAGTTGCGTCATCGAACTCCCCTGTCCGACGTTGTCAATGCGCCGGGCACGGAGTCGGCAGTGGGCTCGAAGCGGAAGTCGCCCGGTTTGAACCGACGCGTCATTCCCCAGAAGCTACGCGCGCTGCGCGGCCACTGCGTCACCACACGACCGTTGGCGGCGCGGAAGTAATTGCTGCACTGCGTGGTCCAGACGGTACCGATCATCCAGCGGTCGATCTTGGCGACGAAGTCGGCCAGCGCGCCGGGCCGCACCGCGATGTAGGTCTTGCCCTTGCGCCGCATGTGCTTGAGCGCCCGCACGATGTAGCGCGCTTGGGCCTCGAGCATGAAGATGACGCTGTTGGAGCCGACATTGGTGTTCGGGCCGTACAGCATGAAGAAGTTCGGAAAGCCCGGCACGGCCATGCCGAGATAGGCGTGCGCCCCGTCCCGCCAGGCCTCCCGCAGGGTGGTTCCGCGCTCCCCGGAAACGTCCAGCTCGCCCAGGTAGTCGGCCGCGGCGTAGCCGGTCGCGCACACCACCAGGTCGACCTCACGCTCGGTGCCGTCCTCGGTGACCAGGGATCGGGCGCGCAGGCATCGCGCCGGGCTGGTCAATACCTCCACATTGGGCTGGGTCAGCGCGGGCAGGTAGTCCGAGGAGAACACCAGCCGCTTGCAGCCCATCGGATGGGTCGGGGTGAGTTTGCGGCGCAAATCCTCGTCGGCGACGGTCTTTTCGAGCAGGCCGAGAGCGACCGCCGTGAAGTCGTGGGTCTTTTCGCTGCCGTGTTCGATCACCGAGATGTTGGATTCGCTGCGCAACCAGAGCCGCGTTCGGTACAGCTTCTTGGCCCACGGCACGTGAGCGAAAGCCCAGCGCTCGCGTCGCGTGTAATGCCGGTCCGGCTTGGGCAGAATCCAGGTCGGCGATCGTTGCACCGAGTAGACCTTGCCGGCCACCTTGGCCAATTCGGGCAACAGCTGCGACGCGGTGGATCCCGTGCCGAGCACCGCAATCCGCTTGCCGGCGAGCGGGATCGAGTGGTCCCACCGCGCGGAGTGCATCACCGTCCCGGTGAAGGGTTCCTCTTGCACGAGGTCCGGCAGGAGCGGGCGGGTGAACAGGCCCACGGCGGAGACCACCACGTCGAAGTGATGCCGTTCACCCTCCGCCGTGGTCAGGCACCACCGCTGTGCGTCTTCCTCCCACCGTGCGGCACGAATTTCGGTGCGCAGCCGCAGGTGTGGGCGCAGGCCGTACTTGTCGGCGCACCGCTGGAAGTACGCCAGAATCTCGGGCTGCGCCGACCACAGCCGCGACCAGTCCGGGTTCAGGTCGAACGAGTACGAGTAAAGGTGCGATTTGACGTCACAGGCCAGCCCAGGATAGGTGTTGATCCGCCAGGTGCCGCCGACGTCGTCTTCCCGGTCGAAGATGGTGAAGTCCCGAAAACCGGCCCGCGCGAGCAGGATCCCCAGGGCCAGGCCGCCGGGCCCGGCGCCGATGATGCCGATCGCGGGTCCGCTCATCGGATCTGCACGCATTGGCCACCGTCGACGACCAGTTCCGAACCGGTGATGAACGATGCCTCCTCGGAGACCAGGAACGCGACGGCGTCGGCGACCTCGCGCGGTTGGCCGATCCGCCCGAAGGCCGACGACGCGGCGAGCCGCAGTTGGGTGGCGTCATCGAGCATCGGGGTCGCGATCGGCCCGGGGAACACCGCGTTGACCCGGATGCCGAAGGGGGCCAGTTCGGCGGCGGCGTTCTGGGTCAGGCCGCGAAGCGCCCATTTCGCCGAACCGTATGCGGCGTGGTGCGGGAAGGGGCGGATGGCCCCGGTGCTGCAGATGTTGACGATGGCGGCCTGGTTCGCCGCACGCAGGTGTTCCAGCGTTGTCCGAATGCCCAGAAACGCGCCGAGGCAATTGACCCGCCAGGAGTTTTCAAAACCGTCGGCGGTTTCGTCGGCCAACGAGGCCCGGTGCAGCACGCCGGCATTGTTGACCAGCGTGGTCAGCGCCCCGAAGCGATGGACCGCGGCGTGCACGGCCGACTCCCACAGTGATTCCGAGGTGACGTCGAGTTCGATCGCGATCACCTCGTCGTCGCCCAATTCATCAACCGCGGCGGTCAGTTCGTGGACGCGCCGATCACATGCTGCCACCGAATAGCCTTTTGTGCGTAGCCTTTTGGCGATGGCCCAACCCTGGCCGCCGGCTGCGCCGGTCACCAGTGCGACGCGTTGATTCATGATGACGTGACCTCGGGGGTGTCGGACAAGCCGCGGCTGGTCACGAACTGGCACCGCCGCCGTCGTAAACGCCACTGCCCTTCGGTGCGGACCAGTTCGTCGTCGTATAGGGCGGGGCGTAGGTGCAGGTCACCCGCCCGGACGAACAGCACCTGCGACCGCGCCGTTGCGGTGTCGTCGCGGACGTCGATGCGCGAGACACCGGTCAAGTGCAGCCCGCGCGGGGCATCCCGGAACATCTTTCCGATGGCGTCGTGTCCGGCGAATGACCGCCCGTAGACTACGAATTCGGCGTCCCGCGCGAACAAACCCAAACACTCGTCGACGTCACCCGCGTCGAGCGCGAGGGCGTAACCGACGAGCAACTCGCGGATCGCGGCCCGGTCATCCGTCATGGTTCGGTCGCCTCGCGCAGGTGCTCCGCGGCTCCCCGACGCAGCGCATGCGATTCGGCCGTCAGGGTGATCATCGAAAACCCCAGCTTGGCCATGGCGCGACCCGTCTTGCCGTCCCCGGCGTGGATGCCGGTCAACAGCCCGGCCCCGGTGGCCGCTCGGTGAATTCGCACGATGGCATCCAGGACGGCCGGATCCTTGGTCGCGCCAACCGCGTCCACGCCCAGCGACAGGGCCAGATCCGCGGGCCCGACGTAGAGCCCGGCGAGCCCGTCGACAGCGCATATCTCGTCGAGGCCGGACAGCGCCGCCGCCGTCTCGATCATCGCGAACACGCTGACCCGAGATTCCAGCGCGGCGGTGTCACGGCCCAGGCTGGCGCGCAACGGGCCGAAGCTGCGGATGCCCGCGGGCTGGTAGCGGGTGGCGGCCACCGCCGCGGCGGCCTGGTCCGCCGACTCGATCATGGCGATGACGACGGCGTCGGCGCCGGCGTCCAGCACGCGGCCGATCGGTGCCGCGTCGGCGTTGGGCAGCCGCACGACGGTGCCGATGGGCAGGTGCTCGATCCGGCGCAGCATGCTGGCGATGTCGGCGTCGTCGAGGTAGCCGTGCTGGGCGTCGAAACCCACGTAGTCGTAACCGGCCCCGGCGAATTCCTCCGGCCCCAGCAGTGTCGGCCCGGTGACCCAGCCACCCCAAATCGGGGTGGCCCGGCTCAGCGCCCGCTGCAAAGCGCTCTGGGGATGGTCGGCCACGCTCACTCCGCGATCGCAATCTTGACGCGCTCGGGGACCGGGAGGCTCGCCAACTCGAACGCCCCCTGCACGTCGTCGATGCCGAACGTGTGCGTCAGGTAGGCGGCGAGCAGCTCGGGATGTTCGGCGGCGAACTTGCCCGCGAGCTCCAGCATCCGCCGCCGGTCCAGCGTCACACCGGATTTCAGCGTCAGGTTGTTGCGCAGCATGCTGCGCATGCTGATCGGATAGGCCTCGTCGTCGGCGACGCCGAAATAAAACACGGTGCCCCCGGGCGCGGTGGCGTCGATGGCGTGGCCCAACGTGGCCACCTGGTGACCGACGGCCTCGATGACGACGTCGGCGCGGTCGTCGGCCGCAAGGTGGCTCACCCAACGGTCGCTGGTGGCGCGTACTGGGTCGTCGACACCGAATGCGGTTGCGAGACTTGACCGGTCGACGGGGTCGACTCCGGTGACGCGCCGGGCACCGGACGCCCTCGCGACGTAGGAGAACAGCAGGCCGATGGAGCCCTGGCCGATGATTGCCACGTGCCTGCCGACCAGATCCGGCAGTTGCTCGCAGGCGTAGAGGACACACGCCAGTGGTTGCAGGCCGACCGCCTGGGCCGGGGTCAGCGCCGGGTCGTACGGCGCGAGGCCGTCGCCATTGCTGACCACGCGTTCCATCATGCCGTCGAACCCGGAGGCCCAGCCGACCACGCGGTCGCCGGGACGGTGATCGGGATGCCGGCTGGCGATCACCTCGCCGGCGACTTCATGGATGGGAAAGCCGTCCTTTTCGGCCGCGCTGGTTCCGTCGTCGCCCGGAAGGCGGCCGCGGGCACCACGAAAGGCCGGCAGATCACTGCCGCAGACACCGGCTGCCGTGAACCGCAACAGCACCTGGCCGTCGGCGAGGAACTCGGGTGTCTTGTCTGCGATCGTTGTCCGCTCGAACAGGTAGGGGGCGACGATCCGATAGGACCACACGTCAGACCTCCACCGGGATGTTGTTCCATCCCCATTGGAAGCTGGAGGGCAGGCGCCTGGCGGCCTCGGCCTGGATCGCATACTCGGGCACCCTGCGCAGCCACTCTTGCAGCAGCACAGCGACTTCCAGCCTGGCCAGGTGGTAGCCGATGCAAAAGTGTTGCCCGCGGCCGAAGGCCAGCGAGCGGCGGATGGGCCTGTCCCAGATGAATTCGTCGGGTTCGGGGTATTCCCGCTCGTCGCGGTTGGCCGAGGCGAGCAGGGTGATGACGCGCTGGCCGGGCCGGATGGTCTCGCCGTGAATGGTGAAGGGCTTGCGCGCCGTTCGGGCGAACCACTGCGCCGGCGCGCAGAACCGGATCATCTCCTCGCGTGCGATGGGGACGTTGTTCTCGGGGTCGGCACGCACCGCGGCCATCTGGTCGGGCCGCTGGCCGAGCTCCCAGAGCCCGTGGGCGACGATCTTGGGCACCGTCTCGGTGCCCCCGATGAAGATGCAGAGCATCTGGGTCGCGACTTCGACGTCGTCGAGCGGGCTGCCGTCGGGCAGGCGGTAACCGAGTAGACCGTCCACGACGGCGAGGGGTCCGCCGGACTGATCGGCGCGGCGGCGCCGAACCGATGGCAGCAGGTATTCGAAATAGTTGGGCCGCGCTTCGGCGGTGTCCACCCCGACACCGGGCTCGGCGAGGCTGCCGGCGTTGACCGCGGCCAGCACCTGGGGTGCGAGATCGGTTGAAATGCCCAGCAACTCGCATACGACGGACGCCACGACGATGCCGCCGTAGTCCTGGGTGAGGTCGAACGAGCCCCGGGGCAGCAGCTCATCGAGACGCTCGTTGGCCAGCTCGCGGATTCTGGCCTCCCACCCGGTGACCGCCCTGGGGCGCAGCGGCTGGGAGTGCGCGCGCCGGATCTCCGCGTACAGATCCGTGTCGAACACCGCGTGGAATGGCAGCGGATGCAGCGGGGGGTCGTCGACCGGACCGGTGTTGTGTTTGGCCAGGACCGACGCCGGGGGCAGGGTCCCCTCCGACGCGACGAACGTCCCATCGTTGACTTCCAGCACCTGCCAGATGTCCTCGAAGCGGGACAGGGCGAAGGTGTCCCATTGCGGCATGTAGTACACGGGATGGTGGTCCCGCAGGACTCGGTAGTACGGAAGCGGATTCGCCATCACCTCCGCATCGAAGGGATCGTAGGCGAACTTCACAGGTTCTCGCCGCCCCATCACTGCAGCGGCGACGGCGGTAGGGCCTGCAGGATCGAGTCTTCCCAGCCGTCGCGCAGGGCGGGAGCCACACTCATCCAGGTGACGATCTCGGCGGGTGGGCTTTCTTTCCACGAGGGGTAGTGGTTGGCGAAGCATTCCCAGCCGCCGTCCAGCGCCCAGTAGTGAATGACCTCGTTGTAGCGGAAGGTCGTGGTGAACGAACCCAACCAGCGTTTGCCGGTACGTTCCGACCAGGGGACGTAGAGGCGCTCCAGTTCGCGGATGTAGTCGTCTTGGCGCCCCGGCTTGGTCTGCATGATTTCCTGAATCACCAGCGGCGCAGTGATGTTGGCCTCGCGCAGCTGGGCGAGAGTCTTGTTGCTCGGACCGGGATACATGATTCGGCCCTCCCCCGCGGCGCCGATGTCGGCCAGGAAGGCCGACCATTTGCCGGCCGCGGCCTCGTGACTGCCGCCGCGGGTCTGGGCGGCCCCGATCCGCGCGTAGTCGGCGAACCCGTCGATCTCCCAGATGATCGTCACCTGCGGCCAGTGACCGTTGTACGGGGTGGATTCCCAGATCGCGAAAAGCCGGGCCCCCAGCTCGTCCATCATCGGGTGGTAGGTGTCGGAGAACACCTCGGTGAAGTGGTCGCTCCTTCCGGAGCCGAGCGAGATGGTCTCGTGGAGGTAGAGCAGCGTGTGGCGGTAGTACTTCTTCATCAGTCGAGCCGGACCAGCCCCGAGTCGCCGCGTCCACAGGTCGCTAAATCGCAGAGCAATGTCTCGGTGGAATAGACCGCGGGGCAATCAATCCCGGCCGCCGCCAACGCGTGGCCCTTGAACCTTCGCGCGGCCGCGCTGAGCGCGTACTGCGCCCTGGCCATCCTGCGATCCACCCGTAAGGGCCATCCGGAAGGCGCTTGACCCCACAACGCGACTTCGGTCAACCGGTCGTCCAGCGAAGCGAGCACCTTGTCGCGCACGCGCGCATCCGCGGTGAACGCTTCGGCGCTCACCGCCAGGCTCTGGCTCGTCGAGCCGTGGCCGATCGCGGCGAACTGCTCGTCGAGGTCCAGCGTCTGCACGCCGAGGATCCGCAGGGAGCGGGCGTCGCTGCCATTGGGCAGCAGCACCGTCACCTGCCAGCCGGCCATCGCCCGGTCGTAGAGCCAACCTCCGGCAGACTGGACGACGTCCAGGGCGCTCACCGCGATGACGTCGAGTCGATATCGCAGACATTCCCGGTCTGCACGGCTCGCCCGGGCGGCTTTGACCCGGTTGCCTTCCCTGATGTCGAACGTTGACGTGACCATTCAATCCGTTCCTCACCGCCGCACCGAAACCGTGCATGGGCGTTTACCGCAACGCTTGTCCTGGGCTGGGGGCCGCCTCACGCGACTCACCGGACAGCGTGACACTTGGGAACAAATTTGTAAAGGTGCGACCGGTGGTCACGAGCCGCGGCGCGCCTTCAGTTCGGCGAGCACTTCGTCGGTGTGCTGACCGAGTTCCGGTGCCGCAGAACGCGGTGCCCATGGCGTGCCGTGGAAATCGGCCGGTGTGGCCACCATCGGAACGCTGGATTCCCCGTCCGGCACGTCGACGATGCCGCCCGCGGCGTGGAACTGCTCGTCGGCGACAACGTCTTCGAGGCTGTTGACCGGCGACCAGAAGAAATCGGGCTCGGCCGCGAAGGCCTGCGCCCATTCGTCGAGGGTGCGGGTGGCAAAGATCGCATCCAGCTCGGCGATCAGCGTCGGCGCGTTGACGAAGCGGGCGTAAGCGTCGCCGAACCGGGGGTCGTCCAGCCACTCCGGATGGCCGACGGCGCGACACAGCGGGGGCCAGTGCCGATCGCCTTCCAGCCCGACGATCCAGAATCGCCGCCCATCGGCGGTGGCGTAGTTGTTCATACAGGGATTACCCATCGATTCGCGTTGCCCGATCGCGATCGGCTGGCCGGTGAGCAGGTAGGTGTTGAGGTCGAAGCTCACGGTGTAGGCGCCCTGGCGGTACAGCGAGGTGGTCACCAGCTGGCCGGTCCCGGTGCGTGCGCGGGCGACCAGCGCCGCGCAGATGGCGGCCGCCAGCGTCATGCCGGCCGAATGATCGCCCATGCCGCCGCGCTGGAACGGCGGGGTGTCGCCGGGGCGGGTGAGCAGATGCGCCACCCCAGCGCGCGACCAGAACGCGGCGACGTCGTAGGCGGCCCGGTCGGCGTCGGGTCCGGTTTCCCCGTATCCGGTGATCAGCCCGTAGACCAGCCGGGGGTTGCGGACGGCCACCGATTCGAAGTCGAGCCCCAGGCGCTGTAACGCGCCGGGTCGCACATTGGTCACGAAAACGTCCGCCTCGGCGAGCAATTCGAACGCGGTGTCGCGGCCCGCCTCCTCCGCGAGATCCAACACGACGCTGCGCTTGGAACGGTTGTCCATTTCGAACGGCGGGTTGACCCCGAGGTCGCAGCCCAGCATCCTGCCGAACAAGCGCCCCGGGTCACCGCTCGGCGGTTCGATCTTGACGACGTCGGCGCCCCAGTCGGCCAGGATGCCGCCGGTGGCCGGTCCGGCCACCCACACCCCGAGCTCGACGACCTTGACGCCCTCCATTGGTCCCGCCATGGGCGTGTTCCCACTCTCTGCCGTTCGAACGTCACGCCAGCGTGACGCTGCATTGCGAGTGCCACGCTAGCGTGACGTTCGACGCAGTTTGCGATGGAAGGGGCGCCATGAGCCTGGTAGCCGGACGTGGTCCGTTCAGCAGTAATCCGGCCGGGCGGTTCTCGCCTGCGATACCCGCCGATGTCGTCTTCATCGAGCCTCATCCGCGGCGCGTGCAAGCCGTCCAGGACGGGCGGTTGGTGATCGACACCGAAGGGGCGCTCCTGGTGCACCGGCGGGGCCAACCGCTCAGCTATGTCTTCCGGGCCGACGAGGTCGGCGACCTACCCACCGAACCTGAGCCGGAGGCGCCGGGCTTCGTGCACGTGCCATGGGACGCCGTCGACAGTTGGCTGGAAGAGGGCCGCGAACTCGTCCACTACCCACCCAACCCCTACCACCGCGTCGACTGCCGCCCCACCAAGCGCCGCCTGCGAGTCTCGGTCGCCGGCACGGTGCTGGTGGACACCGAGGACACCGTGATCGTGTTCGAGACCTCGCTGGAGCCCCGGCTCTACGTCGATCCGCTGCACGTGCGCACCGACCTGCTGCGCCGCTCGGACACGTTGAGCTACTGCAACTACAAGGGCTTCGCCACCTACTGGTCCGCCGCCGTGGACGGCCAGGTGGTCGACGACATCGCCTGGAGCTATGCGGATCCGCCACCGGAAAGCCTTCCCATCAAAGGGTTTTTGAGCTTCGACCTCGCCCGGGTCGATGTCGTCGCCGACCTGCCGACGACGACCTCGGCTAGCTAGCCAGCCCGACGATCATCAGCATGAACAGCACCCCGCCGAGTGTGCACGCCAAGGTCGCAGGGATGCGATGTCCGGCGTGCGCCCTCGGCAGGATGTCGGCGCTGGCCAGATACATCAGGAAACCGGCGAAAAATCCGAGATATAACTCGAGTAGGCGATGGGGAATCGTCACGGCCAACGTGAGAGCCGCACCGGCCAGCGGCGCGACAGCATCAGCGGCCAGCAGTGCCAGCGCCCTTCGACGGTCATTTCCATAGAGCGATGTGACGGTGTAGGTGTTGAAGCCGTCCGCGAAATCGTGGCCGATCACCGCCACCGCCACCACTGCGCCCGCCCCGGCTCCGGCCTGAAAGGCGGCCCCGATGGCGAATCCGTCCATGACGCTATGGCCGATCAGCCCCGACGCGGCAAGGATCCCGACGCCGGGCGCATCCGAATTGCCGGCATCGTCGGATCCGTGGCCGCGATGGATGCCGACCGTGTGTTCGATGAAATGCAGTACCAGAAAGCCGAGAACGAAGGCCACCAGTGGGGCAGGTATGCCGAACAGGCTCCAAGGCCTCTGGCTCAGCGCTTCCGGCAGCAGGTCGAAAGCCACCGCGCCGAGCATCAATCCGGCGGCCAGGCCGAGAACCAGATAGCGGTAGGAACCGATGCGCAGCGCCGCATAACCGCCCAGCAATGTGGTGATGAACGAACCGAGGGCGACGAGGACAACCACTGCGGGCCTACCTCTCTGCGACCGATACTCGGTGAAAAGGTAGCGCGAGGGCCGGCGACTGGCGACCGCGGCTGACGTCACCCGCCGTAGCTGGGGCGTCCCAGCTTGAGCTGATGCTGGGCGATCATGTTGCGGAACACTTCTAGGGTGCCGCCGTAGATCCCCAGCGGCAGCGCCAGCCGGTAAAGGTGTTCTGCCGCACCGTCGGTGGCGGAGCCCGGAGTTTCGGTGGGCAACGCCGACGCGGTCCCCAGGATGTCCATCAGATCCGGGGTGACGTCGCGCATCGTCTGCGCGACCGCGACCCGCCCGAACATCCCGGGCGTGGACAGCGCCGCCTCCATCCGGGCGACGTCGCGCCCTAGCCGGTATTTCACCGAATCGTCGTCCAACGGCCGCCGCCCATCCGCACCCGGTTGAGCGACGGCGGCCGCGACGGCGTCGACCACTTCGGCCATCAGGTCGCCGTGCGCTGCCATCGCGGCAATGTATTGCAGGCCATGGTCTTCCGGATTCACGATGCCGTGCTCGGAGTCCAGCGCCGCACGCATGACCGTCCAGCCACCGTTCACTTCGCCGATGCGGTAGAGGTCGTCGACGCGGACGTCGCTGTAGTAGACGATGTTGGTGCGGTCGCCGTCCAGGGTGCGGATGCCCTGGATCTCGACACCCGGTGAGTCGAGTGGCACCAGAAACATGGTCAGGTTCCTGTGTTTCGGGCCTTGGGGGTCGGTGTTGGTGAGCAGAAAGACGTACCTGGCGTTCTGCGCGTTGGAGGTGAACATCTTGGAGCCGTTGATCACCCACGCATCTCCGTCGCGCACCGCGCGCGTCTTGCAGGTCGCGACGTCCGAGCCACCTTCGGGCTCGGTGTAGCCCAGGCATAGCCGGATCTCGCCGGACAGCACGCCCGGCACGACTTTGTCGGCGAGTTCCGGCGCCCCGAATTGCCACACCAGCCGAGCGACGACGGAGGTGGTGCCCCAGTGATACCAAGGCGTGTGGGCCCGGGCAATCTCGAGATGGAAGATGCGGCGACGGACCGGGCTGAAGCCACCCTCGGACTCCAGCTTCCAATCCGATGCCAGGTAGCCGGCTTCGCCCAGCGCCAGATGCACGCGCTCGTCGAAGTTCTCGCCGAACTCCAGCTGCCGATGGAGCACGTCGTCGGTGACGTGCTTCGCGATGAACGCCCGGGTGTCATCGCGGAATGCCTGGTCCTCGGCCGAGAGTTCGACGTGGGAAAAATCCATCAGACCGCGTCGATCACCAGGGTGCGGAAACGGTCGAGGGTCTCGAGTGCGTGCGCCATGCTGTCGCCGGGAAGGTGGACGCTCACCCACGTCACGCCCAGTTTCGCCAGCTTCTCCAAGCCGTCGAGGTAGGCGTCGGCGTTGAATTCGTCGTCGGTGGGGCTGCCGCCCTCGAAGTTGGTGAAGGTGATGTCGATCGCCGACCAGTCCCTGCCCGCGGCATCGCACCGGCGCCGCAGGTCGTCGATGCCGTCGGTGAGGCGCGCCACCGAGTCGATCACCGCCGTGCCCGCCGTCTGGGCCAGTTGCGGCGGGGCGGGGAACGGGCACCACCCGTCGCCGTATTGCGCCACGCGCTGGCGCGATGACGACGTGTTGCCGCCGATCCAGATCGGCGGGTGCGGGTCACTCAGCGGGCGGGGGTGCGCGGTGATCCCCCGTGCGCTGAAATGCTTTCCCTCATAGGTGATGTCGTCGCCGGTCCAGACCGCCCGGATCACCTCTAGAGCTTCCTCGAACAGTTCTGCCCGCTCGTCGTAGCTGACCCCCAGCGCGGCGAACTCCCGCTTGAGGTAACCCACCCCCACCGCGAGCGTGAACCGGCCTCCGGAGAGCAAGTCCAGCGTGGCCCCAGATTTGGCCACCACGAACGGGTTTCGATACGGCAACACCACGATATTGGGGATCAGCCGCAGCGTGGTCGTCGTGGCCGCCGCGAAACCCAGTGCGACAAAAGGATCCAACGCGTCGTGCCCGCCGGCTTCCAGCCACCGCTGCGACGGCGCCGGGTGATCGGTGAAGCCGAACCCGTGAATGCCGGCCGCTTCAGTTGCCGCGGCCACCTTCCCGATGCCGTCTCCGCTCACCAGCTCCGGGTTGTACGGGTGGCTGTGCATCGGGTGGGTGATGGTGAAGTGCATGAACGCGGCCAGCCGCTAGAACCGCGCGCGGGAATCGATGGCCGCGTCGGTGGTGCGCAACGGCCGGATCAGCGCCTCCTGGGCGAAGGAGCACAGCAGCTCGCCCTCCTCGGAATGCACGGTGCCGCGCACATACGACATTCCCGCACCCACCTGAGTGCTCTCGTGGGTGTAGAGCAGCCACCCATCCCAGCGCACCGGTTCATGGAACGCGACCGAAATGCTCATCGGTGCGGTGGACACCGTCAAGTGCGCCTGGGCGGTGCCGATGCCGGCGTGCGCGCGCATGGTGGTGGAAATCCCCAGATGTCCGGTGAAGTACGCGACGAGCGCCTTGGCCAAATCGTCCCGGGTCGGAATCGGGTCGTAGTACAGCCACACGTACAGCTCCGGCGGGCCCACCTCGTCGGGACTGTTGACGTCGACAACGTCGACAATTCGCACTTCCCGCCCGATCATCGGCATCTCGCATTGGTTGGCGTCGGCGGGCGCGGCCACATCGGGACGCGGCAGGTGGTGGCGGATGACATCGCCGGTCGGGACGTCGGCCAGCACGGTGATGCTCAGGCAGCGCCGACCGTTTTGATGCACGGCGACCACCGCGGTGGCGGTGGACCGGCCCTCGGCGACGACGTCGAGGACGAGCTCGATCGGCGGGCCGACGGTCACGGCGCGGGAGAACACCGCGTGCGCCGAGCGCACCGACTTGTCCGGGAATCGCTTGGCCACCGCGACAATCGCCTGGGCGAGCACCTGGGTGCCTTCCACCACCTGCCGTTCGTCGCCGACGGCGATGCCGGTGTCACCGGTGAACCGGTCCTGCCCGTCGGCCTGCACGTCGAACAGGTCCAGCAAGCCCCGCACCGTCCACTCGGTCTGCTCAGATTCCGTGGTCAAATCCGCTCCACCTCTCGTGCTAGCAGCTCACGGCTCAGCGTGACACTTTGAGTAGGATTTGTAAAGCTTGGCTAACAAGACTGTGGCCCAGCGGCAGGATTCCCCGACGGAACGCACAGGGAGGCAACACAATTGGGCATCGTGACAAGCACTTCGGAGACCGCATTCACCCAGTCCGCAGAGACCGTCTACGACTTCGTCACCAACCCCGAGAACTGGACGAAGACCTACCCCGGCAGCGCGCACATCGGCAACCTGCCGGAGCTTCCGTTGCGAGTCGGCGACACCTGGCAGGAGGCGGGACCCGAGGGGAACCGGATCTTCAGCTGGCAGCTGGCCATCGCCACGCGGCCGACGCTCTTCGTGTTCACCTCGATCGGGCGCCTAGGCCACGATCGCGACGGTAATGGCGGGATGGAAGGCCGCATCACGGTGTCGTACCGGTTCACCAGGCCGGGTCAGGACATCACACTGTTCTCCCGGACCATGACGATCGAGGCAGCCAAGGACGCCCCGCTGCCGGACCAGCTCTTTCAGCAGGTCAATCCGGCGAAGATCGACGCGTACCACGAGGCCGTCGCGCGGGAACTCGCCCGGTCGCGAGATTGACACCGATACCCGCGGTGCATGACACTTTGGCGGTGTTTTGTAAAGCGGAAGTTGTGGTCCAAGGCGTGCGCGGATGATTCCCGAACCGCTGGCCAACAGCTTTTGCTTCGGCGAAGGACCACGCTGGTTCGAAGGACTGCTGTGGTTCTCCGACATGCTAGGCGAAGCGGTACACACCTCCACCATGGGTGGCTCGCTGACCACGTTGCCGCTGCCCGGACACTCCCCGTCGGGCCTGGGTTTTCGCCCCGACGGATCGCTGCTGATCGTCTCGGCCGAAGACCGGAAGGTGCTGCGCTACGACGGTGAAACCGTCGACACCATCGCCGATCTCGCCGAACTGGCACCGGCCAACCTCGGCGACATGGTCATCGACGACGCGGGGCGAGCCTACATCGGATGCCAGGCATTCAGCGGCGGCCTGATCATCCGGCTCGACCCGGACGACAGCGCCACCGTTGTCGCCTCGGACCTCGACTTTCCCAACGGAATGGTGATCACGCCGGACCGCACGACCCTGATCGTCGCCGAGTCGGTCGGCCGGCGGCTGACCGCGTTCACCATTGGTGCGGACGGCGCGCTGACCGACCGCCGCGTTTTCGCCGACGGCCTGGACGGGCCACCCGACGGCATCGCGCTCGACGCCGACGGCGCGGTGTGGGTGTCGATGACGCTGGCCCACCAATTCGAGCGGATCATCGAGGGCGGCGCCGTGACCGACCGCATCGACATGGGTGAGCGCGTCGCCATCGCCTGCGCGCTCGGCGGCCCCGAGCGCCGGACGCTGTTTTTGTTGTCCAGCACGGAGGCGTACCCCCAGCGCCTGGTCGGCACCCGGCTGTCGCGGTTGGATGCCGTCACGGTGACCACGCCCGGCGCCGGACTGCCCTGACGAGAGGTTGACGATGACCGACTCCTACTACGAGCTCATCGACGGCGACGACCCGTTGGGTGAGAAGTTCCGGGCGACCGACCTGGCGCGCGGCACCTGGTCTGCGGCGATACAACACGGCGGGCCGGTGTCAGCGCTCCTGGTGCGGGCGCTGGAGCGGTGCGAACAGCGCGACGACACCCGCCTGTCCCGCGTCGTCATCGACCTGCTGGGCGGGGTGCCCGCCGAGGGCGACCTGTGGGTCAGCTCGCAGGTGCAGCGCGGCGGCAAACAGATCGAACTGGTCAGCGCCGAGATGCTGGCCCCCGGGCCCGATGGCGTGCCCCGGCCGGTCGCGCGTGCCAGCGGATGGCGGTTGCAGACGGTGGACACGCAGGCGCTGGCCCACGCCGCCGCTCCACTGCCCGGGCCGCGCAGCGAGGCGCGCAACCGCAACCTCAGGGCACGGGATTGGGACCGCAACTACGTGCACAGCCTGGACTGGCTCTGGCTGACGGAGCCGCTGAGCGAGGGCCCGGGCGAATCGTGGATCCATCCGACCGTGGACCTGGTCACCGGCGAGAGCATGACACCGCTGGAGCGCCTGTTCGCGGTGGCCGACTGCGCCAACGGCATCGGCAGCAAGCTGGACATCACCCGGTGGACGTTCCTCAACACCGATCTGGCGGTACACGTGTTCCGGGTTCCCGACGGGGAATGGATCGGCATTCGCGCCGAGACCAGCTACGGCCCGGACGGCATCGGGACCACGGTCGGCACATTGTTCGACGAGCGGGGCGCGGTCGGCGCCATCCAACAGTCGGTGTTGGTGCGCCCGCGCCCGGGCAAGCCTGGCCGGGAAGCGAAATGACCTTGATCCACTTCGTAGAGTTGCAGATATGAGCCGTCCGGCCCAGACCGCAGAGCCCGACACCTCGACGCGCCAGCGCATCCTCGACGCGACCGCCGAGATCCTCGGCCGCAACGGCAAAACCAAGCTCAGCCTTTCCGACGTCGCCGCCCAGGCCGGGGTTTCGCGCCCGACGCTCTACCGCTGGTTCGCGTCCAAAGAGGAGCTGCTGTCGGCCTTTTCGAGTTACGAGAGGCAGATCTTCGAGAGCGGCCTGGTCCGGGCGACCGCGGGTCTGAAGGGGGTCGACAAACTCGACGCGGTGCTGCGGTTCATCGTCGAGTATCAGCATTCGTACTCGGGTGTGCGCATGGTCGACGTCGAGCCCGAGCACACCATCTCCCAGTTCTCCTGGGTCATCCCACAGATGCGGGAGGGCCTGCAGCGGCACCTGCCTGGACCCAACGCCGCGGTGAAGGCGGCGACCGTGATCCGGATCGCGATATCGCACTACATCGTCCGCAGCGACGACGCGGACCAGTTCTTGGCGCAGCTACGGCACGCGGTGGGAATCAAGGGCAGCTAGTCAGTCGAACAACACCGCGGCGTTGAGGTAGCCGGTCGGGTCCAGGGCGGCTTTGATGGTCCGCATCGCCGCGATGTCAGCGGGCTCCCGTGACATGCCGAGGTAGCGCCGCTTGCGCGTGCCGACGCCGTGTTCGGAGCTGACGTTGCCGCCGGATCGCGCGATGAGTTCCATCATCGGCTCGTACAGGGCGCGCTCCCGGTCGACCGGGCAGCGCAACACGTTGAGGTGCAGGTTGCCCTCGCCGATGTGGCCGAACAGCACGGGTAGCGCCTCCGGGGCGTGAGCACCGATCAAATCGACTGCCTCCCTGGCGAATCCGTCGATGGACGACAGAGGCAAGGAGACGTCGAACTTCAGCGGCGGCCCGTACACGCCGAGCACCTCGGCGAGCGACTCGCGAACCTGCCACAACCGTTGCTGCGCACCAACATCCACGCCGACCGCGGGTTCGGAGCACATTCGCGCACCGTCGAGCAGGTCGGCGAGCCGGTCGGTCTGGTCGTGGTCGGCGGCCAGCTCCACCAGCAGCAGCCAGTCGCCCTCGACGGGTGAGCCGACCCCGAGGTGCTCGCCGGTCAGAGCGGCGGCCCGGCCGTCGATCAATTCCAGCGCGGCGATGCCGTCCACGTCCCGGAATGTCCGGCCGGCATCCACCAGGGCACCCAGTTCGGCGAACCCGCAGATCGCCGTCACCCGCCGCGACGGGGTCGGGTGCAGTCGCAGGTCCAGCGCGGTGATGACGCCGAGGGTGCCCTCGGCACCGACAAACAGCGACGACAGGTCGTAGCCGGTGTTGTCCCGACGCACCCGGCTGTGCCGGCGCAGCAGCGAACCGTCGGGCAGCGCCACCTGCAAGCCGACGACTTGTTCGCCCATGTTGCCGTACCGGACCGTGCGCAGGCCGCCGGCGTTCGTCGATGCCATCCCCCCGACGGTCGCGGTATCCCGGGCGGCCAGGTCCACCCCGAAGAGCAGTCCCGCAGCGCTCGCGGCGCGTTGCACCGCCGCCAGAGTGGCGCCGGCACCGACCCGGACGCGGCGCTCGACGGTGTCGACGTCGTCGAGGGCGTGCAGCCGCTCGGTGGACAGCAGCACGTCGTCGTGCTCAGGAACGGTGCCGGCCACCAGCGACGTGCGGCCGCCCTGCACCGTCACGTGCGCCCCGGCGTCCCGGCACACCCGCAGCACCTCGGCGATCTGCTCGGCCGAGCCCGGGCGCACCAGCGCGCTGGCCCGGCCCCGATAGCGGCCGGTGTGGTCGACGCTCCGGCCCGCGAGTACATCGGGATCGGTGACGACGTGCTTCGATCCCAGGACGTCGGCCAAGCTGCGCAGCATGCCCGCGGTTATAGCACCTCACGCCTCAAGTTTTGCTGCCGCCACAGCGTCAGCCGATTCCCAGGGTCTGCACCAACAGGCGACGTCCGAATCCGCTATCACCTGCGATATCACTTTCGCGGACCGACTGGGTGGTGCTGTGGCGGTACTGGCGTGACGGATGTGGCTGCGACAGTGCGCACCGCGCTAGAACTGCTTATGCGGCACGTCGGTCACCAGGCCACCGTCCATGACGAACTCGCTGCCGGTGGCGTAGGACGACTCGTCGCTGGCCAAGAACAAGACGAACGTCGAGACCTCGCGTGCCTCGGCCGGGCGGCCGAGCGGAATGGTCACCATGTCCTCGGGCAGGTGCGCGGTCATCGGCGTGCGGATGAAGCCGGGGTGCACGGAGTTGACCCGAATGTTGTGCGGCGCCAGCTCCAGAGCCGCGGACTTCGCCAGGCCGCGCACCCCCCACTTGGACGCGACGTAGGGGTGCACCATGGGCGCGCCCCGCAGGCCCTCGATGGAGGAGATGTTGATGATCGAGCCACCCCCGGCCGCGATCATCGGGTCGACGGCCACCCGCATACCCAGAAACGTTCCGGTCAGGTTGACGTCAATCACCTTCTGCCACTTGGCCAGATCGAAACTCCTCAATGGACCGAGCGCGACGGTCCCGGCGTTGTTGACCAAGACGTTGAGCTTGCCGAATTCGCCCACCGCCGTCTCGACGGCGGCGTCCCACTGGTCGGGCTGGGTGACGTCGAGGTGCACGTAGCGCACGGAGTCACCGATTTCGTCGGCCACCGCCTTGCCCTCGTCGTCGAGGATGTCGCCGATCACCACCTTGGCGCCTTCCTCCACCAGCAGCCGCGCATGCTCGGCGCCCATCCCGCGGGCGCCGCCACTGATGAGTGCGACTTTGCCTTCTACCCGTCCCACAGGGACTCCTTTCGATTTAGGTGCTCACCAAAGTGGTTGGTGCGTAAAGGCCTTTTCCGGTCACCAACGGCAGGTCCAGCGTGGTCCGGATGCCGGGCGGTGCGGCGATGACCGCGGGAATGGCGTTGACGATGCGCCCGGCCGCACCGACGATCGCGGCGTGGTTGTGGTCGCCCTTGCGGCTGCTGGGGACGATGTCGACGGCGTAGGAGGGCTCGCCGGTGATCTCGACGCGGTAGGAGCCGCCGCCGGCGGCCGGCTGCGCCCAGTCGGGTCGCAGGTCCGGCCGCAGCCGGGTGATGTGCTCGATGACGATGGCCGCCCGCCCGTTGGACATGCCGCGGATCTCGAATTGCAGTGCGGCCATGGTGCCCTCGGGAACGCGCCCGACCGCGATGTCGAAGTCTTCCGGCGCCGGCTCGCGCTGGTAGGACTCGGTGATCTCGTCGATCTCGATGCCCAGGCCGGCCGCCAGCTGACGGATCGCCGTCCCCCAGGCGATGCCGAGGATGCCCGGCTGCAGCAGCATCGGCACCTCGTCGAGGGGCCGGCCGAATCCCATGTAGTGCATGACCTCCGCGCCGTCGTAGGTGGCGTAGTCGGCGATCTCCATGCAGCGCACCTGCTCGATGCTCTGACAGGTGCCCGCCAGCGCGAACGGGATGAGGTCGTTGATGAATCCGGGGTCGACGCCGGTGATCAGGATGCTCGAATTGCCTTGCCGGGCCGCGTCTTCGACGCGGTCGATGTACTTGTCGGGCATCACGCCCCACGGGAATTGCAGTAGTCCGGGCGAGGATCCGACGACGTTGACGCCGGCGGCCAGGATGCGCATGACGTCGGCCATCGCGTCGGGCAGCCGGGTGTCGCCCATGGCGCAGTAGACGACGCACTCGGGCTTGGTGGCCAGCAGTGCGTCGAGGTCCGCGACGGCCGTGACGCCGGTGACCACACCGGCCTGAAGGCCGACGCCGCACAGTTCGCCGGCGTCCTTGCCCACCTTCTCCGGGGTGGACACGCACACGCCCGTCAGCTCGAACTGCGGGTTGGTGATCAGTTCGGCTAGGGCTAACCCTCCGACATTTCCGGTACCGACGTGCGCGACGCGGATCGCCATGAGAGTCTCCGTCCTTTGAGCGCTCCAAACTTTTCTAGACAGTAGTCCATAAAATTGACAGCGCATACCGGCGGACTGGTCGCGACCCTGCGGGCAGAATGACTCGCTGATGGCACAACGCGAAGACGTCCAATTCCCCTCCGGTGGCGATCTGATCAGCGCCTGGCTCTACCGACCGCCGGGCAGCGGACCCGCGCCGCTATTGGTGATGGCGCACGGCCTGGGCGCGGTGCGCAGCATGCGGCTGGATGCCTACGCCGAACGATTCAGCGCGGCGGGCTACGCCTGTCTGGTGTTCGACTACCGCAACTTCGGCGACAGCGAGGGCAAGCCGCGCCAGGTGCTCGACGTCGGTCTGCAGCTCGCCGACTGGGCCGCGGCCGTCGCCTACGCCCGCACCCTGCCCGGCATCGATCCCGATCGAATCGCCCTGTGGGGCACCTCTTTTGCCGGCGGACACGTGATCGCCACGGCGGCCCGGCTGCCGGGCATCGCCGCCGCCGTGGTCCAGTGCCCGTTCACCGACGCCGTCGCGTCGATACGAACGCTGTCCCCGCTGATCTTTTTGCGCGTCGGCATCCTGGGGGCCCGCGACCTGATCGCCGCCCGGCTCGGGAAACCACCGGTAATGATTCCCACGGTGGGGCGACCGGGCGAGGTCGCGCTGATGAACGCACCCGACGCCTACCCGGGCTATCTGAAACTCGTGCCCGAGGGTGCGGACATCCCGCAGGAAGTGGCGGCCCGGATCGCGTTGAAGATCATGGCCTATCGGCCGGGACGCCTTACCCCCAAGATCGCCTGCCCGATCCTGTTCTGCGTGTGCGAAGCCGACTCGGTGGCGCCCGCGGCACCGACGCTGCGCTATGCGGCCAAGGCTCCGCACGGTGAGGTCAAGCTTTATCCCGAGGGCCATTTCGCGATCTACGTCGACGAGGCGTTCGACCGGGTCGTCGCCGACCAGATCGCGTTCCTCGACAAGCACCTGAAGGGCACCTAATGGCGATCGCTGGCGCGGCGTAGCCAAGCGAAGCGGGTCGCCACCATCGGGACTAGGGGCCGAGCGGGGAACTCGTGCGGATCGCTTCGTCACGGATCAGGCCACGCAGCAACGCGGTGCTGAATTCGGCGGCGATCTCCTTGGCGCTGCGCCGTCCACTCGGCCGCAACCAGCGGTAAGCGCCCAGTGTCATGCCGATGTATCCGAGCGCCAGAACGTGGGAGTCGCACTGGTAGAACTCGCCGCTGGCGATCCCCCGGTCGATAAGGCCGTGGACGTGCTCGTAGACCTGGGTTTCCTTCTCCCGGACCGCGGCGACCTGTTCTTCGGTGAACCACTCGGCGATGTAGGGCGCCTCCTGAAAGTAGACGGCGGCCCGCTCCGGGTTGGCCGCGATGCCGGTGAGCAACCGAACCGTGTACTGGTAGAGCGCCTCGCGGGCCGTCCAGGACGGATCGTCGTGGACTGCGGCCAACGTGCCTTCGGCGGCCTGCTGATAGATGTCGTAGAGGATGAGGGACTTGCTGGCGTAGTAGTGGTAGACCGTCGCCTTGTTCAGGCCGATCACGTCGGCGACGTCATCCATCCGGGTGCCGTGGTAGCCGCGGGCGGCGAACAGCTTGGTGGCAACGGCCAGCAACTCCTCGCGCCGCGTTAGTCCGTTCTCGGATGCCATCTGTACTCGCTATCGTCACTGCCGGGCGGGACGTTGGGGTGCCGGGCAAGGCCAATTATCAATCAACTGGTTGGACAGTTTAGGCAAACGCAAGGTGTCGCCCCGACGAGGATGGGACTAGACTCGCCTCGGAAAGCTCAAGTCGCGACTGGAGGGGTGGCCTCATGGATCCGAGCCCGGACTACGACGCTAGCGACGAGATCGAGTTCTTCTTCCGCTATGTCCCGTGGGGCCTGCGCGGCGTCGTCGACGGCAACGGCTACCCGCCGCCCGCATACCCGCCGGTCTAGAGACTCACAGCGCCTTCAGTTCCTCGGCGACCTCGGTCACCGATTTCTTCGCATCCCCGAACAGCATCGTCGTCCCCTCGGCGTAGAACAGCGGGTTGTCGATGCCCGCGAACCCCGAGTTCATCGACCGCTTGAGCACGATCACCGACTTCGCCTTGTCCACGTTCAGGATGGGCATGCCGTAGATCGGGCTGGACGTCTCGTTGCGGGCGGCCGGGTTGGTGACGTCGTTGGCGCCGATGACGATCGCGACGTCGGTGCGGGCGAACTCGTCGTTGATGTCGTCCATGTCCTTCATGGCGTCGTAGTCCACCTCGGCCTCGGCCAGCAGCACGTTCATGTGCCCGGGCATGCGGCCCGCCACCGGGTGGATCGCGTACTTCACGGGCACACCCTTGTCCTCTAGCAACGACGCCATGTCCTTGACGGCGTGCTGTGCCTGCGCGACCGCCAGCCCGTAGCCGGGAACCACGATCACCTGGTTGGCGTACGCCATCTGGATCGCCGCGTCGGCGGCCGAGGTCGCCTTGACGTGTTTGTCGCCGCCGTCCCCGCCGGCACCCGGAGCCACGCCCCCACCGCCGAAGCCGCCGGCGACGATCGCCGGAATTGAGCGGTTCATCGCCTTGGCCATGAGGTTGGTCAGGATCGAGCCGGACGCGCCGACGATCATGCCGGCCACGATCATCGCGGTGTTGTTGAGCGCCAGGCCGGCGGCCGCGGCCGACAGCCCGGTCATCGCGTTGAGCAGCGAGATGACCACCGGCATGTCGGCGCCGCCGATCGGCAGCACCACCATCAGCCCGAGCACGCCGGCGGCGGCCAGTAGGCCGACCATCCACCACAGCGGCACCCCACCGGTGGCGGGATGCGCGTGCAGGCCGATGACCACCGCGGCCACCACCGCCGCGATGAGCAGCAGCGCGTTGATCGGTTGCTGGGCCTTGCCGAGGCCGATCGGCGCCCCGGAGATGATCTCCTGCAGCTTGCCGAACGCGATGATCGATCCCCAGAACGAGATCGACCCGATGATCGCGGCGAACAGCGACGCCACCACGATCTGCACGGTCGGCGACTCCCCGTGCTGGAACGCCGAAAAGCCTTTGGTATCAATGAATTCCGAAAGCGCAATGAGCGCAACCGTGCCGCCGCCCACACCGTTGAAGAACGCCACCAGCTGCGGCATGGCGGTCATCTTGGTCAGCCGCGCCGGCGGCACTCCGAGCACGACACCCACGACCAGGCCGGCGATGATCAACACCCACGACTCGGTGTGCCGGATCTTGATCAGCGTCGCCGCCACCGCCAGGGCCATACCGACCGCGGCGATCAGGTTTCCCCGCACCGCGGTCTTGGGCCCGGTCAGGCCCATCAAGCCATAGATGAAGAGCGCGAACGAAATGATGTAGAGGACGGTGACCAGGTAGTTCATTTCGCCGCCAGGTCCTCGGTCTTTGCGGGCACTCGCTTCTTGCCCTTGAACATGCCCAGCATCCGGTCGGTGACGATGAAGCCGCCAATGACGTTCAGCGTGCCGAACACCACCGCGACGAACAGGATGATCTGCACCGCCAACGACGGATGCTCAACCTCGCCGAAGACCACCAGCGCGCCCAGCACCACGATGCCGTGAATGGCGTTCGTCCCCGACATCAGCGGCGTGTGCAGCGTGTTGGGCACCTTGGAAATGACCGCGAACCCGACGAACCCGGACAGCACCAGGATCGCCAGGTTGGCCAATAGCTCGTCGTACATGTAGTCCTCTCAGGCGCGGATTAGTCGCGCCGCTCCTCAGCGTCACTTCGTTCCGCATCGTCGCCGGCGCGGGTCACACAGGCCGCCGCGACGACCACGTCGTCGAAGTCGGGGGCCAGCTTGCCGTCGGTGATCAACAGGTCCAGTAGCGCCGTGATGTTCTTGCTGTAGAGCTCGCTGGCGTGCTCGGGCATCGTTGCCGGCAGGTTCAGCGGCGAGGCGATGGTGACGTCGTGCTTGACGACCGTCTGTCCCGGCTCGGTCAGTTCGCAGTTGCCCCCGGTCTCCCCGGCCAGGTCCACCACCACGCTGCCGGGCTTCATCGACTCCACCGCCGCGGCGGTGACCAGTCGCGGCGCGGGCCGTCCCGGGACCAGCGCCGTGGTGATCACCACGTCGAACCCGGCGATCGCTTTTTCCAGGGACTGCTGCTGCTGGGCGCGTTCCTCCTCGGTGAGCTCGCGGGCGTACCCGCCCTCACCGGCCGCATCAATGCCGAGCTCCAGCCACTGAGCCCCGACCGAACGGACCTGGTCGGCCACCTCCGGGCGCACGTCGTACCCGGAGGTGCGCGCGCCCAGCCGTTTGGCCGTTGCCAGGGCTTGCAGCCCGGCGACCCCGACGCCGAGCACCAGCACGCTGGCCGGCTTCACGGTGCCGGCCGCGGTCGTCAGCATGGGGAAGAATCGGGTCGACTCCGACGCGGCCAGCAGGACGGCCTTGTAGCCGGCGACGTTGGCCTGCGACGAGAGCGCATCCATGACCTGGGCTCGCGAGATTCGCGGAATGGCCTCGAGCGCGAACGCCTGCACACCGGCCTCGGTGAGCGCGCCGATCGAGTTCTCGGCGTTGCGCGGTGCCAGGAAACCGATCAGCGTCTGCCCGCGGCGCAGCCTGCCGACCTCTTCTTTGGTCGGCGGGGCAACCTTCACGACGACGTCGGCGGCCCAGGCGTCCCCGATGCTGGCGCCGGCCTCGGTGTAGAGCAGGTCGGGCAGCAACGCGCCTTCGCCCGCACCCGACTCGACCACTACCGCCACACCGCTGCTGACCAGCGACGCCACCGCCTTGGGTACCAGCGCGACCCGCCGTTCGTCGGCCCCGGATTCGGCGACCACCCCTACCGTCGTCTGCGCATCTGTCATGGCGCGTACATCTGCTTTCCCGCACTTTCCTGCCGTTTGGATGTGCCGCTGGCTGGCCGCACGCTTCGCTACCTTAACGCTTGCAGGGTTTCACCCCGGACGTGCGATCGACCGGGGCGGGATACCCCGGGCGCAGCCGATCGACTCCCGTCGATGGTTCGTTACCCGGGGCGCACGCAGTAGCTGCCGCCGCGTTGTGTAGTCACAAGACGGCGTTGTGGCCAGCCGGCTACCAGAGCGGGATCTCCTGGCCGTGCTCCGCTGCCGGCCGTGGCCCGAAGTAGCGGCGCTCGGACTCGTCGATCCGCACGTCGTTGATGCTGGCCTCGCGGCGCGCCATCAACCCCGACGGGGAGAACTCCCACAACTCGTTGCCGTAGCTGCGGTACCACTGGCCGCTCGCGTCGTGGCACTCGTATTGAAACCTCACGGCAATGCGGTTGTCGTGGAAGTCCCACAAGCTTTTTCGCAGGGCGTAGTCGAGCTCGCGCTGCCACTTGCGGGTCAGAAACGCCACGATCTCGTCGCGGCCCACGACGTGTTCGTCTCGGTTTCGCCACTGCGAGTCGGGCGTGTACGCCAGGCTGACACGGTGCGGGTCGCGGGTGTTCCAGGCGTCCTCGGCGGCCTGCACCTTCTCCAGGGCCGTCTCGGAGGTGAACGGAGGAAACGGCGGACGGGATTCGGTCACGCCGTCCATGGTGCGCGGCCGGGGTCCCGACCGCGAGACTGAATCCACGCACACGCGTCGCGGCGTGTCGTGTGCGTGGATTCAGTGTCGCGAAGGTGAACCAATGCGACTCGCCATATCGGGCGTCTTAGCACGTGTCCTATCGTGACGGCATGGACTTCGCGATGTCGGCCAAAGCCAACGACTACCACAAGCGACTGTCCGACTTCATGACCGAGTACGTCTTCCCGGCCGAGGCCGACTACGACAAGTACCGGCACGAGGCCGGCCCGAACGATCACACCGTCCCGCCGATCATCGAGGAGCTGAAGACCAAGGCCAAAGAGCGGGGCCTGTGGAACCTGTTCCTGCCGGCCGAGTCGGGCCTGACCAACCTGGAATACGCGCCCCTGGCCGAGCTGACCGGCTGGAGCCTGGAGATCGCGCCCGAGGCGCTCAATTGCGCGGCGCCAGACACCGGCAACATGGAGACCCTGCACCTGTTCGCCACCGAGGAGCAGCGCAAGCGCTGGCTGGAGCCGTTGCTCAACGGCGAAATCCGCAGCGCCTTCTCGATGACCGAGCCGGCGGTCGCCAGCAGCGACGCGCGCAACATCGAGACCTCCATCGTGCGCGACGGAGCGGACTACGTGATCAATGGCCGCAAATGGTGGACCTCCGGAGCGTCGGACCCGCGGTGCAAGATCCTCATCGTGATGGGCCGCACCAACCCCGAGGCGGCAAGCCATCAACAACAGTCGATGGTCCTGGTGCCGATAGACACCCCCGGCGTGACCGTGGTCCGCTCCACCACGGTCTTCGGCTACCAGGACCAGCCCGGGCACTGCGAGATCATCTACGACAACGTCCGGGTGCCGACCACCAACCTGCTCGGCGAAGAGGGGGGCGGCTTCGCGATCGCCCAGGCGCGGCTGGGCCCCGGCCGCATCCACCACTGCATGCGCGCCCTTGGCGGCGCCGAACGTGCACTGGCCCTGATGGTCGACCGGGCCCGCACCCGGGTGGCGTTCGGCCGCCCGCTGGCCGAGCAGGGGGTGGTGCGCGAGGCAATTGCCAAGTCGCGCAACGAAATCGATCAGGCCCGGCTGCTGTGCGAGAAGGCGGCGTGGACAATCGACCAGCACGGCAACAAGGCCGCGCACACGCTGGTGTCCCAGATCAAGGCGGTGGCGCCACGAGTGGCCTGCGATGTGATCGACCGCGCGATCCAGGTGCACGGCGCCGCCGGGGTCAGCGAGGACACCGTGCTGGCCCGGTCCTACGGCTGGCATCGGGCCATGCGCCTCTTCGACGGTCCCGACGAGGTGCACATGCGGACCATCGCGCGCTCCGAGATCGGCCGGGAGAAGTCTCCGCTCGCCGCGGCGGTCACCTCACATGGGTAGGGCTGTCCTCCGGGAATTGCCCGGCGCGTGGAACTTTCGCGATGTCGCCGACGGCGCGGGCGCGCTGCGACCGGGCCGGCTGTTTCGGTCCAGCGAGCTGAGCCGCCTGGATGACGGCGGCCGGACAACGCTGATCGAACTGGGCATCACCGACGTCGCCGATCTACGCGCCGCCCGTGAGGTCGCCCGCCGCGGGCCTGGACGGGTGCCGGACGGCGTCGACGTTCACCTGCTGCCGTTCCCGGACCTCGCCGACGACGCCGGCGAAGGCGACGAAGCCCCCCACGAACACGCGTTCCGGCAACTGATGACCAACGGCGATCCCGACGAGTCCATCAACGAAACCGCCGCCCGCTACATGGTCGACGAGTACCGCCAGTTCCCCACCCGCAACGGTGCCCAGCGTGCGCTGCACCGCGTCGTCACGCTGCTGGCCGCCGGGCGGCCGGTCCTCACGCACTGCTTCGCGGGCAAGGACCGCACCGGCTTCGTGGTGGCGACGGTGCTGGAGACCGTCGGCATCGATCGCGACACCATCGTCTCCGACTACCTGCGCAGCAACGACGCCGTCGCGGAGTTGCGGGTCCGGATCTCCGAGATGATCCAGCAGCGCTCGGAAACCGAACTGACGCCGGAGGTGAGGACCTTCACCGAGGCCCGGCTGTCCGACGGTGTTCTCGGCGTCCGGCCGGAGTACCTGGCCGCCGCGCGCCAGACCATTGACGAGCAATTCGGGTCGCTGGACGCCTATTTGAGCGACGCGGGCATCACCGAGGCCGACGTGGATCGACTACGCCAGGCGCTGCTCGCCTGAGTCGAATCACGCGGCCCCGGCCCTGACCGCTATAGCTTGAAGTTGGCCTGCTTGGCCGCGGAGAGGTCGTCGATCTCCGACCAGTGCGAGGCGACGTCCTCCACTGACGGCGGCTTGTCGAAGTTGGCACCCTCGTTCTGGAACAGTGCCACCCGCTGCACCTTGCCTCCGCCGACGACGAAAACCGAAGCGGTGTTGGGGTTTTCCTCGGTGCACAGGTAGGCGACCACCGGCGCGACATACTCGGGCGTCAGCTTCTCGAGCACCTCCTTGGGGAGGATGTCCTCGGTCATCCGGGTTGCCGCGATCGGCGCGACGGCGTTGGCGTGGATGTTGTACTTCGCCCCCTCCTGCGCCAGCGTGTTGATCATGCCGACCAGGCCGAGCTTGGCCGCGCCGTAGTTGGTCTGCCCGAAGTTGCCGAACAACCCACTGGTGGAGGTGGCGACGACGATCCGGCCGTAGCTCTGCTCGCGGAAATGCGGCCAGGCGGCGCGCAGCACGTTGTAGCCGCCGTAGAGGTGCACCTTGAGCACGGCGTCCCAGTTCTCGAACGTCATCTTGTGGAAGGTGCCGTCGCGCAGGATCCCGGCGTTGCTCACCACGCCGTGCACGGCACCGAACTCGTCGAGCGCCGTCTTGATGATGTTCTCGGCGCCCTCGGGCTCCGCGACGCTGTCGTAGTTGGCGGCCGCACGGCCACCCGCGTCCTTGATTTCCTTGACCACTTCGTCGGCCATGTTGTGGCCGGCACCGGTACCGTCACGCGCACCGCCGAGGTCGTTCACGATGACGCTGGCGCCCTCCCGGGCCAGGGTCAGGGCGTATTCACGGCCCAGTCCCCCGCCGGCTCCGGTGACGACGATGACGCGATCCTGCACTCCGGGCATCAGGTTCCTCTCTAAGGTGAAAACTACGTTCTAGCAAGTAATTTCGAGCAGGTCAGAACATTCTGCGGGCCATCTTGAACGCCCGCGCGGTGTACGGCGGGTAAATGAAGCTCGACAGGTCGGGCCGGGTCGGCTTGGTCAACACCGACTTGCGGTGGCTGAACTCCTCGAAGCCGTAACGGCCGTGATAGGCGCCCATCCCCGATGCGCCGACACCGCCGAAAGGCAGCTTGGCCGTCGACACCTGGAAGGCCAGGTGGTTGACCAGCATGCCGCCGGCCGGCACCTCCTTGATCACCCGCTCGCGCGTCTCGCGCGTCTTGGTGAACAGGTAGGCGGACAGCGGCTTGGGCCGCGAGTTGATGAAACGTATTGCGTCGTCCAGGGATTGGACGGTGATCACCGGCAGCACCGGTCCGAAGATCTCGTTCTGCATCAACGGTCCGTCCGGGTCGGGGTCGACCACGACGGCGGGTTGGATGCGCAGGGTCGACGGGTCACACTTGCCACCGACGACGACCTTGCCGTCCCCACCGGCGAGGTAGCCGCTGATCCGGTCGAACTGACGCTGGTTGACGATCCGCATTCCGTTGGGCTTGTCCGACGTGAACTTCGTGACGGCAGCGCCGATCTTGCTCACCAGCTCGTCGCGAATCTTGGCGTCCGCCAACACGTAGTCGGGGGCGACACAGGTCTGTCCGGCGTTCAGCAGCTTCATCCAGGCGATCCGCTTGGCCGCGACGTCCACGTCGGCGTCGGCCGCCACGATCACCGGGCTCTTGCCGCCGAGCTCCAGCGTGCACGGGGTGAGGTGCGGTGCGGCGCCTTCGTAGACCTTGCGGCCGATCTCGGTGCCGCCGGTGAACAGCACGCGGTCCAGGCCCTGGGCGATGAGCTCCTGGCTGACCGAACCGTCGCCCTCGACGACGGCTATCGCGTCGTTGTCCAGGTATTTGGGCACCAGCTCGGCCATCAAGTGTGCGGACGCCGGGGCGATCTCCGAGGGCTTGAGAATGACGGCATTTCCCGCGGCGATCGCGCCGACGGCCGGGCCCAGCGTCAGGTAGAACGGGTAGTTCCAGGCGCCGATGATCAGCACGGTGCCGTAGGGCTCGTATTCGATCCAACCGCGGCCGGGCAGCTGCGCCATCTCGAGCAGCTGGTATTTGCGGCGCGTCCACCTGCGCACCCGCTTGGCCGCGTACTTCGCTTCGCCGGCCGTGGTGGCGATATCGGCGATAAACGCCTCGAACGGGCTGCGGTCCAGATCTTCGGCGAGAGCGGCCGCGATGGCCGCCTCGTTCTCTTCCATCAGCTTGGCCAACTGCAGCAACTGCCGTCTGCGCCACTCGACGTCGCGGGTGCGGCCGGTGGCGAAGGTCTTGCGCAGCCGGTCCACCGTCGCGGGGACGTTCGCGGCCTGCGGAGTCGGCGCGCCATTGGCGGAGGATGTCTTGGGTGTAACCGATTCGGTGGTCATCGTTGTCCTTCCCCTGCTTCGGTCATCCCGGATGCGCACGCTGCTCGTCGCATGAGCGCTCATTGGGTGATAACCGCGATCCTAACCATCCGGTTGGGAGAGCAGTAAGGAAGATCCTGCGAGGTGCGGTCAGGCTTTGGTTGCCGTCACAATTACAGCCGCTCGGCGATGACGAAGTCGGAGAAGGCGTCCTTGTCATCGGCCAGCGGGACGTTCTCGATCCAGCGGCCCAGCCGGCGCATCTCGTCCGTGGAGCGCTGCGCTTGCGCCCGCCAGCCGTGGTTGTTGAGCCAGTCCGTGACGTTCGCCCGGTGCTCGTCGCGGTACATCAGCTCTCCGACGTCGACGGTCTCTTCCATTCCGAGCTCGTCGGCGACCTTCCTGAACCGCTCGCGCATCTGCTGCCTGCGCTCCTCGGCGTGCGCGGGCGCGGTTTCCGCCGAGACCCGGCTCCCGGCCGGGCTCAGCTCGCCGATCTGCGTGAACAGCCGGTCCTGCGCCTCGGCCGGCAGGTACATCAGCAGGCCCTCGGCCAGCCATGCGGTGCGCGCCGTCGGGTCGAAGCCCGCGTCGCGCAGCGCGGCCGGCCAGTCCTGCCGCAGGTCGATGGCCACCGCGCGGCGGTCGGCCGACGGCGACACGCCGTTGTCCGCCAACGTCTCGGACTTGTACTCCAGCACCTGGGGCTGGTCGATCTCGTACACCACGGTGCCGGCGGGCCAGTCGAGGCGGTACGCGCGCGAATCCAGGCCCGACGCCAGGATCACCACCTGCCGGATTCCGGCGGCGACGGCGTCTTTGAAGTAGGTGTCGAAGAAGTGCGTGCGCACCGCCTGATAGCTGCGCATGTGCTCGAGCTGCGCCGCGGATTCGGCGTCGAGTGCTTCGATCTTCTCCGCGACCTCGGGGTCGAGCATGTGCTCCCACAAGACCCCGGCACCGGCGTTGGTGACCAGAAGCTTGGCGTACGGGTCGCGGATGAGGGCGTCGGTCCGTTCGGTTTCGACAGCCCGGGCGGCGGCGACCATCACCGCCGTACTGCCGACACTGGTTTTGATGTCCCAGGTGTCGTCGTGGGTGCGCAGTGAGCTCATCGAGTTGCTCCTTGGGTCTTGGGGCGGAGGTCAGGCGGTCGGCTCGCCGAGACGCGCCCGCAGCAGCACGCTGCGCACCGCGTCTTCGGCCAGGTCGTCGGGTACCGGGCGGCCCAGCCGGGCCATTTCCTCGCGGTTGTCCACGGTGTGTACCTGCCAGCCGTGGTCGCTCAGCCATTGGGCCGCATCCGAACGGTCCGGCTCGTGATAGGTCAGCGCCTGCACGTTGACGTCCAGACCGAGCCGTTCCCGCATCCGCAGCCAGCGCTGCGAATTGCTGCGCGAGTTCATGCCGAACGCCTCGATGGCGACCCGGCTGTCCGGGGCGCTGAGGGCGGTGAACATCTCGAAGAGGCGGTCTTGCGCGTCGCTTGGCAGGTACGGGAGCAAGCCCTCGGCCAGCCACGCGGTCGGTTGGGTGCGGTCGAATCCCGCCGCGGCCAATGCCGCCGGCCAGTCGTCGCGCAGGTCAACGGCGACCGGGCGGCGGCTCGCGGTGGGAGCGACGCCATGCTGTTGCAGAATTCCGGTCTTGTACTCCAGCACCTTGGGCTGGTCGATCTCGTAGACCGCGGTGCCGTCCGGCCAGTTCAGGCGGTAGGCCCTCGAGTCCAGCCCGGCGGCCAGGATGACCACCTGCCGAATCCCGGCCTTGACGGCGTCCTCGAAGTACTCGTCGAAGAAGTGCGTGCGCACGGCCTGGTAGTCGATGCCGATGCGATGCGCGCGGCGTCCGTACTCATCGCCGTCGAGCCAGGTCAACTCGGGATCGGTGAGCCGGGCCCACGCCGGACCGGCCGAGGACACCAATATGCGCGCGAACTCGTCGCGGATCAGCGGGTTACTCCCGGCGGTTTCCGCCGCGCGTGACGCCGCGACGCCCAGCGCGGTGGCACCGACAAGTTCGGTGATGGCCCAGCTGTCGCCGGCAGATCTCAGGGAAGGCGGTAACGACTCGTCCAGATCAGTCATGACCTGACCATGCTACCGGGATAAGTTAGTTAGCCTATACGCTTTGTGCGCAACTTCACTGCGCGCGCAGGGCGCAAGCCCGCTAGGCCCCGGGCCGCCAGAGCGCGCCTTCCATCAGCTGTCGGAGCATCCCGGTCACGGCCAGCATCTGCTGGGGGCTCTCCACCCAGCCCGCGTACAAGCCGACACCGCACATGATGACGACCAGGGACTCGACCAGCGCCGACGCGTCGATGTCGGCGGCGAGCTCGCCGCGCTGGATCGCGTCATTGACGACCCGATCCAAAAATTCCCGGGCGGCCCGCACGGACTCATTTTCGGTCTTGTTCCATTCCGGGTGCCGCTGCGACTCGAGTACCCCGGAAATTATCAGCGCCGACCCGGACGGATTCTCGGAATTGGCGCGCACCGCCGCGGAGATGAATGTCGTCAGCTGCGCCACCATTGTGGTCTCCCGATCGGCCTCTCTGATCCCGGCTCCGATGATGGCTTCATTGGTTTGCTCCAATACCTCTCGATACAAGACGCGCTTGCTGGAGAAGTAATGGTTGATCGCCGGCCGGGTCAGATCGGCGCGGGCCGCGATGGCCTGAAAGGTCGCGCCGTCGTAACCGCGTTCGCTGAACACCAGGCGGGCGGCCTGCATGATCCGCTGTCGCGTCTCATCAGCCTTTGCGGCAGGGGGGCGTCCTGGCCTGCGGCTCACCCCTGAAGACATCGTTAAAGTGTGCCACCGCCATGGTGCGGCATTAGCGCATTTGGCGGAATGCTGCCGAACTTGCCGGCCTGGTAGTCCTGCACCGCCTCGACCAATTCCGCCCGTGAGTTCATCACGAAAGGGCCGTAGTGAAACACCGGCTCGCGAATGGGCCGGCCGCCCAAGAGCAGCACATCCATCGCCCCCAAAACCGATGTGCGGGACGATTCCTGTACCCGGTTGGCGCCCAAGGTGATTCGATCTCCGGGTCCGAGCACCGCCAATTGGCCCTCGCGGATCGGGTGAGCGACCGGACCGACATATCCGCTGCCGGACAACACGTATGCCAACGCATTGAATTCGCGCCGCCACGGCAGGTTGAGCCGGGCACCGTTTTCGATCGTGGCGTGCGCCAGCGTGATCGGCGTGTGGGTGACGCCGGGCCCCCGGTGATCGTCGATCTCGCCGGCGATGATGCGGACCAGCGCCCCGCCGTCGTCGGAGGCGATCAAGGTCGCGTCGCCACCTTCGATGGCCTGGTACCGAGGCGGCGCGAACTTGTCCCTTTTCGGCAGATTCACCCACAACTGGATGCCATGAAAGAGGCCGCCGCTGTCGACCAGTTCGGCGGGCGGCGTCTCGATGTGCAGGATCCCCGAACCAGCTGTCATCCACTGCGTCGCGCCGTCGGTGATCAGGCCGCCACCCCCGTGGGAGTCCTGGTGGGCGAACTTGCCGTCGATCATGTAGGTGACCGTCTCGAACCCGCGATGCGGGTGCCAGTCCGTGCCCCTGGGCTCGCCCGGCTGGTATTCCACCGCGCCCATCTGGTCCATGTGCACAAACGGGTCGAGGGCGGCGGCGCCGATCCCGGCGAAGGCGCGGACGACGGGAAAGCCCTCCCCCTCGTAGCCGCGCGGCCCGGTGGTGATCGACCGGACCGGGCGCTCGGCGTCGGTGGCGGCGGCCGGCCCGATACGTAATCAGAACTACCCATATAACCGGACCGCAGTCCGATTATTCCCCGGCGCGGCGCCGCGGCGCTGCATAAGATGACGTGGTGCTTGGGGAAGCGGAGCCGCCGCCGCGCGGGGGCTCCGCGCCGTGACCGACCAGACGGACGACGAACCCCAGCCCACTGAGACCCCAGCGGCCTCCGCTCCCAGCGCCGGCGGACGATTCGGGGCGAGGATCAGGAAGTCCGGCTACCTGCAGAGGTGGTTGCTGCTGGGCGTCACGATCGGCCTCGTCGCCGGCCTGGGAGCCGTCGTCTTCTATCTGGCGCTCAGGTACACCGGCGAGTTCCTGCTCGGCTATCTAGGCGGCTACCACATCCCGACGCCCGTGGGTGAGGGCGGCGCCCGCGGAGATTCCGGTTTTCGCCGCGCGTGGGCGATCCCGTTGGTGACGACGGGTGGAGCGTTGCTCTCGGCCTTCATCGTCGCCAAGCTCGCCCCGGAGGCCACCGGCCATGGCACCGACCAGGCCATCGAAGCCGTGCACGGCGATCCGCGCGCCATCCGCTTCCGGGCGGTGCTGGTCAAGATGGTGGCCAGCGCGCTGACGATCGGGTCGGGCGGTTCGGCCGGGCGGGAGGGCCCGACGGCGCAGATCTCGGCCGGCTTCTCCTCGTTGCTCGCGCGGCGGCTCCACCTGTCCGATGAGGACGGCCGGATCGCCGTGGCGCTGGGCATCGGGGCCGGCATCGGGGCGATCTTCGCCGCGCCGCTCGGTGGGGCGGTGCTGGCCGCGTCGATCACCTACCGCGACGATTTCGACTATCGCTGCCTGTTGCCCGGATTCATCACCTCTGGCACGGCCTACGCGGTACTCGGCGCGTTCCTGGGTTTCGATCCGCTGTTCGGGTACATCGACGCCGAGTACCGCTTCGAGAGGGCATGGCCGCTGCTGTGGTTCGTGGTCATCGGCCTGGCCGCTTTCGCGGTCGGCTATCTGTACGCCCGCACCTTCCACGCCGCGGTGCGGCTCACCCGCCGGCTGCCGGGCGGCCCGGTGCTCAAGCCGGCGATCGGCGGACTCCTGGTCGGACTGCTGGGGCTGCTGATTCCCCAAATCCTCAGCAGCGGCTACGGCTGGGCGCAGCTGGCGGCCGACCGCGGTTCGCTGCTGGGCATCCCGTTGTGGGTCGTCGTCGTGCTGCCGATCGCCAAGATCGTCGCCACGTCGCTGTCGATCGGCACCGGCGGGTCCGGCGGCCTCTTCGGGCCGGGGATCGTGATCGGCGCCTTCGTCGGGGCAGCGGTCTGGCGGCTGGGCGAGCTGTCCGGTCTGCCCGGCGTGCCGCACGATCCCGGAATCTTCGTCGTGGTCGGAATGATGACGTGCTTCGGCAGCGTCGCGCGGGCGCCACTCGCGATCATGATCATGGTCGCCGAGATGACCGGTTCGTTCTCGGTCGTGCCCGGCGCGATCCTTTCCGCCGGCATCGCGGCGTTGCTGATGTCACGCACCAACGTCACCATCTACGAGTCACAGCGCCTGAACCGCGAGACCGCCGCGGCCGAGCGCGAACGCCGCGTCAAGGACGACCACTAGGAACTGCGCGCGCTATTGGCGGCGTCCTTCTCGGTGGACGAGCCCTCGTGGGTCAGCTTCCCGCCCGCGCTCTCCAGGTGCGCGCGGACGAACCACTGGAACTTCTCCAGGTTCCCAGCCTGATCGATCAACAGGTCCTGGGTGACCGGGTCGAGCTCCTCGGTCTCCTCGATGTACTTGCGGGTGTCCTCGATGACCCCGGTGTAGACGAGGTCGAGCGCGGCCAGGTGAGCCTGGACGCAATCGCGGCCGACTGAATAGTCGTCCCAGGTACGGTCTTTGATGATCGCTCCCGGCGTACCCTGCGGCGACCCGCCGAGGGCCGCGATGCGCTCGGCGACGTCATCGGCGAAACCGCGCACCGCCTCGACCTGCGGGTCAATCATCTCATGCACGCCAATAAAGTTGGGCCCCACCACATTCCAGTGAACGTGTTTGAGCGTCAGGTGAAGGTCGTTGTAGGTGCTCAGTTGTTTTTGCAGCAGTTCGGTCAGCCGCACTCCCTGTTTGTCGGTGAGCCCCGGGATGGTGAACTGTGTCATCGATTTCCTCCGTTTCGCACGCGTCACGTCTCCGGAGTGGGTTACCCGATGGCCGGTGCCGAAAACCCGGCCCCGGCGAGGCCATGACCACGTTTAGAGCTCGCCGATGTGCTGCACCGGTAGCCGGGCGCCCCGCCGGGGTTCGTATGCCAGCCCGCTGACCTCGAGCAACCGAACCACTCGGTGGCGATGTGGTCGCATCGGCTCGAGCAGCTCAAGCATGCCCGCGTCGTCGACCGGGGCGCCGATCAGCGTCCAGCCGATCATCTTGGGGATGTGGTAGTCGCCCACCGACAGGGCGTCGGCGTCCCCGAACGCCCGTTGCGCGGTTTCGGCGGCGGTCCATTCCCCCACCCCCGGCAACGACATCAACGCCTCGCGGGCCTGCGCGGCCGGACGGGATGCCAGCCGTTCCAGCGATGAGGCCCGTCGGGCGCACGTCACCAGGGTCTGCGCGCGCCTCGGGTCGACATTTGCGCGATGGAACTCCCACGACGGGATGTGCCGCCACACTTCGGCCGATGGCGGCACCCGCATCCTCACCGGCGCCGGTCCCGGCGCCGGTGAGCCGTACTTGGACACCAGCAGCCGCCACGACCGAAACGCGTCGGCACCGGGCACCCGCTGCTCGATGATCGCCGGGATGAGAGCCTCCAGCACAAGCCCGGTACGGCCCAGACGCAAGTGCGGCACCCGCCGGTGCGCGGCGGCAACGGTCGGGTCCCGGGGCACGAAATCCGAAGCGTCGTCGTCGAAGCCCAGCATCGCGGGCAGCCGTTCGACGAACTCCGGCGC
Organism: Mycobacterium nebraskense; assembly: GCF_002102255.1. Lineage (GTDB taxonomy): Bacteria > Actinomycetota > Actinomycetes > Mycobacteriales > Mycobacteriaceae > Mycobacterium > Mycobacterium nebraskense. Next base: position 157,985 of record NZ_LQPH01000066.1, read on the forward strand.
CCCGCTACCCCATGCCACGCAATGGGCGGCGTTGGCGGCCGCCCGGCTGATCCGGGCGGCGACGGGTCCAGTAGGCAACAGGCTGGTCCGCCAGATCGTGCCGTCACCGGCCGCCCGGAAACAAGGATCCCCGAGACCACGGCGAAGCGGTGCCAACGTGTGCCCGAAGCTGACCGCCCCGGGGAACGTGACAGTGCGCGCGCTCTCCACCGAACAACTCTCCGATTGACCGTTAACGATGTGCCAAGTCAGTATTGCGATGTGATGACGCCGTTCGATGACCCGCAGGGCGAACTGGCTTGGATGTTCCTCCAGAGTACGAGCGAGGGGGGCGACCTCGACGAGGGCTTCGCGCTGCTCAGCGACGACTTCACCTACTGGACGCTCTTCACGCGCGCCTCCTGCGACAAGGAAACCTTTCGGCGGGCGGTCGAGCGACGCAAGCAAGAACTCGAGCTGACCATCGACCTGGTGCGCTGTGTCAACGAGGGGGAGACCGTGGTGGTCGAGGCGCAGGCCAGCGGCACCACCGTCGGCGGCGTCGAATACGACAGTCCGTTCGTCTGCATCTTCGACACCCGCGACGGGTTGATCGTCTCGATGCGGCTATATAGCGACACCCGGGCACACGAGGCCGCGCTCCCGGGGTGGATTTTCTAGGAACCCGAGACGCTGATTTCGGCCTTGTTCGGGTAGAAGGCGACATGCCCGGCGATCGCCGCAACCGCCGGATAGGGCTGCTCGTAGGTCCAGATCACGTCCTCGACGGTGTCACCCGCCGGGCTGGTCACGCTGTAATAGCTGGCCTCCCCCTTGAAGGGGCAGTACGTGCTGGTGTCCGTGCGGGTCAGCCGGTCTTGCACCACGTCGCTCATCGGAATGTATTGCACCGCAGGCAAAGTGGCTTCGCGCAATTCAAGGGCGGCGGTCGTGTCGGCGACCAGCTCGCCGTTGACGCGGACCTGTACCCGCCCCTTCGTCGGCTCGATGGTGATCGGGTGGCCCGCGCTGGGTTCTTTGATTTCGGGGTGGCTCATGGTCTCCTCCTAGACGCCGATAGAGAGTTCAACACGAGCGAGGGCCCGACACTTCCCGATCAGGGTGGCCCGAACGCGTAGCGGTGATACTGCGCCATCGTCCGTAACGTCGGCACCTTCGCCATCACCTTGCCCACCCGACGCGCGAGTGGCGAGACCAGGTCGAAGGTGTCGCTGTCGAAGACCGACTCCCACGCCAGCAGGCGCACCCCGGGAACGGCGTCGACGATGTCGCCGGGCCCGTCGATCCCCCAGTGCAGTTTCGACCCCGAGCGACGGACCACCGCGTTGATCACCTGCGTGCGAATCCCGAAGGTATTGAAGGCGTCGAACTGCAGTTCGCCCGACGGGAATCGATCGACGACGCGGCGAAGCAACGCCAGCCCGTCGTCCTTCGTCAGGTACATGGTCAGGCCCTCGGCAATGAACAGAGTCGGCCGGTCGGCCGGTATCTCGGCCAGCCAGGACGGATCGGTCACCGAGGCGGGCAGCATGCGATAGCCCGGTCGGCCGGGGTACAGCCGTTCGCGCAGGCCGATGACTTCCGGATAGTCGACGTCGTACCACCGCACCCCGGGCGGTGGATCCAGGCGGTACACCCGGGCATCCAGACCACAGCCCGCATGCAGCACGACCGCCTCGGGATGCACGGCCAGGAACTGTCGAGCCCAGTTGTCGAAGTGTTTACTGCGAACAGCGACCGACGGCGCCCGCCGCGCATCGATGGTCGTTGTCTCCCAGTCGTACTCGATGCGCGCCACGGCGGCCTTCGCGTAGTGGTCGCCGAGGATCGACGGGGAAGCGTCTGCGTCCAATGCTTTGGCGTACAGCGTCGCCAGCATCGTCTGCGGCGGCCCCTGGAGATCGACGCGTATCCGGTCCACGGGCCGGGCCTATTCGGATTGCGCGGCCGGACTGGCCTTTCGCGGGGTCCGCATGGCGGCCCAGAAGCGGGCCGCTTCGCGAATCGATTCCTCGACCGGGCGCGGCTGCCAGCCCAATTCCCGCTTTGCCTTGCTGCTGTCCACGTCGGCTTCGGCGCGCATCATGCGCACCGACGCGAGGCTGAGTTCGGAGTCCTTGCCGGTGAGCCGGGCCTTCAGACTGCCCAGCGCGGAAAGGGCGTAGAGCATCGGCACCGAAATCGAGCGTTGCGGCGGCGGAACTCCGGCCTCGTCGGCCGCGATGCGTACGACGTCGTTCAACGCGATCATCCGCTCGGAGACCAGGTAGCGCTCGCCGACGCGCCCGCGTTCGGCCGCCAGGATCATGGCCCGGGCGGCGTCGTCGACGCCGACCACTTCCAGCTGGATGCCGTTCATTCCGAAGGGCAGCTTGCCGAAGACCGCGCCGGCGATGAAGGCACCGTGCGGCGTGCCGGCCCAGTCGCCGCTGCCGTAGGTCGTCGACACGCACATCGCGATGGCGGGCAACCCGGCCTCGGCCACGTACCGCATCACCAGGTTTTCGGCCTGCACCCGGGACTGCACGTAGGGAGTCAGTCCCCGCGGGTTGATCACGTCTTCCTCGGTCGCCACGTGCCCATGTCGCCGGCCCACCGTCGCGTAGGTGCTGGTGAAGATGAACCTGCGCAGGTCGGGTTGGTTGACGGCGACATCGAGAACGTTGCGCAGCCCTTCGACGTTGGTGCGAAACAGCGGCGACGGGTCGCGCAACCATGCGCGGGTGTCAACGACGCAGTAATAGACGTCGTCGACACCGTCCATCGCCTCGCGCAACGTGGCGTCGTCGAAAACGTCCCCGTGAAACCGGGTCAGCTCGAGGTCGTCGATGGAGCGGGTGTTGGCATTCGGGCGCACCATTGCCCGCACCTGGAAACCGTCGGCCACGAGTTGGCGGGTGACGTGCGAACCCAGAAAACCGTTGGCGCCGATGACCAATTTGGGTTTGGTGCTCACTGAGATCCTCCGTTTTCCTGCATCCACCGCGCGGCGTCTTCGTCGAGCGTGCCCAGCGCCTGGGCCTTGCGGCACCACTTCATCCCGGCCCGCAGGAAACGCAGCGGGTTATAGATGTCTTCCTGACGGCGCCACAGACCATCCCCCGCATACGTGACGATCGAGATGTTGGTCGCGCTGATGACGCTCCCGTCACCCGGGTCGCGCATGGGATTGTCCAGTTCGCAGATGATGCGCCCGGTGGACTCGTCGATGACCGACCACAGCGAGGGGAAAGACACCATGTGGCTGCCGGGGTAGGTCGTCATCGTGCGCTTGATCCACTCGCGGACCTCGTCGCGGCCCCGCATGGTACCTGCGGCATGCTCGATGTACTCGACGTCGGGCGTGTACTGCTCGACCCAGGCATCCCAGTCGCGCGTTTCGGCGGCCCGGGCCACCGTCTGCTCGAACTTCTCGAAGGCGGTGGACAGTTCGCTGCGGGAGAACTCTTGCGTTGTCATGTTGCGGCACTTCCCGAAATCGTCGCGACACTGCGGCTCACCGGCGGAGTGTAGCCTGGGCGGCACCGTGCCCGGTTAGGAGGACGAGCGATGGCAACCCAAAAAGCGATACTTGCCGGCGGCTGTTTCTGGGGGATGCAAGAACTCATCCGCAAGCAGCCGGGGGTGGTTTCGACTCGCGTCGGTTACACCGGCGGCGACGTGCCGAATGCGACCTACCGCAATCACGGCACGCACGCCGAGGCCATCGAGATCGTCTACGACCCAGCGGTCACCGACTATCGCACCATGCTGGAGTTCTTCTTCCAGATCCACGATCCGACAACGAAGGACCGCCAGGGCAACGACCGCGGCCCCAGTTACCGGTCGGCCATTTTCTACCTCGACGAGGAGCAGAAGCGAATCGCCCTGGACACCATCGCCGACGTCGAAGCGTCCGGGTTATGGCCCGGCAAGGTCGTGACCGAGGTCAGTCCCGCCGGAGATTTCTGGGAGGCCGAGCCCGAGCACCAGGACTACCTGCAGCACTACCCGAACGGGTACACCTGCCACTACATCCGTCCGGGCTGGAAACTGCCGCGCCGGGCCACCGCCGACCAGTAGGCTGCCCCGGCTCAGCGCCGGTGCACCACGACCCGGCCGCCATCTTTCGGCGTGTAGGCAACGCCCCGGCCGTGCCACCGCTCCCCCGGTGCCGTCGTGGTCTCGATGGTGAAGTGGCGCAACACGGTTCGCAGCACGACGTCCATCTCCATGTTCGCGAAGGCCGCCCCCACACAGCGACGGGTGCCCCCGCCGAACGGGATCCACGCGAAGGCCGACGGCTTGGTTCCGACATACCGTTGCGGGTCGAAACGCTCCGGATTCGGGAAGACGTCGGGGTTTTCGTGGATCTGCGCGATGCTCACCAGGATTGATTCGCCGCGGGGAATGACCCACTCCCCGAGTTGATAGCGCGCCGGATAGACGCGCCGGGCGGCGAAATCGATGACGGTCCGGGCCCGCTGGACTTCCAGGATGGTCGCCTGACGCAGCTCCTGACCGGCATCCTGACCGGCATCCTGACCGGCATCCTGACCGGCATTGTCGGCCTCCTCGACCAGAGCCGCCAGCACATCCGGGTGCCGCGTCAGCCGCTCGAACGCCCAGGCCAGCGTGGAGGCCGTTGTCTCGTGGCCGGCGGCCAGCAACGTGAGCAATTCGTCGCCGATGTCCTTGCGCGACATGGCCGAACCGTCGTCGTAGGTGCTGCGCAGCATCAGTGCGAGCACGTCGCTGCGCTCGTCGAAGTTCGGATCGGCCCGCTCGATTTCGATCAGCCTGTCGATGACGGTGTCGTACTGGCGGCGCCACTCGTCCAGCCGCCCCCATGGGGTGTAGCGCCCGTAAGTACGTCGCGGTTTGGGCATCGTCGCCATTCGCGAGCCCAGCGTGACCCACGGCGGAATGAGCCGGCGCAGCTCGTCGAGTTCGGCGCCTTCGGCACCGAAGACGGCGCGCAGGATGGCGTTGAGCGTGATACGCATCATCGACGGCAACGTCGCGAAGGCCTCGCCCTCCGGCCAGCCGGCGGTCTCCCGCAGGGTCTCTTCCTCGATGATCGCCTCGTATTTCTTCATGCTCTTGCCGTGGAACGGCGGCGCCAACAACCGCCGCCGCCGGCGGTGGTCCTCCCCGTCGAGCGCGAACACAGAGCCGGAGCCGAACAGCCGGCTCAGGTTGGGCTGGATGTTGCCGAGCTCGTCAGGGCTGGTGGTGAAGATCTGCTTGGCCAGTTGCGGGTCGCCGACCACCACGACCCGGCCGTACATGGGCAGGTTCAGCGTGAAGACGTCGCCGTGCCGGCGGGCCAGCCGCTGAATCATCCCCCGCCGCGATACCGCAAAACCTAAACCCTGCAACACCTTCGGAAGCCTTGTCGCGGGGGGCAACCTGACGGCGGCGGTTGCCGGTGGGGCGGTGACTACTTCACTCATGGCGGGCTGCTCCCCATATCTGGCCCCGAATACCGGGGTGGTACCGCGGTGTACCAGAACCTTCCGGAGTTACGGTACTCTGTAGTACCAGGCCTGACAAGGGTGCCGTACCTACCGAAAGGGGGCGCCGGCCGTGACCTCAGCGGCGACAGTAACGCCTGACGAAGCGGTTCTCGGCGACCCGTTCCGGCTCAGGCTGCTCGACGGCCTCGCCACCTCGATCGCCGAGCACGGCTACCGCGCCAGCACCGTCGCCGATGTCGTCCGTCACGCTCGGACGTCCAAGCGCACCTTCTACGACCAGTTCGCGAGCAAGGAAGAGTGCTTCCTGGAGCTACTGGGGTCCGACATCGAACAGCTCGGCGAGTGCATCACGGCGGCGGTCAATCCCGAGGCCGATTGGCATCAGCAGATTCGTCAGGCCGTCGAGGCGTATGTCAGCTACATCGAGTCCCGCCCGGCCATCACGCTCAGCTGGATTCGGGAACTTCCGTCGCTCGGCGCCGCCGCCCGCCAGGTGCAGCGCCGCGGGCTGCAGCTGCTGTCCAGCCTGCTGATCGACCTGAGCGCCAGCCCCGGATTCCGGCGGGCCGAGCTGCCTCCGCTAACCGCCCCGCTGGCCGTCATCTTGCTTGGCGGTTTGCGCGAACTCACGGCCCTCGCCGTCGAAGACGGAAAACCGGTGCGGGGAATCGTCGAGCCGGCTGTCGACGCCTCCATAGCCCTGCTCGGCCCGCGACACTAGGCTCGGTCGCAGACCCCCAACCAGACGGAGGACCTTGCGATGCGGCTGTCGACCCGAAACCAACTCAAAGGGACCATTACCGAGGTCGACCTCGGCAGCGTCATGGCGATCGTGAAGGTCAAGCTCGACGGCGGCGATCAAGTCGTCACGTCCTCTGTAACGAAGGACGCCGCAACCGATCTCGGGCTCAAGGTCGGGCAGCCCGCGACCGTGTTCATCAAGTCCACGGAAGTCACCATCGGCGTCGACTAGTTCATGGCGATGACGATGCGCGCCGAACCCATCCGCATCCTCGTCCGGCCCTGACGGCACCGGACTCCCGCGACACATGACCAGTTGCGATGACACGCCGGAATGGCGTGCAACGGTTTATGTTTCGCCGTGCAGGAAGGCCCGGACCCGATCCAGCACCAGCTCCGGACGCTGGTCGACGATCCAGTGGCCGACGCCGTCGACCAGCTCCACCTTGAAATCGCTGATGTGGTCGGCATATCCGTCGGTCAGATCGGGCGTGATCACCGGGTCTTCGGTGCCGGTCAGCCAGCGGACGGGTACCTCGACGCGGGCGTCGTCGTACTCGCCGCGCATCCAGCGCATCATCTCTTTGGTCTGGAAGCTGCGATACCACCGGGAACCGGCTTCCGCATGGCCGGGCTGGCGCATGCATTCGAGGTACATGGCAACGTCCTCGTCGGGCAGCGTGAAGCCGGCGCCGACCCACGAACCCAACAGGCGGACGAACCGTGAGTTGGGATCACTGATCACCCGCGGACCGATGACCGGCAACGAAATCGGGATCTGATACCAGAACCGCCAGATATTGCGGACTGTCGACAGACCCCGCTTCACCCACGGTGCCACCGTGTTCACCCCGAAGAACCCGTTCACTTTCTCCGGGTGGCGCAGCATCATGATGAACGCGACCGGTCCGCCCCAGTCGTGGGCAACGAGCTTGACCGTCTTCACATTCAAGTGATCCAGGACGGCGGCCAGATCATCGGCCATCTCGGCCTTGGTGTAACTCGAGCGGGGCGCCGAACTCCAGCCGGCGCCGCGCAAGTCGGGGCACAGGACCCGGTAGCCGTCGGCGGCCAACGGGCCGATCAGCTCGCGCCATTCCCACCAGTTCTGGGGGAAACCGTGCACCAGCATCACCGCCGACCCGTCGGCCGGACCCGCTTCCGCGACATGAATCGTCACACCGCTTCCCAAATCCACATACCTGTGTTCGACACCGTCCAGCGCGGGCATAGTGACCATGCTTTGAGAAGGTAGCGGGCTGCCGCGGGTTAGGCCAGAAAGCGCTTGACATACGGCGCGAAGCGGCGACGCAGATCGGCCTCTGCCAACCCGAACATCTCGCACGACGTCGCAACGTTCCCCAGCCGGCCACGACGGTGGACCGCCAGGTAGTCGGCGATCGCGGTTCGGGCTTCGTCGGTGAACGGCTCGCCGGCCAGGGCATACACCCGCTCGGCGACGCCGATTTCGTTGGACATGAAGTCGTCGAAACGGATGTCGATCGAGCGTTCCGGACCGATGGTTTCCCGGTCGCGGACGAGTGCGGAAAGCATGTCTTCCAGGCGGTCGATCCACGACGCCGCAATCTCCGGCACCGGCACCGGCGACCGGTGCATGCGCGCGGAGTACGTGATCATCGCGATCATCGACAACGCGACCGGCACGGGGTCGCGGTGCGTGAAAACGACGATGCTGCCGGGGAATACCCGATCGAGCACCGGAACCTGCTCAAGGTGTTGCGGCGACTTGAGCAGCCAGCGCCGCCCGCCCCGCAAGAACTGCATGGCCTTGAGTTGCCGGGCGAGGTACTCGTAGTGCGGCGTCTGGTCGTGGGCCTGGTAGTAGGCACGCCAGCGGGGCACGTCGGCCAGCGTCTCGAAGAGCATGGTCGAGAAGTCGTTGGCGAGCAGCTGGATCTCTTCGTGGACGTGCTCGGTGGTCATCTCGTGCATCAGCGGGAAATGGGGCATCACGGTGTTGATCAAGCCGACCGCGACGTCCATCCGCGCCCGCCGCGGATCCGGCTCGACGCCGGCCTCGGCCGGCAGCGGGAAAGGTTCGACGCTTTCCCAGTACGGCATGGTGCGAAAGGTGGGCGGCGCCGCCAGCAGGTTGTGCAGGTGGGTGGTGCCGGTGCGGGGCAGCCCGGCGATCACCACCGGCGGTTGCAGCTCGATGTCGTCGATCTCGGGATGCCGCCGCAACAGGTCGGTCAGCAACAGCCGGTTCTTGAGCAACTGCAGCAGCTGTCCGTAGAAGTTCACAACTCCGGCCCCGTGCAGCCCGTCGATGTCGCGCAACGCCGCGAGGTAGACCTCGAGCCGCTCGCGATAGTCGCTCGCGCCGAAGTCGTCCAGGCCGGTGTCCGCGGCGGCGCGCACGTGCAGCGCGTCGGCGTCCAACGGACAGTCCGGCGCGAGCGTGGCCATCATGTCGAGGAGTTGCTGGGCCTCGGGGCTGAAGCGCGGAGAGGCTAGGTCGTCAAGGCGAACGGCGTCGGTCACGGCGACTTATGTTACTCTCAGTTTCGTAATGGTAGTGGATTTTGGCCGACCTCGTGACCCACGCATCGACGGCGCGGTGCTGAACGCAACCGTCGAACTGCTGGCCGAAACCGGCTATGCCGGGCTGTTGGTCTCCGCGATCGCCGAACGCGCCGGCACCAGCAAGCCCGCGATCTACCGGCGCTGGCCGAGCAAAGCGCACCTCGTTCACGAGGCGGTGTTCCCCATCGGCGCCGCGACCGAGCTGCCCGATACCGGGTCATTGCCCGACGACCTACGCGAAATGGTCCGTCGCTCAATGGCTTTCCTGACGACACCGGCCGCTAGGGCGGCCTTGCCCGGGCTGGTTGGCGAGATGGCCGCGGACCCGACCCTGCACTCGGCGCTGTTGGAGCGGTTCGCCGGCGTCATCGGCGGCGGCCTCGCCGAGTTGCTCGAGCGCGCCGCGGGACGCGGCGAGGTCCGGCCCGACGTGACCGCCACCGAACTAACGGATGCCATCGCCGGCATCACACTGATGGGCTTGCTCACCCGCGCCCCCGAACTCGACTCGGGGCTTGGGGAAGCCTGGGTCGATCGCACAACCACGTTGCTCCTGAAGGGAATCAGCGCATGACGCACGAAACGACGGCCGCATGGCAGGAGCTGCTCGGCACGCTGGGCACCCTGGACCGCTCCTTCCTGGAGGGCGACCGGGCGGTGACCGACGACCGCCACATCGCGGACGGCTACCGCATGCTCGCCAGCACGCTCGGCGTGGCCTTCGACACCTACCTCTTCGTCGAGCCCGGCCGGCCCCAGTTCGTCGCGGTGAACACGCCGTTCCGCCGCGACCGTCGCTGGGGCGGCGACAACACCGATGCCTATTACTTCATGTGTCCGGTCGATCCGAAGCGCCGCTACCGCATCAGCGGCAATAAAGGTGACAGCGTGTACTTTTCGGTGACCGCCTACAACGAGCCGTCACCGGGCGCGTGGTCCGACCGGGTCGTCGCGATCGTCCGCGACAGCGACCTCGACGTCGACGCGGACGGCAACTTCGCCTTCGAACTCGGCCCCACGCCCGACGCCGCCGTGCTGATGACCCGCGACTACCAGGCCGACCCGCTGACGGGCCGCCCCGTCACCTGGCGGATCGAGGCGCTCGACGAGCCGGACCCGATACGGCACGGCGACGCCGAGACGGCCGCGAGCCTGCGCGCGGTCGCGACCTGGCTGCGCACCATGTTCGCCATCGTGCCGCTGGCCGTCGGGACGCGCGTGGACGACGGGCATGCGCTCGGGCACGAAACCGCGCACGCCGCAAACGCATTCGCCGATCCTTATCAGGTCCCCGATGCCAACTTCGGTTGGTCGGCGCGCGACGCCTGCTACTCCTACGGCAGCTTCGTGCTCGACGACGACGAAGCGCTGGTCATCACGCACCGGCCTCCCCCATGCCGGTTCTGGAACCTGGTGGTGTGGAACCAATTCATGGCCACCTTCGGCGCCTCCGAGGGCCCCGACGCCCGCTGCTCGATCAACGGCCACAGCGCCGCACTCAACAGCGACGGCTCCGTGACGATCGTCTTGTCCCGCGGAATGACCGCCCACCCGAATTCGCTGACCACGCTGGACTATCCGCGCGGCAACCTCGCCTTCCGGTGGTTCCTGGCCGACGGGTTGCCGGCGCGGCCGGAGGTGGAACTGGTGAAGGCGGCCGACGCCCCGACCGCGGTGAGCTAACGCCCCGACCGCCGAGTGTGTGGCCCACGTACGCGAACCGCCTTGAATTCGTCCATACCCTCCCAGTCGAGACTCAGCCGACCGCCCGAACCAACTCGATGGCCCGGCCGAGGGTGTGAAGCTTCGCCTCCAGCGTGTCGCCGGCCGGATACAGCCGCACGGTGTTCACGCCCGCATCTCGCCACACCGTAAGCCGGGCACGCACCATCTCCTCGGTCCCGATCAGCGTGGTGGCCAACACCATGTCGTCGGTGACCAATGCGGCCGCGCCCTCGCGGTCACCCCGCTGCCAGCGCTCGCGCACCTCGGCGGCGATGTCGGCCCAGCCTTGCCGGCTGTAAGCCTGGTTGTAGTAGTTCGTGCTCGATGACCCCATCCCGCCGAGGCTGAAGGCGAGCTCCTTCTTGCGCCCGGCGACCATGCCGCGCAGGTCCTCCTCGTCCGAGGCGAAGGCGACTTCGGCACCCTGGCAGATGTCGACGTCGGCGCGCCTGCGCCCGGCGGCGGCCAGGCCCTCGTCGAGATGAGAGAAATAGGCGTCGCCGGCGCCCTCCGGGAGGAAACTGGTGCCCAGCCACCCGTCGGCGACCCGCCCCGTCAACCGGAGCATCGCGGGTGACAGCGCGGCCAGGTAGATCGGGATGGGATGCTCGGGCCGCGTCGACAACCGCATCGGCACCCCTTCGCCGCCGGGGAGCGGGATCTGAAACTGCTTGCCGGAGTAGGAGACTTTGCCTCCGGTGAATACCTGCCGCACGATGTCGACGGTTTCGGAGATGCGCGCCAGGGGCCTGCTGAACGAGACGCCGTGCAAGCCCTCGATCACCTGCGGGCCGGACGCGCCCAGCCCGAGCAGGAAACGCCCGCCCGATAGGTTGGACAGCGTGATGGCGGTCTGGGCGACCATGACGGGCGAGCGAACGCCGACCTGCAGAATGCCTGAGCCCAGCAGGATCCGTTCGGTCCTCGCCGCAAGATAGCCCAGCGCAGACGGCGCGTCGGAACCCCAGGCCTCGGCCACCCAGCACACATCGAGGCCCAGCTTCTCCGCCTCGACGACGAAGGCGGCGGTTTCACCACCGGCGCTGGACAACTCTACCGTCGTCGCGGTGCGCATCAGCGCACCCCGTGCTCGGCCAGCCTCTTGATTGCCGCGAGTGTCTTGCCGATGGCGGCCTCGAACTCGCGCATCCGCACGAAGACGATCTTCTGCTCTTTGTCGGGCATCGATTCGATCGCCACCGATAGTCCAGAACGTCCCGGTCCCATCTGCATCCAGTAGCTCAGCGCCGTGCCGCCATCGCGGGGCGTCAGCCGGAACCGCCACATCGCCGCGGGGTCGTCGGGTTCGCCTACGGCCCAAGCGAATTCACGTGGCTCGTCGCACGCAACGATCTGCGAGGTGGTGCTCCACTGCCCGAACGCGTCGTGCTCGTTGTGTCCGACGAACCGGGCGCCCACGCGCGGGGCGTCGGCGCCCTCGGCCCACTCCACGGCTTGCAGCTCATTGCTCAGCGTCGGCATCAGCTTGATGTCGGAAACCAGGCTCCACACCCGGGCCGGATCCGCATCGATCCACGTCGATGCCTCCACGGTCGGTTTGTCCGCATAGCGCGCGCCGGTCCATTCCACGCAGCCCATTGTCCCCCGCGCGCAATGCCCCGTGCGCGGGGGACATGGGCGACCGTCAGGCGGCCGCGGGCACCGGATCGGCCGACCGGTCGTTCGTCGGCTTCCGGAGCACCGAGTCCGGGAAGGTCAGCCGAACGATCTTGCGGACGACGGTGCCGAACTGGCGCAGCAGCGGCCCGCTGTTGTAGGGGATGCCGTAACGCTCGCAGATCGCTTGCACCTCGGGCGCGATCTCGGCGTAGCGGCGCGCCGGCATGTCCGGGAACAGGTGGTGCTCGATCTGATGAGACAGGTTGCCGGACAGCAGATGAAACAGCTTGCCGCCAGTCAGATTTGCCGAACCGAGGACCTGGCGGAAGTACCACATACCACGGGACTCGTCCTTGGTCTCTTCGACGGTGAACTCCTGCGTGCCGTCCGGGAAGTGACCGCAGAAGATGATCATGTACGACCACACGTTGCGCATCAGGTTGGCCGAGAGGTTGCCCGCGAAGACGAACGGCGCGAAGGGACCGGCCAGCAACGGGAAGGCCACGTAGTCCTTGAGCGTTTGCCGCCGCGTCTTCTTCCAGATCGCGCGCAGCACGTCGCGTTTGTCGGCGAGCTCGATTTCGCCGGAGCGGATGCGCTCGGTTTCCAGTTCGTGCAGCGCGACGCCGTACTGGAAGAGCACCATCAGCAAGAAGGCGTAGAGCGGGTTGCCGAGGAAGTACGGCTGCCAGCGCTGGTCTTCGCTCATCCGCAGAATGCCGTAACCGATGTCGCGGTCCATCCCCACGATGTTGGTGTGGGTGTGGTGCATGTAGTTGTGCGAATAGCGCCACTGATCGGCCGGGCACGCGGTGTCCCACTCGAAGGACCGGCCGGAGATCGTCGGGTCACGCATCCAGTCGTATTGACCGTGCATGATGTTGTGGCCGATCTCCATGTTGTCCAGGATTTTTGACAGCCCCAGCATCGTCGTTCCGAGCAGCCAGGCGGGCGGCAGGAACAGCAGAGCGCGTCCGCCGACTTCCAGCGCGCGCTGGGCTTTGATGACCCGGCGGATGTAGTCGGCGTCCTCTGCGCCCAGGCCGGCCATCACGCGCTCCCTGATGGCGTCCAGCTCGCGGCCGAATGCGTCAGCCTGTTCGGGGGTCAGGGTGAGCTTGTTCTGTGTCATGGCTTTTTCTCTCCTTTAAAGCGATAGATCGACGTCGCCGACCGGGACGGACACGCAGATCTGCACGTCCTCGTCGGGGACGGTCGAGACCGCGCCGGTGATCAGGTTGCGTACCGTTCCGGCGTTTTTCCGCCGCGTACAGGTGTGACAGATGCCCATCCGGCAGCCGTTTTCCGGTGACAGGCCGGCCGATTCCGCCTGTTCCAGTAGGGAGCGTCCGTCGTCGACGACGTCGACCCCGCTGCCGGAGAAGGTAACCCGTCCACCCGAGGAATTGGCCGGTGCCTCGAACGACGGCGGCACGAAGCTCTCGGTGTAGACGGTGTTGCAGTGGTTCCGGACGGCGTCAACCAAGGGCGGTGGCCCACAGACGAACACCGCATCGGGTGACGGCATCGCGGCCTCCAGATGTGCGGCGCCGAATCGACCGGCGAGGTCGCCGCCGCCGGATCGGGTGTAGCCGTGCAGCACGCGGACGCCAGGCAGGGTTGCCAGCTCGTCGCGGTAGCACGCTTCGGCCGCCGTGCGGGCGTAATGGATGAACGCGATCTCGCCCGGGTGACCCTCGGCGACCAGGGTGCGCAGCATCGCCATTACCGGTGTGATGCCGCTTCCGCCGGAGACGAACAAGATCCGCCGCGGTCGTCCCCCGCAAGCGGGAGGTGCCCCCAGCGCCGGCAACACGAAGTCGCCGCCGGCACCCGCCAAACCGACCACCATGCCGCGGCGGGCGCGCTCGTACAGATAGTTCGAGACCAGCCCGCCGTCGTGCTGACCGATCGTCAGCTCGAGGTTGGCGGTCCCCTCGGCGTTCGCCGGCGAGTAGCAGCGGGTGTGCCGGCGGCCGTCGATCTCTACGGTGAGGTTGACGTACTGGCCGGCCTTGACGGTCCAGGCGGACGTGAAGCTCTCGTTCGGGGCCAGGGTGAGGGTGACGCTGCGCGCAGTGGTGCGGCGCACGTCGATCACCTTGGCGCGGGCCTCCCCCAGCGTCCAGGTCGGCGCCACCAGCTCGGTGTAACGGTCGACGCCGTGCGGGCCGGTGAGTAGGTCGAGAAGGTCGGAACCCAAGACTCGCTTCCGAAAAGTCCGAGCGAGGGCCCGACCAGAAGTCTGAGCCATTTGAGTGAACATATGTACACCGTGCGGCCGCACCACCCAGTCCGTCAAGGGTTTACTGCAGGTCTGTGGTAGGGTTCACATAGTGAACAGCCGTACTCCTAGCTCACGGGTGCGCAGTTCTGGTCGCGAGCGCACACGCGAAAGCCGGTCGCGCGAGGAGCGCAAAGAGGCGACCCGTCGCGCGATCATCGCCGCGGCGCTCAAGCTGCTGCAGGACCGCAGCTTTTCCAGCCTGAGCCTGCGCGAGGTGACCCGTGAGGTCGGGATCGTGCCGGCGGCGTTCTACCGCCACTTCGAGTCGATGGAGGCCCTAGGGCTGGTCCTGATCGACGAGTCATTCCGAAGCTTGCGCGACACCCTGCGTGACGCGCGTGTCGGCAAGCTCGATCCGAATCGGGTGATCGAATCGTCCGTCGAAATCCTGGTCGCCAGTGTCGCGCAGCGGCGGGAACATTGGCGATTCATCGCACGCGAACGCAACAGCGGGCTCAGCGTGCTGCGTTACGCCATCCGCACCGAGATCCGGCTGATCACCTCCGAGCTGGCCACCGACCTGGCTCGCTTTCCGCGGCTGCACGAGTGGACCACCGAGGATCTCAACGTGCTGGCGACCCTGTTCGTCAACGCGATGATCGTCATTGCGGAGGCCATCGAGGACGCGCAAAGCGCCGAGGCGATGGAGGACATCCGGCGGATCGCCGTCAAGCAGTTGCGGATGATCGCCATCGGCATCGCCGGCTGGAAGAGCAGCCCCTAGCAGCCGTTCGCTTGCCGCGCGCAAAGTGAACAGTCGAACACTGGCTGGCTCACTCCGTCGTCTGGGTGAAGTCCGGCGCACCGTTCTCGTCGACGACCTCGTACAGCGACTGGCCGTCGTCGGGGGCGGACCGTCAGCACCAGCCACCTCCTTTGGGGAGTCGGGTGAGACGTCGGGCTCCTCTTCGGCGAGCCGGGCATCCAGGGATTCGCCCTCGCGCTCTTCCCGCGCGGTCATGCCGTACCGGTTCGCTTCGCTCCAGCCCTCGGGCGGGTCCACGAGCTCGTCGGCCTGAGGGTTTTCGCTCATGCGACAACGGTTGCCCCCAGATTGGGGGTCTAAACGCCTCGCTACCGCGGCGACCGCCACATCGCCCACATGGTCGGGCCGCCGTCGGGCAACACGATCTCGCGGGTCACCGTGAAACCGAAACGTTCGTAGTACGGCACATTTTCGGCCTTGCTCGACTCGAGATAGGCCGGACAGTATTCGGCTTCGCAGCGATCCAGCCGCGACCGCATCAGCGCCTGCCCGAAGCCCTGCCCGCGGACCGAAGGGTCGCTCCCGATCACGGCGAGATACCAGTGCGGCTCTTCGGGATGCATGCGTTTCATCAGCTCCTGCAGACCGCGTGCCCTGGCCGTGCGCAGGCCGAACACCCGCAGAAACGTCGGGATCATCGCCAGTTCACCCAGGCGTGTCTCGCGCCACTGATTGGGCGGATCCCACAGGGCCGCCGCCCCGATGCCCGGGCCGTCGCAGGCCACCTCGACTCCGCCGCATCCCAGATGATGGTGGCGTGTCATCGTCGCGAACAACCGGTGCAGGTGCGCGGTCCTTGCCCTCTCATCGGGCAGCAGCCAGGTCGTCACCGGGTCGTCGTGGAAGGCCCGGCCCAGCGTGCGCGACAGCTCACGGAGATCAGCCTTCCGCGCCGGACGGGTCTGGGGAGTCACCCGAGTCAGGCTAGCGGGTGACCCACGTCTTGGGTGTCATCGCCGGAGCGGAGGGGTAACTTTACGTCGGTGACCGGCGTTTCGCGTCGCGCATTCGGGCGGATGGCCGCCGGTGCGGGCATGCTCGGCACCGCCGGACTTCCCGCCGGTTGTTCGCGGTCGACCGACCACACCACACCCACTGCCCCGCCCCCGCCCGCGGCCAAGGGAGTGGGTGTCGTGCTCTCGCACGAGCAGTTCCGCACCGACCAGCTGGTGGCACACGCGCAGGCGGCCGAACAGGCGGGCTTTCAATACGTCTGGGCCAGCGACCACATCCAGCCGTGGCAGGACAACGAGGGCCATTCGATGTTCCCCTGGCTGACCCTGGCACTAGTGGGCAACGCCACCAGCCGGATCACGTTCGGCACCGGGGTGACCTGCCCCACCTACCGGTATCACCCGGCCGTGGTGGCACAGGCCTTTGCCTCGCTGGCGATCCTCAGCCCCGGACGGGTGTTTCTGGGTGTCGGCACCGGAGAACGGCTCAACGAACAGGCGGCCACCAACGCGTTCGGCAAGTACACCGAGCGCCACGATCGCCTGATCGAGGCCATCAGCCTGATCCGCCAGTTGTGGAGCGGATCGCGAACCTCGTTCGCCGGCCGCTACTTTCAGACCAACGCGTTGAAACTCTACGACGCGCCGTCCGCGCCGCCGCCGATCTTCGTGGCGGCCAGCGGACCCAAGAGCGCGACAATGGCCGGCCAATACGGTGACGGGTGGATCGGTCAATCCCGGGATGTCACGAACCCCACGCTGCTGGCCGCATTCAACGCCGGCGCGCGGGTCGCCGGCCGCGACCCGGGCAGCCTGGGCAAGCGCGCCGAGTTGTTCGCGGTCGTCGGCGACAATGCCGAAGCCGCCACCGCCGCCGGCTTGTGGCGCTTCACCGCCGGCGCGGTCGACCAGCCGAACCCGGTCGAAATCCAGCGCGCCGCACAGATCAATCCCATCGACAAGGTGCTGGCCAATTGGACCGTGGGCACCGACCCCGCGCCGCACATCAAGGCAGTGCAAGCGGTCCTGGACGCCGGCGCCGTGCCGTTTCTGCATTTCCCCCAAAGCAATCCGCTGACGGCAATCGAGTTCTACCGCACCAACGTCTTGCCGAAGTTGCACTAGTTCGAATGCAGACGGCGGAAGCAACTTCTGGACCGCCGGCCCTCAGGCGCCGCCGAAAGGTGGCCGCGTGACGCACGACGTGCGAGCGTTCGACCTGCTGCGCCGGCTGTCCCAGGAGAGTCAGGTCAAGCTCATCGACATCGCGCAGCGCGTCATCGATACCCGCAGCGACGACTGAACCTCCGCCGCGGCCATCTACGATGAGGTGGCTTCATCGACGAGTCCGGCGCAACGCTGCGCCGGGGAACGGGTGGCCACCGTGTGGGATTTCGAAACAGACCCGGAGTACCAGGCAAAGCTCGACTGGGTCGAAAAGTTCATGGCCGACGAGCTCGAACCGCTCGATCTGGTCGCCCTCGACCCCTATGACAAGAAGAACGCCGAGATGATGGCGATCCTGCGGCCGTTGCAGCAGCAGGTGAAGGACCAGGGGCTGTGGGCCGCGCACCTGCGGCCGGAGCTCGGCGGCCAGGGCTTCGGTCAGGTCAAGCTCGCGCTGCTCAACGAGATCCTCGGCCGCTCGCGCTGGGCACCGTCGGTGTTCGGCTGCCAGGCGCCCGACTCGGGCAACGCCGAGATTCTCGCGCTGTTCGGCACCGACGAACAGAAGGCCCGCTACCTGCAGCCGCTGCTCGACGGCGAGATCACCTCGTGCTATTCGATGACCGAACCGCAGGGCGGTTCCGATCCCGGGATGTTCGTGACGGGCGCGACCCGCGACGGCGACGACTGGGTCATCAACGGCGAAAAGTGGTTTTCCAGTAACGCCAAGCACGCGTCGTTTTTCATCGTGATGGCGGTAACGAAACCCGACGCTCGTACGTACGACAAGATGTCGCTGTTCATCGTTCCGGGCGAGACGCCGGGCATCGAGATCATCCGCAACGTCGGGGTGGGAGGCGAGTCGGGAAAGCATGGCTCGCACGGCTACGTCCGCTACAACGACGTGCGGGTACCGGCCGATCACGTCCTCGGCGGCGAGGGTCAGGCGTTCATGATCGCGCAGACCCGACTCGGCGGCGGCCGCATCCACCATGCGATGCGCACGATCGCGTTGGCGCGCAAGGCATTCGACATGATGTGCGAGCGGGCGGTGTCTCGCAGGACCCGGCACGGCCATCTGTCCGACTTCCAGATGACGCAGGAGAAGATCGCCGACAGCTGGATCCAGATCGAGCAATTCCGGCTCCTCGTGCTCCGCACGGCGTGGTTGATCGACAAGCACCACGACTACCAGAAAGTGCGTCGCGACATCGCGGCGGTGAAGGTCGCTATGCCGCAGGTGCTGCATGATGTCGCGCAACGGGCAATGCACCTGCACGGCGCGCTCGGCGTCTCCGACGAGATGCCGTTCGTCAAAATGATGGTGGCCGCCGAGTCACTGGGCATTGCCGACGGCGCCACCGAACTGCACAAGATGACGGTGGCCCGCCGCACCTTACGCGAATATCAGGCGGTGACAACGCCATTCCCGTCCGCGCACATACCCACCCGGCGCGCGGAGGCGCAGGCGCGACTGGCCGAGCGGCTCGAGCATTCCGTCGCGGAATTCTGACCCGCTCCGCCGCCAAGACACTGAAACCATGCACACGACACGCCGAAAAGCGTCGCCGTGGTTTAAGTCTCGCGGGCCGTCAGGCTACGAAATGTAGCGGACGATGCTCTCGGCCACACAGGCCGGCTTGGGCGACCCTTCGATCTCGACGGTCGTCGACATGGTCGCCTGCACGGCACCGTTTCCGACGTCGTCGACGCTGACCAGCGACGTCTGCGCACGCACCCGGGAGCCGACCGGAACCGGAGCGGGGAAGCGAACCTTGTTGAGGCCGTAGTTGATTGCGAGCTTGATGCCGTTGACGGTGTAGATCTGGTGCTGCAGGCGCGGCAGCAGTGCCAGGGTCATGAAACCGTGGGCGATCGTCCCGCCGAACGGACCGGCGGCCGCGCGTTCCGGGTCGACGTGGATCCACTGGTGATCGCCGGTCGCGTCGGCGAACAGGTTGACGTCTTCCTGGGTGATGGTCACCCAGTCGCTGTGCCCGATGGTTTGGCCGGTGGCGGCCGCGAGGTCGGCTACTGATTCGAAGGTGCGCATTGAGGTTTCTCCTTGGCTTCGGCTGGTAACAATAGCGCCGAAGGCATCGGGCATCGCCATCCGGCCCAAGCGGTTCCGTGGGGCTAGTCGCCGGTGAGTGCGGGAGCTTCGCGGCGAGCGGGTTTCACGGCGACGAGCATGGGAATCCCTACCTGAACGCTGCGAACTGCATGGAAGGAAAACATGCCAGAAGGTAAGGGCCACAAAGCCGAGTCAGACGTCGAACCCGAAACGCACGAATCCCGCTCCCGCGCCGCCGCCGGTGAGACCGACGGCTCGTATGTCGGAGCGGCCGGCTCCGACGACACGTTCGATGCCGGGGAAACGGGTGCCGAAGCGCGCAGCCGGCAAGGCTGACAACCCGGGCCGGCAGGAGTCAGCTATCCGAGCGCGCCGATCGCGGCTTGCAGTTTGGCGGTGGCCTGGTCCGCGACATCCTGCAAGGCCCCCTGCTCGCCGGTCACCTTGACCATCAGCTGTGGATCCATCGCCTCGACGAGAACCGCATCGCCCGAGCCATCAGGGTCGGCTCGCACCACCACGTTGCACGGTAGTAATTGGCCGATCTGGCGGTGGATGCCCAGGGCGCGATGCGCCAAAGTCGGGTTGCAGGCGCCCAGGATGAGGTAGTCCTCCATGTCCTCCCCGAGCTTTTTCTTCAGCGTGGCCTTGACGTCGATCGTGGTCAGCACGCCGAAACCCTGTTCAGCCAGAGCTTCGGTGGTCCGTTTCACCGCTTCCTCGAACGAGGTGTGCAACGTCGTGCTCAATCCTGATGTCATTTCTTTCCTCCTCTTTCAGTGTCCAACGAGCTAAATGCCCGGCGCTAGGCCGCTGTGCGCGGTCGTTGCAGCTGGGCGAACTGGGGAACCGCGGCCAGAGTCGTGACCGCTTCGAACAGTGCGATCGAGGCCTCCGGATCGGGTACCGCGGTCAGGACCGGCCCGAAGAACGCATGCCCGTCGATCCGCACAATCGGGCTGCCCCCGGTTTCACCGAGCGCATCCTGTCCGGCCTGGTGCGCCTGCCGCACGAGTTCATCCACGGATTCGTCTGCAATGGCCTCAGCGGTGGTGTCGCGCGCGCCCACCGTGGCCAAGACGTGGGCGACGAGACCGGCGTCGAGGGTTTCGGAGCGGTCGAAGTACCGCTCACCGAAGGCGAAGTACGCGTCGGTCCACCCGGCGGCGCCCTGTTCCCGCGCGATGGCGGCCATCAGCCGGCCCACTTGTTGCGAGTCGCGCATGCGTGCCTGCTGAGGGGGCGGGAGTTCGCGCCCCGCGTTGAGCACCGCCAAACTCATCAGCTGCCAATCGAGGGCCATGCCGGTCTTTTCGGCGACCGCGCGCAGCCAGCGTGCGGTGTTCCACGAGAACGGACACACCGGGTCCAACCACAGGGTCACCTTCGATCCAGCTCGACCACTGTCGGCGGGGTCCATTGCTCTTCCCTTTCGTAGGCGCCGGCCGTCAGGCCAGGCTTAGGAACAGTTTTTCCAGCTCATCGATCGACATGGCCGGCCCGTCAGCGGGACTGGCCTCCGGCCGGGTGATGCAGTCGCGCAGCCCCGAGGCGATGATCTTGAAGCCGGCGCGATCCAGCGCCCGCGACACCGCGGCAAGCTGGGTAACGACGTCTTTACAGCTGCGCCCCTGTTCGATCATCGCGATGACGCCTCCGAGCTGACCGTGCGCTCGTCGCAACCGGGCGAGGACGGCGTCCATGTCGCCGGGATCGTGGCTGGCGACGCCGGCTTGAAGCGGCGAACCGCCGCGAACTTCGTTTGCCATGATTCCTTCATACCATACCCGGCGGGGTATGGTATGCCCGCGGCTTGATACCCCAGGGGGTATGGTATAACTTGATCCGCGGAGTAAGCGACGGTTCGCGGGTCCCCAGTCCCGCGGTCACGTGCGGCGTGTGCCTGCTGACCCTCAGGTGCGGGCCAAATGGCCCTATTGGCTGCGGCGATGCGGGCTGAGACTCCGTACCAGAAGACCAGGTCGCGAGTGAAAGGAAACGTCAGTGTCCACGTTTCTCAAACGGGCTTGGGTGCCGTTCGTGGTCGTGGTGGCGGTCGTGCTCGGTGGCATTACCGTCGAGCGGTTGCGCGGTGTTTTCGGCTCCGACGCCATCTTTACCGCGACGGGCAGCAGCGCCGAACCACTCGAACCCTCGCACATCAAGCGGGTGACCTACGAGGTTTACGGCCCTAGCGGCACAACAGGAAGCGTGAGCTACCTCGACAAGAACGCGCAGCCGGAACAGGTGGACTTCACGACGCTGCCGTGGACCTTCACGGTCACCACAACGGTGCCCGCCGTGATCGCCAGCCTGGTGGCACAAGGCAACAGCGACGACATCGGGTGCCGCATCACCGTCAATGGCGTGGTCAAGGACGAGCGATCCACGGCTGGGCGGCACGCGCAGACTTCGTGTTTGGTGAAGGCCGCATGAACACCGATAACGACGTCCGTCCGAAATTCATGCGGTTCGTCCGCAGGTTTGCCTGGCCCATCATCATCGGATGGCTCCTACTGACCGTCGCCCTGAATGTGCTTGTGCCGCCGATCGAGTCGGTCGCACGCAACCACGCGGTGACAATGTCTCCTCAAGATGCGCCGGCGATGATCGCCGCCAAACGCATCGGCGCAACCTTCCACGAGTCGGACTCCGACAGCATCGCGATGATTGTCCTTGAGAGCAATCAACCACTCGGCGACGAGGCCCATCGTTACTACGACGGCTTGGTGAAGAAGCTGCAGGCCGATCCCAAGCACGTGCAGCACGTCCAGAACGTGTGGGGAGATCCACTCACCGCCGCCGGCGTTCAGAGCCGCGACGGCAAAGCCGCCTACGTCCAACTCAACCTGGCCGGCAATCAGGGCAGCACCGAAGGCAACGAATCCGTCGACGCGATACGGAAGGTCGTCGACAAGTCAGCGCCGCCCCAAGGGCTCAAGGTCTACGTCACCGGCCCGGCACCGTTGACGACGGACATGAACGAAGCCGCCGATAAGAGCATGTTCAAGATGATGGGCGTGACGGGTGTGGTCATCATGATCATGCTTTTCATCGCCTACCGTTCCATCAGCACGGTGCTCCTGGTGCTCGTCATGGTCGGTTTCGAGATGGGCACGGCCAGAGGGTTGGTCGCGCTGCTCGGAAACAACGAGCTGTTGGGATTTTCTACGTTCGTCGTCGCCATGCTGTCGTCCCTGGCCATTGCGGCGGGAACCGATTACGCGATCTTTCTCATCGGTCGCTACCAGGAGGCTCGTCAGGCGGGTCAGGATCGAGAAACGGCCTGGTACACGATGTTCCGTGGGACCTCTCACATCATCTTGGGCTCGGGGTTGACCATCGCCGGGGCTACCTTCTGCCTCCACCTGGCGCGACTGTCGTATTTCAAGGCACTGGGCATTCCGTCCGCTTTGGGGCTGCTTGTCGTCGTCGCGGGAGCGATGACCGCGGCACCTGCCGTTGTCGCGGTGGCCAGCCGGTTCGGTTTGCTCGACCCGAGGCGGATGATCAAGACGCGTGGGTGGCGGCGCGTCGGCACCGCTACGGTGCGTTGGCCGGGTGCGGTGTTTGCGGCCTCGCTGGTCATCGCCCTGGTCGGCATCCTCATGGTGCCGAGCATGAAGGTGAGCTACAACGACCGCTATTACATCCCCGGAAACCTGCCGTCGAATGTCGGATATGCGGCCGCGGAGCGCCATTTCAGTGCCGCCACAATGAATCCCGACATCCTGATGATCGAAAGCGATCACGACATGCGGAACAGCGGCGACATGATCATCCTGGACCGGCTAGCCAAAGAGGTCTTTCGTTCGCCCGGAATCGCGATGGTGCAGAGCATCACCCGGCCGTTGGGTGGGCCGATTGAGCACACTTCCATACCGTTCCAGATCAGTGCGCAATCGATCCCGATCCAGCAGAACCTGCAATTCATGAGGGATCGCACGGACGACATGCTCAAGATGAGCGACGATCTCGGCGCCATGATCATCTCGATGCAGCGGATGCAGGGCTTGCTCGGGCAGATGAGCGGCGCGACTCATCACATGGTCGGCGACATGCACGAGATGCAGGCCACCCTGGACGAGATGCGCGACCACCTGGCGGATTTCGATGATTTCGCGCGGCCGTTCCGCAGCTATCTGTATTGGGAACCACACTGTTTCAACATCCCGGTGTGCTGGGCTTCGAGGTCGGTGTTCGAGGCGATCGACGGTGTGGACAAGTTCAGCGAGAACATGAGCACGCTGATCAAAGATGTGAACAACGTTGACGCGATAATGCCTCAGATGCTCGCCGAGTTCCCGCCGATCATCGCCGTCGCCAAGTCGATGCAGGGGACTCTGCTCACGATGCACAGCAGCTTCTCCGGTCTGGTCACCCAAATGGCGCAGATGACCGATACGGCGAGCGCGATGGGTCAGGCGTTCGACGCTTCACGGAGTGGCGACTACTTCTACCTGCCGCCGGAGGCGTTCCAGAATCCCGACTTTCAGCGTGGCCTGAAGCTGTTCCTGTCGCCGGACGGCAAGGCCGCGCGCTTTATCATCACCCACGATGCGGACCCGGCCACGCCGGCGGGCATTTCCGCGGTCTTGCCGGAACTGGCGGCCGCGCATCAAGCGGTGAAGGGGACGACCCTGACCGGCGCCAAGTTCTACCTCGCCGGGACGGCGGCGATCTATCGCGACATCCAGTCGGGCTCGCATTATGACCTGCTGATCGTGGGACTCGCGGCGCTGACGCTGATCTTCGTCGTGATGGTGATCATCACGCGTGCGCTCGTCGCATCCATGGTGATCGTCGGCACGGTGCTGCTGTCGCTGGGTGCCGCCTTCGGGCTCTCGGTGCTGGTGTGGCAACACCTCTTGGGCCTGGACTTGAACTGGATCGCGCCGGTGTTCGGGTTGATCATCCTGCTGGCCGTCGGATCCGACTACAACCTGCTGCTGGTGTCGCGGTTCCAGGAGGAGATCGGCGCGGGGCTGCGGACCGGCATCATCCGCTCGATGGGTGAGACCGGCGGCGTCGTCACGGCGGCGGGCCTGGTCTTCGCGTTCACGATGATGTCGATGGTTGCCAGCGACCTGCGCTCGATCGGCCAGGCCGGCAGCACGATTGGCCTTGGCCTGCTGTTCGACACGTTGATTGTGCGCTCGTTGATGACGCCGTCGATCGCGGCGCTGCTGGGGCGTTGGTTCTGGTGGCCGCTGCGCGTGCGGCCCCGCCCGGCCAGCTCCATGCTGCGGCCCTTCGGGCCGCGTCGCCTCGTTCGTTCTCTTCTGCTGGGCGAGGAGGCCGACGCGCCAACCACCAAGCCTGAAAAAGCCACGGCTTCTACGGCGAGGTGAGCCGCGGGCGCAAGATGGGGCTGTGCGGCTGCTGCTGATCTCCGATACCCACGTCCCCAAACGCGCCCGCGACCTACCCGCACGGGTTTGGGATGAGGTGGATGCGGCCGACGTTGTCGTGCACGCCGGCGACTGGGTGGTCTCCGAATTGCTCGACGAACTCGAAAGCAGGTCGGCCCGGCTGGTGGCCTGCTGGGGAAACAACGACGGTCCCGCTTTGCGGGCGCGGCTGCCCGAACGGGCGGACGTAACCCTGGCGGGTGTGCGTTTCACGGTCGTGCACGAGACCGGCGCGACGACGGGTCGCGAAGCCCGGATGTCGCGGCTGTACCCCGACACCCAGGTCCTGGTGTTCGGGCACAGCCACATCCCCTGGGACACCACCACCCACACCGGGTTGCGTCTACTCAACCCGGGCTCGCCGACGGATCGCCGCCGGCAGCCCTCCTGCACCTACATGACCGCCCATGTCGACGACGGGGCCCTCGCAGACGTGGTCCTGCATCGCCTCCTGAAGTAGCGGGTACATACCTTCTGCACAGCTTCCTCACATAGATAGCTCGGCTACAGAGGTATTATGGAAAGGGTGAAGGCAAGTACCGATGTGGTCACCGAGGTGTTCCGCGTCGTGGGCAGATTTCGCCGGCAACTGCGACGGTCGGCCGGCCGCGGCTTCGACTCGTCCCGGCTGACCGAGTCGCAGTCCGAGCTGTTGTGGCTGGTGAACCGGCAACCCGGCATCTCGGTCAACACCGCCGCCGCCGAGCTGGGGCTGGCCCCCAACACCGCCTCGACCCTGGTCTCGAAGCTGGTGTCCGGGGGATTGCTCATCCGGACCGTCGGCGACACGGACCGCCGGGTCGGCCGGCTACACCTCGCCGAACCCGCCCAACAGATCGTCGACGCGTCTCGCGCCGCGCGGCGAGCGGTCCTGGCGGAGGTGCTCGCCGAGCTTGACGACGATCAAATCGAGGCTTTGACAAGAGGATTGGAGGTCATAGAGACGATGACCCAAACACTGCAGGAGCGACGATCATGAGCGGATCACTGCCGCTGGCGATCGACGCGAGGCACCTGACCTACCGGTATGGCCAGTTCACCGCCGTCAACGACGTGGCGTTGCAGGTGCGTCCCGGCGAAACCATGGGCCTGCTCGGCCCGAATGGCGCCGGGAAGACGACCGTGGTCCGAATGCTCACCACGCTGGCCCCCGTGCAGCACGGCGAGCTGCGCGTCTTCGGGCTGGATGCCCGTCGCCAAACCACCGACATCCGCAGCAATATCGGCTATGTGCCGCAACAACTCTCGATCGAGCCCGCACTGACCGGCCGGCAGAACGTCGAGTGGTTCGCGCGGCTCTACGGTGTGCCCCGGGCCGAGCGTTCCGACCGGGCCGAGCGGGCGCTGACCGCGATGGACCTGCTCGACGTGGCCGACCGGCTGGCAGCGGCGTATTCCGGCGGCATGGTCCGTCGCCTCGAGGTGGCGCAGGCGCTGGTGAACCGCCCATCGCTGCTCGTTCTCGACGAACCGACCGTCGGGCTGGACCCGATCGCGCGCGATGGCGTCTGGGCACAGGTGCAGAGGATGCAGGCGCAGTTCGGTATGACCGTGCTGCTGACCACCCACTACATGGAGGAGGCCGACGCGTTGTGCGATCGCGTCGCGCTGATGCACCACGGCGAGTTGCGAGCGGTGGGCACTCCGGCCAAGTTGAAGTCGACGGTGTCGCCGCACGCGACCCTAGAGGACGTGTTCCGCCACTACGCGGCCTCGGGCTTGGAGGAGGAAGCGGCGTCATCGGAGCCGGCGGGATCGTTCCGCGAAATCCGTTCTGCCAGAAAGGTCGCGCGCCGTGTCGGTTGATAGCGCCATGCCAGGCACCTTGGTCCGCGCACCCAGAGGATGGCAACGAGTCGGCGCCGTGTTCAGCCGCATCGGCGCGTTCGCGATCGTCGAGATGCAGAAGCTGCAGCACGACAGGACCGAACTCGTCACCCGGATGGTGCAGCCGGCGCTGTGGCTGTTGATCTTCGGGACTACCTTCAGCCACCTGCACGTCATCCAGACCGGATCGGTGTCGTACCTGGCCTTCCTGGCGCCGGGGATCATCGCCCAGTCCGCGCTGTTCATCTCCATTTTCTATGGGATACAAATCATTTGGGATCGAGACGCCGGAGTCCTGGCCAAGCTGATGGTGACGCCGGCGCCCGCTTCGGCGCTGATAACCGGCAAGGCGTTCGCGGCCGGGGTCCGGTCGGTCGCCCAGGTGGTCGGCGTGATGGCGTTGGCGTATCTGATGAATGTCGGCCTGACGGTCAACCCCCTGCGCATTGTGGCGGCGATGGCCGTCGTCATGCTCGGCGCCGCGTTCTTCGCCTGCCTGTCGATGACACTGGCCGGCCTGGTGCGCAATCGCGATCGCCTGATGGGAATCGGCCAGGCCATCACCATGCCGCTGTTCTTCGCCTCCAACGCGTTGTACCCGGTCGACGTGATGCCGGGGTGGCTGCGCGTGCTGAGCAGGGTCAACCCGCTCAGTTACGAGGTCGACGCATTACGCGGACTTCTCATCGGCACGCCCTTCAATCCGATGGACATCGTCGTGCTGGTGCTGGCCGCGGCGCTCGGAATCGCCACGGCCTCAACGCTATTGCGCCGGCTCGTCGCCTAGGACACCGCGACGCCATAGCCGATGCGCTGCCGGCCGGGTAGGCCAGCGCGCGTTTCGATAGCCAATCGTGACCTAACGGTGACGATTTCCGCCCGACTCCCAATCGTTAGCCAACCGCGATGTGAAGCTCCGGCCCTGACAGGCGATTTGCGCCCTCCCCCCGTGTTTCACTGCCCAGCGAACGGATTCGACCGCCGCACACGGCAGATGAAAGTTGGGATGGGTAGAGAGCTATGAAGTTCTTCGAAGAGTTGCGGAAGTTGCGTGGCGCCGCGGCAACCCTGCCGCGGCAACTGGCGGTCGCGGCGGTGGGGGCTGCCCTGATGTCCGGCCTCATCACTGCCGCCGGTGGCTCGGCTACCGCGGGGGCGTTCTCGAAGCCGGGGCTTCCGGTCGAATACCTGGAGGTGCCGTCACCGTCGATGGGCCGCAACATCAAGGTCCAGTTCGAAGGTGGCGGACCGCACGCGGTGTACCTGCTCGACGGTCTGCGCGCCCAGGACGACTACAACGGCTGGGACATCAACACCCCGGCCTTCGAGGAGTTCTACCAATCCGGCCTGTCGGTGGTGATGCCGGTCGGCGGCCAGTCCAGCTTCTACAGCAACTGGTACCAGCCGTCGTCGGGCAACGGTCAGAACTACACCTACAAGTGGGAGACGTTCCTGACCCAGGAAATGCCACTGTGGCTGCAGGCCAACAAGCAGATCTCGCCGGCCGGCAACGCGGCGGTGGGCCTGTCGATGTCCGGCGGCTCCGCGCTGATCCTGGCCGCGTACTACCCGCAGCAATTCCCTTACGCCGCCTCACTGTCGGGCTTCCTCAACCCGTCCGAGGGCTGGTGGCCGACGCTGATCGGGCTGGCGATGAGCGACTCGGGCGGCTACAACGCCAACAGCATGTGGGGTCCCTCCACTGACCCGGCGTGGAAGCGCAACGACCCGATGCTCCAGATTCCGCGGCTGGTCGCCAACAACACCCGGATCTGGGTCTACTGCGGCAACGGGACCCCCAGCGACCTCGGCGGCGACAACATGCCGGCCAAGTTCCTGGAAGGCCTCACGCTGCGGACCAACCAGCAGTTCCAGAACAGCTACGCGGCCGCGGGCGGACGCAATGGCACGTTCAACTTCCCGGCCAACGGGACACACTCGTGGCCCTACTGGAACCAGCAGCTGCTCGCCATGAAGCCCGACATCCAGCAGGTGCTGCTGGCCAGCAACACCACCGCCCAACCGGCGCAACCGGCGCAACCGACCGCCTGAAACCCTCCAAGCCAGCATCGGCAGCAGCGCACCGGTCAGCGCTGCTGCCGATGCTTTGGGTTTAGTCCAGCAGGGCGCGGCGGTCCTGGTGAAAGTACGTATAGCCGGTTGTCAACGCGCACACAGCCGAAGCGACCACCAGCATCCACGTCCCGTTGACGGCCAAGCTGATCAAGCCTCCCACCGTGGCGCCCACGACAAAGCTGGAGAACAGCAGAAAGTAGCCCAGCCAGTCGGCCACCGTTCCACCGGCGATGTGGCGTTCGATGCCCTGGCCCATCTTGACCAGCGTTCCGGTCACATAACTCAAGGGCACCGACACCTCGCCGTCCTTGACGAATGACGTGTTCAAAGAGCCAATGCCGAAGGCCACCAACGTGATCGGCGCGAAATCAAGGAAATTCTCTTCCCATCCTTCGTCGATGACGTCCACCACGGTGGCGGCGAACAGGCTGAAGGTGGTGAGCACGGTCGGCCCGTGGGGGTGCGCCACCCAGAAATGCCGTCGGCACACCGATGCGACAACCACGCCGCCGACGAAGCACACAATCAGCAGTCCCGCGCTGACGGAGAGCACGACATCGCCCCGGAAGTATCCGAGCGCGGCGCGCTGGGCATTTCCGGTCATGAAGGTCACGAAGTATCCGGCGGAGTGAGTGAAAGCCGTCGCCCCCAAGACACCGGCCAGCCCTGCCAGCACCCAGGACAACCGGGCCTCGCTGTCGAAGATCTCCTTTGTCACACGGACATGGTTCCAGACGCCCGTGTTACTCGCAGACCAGAATTTGCTATGAGGCGGTGAGCCGGGCGATGGAGCGCAGCGGGATCGGCAGCCAACCGGGCCGGTGCCGCGCCTCGTAGCCGGCCTCATACACGGCCTTGTCGAGTTCGTAGGCGGCCAGCAGCTCGGCCGAATCGCGCGGGTCGGCCCCCGACGCGGCGGCGTAGCCCTCGCAGAACGCGGTCCGGTTGCGCTCGACCCATTCCCGGGCGCGCGCGGCCAGTTGCTTGTCGGCCGCCTGGTCCACCAGCTCGCCGTATGCGGCGTACTCGAAGGACCGCAGCACACCGGCCACGTCCCGCAACGGTGAATCCGGCGCCCGGCGCTCATCGAGCGGCTGCCCCGGTTCGCCCTCGAAGTCGATCAGCAGCCAGCTTTCGGGCGTGCGCAGCACCTGACCGAGGTGCAGGTCGCCGTGCACCCGCTGGACGGTGATCGCCCCGCCCGTGAGTTTGGAGAAGCGCTCCTCGATGGTCGCCGCGTACTCCTGCAGCTCGGGCACCTTCGCCACGGTCGACGACAGCCGCGCCAGCACAGTGTCCACCGGGAAAGTCGACTGCGCCGTTCCGAGGGATTCGGCCAGGGTGGCGTGCACGGACGCCACGGCCTCCCCGAGCCGGCAGGATTCACCGGCGAAGTCACCGCCGACTTCGTAGGCGTACAGATCGCCCTCAGCGAACAGGTCGCGAACGCTGGCGGTGGCCATCGCCCACCCTTCCGCGGCGTTGGACGCGAACTCCGTCACCATGCCGAGCGGCCAGGCCGTGTCGGCCGTGCCGTCCGGGCCGGCAATCTCGTAGGTGCCGAGCAGCCGGGCCACATGCGGGTTACCGGCCCGGCCCAGCACCCGGTTCAGTTCGATATCCGGATTGATGCCGCTGCTGACCCGGCGGAACGCCTTGAAGATCGCGTCGCGGTCGAAGATCACGCTGGTGTTGCTCTGTTCGGCGTCGGAGACGTGCGGCCGCGCCTCCAGCGGCAGCTCGACGTCGGGTTCCTTGACGAACCTCACTTCGGTGCCGGACGCCGCACGAACGGCCGACGAGCCGATCAAGGACAGCAGAAACTGCGGCGCGTCGGTGTCGTACAGGCCGTCAAAACCTGTGCGGTCGCCGGCGGCGCCGATGGTGGCCACGGTGCTGTACTCGGAGACCGGCGCGATATCCCACCGCACGATCACCTGGTAGCGCTCGGACGAGCCGTCGGCGTATCGGGCGTCGACCAGCACCAGGTCGAGATCATCCTGGAGCGGGACGACCACGGCGGCCTCGGTGGAGGTCAGTTCCCGGTTACGTCCGGCGTACCACCGTTGGTGTGGGAGCCAGTCCGACCAGGGCAACTTGGCTGGCTCAGTCATTTGCGCCGCTCCTCCCCATCGCTTCGTCCCCCGCAAGCGGGTGGGGGTCCCTCCCACTTGTGGGGGCGTACCCCCACTGCATCGTCGCCGGCGCGGTCATGCGTCCTCCGCACATGCGGTCAGCTGGAACCAGTAGAAACCGTGTCCCGGCAATGTCAGCAGGTAGGGCAGGTGCCCGATCCGCGGAAATTGGACGTGCCCGGTCAGTTCCACCGGCGTGCAACCGCTCCAGTGCTGCAGATTCAGCTCGATCGGCTGCGGGAACCGCGACAGGTTGTTGACGCACAACACCGTGTCGCCGTCGTCGGGCGCCTGGCGCACGAACGCCAGCACCGACGGGTTGGAGCCCCCCAGCTCCTCGAATACGCCGATCGCGAAGGCCTCGTGGCGGCGCCGCACGGTCAGCATCATGCGCGTGAAGTTGAGCAGCGACGTGGAGGTGTCGCGTTGGGCCTCCACGTTGACGGCCTGATACCCGTAGACCGAGTCCTGGCTGGCCGGCAGGTAGAGCCGGCCCGGGTTGGCCTTGGAGAACCCGGCGTTGCGGTCCGGTGTCCACTGCATCGGGGTGCGCACCCCGTCGCGATCCCCCAACCAGATGACGTCGCCCATGCCGATCTCGTCGCCGTAGTACAGGACCGGTGAGCCGGGCAGCGACAGGAGCAGTGCGGTGAACAGCTCGATCTGGTTGCGGTCGTTGTCCAGTAGCGGTGCCAGGCGGCGGCGGATTCCGACGTTCGCCTTCATCCGCGGATCCTTGGCGTACTCGGAGTACATGTAGTCGCGCTCTTCGTCGGTGACCATCTCCAGCGTCAACTCGTCATGGTTGCGCAGGAAGATTCCCCATTGCGCGATGTCGGGGATTTCCGGCGTTTGCGCCAAAATCTCCGAGATCGGAATGCGCGACTCCCGGCGAACCGCCATGAAGATGCGCGGCATCAGCGGAAAGTGGAACGCCATGTGGCATTCGTCGCCGCCGGTGCTGGTGTCGCCGAAGTACTCGACGACATCGGCGGGCCACTGGTTGGCCTCGGCGAGCAGCACCCGGCCCGGGAATTCGTCGTCGACGACCTTGCGGACACGCTTGAGGAAGGCGTGTGTCTCGGGCAGGTTCTCGCAGTTGGTGCCCTCCCGCTCGAACAGGTAGGGCACCGCGTCCAGCCGGAACCCGTCGATGCCCAGCCCGAGCCAGAAGCGAAGAACGTCGATCATGGCCTCCTGCACGGCCGGGTTGTCGTAGTTCAGATCCGGCTGGTGGGAGAAGAACCGGTGCCAGTAGAACTGGCGGCGCACCGGATCGAAGGTCCAGTTGGACTCCTCCGTGTCCACGAAGATGATCCGGGCGTCGGTGTACTTGTCGCTGGTGTCACTCCACACGTAGAAGTCGCCGTACGGGCCGTCCGGATCGTGCCGCGACTCCTGGAACCAGGGGTGCGACTCCGAGGTGTGGTTCATGACCAGGTCGGTGATGACCCGGATGCCCCGCTCGTGCGCGGCGTTGAGCAGCGCGACGAAGTCCTCGACCGTGCCGAACTCGGGCAGCACCTTGTAGAAGTCCCGGATGTCGTAACCGCCGTCGCGGAGCGGCGAATCGTAGAAGGGGGGCAGCCAGATGCAGTCGATACCCAGCCACTGCAGGTAGTCCAGGCGCCCCAGGAGTCCGCGCAGGTCACCCGACCCGTCCGCGTTGTCGTCGAAGAACGCCCGGACCAGCACCTCGTAGA
Source organism: Mycobacterium nebraskense (assembly GCF_002102255.1). GTDB lineage: Bacteria > Actinomycetota > Actinomycetes > Mycobacteriales > Mycobacteriaceae > Mycobacterium > Mycobacterium nebraskense. The sequence goes on from NZ_LQPH01000066.1 coordinate 190,476, forward strand.
AAACGGCGTGCTTGAACCACGTCCGGTCGGTGGGTAGCGCGGCGGCGTTGTCGAAGTCATCGGACTCGGGGTGCTCGACGACACCGTCCTGGACGTGGCTGCCCCCTGCGGGATGGTGCTCGACAGCTTCTCTTGCGTCGTTCATCAAATCCACGCTGCCACGGGTACCCGAGGCGCGACATTCGGAATCACGCCCGCCGACATGTGACGAAACACGCCTGGCGCCAACCGGATTGACGGCCAGTCACGCATCATCGGCGCGGGTGTCAGGCCGGAGGTCCGTCCGCCAGCGTCACGTTCGTGGTGCGGTCGCCACCCCCGGCATCGCGGTAGTGCACCGCGATGGTGTCCCCCGGGTGGTGCGGCACGAGCACCTCCGTCATCGACGTGGCGCCGTTGATCGGGACGTTGTCGACAGCGGTGATGACGTCACCGGGCGAGATCCCGGCTGCCGCCGCGGGACCGGAGGTGACCACACGTTCGACGCGCGCGCCGTTGCCGTTGTCGGTCACGCCCAGACCAAGGAACGCGGTCGGGCCGATGTGCACGGTGTTCGAGCCGGCACCCGACCTGATCTGCCCTGCCACGCCCATCGCGTGGCCGATCGGGATGGCGAAGCCCTGCCCGCCGCCCGACATCTTGTAATTGTCGGTGGCGGCCACATTCACGCCGACCACCTGCCCGGCGTTGTTGACCAGCGGACCGCCGGAGTCACCGGGCCTGATCGGCGTGTCGGCCTGGATCAGCCCGCCCAGCGACTCGTTGGCGCCGGTCAGGGTGTCGGTCGCCGAGACGCTCTGGTTGAGCGCGACGACCTTGCCGGACACCGCGCTCGGCGTCCCGCCCTGCCCGCCGGCGTTGCCCATGGCGACGACCGGCTCGCCCACCGTGACCCCGCCGCCGATCGCGGCGGTCGGAAGCCCGGCCCCGCCGCGGAGTTGCAGCACCGCGATGTCCTGGGTGCGGTCATAACCGACCACGTCAACGGCGTACGTCTGCCCGTTGCCGACGTCGAACGCGCTGATATCCGTCGCCCCGGAGATCACGTGGTTGTTGGTCAGCACGACACCGTTGGGGTCGATGACGATGCCGGTTCCGGCGCCCACCGCGTTGTTGTAGCCGAACTTGGTGCTGATGTTGACCACTTGCGGTCCCACCTGGCCGACCAATGCCGCCGGGTCGAGAGGCGCCTGTGGCTGGATGAATGGCGATGCAGCCGCCGGAACCACGCCGCCCAAACCGAGGCCCAGGCCGACCACAGCCAGCACGCTGACCAGCCATGACCACCAGACCGAGCGGTGGTGCGATTTGCTCATCCCGTCACCTTCCTGCGTCGCGGTAAACACCAAACTGTCCCGGCCGTGCGGTTCTGGGCGGCACAATTCTGTTTGTATAACCGTAATGCAGGTAGCTATTCATGGCAGTGGCAAGGTTGGAGACCGGCCGTAATGGTTTCCCGCCAACCTGGATGACCGGCGCCTAGGCTGACACGGTGGGCGAATTCGACCCCAAGGCCAGCTTCACCCGATCCCCGGTGGCCCGACTGGCCACGATCACGCCTGACGGCCTCCCCCACCTGGTGCCGGTGGTATTCGCGGTCGCTCTGGACTCCCCCGACGTGATCTACACCGCCGTCGACGCGAAACCCAAGACGACGCGGCGGCTGCGGCGGCTGGCCAACATCGAAAAGACGCCCCAGGTGAGCCTGCTCGTCGACCACTACGCCGAGGATTGGACCCGTTTGTGGTGGGTGCGGGTCGACGGTGCCGCCACCATCCACACGGACGGGGCGGTGATGGAGTCCGCGTACCGGCTGCTGCGCACCAAATACCCTCAGTATCAATCCGTTCCGCTGGACGGGCCGGTGATCGCGATCGCGGTCCGCCGGTGGTCGAGCTGGCACGCCTGACGCGCGGCGCTCCCCTTCCCATCGGGCCGACGCGATTGTGGCCGGCCCGTGGCCTTGTGTTGGGCCGCGGTTGGGGGAAAAGTTGCTTATGGACCCTGTGAGCTAGGGCACACCGCGCAGGGCGCACCCATCGGCGATGCGACGGGGAGAACTGGAGGAACGTCATGGCGGACAAGGCGAATGCTTCCCAGGGCGCAGCGGCCGCTCCCACCGCGAACGGTCCCGGCGATGTGCGCAACATCGTCCTGGTGGGGCCCTCGGGCGGCGGCAAGACCACCCTGGTCGAGGCGCTGTTGGTCGCCGGTGGGGTGCTGACAAGAGCGGGCTCCGTCACCGATGGCAGCACAGTCTGTGACTACGACGACGCCGAGATCCGCCAACAGCGGTCCGTCGGCCTTGCCGTCGCCTCCCTGGCGCACGACGGCATCAAGATCAACCTCGTCGACACGCCCGGGTACGCCGATTTCGTCGGCGAGTTGCGGGCGGGCTTGCGCGCCGCGGACTGCGCACTGTTCGTGATCGCGGCCAACGAGGGCGTCGACGAGCCCACCAAATTGCTGTGGCAGGAATGCGATCAGGTCGGCATGCCCCGCGCCGTGGTGATCACCAAGCTCGACCACACCCGGGCCAACTACTCCGAGGCGTTGGCCGCCGCGCAGAACGCATTCGGCGACAAGGTGTTACCGCTCTACCTGCCGACCGGCCTGCCGTCCTGCGAGGGCCTGATCGGGTTGCTGTCGCAGACGCGCTACCAATACTCCGACGGCAAGCGGACCATACAGCCGTCCGATCCATCCGACGCCGACCGGATCGAGGAGGCGCGCGGGACCCTCATCGAAGGCATCATCGAGGAATCTGAGGACGAGTCGCTGATGGATCGCTACCTCGGCGGTGAGTCCATCGACGAAGCGGTGCTCATCGAGGACCTGGAGCGGGCCGTCGCCCGGGGGTCGTTCTTCCCGGTGATCCCGGTGTGCAGTAGCACCGGCGTCGGCACCCTGGAACTGCTGGAAGTCGCGACGCGCGGATTCCCGTCGCCGATGGAACACCCACTCCCGGAGGTGTTTACGCCGCAGGGCGCTCCGCACGCGACGCTGACCTGCGACGCCAACGCACCCCTGCTCGCGGAGGTGGTGAAGACGACGTCGGATCCCTACGTCGGAAGGCTCAGCCTGGTCCGGGTGTTCTCCGGGACCATCAGGCCCGACACGACGGTTCATGTGTCGGGCCATTTTGCGTCGTTCTTCGGGGCGGTCAACGGCTCCAATTCCCATGGCGGCACGCACCCCGACCACGACGAAGACGAACGCGTCGGAGTCTTGGCGTTCCCGCTCGGCAAGCAGCAGCGCCCCGCCCCGGCCGTGGTGGCGGGTGACATCTGCGCGATCGGCAAGCTGAGCCGGGCCGAGACCGGCGACACCCTGTCGGACAAGGCGGAGCCGCTGGTGCTGAAACCGTGGACGATGCCCGAGCCCCTGCTGCCGGTCGCGATCCAGGCGCACGCCAAGACCGACGAGGACAAGCTGTCGGTCGGGCTGGGGCGGCTGGCCGCCGAGGACCCGACGCTGCGGATCGAGCAGAACCAGGAAACCCACCAGATCGTGTTGTGGTGCATGGGCGAAGCCCACGCCGGCGTCGTTCTCGACGCGCTGGCCAACCGGTACGGCGTCACCGTCGACACCGTAGAACTCCGGGTACCGCTGCGAGAAACGTTCGGCGGCAAGGCGAAAGGCCATGGCCGCCACGTCAAGCAGTCCGGCGGGCACGGTCAATACGCGGTGTGCGACATCGAAGTGGAGCCGCTGCCGGAGGGCTCCGGATTCGAGTTCCTCGACAAGGTGGTCGGCGGGGCGGTGCCGCGGCAATTCATCCCAAGCGTGGAGAAGGGCGTGCGCGCGCAGATGGAAAAGGGGGTGCACGCCGGCTACCCGGTGGTCGACGTTCGGGTCACGCTGCTCGACGGCAAGGCGCACAGCGTCGACTCCTCGGATTTCGCGTTCCAGATGGCGGGCTCCCTGGCGCTGCGCGAGGCGGCCGCGGCGACGAAGGTGAGCCTGCTCGAGCCCATCGACGAGATCTCGGTACTGGTGCCCGACAACTTCGTGGGTGCGGTGATGGGCGATCTGTCGGGTCGTCGCGGCCGGGTGCTCGGCACCGACACCGCGGGCCACGAACGCACGTTGGTCAAGGCCGAGGTGCCGCAGGTGGAGTTGACGCGCTACGCGATCGACTTGCGCTCACTGGCCCACGGGGCCGCGTCCTTCACCCGCACGTTCGCCCGCTACGAACCCATGCCCGAAGCCGCGGCCACCCGGGTGAAGGCCACCGTGTAAGTCGTTACCCCCCGCCACCGAATTGCTGGGTGACGGCCCGGCGGTCCAGCGAGCCTTTCGCGGTGTGCGGTAGCTCCGCTGCCTGCTGGAAGCTGGCCGGCACCTCGAAGGGGGCCAGCCGCTCGCGACCGAACGCCGCGAGTTCGTCCGCGGTCGGTGCGGCGGATCCCCGGGGAACGATCACCGCGGCCACCGTCTCGCCGTACAGCTTGTCGGATACCCCGAAAACGGCCACCTCCAGCACGTCGGGATGGCTGCCCAGCACGCCCTCGACGCGTTCCGGGGAGATCTTCTCCCCGCCCCGGTTGATGAGTTCCTTGATCCGGCCGCAGATGACCAGTTCGCCGGCCGCCGACAGCGTTCCCAGGTCACCGGTGCGCAGCCACCCGTCGGTGAAGTTGGCGGCGGTGATCGCCGGGTCACCGAGGTAGCCCCGAACCACGGTGGGTCCGTGCAGCCAGACCTCACCGACCTCCCCCGCGGGCACTGGCCTGCCGTCGGATCCGACGATCCGAATCTCCGGCCCGGTCGAGCGTCCGACGAGACCGGGTGTGGCGGCGGGGTTTTCGGTGTGACCAATGTCGGTCGTCGCCACCTGGTGGGTGGCTTCGGTCATGCCGAAGGCGCACACCACCGGGGCCGAGAACGTGTCCTGCAATGCCTGCGCCGTTTCGGCGGTGAGGGGGGCGCTGCAACTGCGGATAAACCGCAATACGGCGTTGTTCGGTTGGTCGGTTTTGGCCCGCTCCAACAGGATCTGGTGAATCGTCGGGACCGCCGTGTACCAGGTGGCGCGGACGGCGTCGATGTCGTCCCAGAAGGTGTGCGCGGAGAACCGTCCGCGCGCGGGGAGCAACACCGCGCCCCCGGACACCAGGGTCGCCAGCAGCGCGGCGAGCAGCCCGTGGCCGTGGTAGAGCGGCATCACCGCCACCGTAGCGTCGCGGGGACCGAGCTCGTATCCGGCGATGATGGCCCGCGCCGAGCCGGCGATGTTGCCGCGGGTCCACGGGACCATCTTCGGCACCCCGGTGGTCCCGCCGGTGAACATGATCATCGCGTCCTCGTCACGCAGCCCCTCCGGCGTCGAAACGAGTTGCGCGGGAGCCGCAGTCGCGTCCAGGCGCACCGTTGGGGCGCGGTCCGCACCGCCGATCGTCACCGCCAGCGGCCACCACGGCGGGGCTGATTCCCCTTGGTCGTCAGGCGCGTCATTGTCGATGAGTACCGCCCGGGCCCCCACGGCCTGGCTGCGGGCGCGCTGCTCGCCAACCGGCAGGGCCGGATCCAGCGGCACCGCGACCAGGTCGGCCCGCGAAGCCGCCAGCAGCCCGACGACGAATTCCGCGTTGCTTGCCGACCGCAGCGCGACGCGGTCGCCCGGCAGCAGGCCGCCCCGCTTCAGCTGACCGGCAAGATCGTCCACCAGCCGGAGCACATCGCGATAGCTGACCGGTATCCGATCGGAGGTGACCACCAGCGCGGGCGCCTCCGGGGACCGGCTTGCCGCCTCCTCGACCAGATCGGCGATGCGTGGGCCCGGCATCTCCGCCGACCCCGAGACATCGCCGCCGATCATCGCTCCAGACCTCATCGCCGCGCTCCCCTTCCCTCGTCGTCACAAGCATCTGCCCGAACCATGCCGGGCGGCCTAGCCGCCCGTCCAATACCGATTCACTCACGACCGATAACCGTTGGCTATCGACACCGCGGAACCCGGCTGGCCAGCGCCGATAGACGGTATGAATCGCTGCATAGCGGGTCGGTCTTGGACACCCGCCGGGCGGCCGCGTCAGAGTAAGGGCCGAGGCTTTACTTCACCTCCGACCACACGAGGAGTCGCCACCATGACCGAAGTTATCGACGGCTTCCACCTGGTGGTGGAGGCGCTCAAGGCCAACGACGTGGACACCATTTACGGGATCGTCGGCATCCCGATCACCGACCTCGCCCGCGTCGCGCAGGCGTCCGGAATCCGCTACATCGGCTTTCGGCAGGAGACCTCGGCCGGCAACGCCGCGGCCGCCGCGGGATTCCTGACCCGCCGGCCGGGCGTGTGCCTCACGACATCCGGGCCCGGTTTCCTCAATGGGTTGCCGGCGCTCGCCAACGCCACCGCGAACTGCTTCCCGATGATCCAGATCTCGGGCTCCAGCAATCGGGCGCTGGTCGATCTGCAGCGCGGTGACTACCAGGACATCGACCAGCTCAACGCCGCACGGCCGTTCGCGAAGGCGGCCTACCGGATCAACCGGATCGAGGACATCGGGCGCGGCGTCGCGCGTGCCATTCGCACCGCGATCTCCGGCCGTCCCGGCGGCGTATACCTCGACATCCCCGGTGACGTATTGGGGCAAGCCATGGATGCCGCAGCCGGCGCGGACACAGTCTGGCGGATCGTCGACCCCGCGCCCCGGCAGCTGCCGGCACCCGAAGCGGTCGAGCGCGCGCTGCAGGTGCTGGCGCAAGCGCAGCGACCGTTGATTGTGCTCGGCAAGGGCGCGGCATACGCCCAGGCCGACAACGTGATTCGCGAGTTCGTCGAGGCCGGCGGCATTCCGTTTCTGCCGATGTCGATGGCCAAGGGGCTGCTGCCGGATTCCCACCCGCAATCCGCGGCGGCCGCGCGCTCACTCGCGGTCGCGCGGGCCGACGTGGTGTTGCTGGTCGGCGCGCGGCTGAACTGGTTACTCGGCCATGGGGACTCGCCGCAATGGTCCGCCGACGCCAAATTTGTGCAGGTTGATATCGCGCCGTCGGAATTCGACAGCAATCAGCGGATCGTGGCGCCCCTGGTCGGCGACATCGGCTCGGTGATGTCGGCGTTGCGCGACGGCCTGGCCGCCCGCCCAGTTACGGTGCCCGCGGAATGGATCAAGGAGCTGGCCGACCGCACCACCCGCAACGATGCCAAGATGTGCGAGCGCCTGGCCGAAGATCCCCACCCCATGCGCTTTTACAACGCGCTGGGTGCGATTCGTGCGGTGCTGCAGGAGAACCCGGGCGCTTATGTCGTCAACGAGGGAGCCAACGCGCTGGACCTGGCCCGCAACGTCATCGGCATGGAGGTGCCGCGGCACCGGCTCGACACGGGAACCTGGGGCGTCATGGGCATCGGCATGGGCTACGCCATCGCGGCCGCCGTCGAAACCGGCGAGCCCGTGGTCGCGATCGAGGGCGACAGCGCATTCGGCTTCAGCGGCATGGAAATCGAGACCATCTGCCGCTACCGGCTTCCGGTGACCGTGGTCATTCTCAACAATGGCGGCGTTTACCGCGGCGACGAGATTGCGCCGAATACGGCGGCAAAAGACCCGGATCCGGCGCCCACCGTGCTGAACGCGCGGGCGCATCACGAGTTGATCGCGGAAGCGTTCGGCGGCAAGGGTTATCACGTCACCACCCCGTCGGAGTTGCGGTCGGCGTTGTCCGAATCGATCGGCTCCCGGACGCCGTCGATCATCGACTGCGAGCTCGACCCGGCGGCGGGGGTGGAAAGCGGGCATCTGGCAAGCCTGAACCCGACCAGCGCGGCCTCGCGGTCAGCGCCGGTGCGTGATTCGCGATAGCTGCGCGTCGAAGAACTCGTTCAGCGACAATTGCGCAGCGGAGGCGGCGAGCGCCCGGGCAATCGGCGACCCGGGCCCGGCGGAATTGGTGGCCAGCGCGATGTCGGCCGTGACCACCGGGTCGACCATCTCCACCGCGCGGACCCCTGCTCCCAGCGGCGACGTCCACAACCAGGTGTGCGGCACGATGCATGCCCAGTTTCCTGCGGCGACCTGAGCGAACAGCGAAGCGACGGAGTCGGTTTCGACCTGCGGGGCGACTTCGATGGCGTGGTCGGCAAAGGCCTTGTCGATGATCTGGCGGTCCCGCATGTCGGCCGTGAGCAATGCCAGCGGCAGCTGGGCGGCCTCCGGCCAGGTCATCGTCGAGGCGGCGGAGGGCAACATGTCGGCGGGTGACAACAGGACGTAGTGCTCCTCATACAGCGGCACCAGGTTCACGTCGTGGGCCTCGTCGCGCGCCGCGTGCACGATCGCGGCATCCAGTTCGAATTCGCGCAGCCGCCGGTACAGTTCGGTGCCGGCCAGCCGGGAAAGGATGTGCACCTTCGCCAACGGGTGTGCCGAGCAGAACGCCGAGAGCACCAGGGAGGCTGTCGTCGAGGCCGTGGGCACCGTGCCCAGCCGCAGCATGCCGGTGATGCCCGATCGCACCGCATGCACCTCGGCCTTGAAGGCGTCGTGCTCAGCGAGAATCCGCCTGGCCCACACCACCAACCGCTCCCCTTCGGGCGTCAGGCCCTCGAAGCTGTGCCCACGATTGATCAGCGTGACGTTCAGTTCCCGTTCCAGCTTGGCGATCGCGGCGGACAGCGCGGGTTGGGACACGAAGCACTTCTCGGCCGCCCGCGCGAAGTGGCGCTCCTGCGCGACGGCGACGAAGTACTCCAGTTGACGGAAGAGCACACCCGCACCTCCTCGGCCTCCGGAATTTTGCTGAGGCTAGCGTGTCGGCGGCGCGCCAGCCAGTCCGGCGGGCCGATGGCCATCGACAGTTGGCGCGCCCCTCGCCAAAGCGCCCGCGCTACCGCGGAACCGCCGCGGAGGCAGCGGTAACGGCACGTGCCCAGCGGGATTGAGCGCTCGCCCCGTCACCGGCACGGGATCGATCGGCGACACGGTCGAACGCAATCGCGGACCCGATCGTTTATCGTGGTGGCCGGCGAACCCGACAATGTTTGCTGAAAGTGGCACTGCGGGTACAGCCGGTAGAATACAGTCGTGTTGATCGCACCATCTCGAAGGGCGGGCGCTATGGGTCGAGGTGTTCGTTATCTGTCTGTTATGGTCGCGATCACGGCGATGGGTCTGGTCGGATCGACCGGCCGCAGCCACGCGTCCATTCCGGTAGCGGAACCTGCCCCCGTCGTTGCCTCGGTTTTGCCGGCTAACGGTGCGACCGTGGGCGTGGCGCACCCGGTCGTGGTGACGTTCACCGCGCCGGTCAGCGACCGAGCCGCCGCCGAGCGGTCCATCCACGTCGCCTCGCCGAGCAATACGCCCGGACACTTCGAGTGGGTCGAAAACAACATCGTGCAGTGGGTGCCGAACCAGTATTGGCCCACCCACACCCATGTCTCTGTCGGTGTCCAGGCCCTGACGACGGGATTCGACACCGGTGACGCGCTACTCGGTGTCGCCAGCATCTCCGCGCACACCTTCACCGTCAGCCGAAACGGCGAAGTGCTGCGCACCATGCCCGCCTCGATGGGCAAGCCCAGCAGGCCCACGCCGATCGGCAACTTCACCGCTTTGGAGAAGCAGCGCTCCGTCGTCATGGATTCGCGGACCATCGGCATCCCACTGAGTTCGCCTGAGGGATACAAGATCACCGCCCAGTACGCCGTCCGTGTCACCTGGAGCGGTGTCTACGTGCACTCGGCACCCTGGTCGGTTGACTCCCAGGGCTACGCCAACGTGAGTCATGGCTGCATCAACCTCAGTCCCGACAACGCCGCCTGGTACTTCAACCAGGTGAATATCGGCGATCCCATCCAAGTCGTCGCCTGATGCCGGCCGCGCGCCGGCAAACGTCCGGCGCTCGGAGTAACCGCGGCGGGAACTAGCCGGGCATGCCCTTCTTGATCGCGGCGTCCTGCTTGCGCCCGATATCGGTGGCCACGGCCGGATCGATCGGATCGCCTGGCGCGCTGTCGAATTCAAGGTTGACGAGCGCCCTGCCCTCGCTGAACAGCAGCACCGTCACCGCTTGGGAGTTGTCGGGCGACGTACCGGAGATCATCGTCCCGTTGGAGCCGACGTCAACCGGCTGCCACGTACCGCTGACTTTGCCGCCGTAATTGGCCTTCGTGTTGTCGATTCCAGCCGCCGCCGTCGCCGGATCGGCGACGATCAGGATGGTGTCACCGATTCGACGGCTGTTGTCGGCGCTCGCGAACAACTGCGCCACCCCGGGCGCGTTGTTGGGGTTCAGCACCGGTGGCTGCGGTGCGGTGAGATCCCCGCCCATGTCGGTGGGCTTGATCAGTAGAGCGCTGGAATCCATGGGTTGCCCCGGCGACGGGCTGGCCACGCTGGAACTGGTTGAGGGAGCGGCGGAACGCGAGGTCGTCGGCGATGCATTGTTGCTACCACCGCAGCTGGCGAGCGCCGCACCCGCCAGGATGGCGGCGACGGCCCGGCCGGCTACACCGATGCGAGCAACCTCCATGGGCGTTCCCTCCGCGTCCTGCGTTGGCGGCGCATTCGAAGATCACCGCCCACGACGATCACTGGGTACCCATTTTGCGTGCCTATGCTGACGTGGGGAGGGCAGGTCCGCGGCGGGAGGAGATCGACATGGCGGCTGCGGCGGCGCGCGCCGTGCGGTTCGACCGGTACGGGGGCCGCGAAGTGTTGTACGTGGCCGACGTCGACATGCCCACCCCCGGGCCCGGCGAGGTGGTCGTCGAGGTACGCGCCGCCGGGATCAACCCCGGCGAGGCCGCCATCCGCACCGGCGCATTGCATGAGATGTTCCCCGCTACCTTTCCGTCCGGCGAGGGCAGCGACCTCGCCGGAGTCGTGACCGCGGTAGGTGCCCGGGTCGCCGAATTCTCGGCCGGCGACGAAGTTTTGGGGTTCAGCTTCCGCCGATCCAGCCACGCGACCCATGCCGCGGTCCCGGTCGGCCAGCTGATTCACAAACCGCCCCAACTCAGTTGGGAGGTAGCGGGTTCGCTCTACGTCGTCGGCGTGACGGCGTACGCGGCTGTCCGCGCGGTGGCACCGCAACCGGGTGAGACGGTCGCCGTCTCGGCGGCCGCCGGCGGGGTGGGCAGCCTCGTCGTGCAGCTGCTGGCCCTGCGCGAGGCCCGCGTGCTCGGCATCGCCGGGCCGGGCAATGCCGAATGGCTGCGCGCCCACGGCGCCACCCCGATCCCCTATGGGGACGGACTGGCCGACCGGCTGCAGGAGGCGGCACCTACCGGTATCGACGCGTTCATCGATCTGTTCGGCCCCGACTACGTGCAACTCGCCGTCGACCTCGGCGTCGTACCCCAGCGAATCGACACCATCATCTCGTTTCAGAAGGCCGGCGAAGTCGGCGCCAAAACCGAAGGCAGCGCCGAGGCGTCGACGCCGGAGGTGCTGGCCGAGATGGCTGACCTCATCGTCAGCGGCACCATCGATTTCGAGGTCGCCGCCACCTATCCGCTGGATCGGGTCGCCGACGCCTACGAAGAACTCGAGAAGCGGCACACTCGCGGCAAAATCGTTCTGCTGCCGAACGTTTCACAATGACGCGGCCGGGCCCACGACGCCCGCCTGCACGATCTTGACGACCACCAGTGCCACCGCCACCACCAGGTAAGCCCGCAGGGTGAACAGCCCCGCCCGGCGAATCGGCGACATGGCCGGGCGCGGCAGGCCGGCGAGGCTGGGCGTCTGCCAGTTCATCCGGTCCTGCCGGCGGACGGCGCGACGTTCGGCTTGCGTGAGCGTCGGGATGTCGTCGAGTTCGTCGACCTGCTCGGGGTCGAGACCACCTCCGAGCGTCCGCACGACGGCTTCCGCGTCGCGCAGCTCGGTATACCGGCGGCCGGCAATGATGACGACCGCGCCGCCGATGACGCCGATCGCCGCGCCGACCGCGAGGCCGGTCTCGATGGTGGACGTAGACAGCCCCGGAAAGAACGTCGTCGCCGTCAACGCCAGCGAAAGCAGCACCAGCGACCACACGATGGTCCACGCGACGATGTTCTGCCGCACGCTGTTCGCCCACGGGCCCAGCACCGCCCGGTCATTGCACAACAGCACGAGAAACACGGTCGCCGAGGGCAGCAGGACACCGGCGAGCGCCTGCACGCCCTGGGTCACCAGACCGAGGATGTGGTCGGGGCTGAACGCCACCGCCGCCGACACCGCGAGCAGCAGGGCGTAGCCGCCGTAGAACAGCGGGGCCTCGCTGACCTTCCAGTGCAGCGAGTGCCGCCTGCCCATCGCATCCCCGATGGCGTAGGTGGTCGCCAACCCGATGGCGTTCGCGCCGATCAGCGAGGCGTCGAGCAGGATAATCGCGAACAGCGTCCCGGCCGTGCCGCCGAGGTGCTTGGACAACCCGGCCGCCACCGCGCCGGCGTCGGTGAAGTGGCCGACGTCGGGCGTGCCGGCCAGACCGAAGGCTGCGACGGCCATCAGGGCCGTCGCACCGGCCATGACCACGACGATCCCGATCACCAAATCGGCTCGGGCATAGGCGATCCAGCGGGCGGTGATGCGCTTGTCCACCACGTTGGACTGCTGGAAGAACAGTTGCCAGGGCGCAACCGTGGTGCCCACGATCGCGATGATCAACAGCAGCACGGTGGAGTTGACCCCGCCCCCGAATCGCGGAATGAGTCCGCCGGCAATCCCTTTCGCTGTCGGATGCACCAACAGCACCATTGGGATGACCAGCACGTTCACCGCGATCAGCAGGAACATCAGCCCCTCCCACCGGCGAAACGACCCCCCGGCCACCACCGCGAACAGCAGGATGGCGGCGGCCGGGATCGCAATCACCTTCGGGCAGCCCAGGAACCCGAGCGCCAGTGCGACACCGATGAATTCGGTGACGATCGTCAGGGCATTCAGGATCAGCAGGTCACCGACGCTGAACGCACCCCAGAACTTGCCGAAGCGCTCGAAGATGAGCCGCGCGTGCCCGACTCGGGTGACCGCGCCGAGCCGAAGCACCATCTCCTGGTTCACGTACAGCGCCGGAATCAGCAACGCCAGCGTCCACAACAGCACCATGCCGTAGTTCTGCCCGGCCTGCGCGTAGGTCGCGACACCGCCCGCGTCGTTGTCCCCCACCATCACGATCAGCCCGGGACCGCTGATGACCAGCAGCGTGCGCACACGGCGCCGCCAGCCGCCGGACGCACCGGCGCCGTCACGCCGGATACGGCCGAACGCGCCCACGATGTCGCCGGTGTTGGCGACAGCGGGATGCGTTGGCGCAGCGGCGTTGACGGCGCCGACGGCCTCAGACGAGACGGGGGTCATGGTGTTCTCGTGGGACCCGTCACCGGTGACTGCCGGTCGAAGGGTGCCCACCCAGCGAGGCCGTGACCACCGCGATCGGCATCCGCGACACGTACAGGTTGGCCCGCTCCTGGGGAGTCAGGGCGGTCCGCGCGTGCACCTTGGTGGCCAGCAGCCGCGCCGAGCGCAGCAACGCCCGCCCACGCCCACCGGTCCGGCCGGTAACGCGTTGTGTGACAACAAAAGCCATGATCTTCTCCTTTATGGAGGCCCGATCGGCTCAGCTCAGCACGCCCGGGCAGGAACGGCAGCTTGCGAGCGGGTCGACGGGCGAACTACCGGAACGCCCCGCGAAAGCTCAAGCGGCGGAAGGAATGCCGGAACCGGATCGGGACAAGACGGATTTCGGATAGGGACTATCGCCTGGACTCATCTCGCCCTCACCTCCTCACGGCCACGACACACGCGGGTGTCATCACATGTCACCTGAACGGGAGAGGAGCTAATGCGGCGACGTGCCGCCGATCGCACCCCTCTCGCCGGAGCTTCGGCACTGCACGGCGTATCCGGAACTTCGTCCAGAAGCCACTTGGGCTCAACCCTTGGGTCCGGGAAGAGCTGTCCTGACCCGGGGCGTCTCTCGACGTTCGGGGTCAGTGGCCTGTGTCCATGCAGACGCCTCACCTACCGAGGTGCTTGCGAAACCATTTGTACACCGCGGCCCAGTGCCCGTCAAACTCATTGGCGCAACCGTTACGGCAGGTCGTCGTCGATTCCACCCGGGCGCAGCCGGTCGGCCGCCGCCGACGCCTACCCTCGACAGCATGGCCAACACTCTGCGAGATCCGAAGGTCGCGACCGTGCTCGACCGCATGTACACCGAAGCGCAGAACCAGATGTCGCTGTTGCGTCAGAGGCATGGCGAGTTCGACCGGCCGATGACCGCGCAGGAGCGCGCCGACGCGATGAGCGAGTTCTACATCCCCGTCACGCCCGAAGCCGGCCGACTGCTCTACGCCCTGGTGCGCGCGACCCGTCCGGCGACGGTCGTCGAGTTCGGGATGTCGTTCGGCATCTCCGCCATCCACCTGGCCTCGGCGGTGCGCGACAACGGCGCCGGCCGGGTGGTGACGACCGAGCTCAACGACGCCAAGATCTCCGCCGCGCGGCAGACGTTCGCGCAGACCGGCCTGGACGACGTGCTCACCATCCTCGAAGGAGACGCGCTGTCCACGCTGGCCGGCCTGGACGGACCGGTTGACTTCGTGTTATTGGACGGTTGGAAGGACCTGTATCTGCCGGTGATCGAGCTGCTCGAACCGCGGCTGTCGACGGGGGCGTTGGTGGTCGCTGACAACACCAGCGCCGCGGACACGCAGCCGTATCTGGACCGGGTGCGCAATCCCGAGAACGGCTACGTCAGCTTCAACTTCCAGGTCCGGGAGAGCGACAGCATGGAAATCAGCTGTCGCACCGGCAATTAGGGCCTAGCGCAGGGATTCTTCGAGCCACGGCGTCAACCACTTCACGCCTTCGGGGGTGAGGTGCACGCCGTCGCTGCGCACCTTGATGCCGTCGACCTTGGCGGTGTAAACGCCGTCCGGACATAGCTTTTTGTTCAGGTCCAGGATTTGCACGTTCGGATGGTGGCTGACGGTCTTGCGCAGCATGGTGTTCCACAGATTGACCCGGTCGGGCTGGTCCTCCGGATACAGTCGGCCGTCCGGCTTTTCGCCGCCCCTGCTGTATGGCACGGTGGCGACCACCACTCGAACGCCTGTGGAACTCACGATGTTCAGCGCTCGATCCAGCTCGCCGTTGAGGTACGCGTCGAAGGTGGGATCACCGATGTGGGTCCATTGCCCCTCGTTGACGCGGTCGACGGTTTCCCAGCGGCCGATGATCAGCAGCGCCACGTCCGGCTGGTCCTGGCCGACCTGAGTCGACCATCTGATCGGCCAGCCGTCGCACTCCGGCTTCTGGTCCAGGGTTTGACCGATGTACCGATACGGCGTGCCCCGCACCAGGCTGCAGCCGATGACGGTGTGGTCGAGGAACGCGAATCCCGGCGTCGGTGGCAGGTAGTGCATCCACGTCCACCCGATCGAATCGCCGAACACGGAAACGGTGAACGGCCGGTTGGGATCGCGGGGTCCGGCCGGGCGGCTGCCGCCCGGCGGGGACGGCGACACCGCGGCGACCGCCGAGACTCCCGGCGGCAGGCCGACTTCACGCAGCCCGGGCCCGGTCCCCACCGGAACCACCAGCAGGGTCACCGCGGCGGCGCTGGCCACCGTCGCCGCCGCCAATGGCAACAGCGGCACCCGCGCCGGGCGCCAGCGCCGGATGGGTTGCTCGATCAGCCACCAGGACGCCGCGGCCAGCGCCACCGTCGCCCCGCACCGAGCGGCGAACAGTGGCAGCCCGGTCCATCCGGTGCGTTCGCCGTTGAGCACCAGGAAGATTGGCCAGTGCCACAGATAGACGCCGTAGGAAATGGTGCCTAGCCACACCAGGGGCGGTGCAGCCAGGATGCGGGCGACCGCCCCGCGCTGCTCCAGGGCCACCGCCGCCACCACGGCGACCGACGCGATCGCGACCCCGATGAGCAGACCGTGGCGGAATTCGCGGCTACTGCCGGTGGCGTAATGGGTCGCCGCCGCGAGTCCCGCGAGGCCGGCGAGCGGCAGCACACGGGCGACCCGCCGGGCCCACCGGGTCCGGATCAGACACCAGCCCCGGTTCAGTGAGGGCCAGTCGCGAACCAGCAGAGCCGCCGCCGCGGCGCCGGTCAGCAGCGCCTGCGCGCGGGTATCCGTGCCGAAATAGACGCGGTCGCGGGTGTTGTCGGACACCATCACCATGGCGACAGCGGCCGAAGCCAGGGTCCCCACGGTGGCGATGACGAACGTCGCGAACCGGACACCGCCCACGGTGGCCCGGGTTAAGCGGCGCCGCGCCCGCGCGGCCAACAGCAGCGTCACCGCGATCAGCAGCACCGGCCACACGAAGTAGTACTGCTCCTCCACCCCGAGTGACCAGGTGTGCTGCAACGGCGACGGCGGGGCGCCCTGTGTGAAGTAGTCGGTCTTCTGGTCGACGAACCGCCAATTCGCCATCCACACGAACGCTGCGATCGCATCGTCGCGCAGCCCGGTGAGAGACCGATCGGGAAGAAGTTGGCGGGCAGCGGCCACCGAGAGCACCATCAACACCAGGGCCGGCAACAGCCGGCGCGCACGGCGAATCCAGAAGCCGGCCAGCTCAATACGGCCGGTGCGCCCCAGCTCGTCCAGCAGCAGCGAGGTGATCAGGAATCCGCTGAGCACGAAGAAGACGTCGACGCCGATGAATCCGCCGCCCACTCCGGGGATGCCGCCATGTCCGACCAGCACCAGCGCGACGGCTATCGCGCGTAACCCATCGAGTGCCGGAATCCCGCTGCGCCGCTCCGGTTTATCCCAGATCGCCAGCCGTCCGGCCCTGCGCACGGGAGCGACCCACCGGGTCCGCCGAGCACGACGAGCCGGTGCGGGGTGAGACCCGCCCGGCTCGGTGCTTGCTGTCAGCGCGCCGTAATTACCATCTCGCCCGGCGCCATGGTTGATGCCGATACGTCGCTGCCCCTCCTGTTGAGTTCAGCAAGCCAGCCTAGAGGCGGGCGCGCAGGATTCAGTGGAGGACACGCAGCGGTTTTCCGCTGTGGTGCGTTCGGATTTGGGTCAGAGGGTTATTGGGCGGCCTTATCGGGCGCGTAGCCAAGCGTGCTCTTGACTTCCAGGTACTCGTGGAAGCCGAATTCGCTCCACTCCCGACCGTTGCCGCTGTGCTTATAGCCGCCGAACGCCGCGTTCATGTCGAAGGCGTGATTGATCGTCACCCAGCCGGCCCGGATCTTGCGGGCGACCTCGCGCGCCTTATCGACGTCGGCCCCGGAGACATAGCCGGCCAAGCCGTAGTCGGTGTCGTTGGCGATCTCTACGGCTTGATCGATGTCGTCGTAGCCGAGGACGCACAGCACCGGCCCGAAGATCTCCTCGCGTGCAATCGTCATGTCGTTGGTGACGTTGGCGAACACGGTCGGCTTGACGTAGTAGCCCTTGTCCAGCCCCGCCGGGCGACCCGGGCCGCCGGCCACGACGGTCGCGCCCTCGTCGATGCCCTTCTGGATCAGGCCCTGGACCTTGTCGAACTGTGCCTTCGACGCCACCGGCCCGATCGCTGTCTTATCGCCGGGATTGCCCACCTTCACCTGCTCGGCGGTCTCCCGCGCGATGGCGATCGCCTCGGCCATACGCGAATTCGGGACCAGCATGCGCGACGGCGCGTTACAGCTCTGCCCCGAATTCGGCATCATGTTGACCACGCCGGCGCGGACGCTGTCGGCGAAACCCGCGTCGTCGAGGACGATGTTGGGGCTCTTGCCACCGAGTTCCTGGGTCACCCGCTTCACGGTCGGGGCGGCATTCGTGGCCACCTGGACACCGGCGCGGGTGGATCCGGTGAACGACACCATGTCGACGTCGGGGTGGCTCGCCAGCGCGGCGCCGACGCCCGGGCCATCGCCGTTGACCAGGTTATAGACACCTGCCGGAACGCCCGCGGCATCAAGGATCTCGGTGAAGATGTAGGCCGAGAACGGCGCCACCTCAGACGGTTTTAGGACCATCGTGCACCCCGTCGCCAACGCCGGGTACACCTTGACCGCGATCTGGTTGAGCGGCCAGTTCCATGGCGTGATCAGCCCGCACACGCCGATCGGCTCCTTGGCGATCAGCGTTGCCCCATGCTGCTCCTCGAATGGGAAGTTCTTCAGCACATCGATCGCCGTCACCAGGTGACCGATGCCGAGTTGGACCTGCGGGCCGGCCGCCAGCGACGGCGGCGCACCCATTTCCTCGGTGACCGCGTCGGCGAGGTCGCCCGCACGCTTGCCGTATTCGGCGAGGATCGCCTCCAGCAGATCGAGGCGCTGTTCGCGACTGGTTTGCGACCAGCTGGCGAAAGCGCGTCGGGCGGCGCTGACCGCCACGTCAACGTCGGCGGCCGTGCCGAGCGAGATCTGCCCGGACACCTGCTCGGTCGCCGGGTTTTCAACGTCAAAGCTATTGGGCCGCAACGGGTCGACCCATTTGCCGTCGATGTAGAACTTCAGGTATTCGCGCATGGCTTCTCCTTATCTACTGGGTGCCTTCGGCGTACCAAGTGCGGAATTCGTCGTATTTGGGCATCTCCTCGGAGTTGGCCTTCGGATCGATGCATACGTGCACGACGGCGGTCTTGCCGCTAGCGTAGGCCCGCGCGATCGCCGGGCCGATCTCGTCCCCCTTCTCGACGTACTCGCCGTGGCAGCCGAAGCCCTCGGCGACCTTGTCGAGGCGGACGTCCTTGCTCCAGTGCACGCCGGGCTGCGGAGACGGCTGCTCGAAGGTGCGCTTGTAGACGCCCACCTCGAGGCCCCACTGGTGGTCGACACCCACGACGCATACCAACGGAAGGTTCTGCCGCGCAGCGGTTTCCAACTCGGCAATGTGAAAGAGGAATGCCGAATCACTGGTCAGCAGCATCACCGGGCGCTTGCCACCCTCGGCGACCGATGCCCCGACCGCGTACGGCAAGCCGGTGCCGAGATGGCCGAAGTTCTGGTTCCAGATGACGTCGCGCGGCTTGGCCTGCGAATAGGTCCAACCGAAGATGACGGTCGCGCCGCCGTCGCGGACCATGATGCCGTCCTTTGGGAAAGCTTTCGTGGCCTCGACGACGAACCGCGCAGGGTGCACCGGCGTCCGGCCCGTCGGCGCGTTCTCGGCGAGCTGCGCCAGCTCCGCCGCGTCCTCCTTGATCCAGCGGTCGAGATCGGCCCTGGAAGCGGCCGAAGCCTTTCTCGGATTGTCCCTGAGCGCTTCCACCAGCTGAGGTACCACACCGCGAAGGTCACCGACCAGGGGGACGTCAATGGGACGGTTGACGCCGATGGCCACCGGATCCTGCTCGACCAGAACCCATTTCCGCTTTGCGTCGTTCTCCGCCCAGTGGCGGGTCCTGCCGTAGTGGCTCGGTTCGCCGAGCTCCGTGCCGAGCGCGACGCACAGATCGGACTTCACCACCGCCTCGACGGCCGCCGGCGAGAATCCGTATGCGAAAGTGCGGTCCTCGAGACCTTCGATGAACGACGTGCCGCCGGAAGTCTGGATCACCGGGCACTGCATGAGGTCGGCCAGCTCTCGGACCGCCGCGCCGGTGCGGGACGTGTGGACCCCGTGTCCTACCAACAGGATCGGGCTCTCGGCCGCGCGGATCAACTTCGCCGCTTCGGCCACCTCGCGCTCACCCGCCGTCTGGTTGACGAGCCGGTACCGGTTGGGTGGCAGCGGATCCGGCACGTCGAGCTCCTCGAGGATGACGTGCGACGGGTACTCGATGTAGGCGGGGCCGGGTGTGCCCGACATGGCCCGGCGGATCGCCTCGTGGATGATTTCATCGGTCTGGTCGGCGTACTCGATCGAGCTGCTGTACTTGACTGATGGCGTGAAAAGGCCTTCCTGCTGGACGAACTGGATGCGTCCGCGCCGAACACGACGCTCGGTGATGCGGGCGCGCTGACCGCCCAGGAAGATCACCGGCGAGTTCTCCACGAGCGCACACATCATCGCGCCGGAGATGTTGGCGACGCCGGGACCGAGCGTGCCGATGCACAGGCCGGGCTTACCCGTCATCCGTGACGCCGCCTCGGCCATGAATCCCGCGCTCAGTTCGTGATGCGGCGCGACCACCGACCACCCGCGTGCGTCGGCCTCGGCGAACATGTGCACGAAGTTCGGGTCCGGGATACCGAACAGCGTGTTCACGCCCTCGGCCTCGAACAGGTCGAGAATGCGCTTATAGACAGGCACACCCACTTTAGAGTTCCTTTCCCTCGCGAGCAGACGCAAAATCGCGCTCTGGCCTGGTATTTCGACTGATTTTGTGTCTGCTCGGGCCAATTTCTTCGAGGACCTCGGCGGTGTGGGCGCCGAGCTCTGGCGCAGGCCCTGCAACACGACCCGGTGTCTGCGAGAACCAGGTCGGTACGCCCGGGAAGCGCACCGGCCCGTGCGGGGTGTCCACCGTCTCGAACATGCCGACGGCGTTGAGATGCGGATCGTCGAAGAGCGCGCCGGGCGTGTTGAGGGGCGCTGCCGGTATCTCGAGTTGGCGCAGCAGCGCTAACCACTCCGCGGTGGAACGCTCTTTCATCGTCTCGGCTACGAGCCCGTACACGGTGTCGATCTGACCGGCGCGTTGTTCCAACGTCGAATACAGGTCGCTGGCCCATGGTGGCTGTACGGCTTTCATGAACGCGTTCCAGTGCTTGTCGTTGTAGATCAACGCCGCGATGTAGCCGTCGCTGGTGCGGTACGGGCGACGGTTGGGTGCCACGGTGCGCGGATACACCGCGGGGCCTAGGGGAGGGTCGAACAGGGCGCCGTTGGCATGTTCGACGAGCATGAACGAGGCCATGGTTTCGAACATCGCGACCTCGACTTCTTGCCCCTGTCCGGTGCGTTCGCGGTGAAACAACGCCATCGTCGTCGCGTACAGTGCCGTCAGCCCGGCAATCTTGTCGGCCATGATGGTGCCGACGTAATCGGCCTCGCCGGTCAATTGCCGTTGCACCGCCGGCAGCCCGCATTCGGCCTGGATCGTGTCGTCGTAGGCGGGGCGGTCGCGATCGGGTCCGCGTCGCCCGTACCCGTAGCAATTGGTGTAGATGATCGCGGGATTGATCGCGGCGACGTCGTCATAGTTGAAGCCGAGTTTGGCGATCGCCTTGGCGCGCATCGAGTGGATGAACACGTCGGCGTTCTCAACGAGAGCGCGTAACGCACGCGTTCCGGCATCGGTTTGCAGGTCCAGCACGATGCTGCGCTTGCCCCGGTTGACGTTGACGAATACCCCGCTCATGCCCAGCGCCGGACCCACTGAGATGTAGCGGGTGTTATCTCCTTGTGGGGGCTCGACTTTGATCACGTCCGCGCCCATGTCGGCCATGATCTGCGTGCAATACGGTCCCATCACCATTGCGGTGAGGTCGATTACCCGCACACCGGCCAGCGGGCCCTTGCCTGCGCTGTCAGCCATGGAGTGCACCCCGATCGCTGGATCGGCGAGCCAGTTCGAAGCTATAGCGGATGTGCTCGTTGTGACCGTCCGGCAGTACCGGAAAAACCAACGGAGCCTCGATATTTCGAATCGCTTCGAGATGTTCGGCGACATCGTCGACCGTCCACGATAGGCGACACACGCCGGGGCTTTCGGCGATGACCGCCCGCGCCACCCGGCCCGCGAGCGCGATGAACAATTCGCCGCTCACCGAACAGGATTCGTGTGCCAGCCAGCCCACTACGGGCGCGACGAGCTCGGGGCCCATCGGCGGATAGGCCGACGTGTCGACACCCTCGGCCATCCTGGTCACAGCGGCCGGCACGATCACGTTGCACGTCACGCCCTCGGCCGCACCTTCGACGGCGGCGACGTTGGACAGCCCGATCACGCCGGCCTTCGCTGCCGCGTAGTTGGCTACGCCGCGGTTTCCGTACAGGCCGCCGATCGAGGATGTCAACACCATGCGCCCGTAGCCGGCCTCGCACATGACCGGAAATGCCGGCCGCACAACGTTAAATGCGCCGCGCAAGTGCACGTCGAGCACGGCGTCGAAATCTTCGTAAGTCATTTCCTTCAGCGAGCCAGGACGAACGTTGCCGGCGTTGTGAATCAGGATGTCGACGCGGCCGTACGTATCGAGCGCCGAATCGATGATTGCCTTGCCGCCGTCCGCGGTGGCGACCGAGTCGGTGCTGGCGACGGCTTGACCACCGGCAGCGACGATCTCACGCACCACATCGTCGGCCGGACGGGCGTCGGTGCCGTCACCCGTGAGGCCGCCCCCGGGATCGTTGACGACAACCTTCGCCCCCTGAGACGCGAGCAGCAAGGCGTAGGAGCGGCCGAGCCCTCGGCCACCCCCGGTGACGACCGCCACCCTGCCCTTGAAGTTCAAGGATCCCAAGTCAGCCATCTAAGTTCGCCAAGACCAGGCCGTCGAGGTCGCCTTTTGCACGCCATTCCTTGAGCAGGTCGTCGAACGCGTAGAAGCCCGGCATGTAGGGATCGCCGATGGCCGAGCGGATGCCCTCGCCGCCACCGCCGCCCTCGTTGTTGTAATAGCCGGGCGTGCAGGACACCGCGAATTCCGTGTTGTCGATCGAGGTTTCGCGGATCGTCTTGACCCAGTTGTCTTGGGCTTCCTGGCTCGGCTCGACGGTCGTCGCACCGCGTGCCATCGCCTCAGACACTATGTAGGCGATGTGTTCGGCCTGTTGCTCGAGCATCGCGGTGGTGTTTCCCGCCACGCCGCCCTGAATGAAGCCGGTGAAGAATTGGTTGGGAAAGCCTTTGCTGGTCATCCCATGGAGCGACTTGTAGCTATCGCGCCAGTGATCGAAGAGCGACAGGCCGTCGCGGCCCTCGATCACATCGACCGCGTACCGACGGCTGATGTCCGTGGTGATCTCGAAACCGCTGGCGAAGATGACGCAGTCGACTTCGTACTCGACGCCGTTGGCGACGATCCCGTTCTCGGTGAGTCTTTCCACGCCTTTGGATTCCGACACGTCGACCAGCGTGACGTTCGGGCGATTGAACGTCGGCAGGTATTCGTCGTTGCTGCAGGGCCGCTTGCACATGAACCGGTAGTACGGTTTGAGCGCTTCGGCGGTCTCCGGGTCCTCGACCACCTCCGCGACGCGGCGCCGCAGCCGCTCCATCATCTTGTAATCCTCTTCTTCACGCATCGCCATGATCTGCTCGATGGTCAGTGAAGAGGGATCGTCGACGGCCGCGACCCGCGCGGTCAGGTTGCGCCCCAGTTCGGTCCAGAAATCGCACACCATATCCGGCTCGTCGAACACCACACCTTCCCCCAGCGGTGACCAGCGGTGAAAGTTGCGCTTGCGTGCTTCCTGCCAGCCGGGCTGCAGGGAAGCCGCCCACTGCGGGTCCGTCGGCTCGTTACCCCGCAGGTCCACCGACGAGGGCGTGCGCTGAAAGACGTAGAGGTGCTGGGCGTCTCGGCCCAGGTGCGGAACAAGCTGCACGCCGGTCGCACCGGTACCCACCAGTGCCACGCGCTTGTCATGCAGCTTGTGCAGTCCGCCGCTGGAGTCCCCACCGGTGTAGTCGTAATCCCAGCGAGCGGAATGAAATGTATGCCCCTTGAAATCCTTGATACCGGGGATGCCGGGCAGCTTCGGGCGGTTGAACGAGCCCTGCGCCATCACCACGAACCGGGCCCGAATGTCGTCACCGCGGTTGGTGCTCAACCGCCAGCGCTCGATCGTCTCATCCCAGCGCGCCGTGCGAACCTGGGTGGAGAGGATGGCGCCGTCGTAGAGCCCGAAATGCTTTGCGATGCGACGGCAGTGCTCATAGATCTCGGCGCCGTCGGCGAACTTCTTCGACGGAAGGTAGTTGAGTTCTTCCAGCATCGGGATATAGCAGTAGGCGTCGTTGTCGCACTGGATGCCGGGGAAACGATTCCAGTACCAGACGCCGCCGAAGTCCCCGCCCATCTCGATGATGTGCACGTCTTCGACGCCGGCTTTCTTGAGGTAGGCGCCCGCCAGCAGCCCGGTGATGCCGCCGCCGAGCACGGCCACGTCGATGTTCTCGTCGATCGGCGCGCGCGGCGTCACCGGCGTGTGGGGGTCGACCTCGGCGTATTCTGCAAAGTCGTCCTTGAGTTCCAAGTACTGCTTCGAGCCCTCCGGGCGCAGTCGCTTATCGCGCTCGTGCAGATACTTCTTTCGCAGCGCGTCGATATCGATGTCGTCCGGCGTCTGCGTCGGTCCGCATTTATCGAACATGGTCATCTATCTCAAAGCTCCTGCGGTTCGCCGGTACCCATGTACTTCGACAGTTGGTGATGGAGGTTGACGGTGCTGCGCTCCCGATAGGGATTGGGCTTGGTGCCCGGGAAGCCAAGGGACTTCATGCCCTGCTGCACGGCGGCCATGTTGGAGAAGTCCTGCGGCAAGACTGACCGCCACCGTGGGTCACCGGCCGGGGTATGCTCCCACTCCGTTTGCGGCTCTTCGCCTTTGGGAAAGAGTTCGAACACCGACACCTCGAAGATGCACTTGTTCGGGTCGTAGCTGGGGTCCGGCCGGGCGCTGTAGCACAGCGCAACCGTCAGACCCTGACCGATCTGGAAGTTCGGGAAGATCTGCCACGCGGTGCCCGCCTGTCCGAGGATGTCGGACGGAATCGTCGGCCAGATCACGCCGCGTGCCTCGTCGTCGCGGCGCGCGGACGCCAGCCAGTGCTCGAGAACCTTGTCGGCCGGTGTGCCCTCGGGCAGCTCGTCGACCAACCGTTTGGCGGCGTTCACCAGCGTCTCGGTGGTGGAGGTGTTGGTTTCCTCCATCGTGTAGATCTGCATCTCCGCGGTTGACACACGGGGATCGGCGCCGGTTCCGAGGCGGATCTTGGACTTGGTCGCCGCGAGATCGTCCGGGGCGTCGTAGCCGATGTGGCTGTGCTTGCCTTGCGCTTTCGCCCAGCCCTTGAATTCGCCGAACTTATTGAACTCGGGATGCGTGGTGTAGACGTGGTAGGTCTCGTTGAAGGCCTCCAGCGCGACTTTCCAGTTGCAGTCGAAGGACAGCCACTTGCGCCATTTGTAGCGCATGTTCTCCAGGCCGAACGGCTCGAGAATTTTCGCGGCGGGGAACAGGTAGTCGGCCAGTGGTTCGCAGTCGGGGTCCATGTTGATCCACAACCAGCCGCCCCAGGTATCGACCCTGACCGGCCGAAGATGGGTGTTGTCGGGCGTGAGCGCAGCCTGCCAGTCCTGTTGTTCGCGGATATGAGTGCAGGCTCCGTCGAGGCCGTAGGTCCAGCCGTGGAAGCCGCAGACGAACGACTTTCGGGTTCGAGCGCAGGCGTTCTTGGCGCCTTCGGGGGTGTCGATCAGCCGGCGGCCACGGTGCATGCAGACGTTGTGGTGGGCGTGAAATTCCTTCTTGCCGGTGCGCACCACGATGATCGAGTCGTCGAGAATGTCGTAGGTCAGGTAACTGCCCACCTCGGGCAGCTCCTCGACGCGGCCGACCTGCTGCCAGACTTTGCGCCACAGCTTGTCGCGCTCGGCGCGGGCATAGTCCTCCGAGATGTATGCCTCGACCCCGATCGTCATCGGTTTCGAGAGTTCTTCGGCTACTTCGGAATTCACGCCTTTGGCTAGGTCGGTCATCACATCCTCCTGATCGCCGCGCGAAAGGATTCGTCTTTGAGGAACAGCGACGTGTGGTCGGCACCGAGATGGCTCCACTTGAGGTCCAGTCCGCCGTCGACAAGCAGGGTCTGGCCGGTGATGTAGCTGGACATCTCCGACAGCAGAAAGAGGATGGCGCCGGCCTGTTCCTCGGGCCGCCCACGGCGACCCATCGCGATCGCCTGCCGGTCCCGCTCGGGGTCCTCGTCGACGTAGGTGCGCGAGGCCGCCGTCTCGGTGACGCCGGGCGCCACGGCATTGACCCGAATCCCCGCCAGTGCCAATTCGAGGGCCATCGTGCGGGTCATCGCCGTGATCGCAGCCTTGGCTGTTCCGTAGGCGATGTGAAACGGCGCGGTGTTCATGCCGCTGATCGAGGAGATCGACACGATCGAGCCCCGCTGTTGCTGCGCGACGAGTTCACCTGCCACGGCTTGGCTCATGAAGAATGCCGTCTCGAGGTTGTCGGCGAAGATCTTGCGCCAGTCGCCGCGCGTCACCCGGGTCGACGGCATCCACGTCGACGGCTGCGCGCCGCCGGCGACATTGACCAGCCCGTACAAGCTGCCGTCGGCACGACGCGCGTGGTCGATCACCGCGGCGATGCCCTCGTCGGTGGACGCATCGGCCGCGACGGGCACCACGGCCAGCCCCTGCTCCGCCAGCGGAGCGATGTGCTCGTCGAGGTTTTCCTTCGACCGGCCCACCGCAATGACCGTGGCCCCGGCCCGGGCGGTCATGGCCGTGACCGTCGTGCCGATGCCGCCTCCGCCGGCGCCGGAGACCACCACGATGCGACCGTCGAGCCCGAGAAGATCGTCCATGACCTGCTTTCGCCCGCTGCCAACGCATAAAGGTCCGCAACAGGATCGATTGCTTCATTTGTCCGGACAAAATATTGCATTCTGCCCCTTGGAGAACACTATTCCGATCGGTGGACTTCGCTGTCAAGGTCGGCCCAGAACACGGTCGCAGCTATTGTCTGGACTAAGAGGAGTTGATAACGTCCAGCCCAAACGGCTGACGGAAGGACGTCGCGCGAGCATGTCGATTTCACGGGCCATCTCAACGCAGCCCTCGCGGTATGCCCCCTCGAACTCCGGGCCACACCCCATCGAAGTCGCGGAGGGCTGGGGGCTCGAACGGGTCACCGCGCCCAGTCGGCTGTTCGGCGCCAATGGTCTGCGCACCGGCCCGGACGGTCGCATCTACATCGCCCAGGTGACCGGCAGTCAGATCAGCGCGCTGGATCACCGCACCGGCGAACTGGTGACGGTCAGCCCCAAGGGCGGCGACATCGTGGCGCCCGACGACGTCGCGTTCGACGCCAGCGGCAACCTGTACGCGACCGAGGTGATGGACGGCCGGGTCAGCGTGCGCGACACGAGCGGTCGAACGCGGGTCCTGCGCGACGACGTGCCGGCAGCCAATGGCATCACCTTCCATCAGGGCCGGTTGTTCATCGGTGAATGCCGTGAGGGTGGACGGCTGCTGCAATTCGACCTGGCGGGCGGACCGCCACGGGTGCTCCTGGACAACGTGCCCTCACCCAACGCAATGGAGGTCGGCCCGGACGGCCTACTGTACTTCCCGGTGATGGGCGCCAACGAAATCTGGCGCATCGACCCCGACGGCGGCGAGCCACATTGTGTCGCACGCGATCTCGGTGTGCCCGACTCGGTCAAGTTCGACGCGCAGGGCTACATCGTTTCGACGCAGGTGGCGAGCGGACAGGTGCTCCGCATCGATCCTCGCAGCGGCGAACAACGTCTGCTCGCCCAGTTGAATCCGGGGCTGGACAACTGCACCTTCGTCGGCGAGCAGCTGTTCGTATCCAACTTCACCGGCGAAATCACCGAGATATCGCCAGACGGCACAGCACGATCCGTGTTGGCGGGCGGACTCAACTGGCCGATGGACCTGGCGGTCGGCCACGACGGACAGCTCTACATCGCCGACGGCACCTACTTCTACGTCGCACTGCCCGACGGGTCCTTGCACACCGCGGGAATGCTGTTCAGCCCCGGCTATCCCGGATTCCTGCGCGGCGTTGCGGCGAGCGGACCCGGCGAGTTCGTCGTCACGACCTCCGGCGGCCAGGTGAGCCGCTACCGGCCGGAAGCGAGCGAAACCGAGGTACTGGCAGACGGTTTCGACCAGCTTTATGGTGTCGCCGTGTATCCCGGCGGCGTGGTCGTTGCGGAGTTGGGCACCGGACGGGTGCTGTCGCTGCAATCGGGTGGACTCGAAGTGCTGGCGAGCGATCTGCGTGAGCCGGTCGGCGTCGCGATCGATGCCGACGGGGCGTGTCTGGTCGCGGAGGCCGGAGCCGGACGGGTGGTCAGGGTGAACGGGTCGAGGATCGATACCGTCATCCCCGATCTCCAACGCCCGCAGGGCATTCTGGTCCACGGCGGTGTGCTCTACGTCGTCGATGCCGGCGCCAAGGAGCTGGTCGCGTTCGATCTGACCAGCAACGCGCGGCAGACGATCGCATCCGGGCTGCCGGTCGGCCCCCCGCCGGGTGTGACGCCCAAGCCGCTGCGCGGCATGCCACCGTTCTCCGGACCGCAGGGCCCATTCGCCGGGATCACCGCCGCGGCCGACGGGACGCTCTACCTCTCGGCCGACGGCGACGGCAGCGTGCTGGCACTGCGCCCGACACGGGAAGCCGGCTGATGCCCCAGGCCATCGCGGGTGACCACCGCTATCTACAGATCGCACGCACGCTGCGTAAGGAGATCGTCGACGGGGTTTATCCGGTGGGCTCGCAGCTGCCGACCGAACACCAACTGTGCGAGCGCTTCGCGGTGAGCCGCTACACCGTCCGCGAAGCGCTGCGCCGGCTGCGAGAGGACAACCTGGTCGCGTCTCGACCGCGAGCGGGCACCCGGGTAGTGCCCCGACCGGCGTCGAGTTCCTATGCCCAGGACGCGATGTCGATCGACGACCTTCTCGCGTTCGCGGCCGGCGCGCAGCTGACGATCGAATCCAACGCGATGGTGACGATCGACGACGACCTCGCCGCTCGGACCGGACTCGAGGTTGGCACCCAGTGGCTATCGGTACGCGGCTACCGGCAAGCCGACGGCGCATCGGTGCCGATGTGCCGAACGGAGTACTACATCAGCCGCAGTTTCGCCGCGGTCGGCAGGCTGCTGCAACGCCATGCCGGCCCGATTTTTCCGTTGATCGAGGATCTCTTCGGCGTGAGTGTCGCCCAGTTGCACCAGGAGATCGCAGCCGTCCTGCTATCGCCCGAACTGGCCGACGGCCTCGGCGTGGAAGCAGGGACGGCCGCGCTGCAGATGCGGCGCACCTACACGACCTCCGACGGAGAGGTGGCCCAGGTAACGATCAACACCCACCTGTCGTCGAGGTTTCGGTACGCGATGACCATGCGTCGGGTAACCGGTCAGGCCGGTTGAGGTGATCGCCCGGCCCCCGCAGGACACGGCATACGCGTCGGAGGCATACCGCCGCGGGCTGTGGGTGCACACCACGCTGGCCGATTCACTGCGCACGGCCGCAGAGCAATCGCCCGGGCGAACGGTATTGGTCGACAAGGACATTCGGCTGGATTGCGCCACACTGTACACGCAGGCCAGCGGGCTGGCCACCGCCCTGCTGTCGCGCATGCCGACCGGCAGCGTCGTGTCCTTCGTGCTGCCGAACTGGCACGAGACCGCCGTCATCTACTTGGCCGCGACGTTGGCCGGAATGGTAGTGAACCCGATCCTGCCATCGCTGCGCGACCACGACCTGCGTTTCATCCTCGAAGACGCCGATACCGCAATGGTTTTCGTCCCACACGAATACGGCGGCCACGACTACGCGGCGATGCTCGAACGCGTGACAGCCGCGATGAGCCCGGCGCCGGAGGTGGTGGTGCTGCGGGGAGACGCCAGGCCGCACATACCGTACCGGGACCTGGTCGAGCAGCCGCTGGACGCCCCAACGCTTCCGGCGCTGGATCCCGATTCCGTTCGGATGATCCTCTACACATCCGGTACCACAAGCCGCCCGAAAGGCGTGCTGCACACCCACAATTCGATACACGCCCTGATCTGTCAGATCCGCGACCACTGGATGATCGATCCGGGCGACGCGTTCCTGGTCCCGTCGCCGGTCGCCCATATCGGCGGCTCGATATATGCGTTCGAATGCCCGCTGCTGCTGGGCACCACCGCGGTACTGATGGACCGATGGGATGCGTCCGAGGCGGTCGCAGTGATGAACTCCGAACGGTGCACCCACATGGCGGGGGCCACACCCTTTCTGCAGCAGCTGTTGTCCGCCGCGCAGCGTGCCGACACCCGCCTGCCCGACTTGAAGGTGTTCATCTGCGGCGGCGCGTCCGTATCGCCATCGCTGATCCGCCGCGCCGCACAGTATTTCGACCATGCCGCGGTCACCCGGGTGTACGGGTGCACGGAAGTGCCCGTGACGACCGTCGGCGCACCCCGGCCAGACGAAACCGGTTACGCAGCAGACACCGACGGCCGACCCGGAATCGCCGAGATCAAGCTCGTCGCACACGAAGCCGCGCCCGCCGGTGACGGAGAAATCCGTGTGCGCGGCCCGCAGATGCTGGCGGGCTACCGTCATCGGAAAGACGACGCCGACTCGTTCGATGCCGCGGGCTTCTTCCGCACCGGAGATCTTGGGCGCTGGGTCGATGACCAGTACCTCGTCGTGACTGGCCGGGCCAAGGACGTCATCATCCGCAGCGGCGAGAACATTTCGGCCAAGGAGGTCGAGGACCTGCTTGCCGACCATCCCGGCGTCGCCGAAATCGCGATCGTCGGACTGCCCGACGATCGCACCGGAGAGCGCGCTTGTGCAGTGATCGTCCCCGCGGGCCCGGCGCACCCCGATGTCGCAAGCCTGCTTGCGCTGCTGGTGAGCAAGGGCGTCGCCAAATTCAAGGCACCAGAACAGGTCGTGATCTGGGATGCCCTGCCGAAGAACGACGCAGGCAAGGTTCTCAAGCATCAGATCCGGGCGTCTTTAACACAGGCGGAGACTAAGGATGGGTGAGATGCAAGTCGCAATCGTCACAGGAGCAAGCAGCGGTATCGGCTTGGGGTGCGCAACAAAACTTGCCGAGATGGGCATGGCCGTCGTGGGCACCGGCCGCGACCGGGATCGGCTGGCCGAGCTCGAAAAGGCGATCGGCGATCCGGATCGCGTCGCGACAATTGCTGTCGACTTGACCGACGACGACGCCCCGCGACGCATCGTGGACCTCGCGGTCGACCGGTGGGGTCACATCGACTTCCTGATCAACAACGCTGGAGTGGGCAGCCCCAAGCCCCTGCACGAAACCGACGACGAAACCCTCGACTACTTCCTGGGTTTGATGCTGCGGGCGCCGTTTCGACTCGCGCGCGACGTGCTGCCGCACATGCCACCTGGGTCGGCAATCATCAATGTGACATCGACTTTCGCGGTTGTCGGCGGCCTGCGAGGCGGCGCCTACTCCGCCGCCAAGGGCGGCCTGACCGCGCTGACCACTCACATCGCCTGCCAGTACGGCGCGTCCGGCATCCGCTGCAACGCCGTCGCGCCCGGGGTGACCGTGACGCCGATGGTCGAAAAGCGGTTGGAGGACGAGCGATTCCG
The DNA here is from genome assembly GCF_002102255.1 of Mycobacterium nebraskense. Classification (GTDB taxonomy): domain Bacteria; phylum Actinomycetota; class Actinomycetes; order Mycobacteriales; family Mycobacteriaceae; genus Mycobacterium; species Mycobacterium nebraskense. The sequence goes on from NZ_LQPH01000066.1 coordinate 221,694, forward strand.
CAAGATCAACACAGAGATGACCCCGCATCAGCGGTTGGGCACGATCGACGACATCGCCAGCACCGTCGCCTTCCTCTGCTCGCCGGGCGGAAGTTTCATCAACGGCCAAACGATCGTCGTCGACGGCGGATGGAGTTCGACGAAGTATCTTTCGGAGTTTGCGTTGTCATCGCAGTGGGTCGAACGATGAATCTGTTCGCGATGCTCGATCAGGCCGCGAGCCGGTTCCCCGATCGCGGCGCGGTGTATCACGGGGGGCGCCGCGTGTGCACTTGGGTTGAGTTGCGCGACCGGGCATTGCGACTGGCCGCGTCGATCCGGCAACAACACGGAGCGGGTGCTCGAATCGCGATCGCGACCCACAACCGCCCCGAGATCATCGAGTTGATGTTCGCGATCTGGGCCGCCGAATGCGTCGTCGTCCCGATCAACTACAAGCTGCATCCGCGCGAGATGGCGCAAATCCTCGACGATGCGGGCGCGGCACAGGTCTTCGCGTCATCGGCCATTGGCGCCGAACTCGCATCAATTTCCACAGCGCCAACGGAAATCATTGAGTCCGAAGCCTATTCACGGCGATTGACCGCCGCCCCATCGGCCCCGCCGCGCACCGATCCGTCGGCGCTGGCCTGGCTGTTCTACACCAGCGGGACCACCGGCCGATCGAAGGGCGCGATGCTGTCGCACCGCAACCTCACGGCGATGGCGGTCGCGCACCTTGCCGACATCGACGCTCCGGAAGAGGACTGCAGCCTCGTGCACGCGGCACCGATGTCGCACGGCTCCGGCCTCTACGTCCTGCCGTACGTGCTGCGCGCTGCCCGCCAGGTAGTGCCCGAGTCGGGCGCATTCGATCCCGACGAGTTCCTCGATCTCTGCGAGCACCACCCGGCCACTAGCGCATTTCTGGCACCGACGATGGTGCAACGGCTGGTCGACACGGGCCGCGCCCGGCCGGCCAATCTTCGGACGATCGTCTACGGCGGCGGGCCCATGTATGTCGAATGCCTGAGGAAGGCGATTACGGCATTCGGCTCAGTCTTCGCGCAGATCTACGGGCAGGGCGAGTCACCGATGACCATCACCGGATTGCGCCGGGTCGATCACGACGCCGACGACGACGCGATCCTGGGTTCGGTCGGTTATGCGCGGTCGGGGATGGAGGTCGCGGTGCTGCGCGCGGACGGCGGCCCGGCGCCCGTCGGCGAGATCGGCGAGATCGTGTGCCGCGGAGACGCGATCATGTCCGGATACTGGCGAAATCCCGACGCGACCCGCTCCACGCTCAAAGACGGCTGGCTCTATACCGGCGATATGGGTTCCTTCGACGCGCGCGGTTTTCTCACGCTTCGGGATCGGTCGAAGGACGTCGTCATCAGCGGCGGGAGCAACATCTACCCCCGGGAGGTCGAGGAGGTCCTACTCGAACACCCGGGCGTCTCCGAGGCATGCGTGGTGGGCACACCCGACGCCGAGTGGGGCGAGGTGGTTGTTGCGTTCATCGTCGGCGCGGTCGAGCCCGCGGCGTTGGATGCTCACCTGTTGCGGCGCATCGCCCGCTTCAAACGGCCCAAGCGCTACGAATTCATCGACGAGCTGCCGAAAAACAGCTACGGCAAGGTGCTCAGGCGGGAACTGCGCACAAGGTTGGCGCAGGGCCCCGTTGGTTAGAGATCGGCGAAATCGATAATTCCGCGAATGTTGCGGCCCTCGCGCAGATCCACGAACGCCTCGTTGACCTGGTCGAGTTGGTAGTGGCGGGTGACCAACTCGTCGAGTTTCACTGCGCCCGCCTGATACATCGACAACAGCAACGGCACGCTGGTGCGCGGATTCATCCCGCCATACAGCGCTCCCCTGAGTTGTTTGGCTGACAGCACCATCTCCTGCAGGATCAGCGGAACCACGGGCTCGGTATACGGGGTGATGCCGGTGACCACGCACGTCCCGCCTTTGCGGAGCAGCCTCATGGCCAACGGGATCAGGTCGACATGCACAACGCCGGCGGTCACGACGACGCGGTCGGCCATTACGCCGGCGGTGATGTCGGCCACCAGCGGTATTGCCTCCTCGGCGGAGACGGCGCTGTGCGTGGCACCGAAGATCTTGGCCGAATCCCGTTTGTACTCAACGGGGTCCACCGCGACGACATAGGTTGCGCCAGCGGCGCGGGCCCCTTGCAGGGCATTCATCCCGACACCACCGGTACCTATGACTACGACGGTGTCACCGGGTTCGGTGCCCGCCGAAACCGTTGCCGAGCCCCAGCCCGTGCTGACGCCGCATGACACCAGCGAGGCGGCATGGAACGGGATCGCGTCATCGATCTTGATGACCGACCTTTCCGTCAGCACCGCATATTCGGCGAATGTGCCGAGCTGGCCGTAAGCCATGAGGTTTTCGTCGCCGAGATGCCGGCGACAGGTTCCGTCGGTGGGCATCTCCCTCGAGAACAAACTTGCGCCGGCGTCGCAGATGTAGCTCTGACCGTTCACGCAGAACCGGCAACTGCCGCACGCGGGAATGAACGACATCGCCACGTGGTCCCCCGGCCGCACCGTCGTCACGCCTGGCCCGATTTCTTCGACGACACCAGCGCCTTCGTGACCACCGAGCATCGGGAACCAGTCCGGCTCAGGGATGCCGGTTGAGGCCAGCACCTCGGGGGTCGGCAAAACGTCGCCGGTGAACAGATGGTCGTCGGAGTGGCAGATTCCGGCGACGGCCATCCGTACCAGGACCTCACCGGCCCGGGGCGGATCGAGCTCAATCTCGAGGATCTCCCAGTCCTGGCCGACCCCGCGGATCACAGCGGCGCGACACTTCATTGCGACCTCCTTGATGTCTCGTGGCATTCGAGGCGCCGCGGCGGGCGCAGGCGAGAATCCATCATCGCGTGTCTCGGTAATCGGATTCGAAGTGCCTCCGAATGCCGGCCAGCATCTCGACGTGCGCCTTGACGGCTTCACGCGTCGTCATCGGGGCCAGCAGCCGGGGCGCAGCTATCCGGATTCGCTCGGTCACGCGCGTGCCCGCCGCGATCGGCTCGAAGCGCACCGTTCCGCGCAGGTGCACCCCCGGGGACTGGTCGGCCTCGGTCAGCACGTCGCCTGCCGCCGGCACCCGCAGCCGCGCGCGGTAGGTGATCTTCATCGTGAACGGCCCCAAGGGGATCCGGTCCCGCACCCGATAACTGTGGAGGTAACCGTCCGGGGTTTCATTGCGCGACAACGTCTCCACGGACACGATGAGCGGGTGGACGAGCTTGATGTTGTCCAGGTCCACGTAGAAATCGCGGACCTGGTCCGGGGGTGCCGGCACCTCCTCCGTCAGCGTGTGCTCGGCGTGGGCGACCCACCAGCTCATGCCGAGAACTCCGCGAGCAGCTGCGCCGTGCGCCACCAGATCAGCACGGCGAACACCGCCAGCACGATGATCGTCACCGCGGCCTGAATCATGTTGCGGCGCTGCCTTGGCGGGTAAACGTAGGCCGCGGCGACCAGCCCGCCCGTGACAAGCCCGCCCACATGCGCCTGCCAACTGATGCGCTGCGAACTAAACAGCGGGACAAGGAAAGTGAAGACCAGGTTGATCGCGATCACCACCACGACCCAGCGGACGTCCACTGCCAGCCGCTTGCCCACCACGAAGGTGGCACCGAACAGGCCGAAGATCGCACCCGAAGCGCCCGCCGTCGCCGTGTCGAGCGGCGAGATCAGGTAGACCAGCACCGAACCGCCCAACCCGCTCAGCGCATATAGCCCGCCGAAACGAATTCGGCCCAACCAGATTTCGAGTGGCGGACCCACCACGTACAACGCCCACATGTTGAACAGCAGGTGCGTCGCCCCGTAGTGCAAGAACGCCGACGTCACCAAGCGGTAGACCTGACCGTCGGCGACCGCCGGCGGCCACAGCGCGAGCTGCTTCTCCAGATTCCCCGACGCCATCTGCAGCACGAACGCCAGCACGTTGATCGCGATCAGGGCGTACGTCAGCACAGGCGTGGCCGACCGCTGCCGCCCGCCGAAGCGGGTTCGCGGCTGCCGGATGGTCCGGGCGCCCGCCCGGACGCACTCCACGCACTGTTGACCCACGGCGGCGTTCCGCATGCAATCCCCGCAGATGTAGCGCTCACAACGGTTGCAGCGGACATACGTCGGGCGGCCCGGGTGCCGATAGCAAGTCGGAACCGCGGGCGGGGAATCCGGTGCGCTGGGTGCGCTCATCGCCCTATTCTTGCCCGCATCGCCGGGCCGGGCGCAGCGCTTGAGCAAACCTGTTTTCTGGCCCACGCTGTTCGCCTACTGTGTTGTGCGTGGAGGCGACGTGACCGAGGTGGGAGTGGTCGAGCGCTACCTGGAGTGCCTGGCCGCACACGACTGGGACGGTCTTGCCGCGACGATCGCCGACGACGGGTTGATCCGCGAGGGCCCGTTCTGCGATGTCGTCGAGGGCAAGCAGCACTACGTCGCCTACCTGCGCAAGGTCCTCACCAACTTGGCGGGTCATCGGTTGGAGGTGCAACGGGTTTCGCACGTGAACGCCCGCCTGTCCTACGTGGAGTTGACCGAGGCGTTCGAGATCGACGGGGCCACCAAGGTGTGGCCCGAATGCATCCTGTTCGAGCGGAGCGACGACGGGCGGATCTCTCACGTCAGCGTGTTCTTCAAGCAGCCCGGAGCGCAGTGAACCGCCGGGGTGGCCCGGAAAGTATTCCCTCACTCGCGAAATTGACCTAGCGTGTGATGCGTGGAATCAAACGGAACCCCGGAATTGGTGCCCGTCGAAACATTGCAGTCAGGTGATCCCATCATGGATTGCGGCCAGCGGTACATAGTTCTCGAATCGAAGGCCGTCGGCGACAGCTGCGTGGTCCTCGAGCTCGAGTCCAGGGTGGACCACCAGCTGCAGGTCATCGAGAAGTCTTTCCCGACCGGGTACCACGTCAACAGGGCGAACCACCGAATTTTATAGCCCGAATTTACTCCGCCGAATATTGCGCGCGTAGCCGTTGGACGGCTACCGCGCATTTGTGTTATTCGGGGGCTGAAACGCCAAATGCGATCGGCCGGAGTCAGTCGCCGCGCGGCGGGCGTGGGTCGTTGGGGTCGCCCGGCTCGGGCTCACCGAACCAACGCGACGGCGCGCGCTCGCCGTATGCGTCGTGCCATTCCCACCACTCGTACGGCGCGGTTTGCGGGTACCCGTCCGGCGAGTCCTCCCAGTTTTCCTTGCGCCCGAGTGCGGTCATGTCGAGGTAGCTCCAGGTGTTGCCCAGCGCCTCGTCGCCGCGGTTGTTGATGAAGTAGGTCCGGAACACGCGGTCACCGTCATGGATGAACGCGTTCGTGCCGTGCCATTGGTCCACGCCGAAGTCGGCATCGAATCCGTCGGTGATCGTGTACCACGGCATCTGCCACCCCATCCGCGCCTTCAGCCGCGCGATGTCGGGCTGGGGCGCGCGCGAGGCGAACACCAGAGTCGTATCGCGAGCATTCAGATGGGCGAGGTGCCCCACGTGGTCGGCGATCATCGAGCAGCCGCGGCAGGCATGGTCGGGCCAGCCGTCGACGCCCGGCTCGAAGAAGGCGCGGTACACGATCAGCTGACGCCGGCCCCCGAAAAGCCCCAGCAGGCTCATCCTGCCCTCGGGGCCCTCGAACGCGTATTCCGTGTCGACGGCCAGCCAGGGCATCCGCCGACGCGCTGCCGCCAAGGCGTCGTGCGCTCGCATCACTTCCTTCTCTTTCACCAACAGCTGTTCACGCGCGGCCGCCCAGTCCCGTGCCGACACGATGGGGGGAGTGTTCATGACGTTGTCCTCCTTGCGTTTTCGGCGGCCTCAGGCCACCGCTGACAGACCCGTCGACGTGAGCAGATATGCGTCTCCGCTCCCGCTGTCACCGCCGGCGATCTCCAGGACCGACCGGCCCACCTGCTCCGCGCTGAGCGCGGGCCCACCGGCCCGCACGAACGCCTCGACGTCGACCCCTTGCCGTTCGGCGTACGCCGCGACGGCTTTGGCTCCGAGGTCGGTGGCCGGCGTCAACCGCGGCAGGACAGACACGAAGCGAATCCCCGATCCGGACCGCTGCGACTCGATGGCGGCATAGCTGGCGATGAACCTCACCGCCGCCTTCGCGCCGGCATAGCCCCCACTCAGCGGTGATCCGGCCAGGGCGGCGCCGCTGGACATGACGATCACCGAGCTGCCCGGCGCCAACGGACGTCGCAGTGCGTAGCGGGTCCAGTGAAACGCTTGTGCGACATCCACATTCCAGTTCTGACTGAAACTGTCCCAGCTCTGATCCTGTAGCGCGCTCATGTGGGGCGCCGCCCCCGCGCTCAACACGAGTGTGTGCGGCCGGTATTCGTCGATGAGCCGCTGTGCCGTCGCGGGATCGGCCGCGTCGGCGGCCACCGGCATGAAGCCACCGCCCAGCTCGTCGCGCACCTCCTCGAGACCGGATCGGGTGCGCGCGACCCCGACCACGTCGGCGCCGGCCTCCACCAAGGCGGCGGCGATGGCACGGCCGAATCCCCGGCTCGCCCCGGTCACGATCGCCGTGGTGCCGGCCAGGCCATGAATTGTCACGGGCTCCATGTTCGTCCTCGCTCTCATTGAATGTGCCTTCACCAATTGAGATGCGGCGCGGCGCGCGAATTCATCGCCGGCGGACCGATGAATTTCCGCGGCCCGCTGTCTCTGTACTGGAGTAGCGTTCGGTCGCAGCCGAGACAGGAGAAGCCATGCCGGCGAAAGAGGATTTCATCGCGCAGGCAGCGCCGTTTCGCGCGGAGTTGATCGCGCACTGTTACCGCATGCTCGGGTCGGTGCACGACGCCGAAGACCTCGTCCAGGAGACCTATCTCAACGGCTGGCGCGGCTACCAGGCGTTCGAGGAACGCGCGGCGTTGCGAACGTGGCTGTATCGGATCGCCACGACCGCCTGCCTGCGGGCATTGCAGAACCGCGCCCGCCGAGTGCTGCCGGCCGGGCTGGGCGACGGATCGATCGACCCGGACGCCAGCCTCGACGCGACCGCCGGCGCGCACGAGTGGCTGGAGCCCATCCCCGACTCGCTGATGTTCGCGACACCGGAGGACAACGTCACCGCGCGGCAAAGCGTGCGGCTGGCCGTGATGACGGCCCTGCAGGAGCTTCCCGCCCGCCAGCGGGCGGTACTCATCCTGCGCGACGTTGTGCAGTTCAGTGCCGCCGAGGTCGCCGAGCTGCTCGAAACGACACCGGCCGCGGTCAACAGCTCACTGCAGCGGGCGCGGGTCCGCCTCGCCGAGCTTTCCCCGGCGGAGGAAAGCCTGTCCGAACCCGACGATGCCGAGCGCCGCGCCTTGCTCGACCGCTATTGCGCGGCATTCGAAAACGCGGACATGGCCGCCCTCACCGCGCTGCTGCAAGCGGATGTGAAACTCGAAATGCCGCCTCTCCCTGTCTGGTTCACCGGCCGCGACCCGGTGCTGCGGTTCCTCGCCGCGCGTGCCTTCGCCAAGGCCGGTGACATCGCGATGATCCCGACGGCCGCAAACGCGCAGCCCGCGGTCGCCGAGTACCGCCGCGGCGCCGACGGGGTGATGCGGGCCCATTCCATCCACGTCCTCACGGCGGGCGCCACCGGGATCGCCACCATCACCATCTTCCTGGACCCCGGCCTGTTCAGCAGGTTCGGTTTTCCGTCCAGCCGGTAGCCTGTCTACAAGGGAAGCGACTGCGCCGCCGGTCACCGAAGGAAGACCCGACACATCGGAATCATCGGTGCCGTCGCACGGTCCACAGTTTCATGTGTGGACAGGTCCCCAGCCCCCCAGGATCATTAGGCGCGGTAGACGTAATTGAAGGGTGACTGAGTGAGGATTCCGGGCGTTGCCAGCGTCGTCGCCGGCATGACCGACGGAGCCGCGCAAGTGGTGCGAGCCGGTGTGTCCACCGTCGCCGGGGCCGCGGGCACCCTGCAGTCGTTGACCAGCCCGGTCGCCGAGCTGGCGGTCCCGGTCGTGCAGTCGATGGCCCAAACGACGGGCCGTGCCATCGGATTGACCAGTTCCGCCAACGGTTCCGGGCCCAGCGTCACGCCGCCGGTTCGGTGGCAGAGCGGGCGGCGTGTGCATCTGGACCTGGATCCGTTGCTGCCGTTCCCGGCTTGGCACGACCACGCGCCGGCGGTGGAGGAGCCGGTTCGCCGGATTCCGGGAGTGGCGGCGGCCCACGTCGAGGGCGCCCTCGGCCGGTTGGTGATCGAATTCGCAAGCGAAGCCGACGGAGACGCCGTGCTGGACCGCGTCCGGGCAACGGTCTGCGGCGTGGCGGCGGACTTGACTCTGGTCGCGCCCAGGGAGGCGTCCCGGACCGCGCCGTTCGCCGACCCCGGAAACCCGTTGGCGATCCTGGTCCCGTTCAGCGCCGCGGCGATGGACGTGGCGGCGATCGGCGCCGCGGTGACCGGCTGGTTGGGCCGGCTCCCCGTGGCGCCACGAAGCGCACGCGCCGCGGCCGCTCTGCTGAATCACCAGCCGCGGGTGGTTGCCGTGCTGGAGTCGCGGCTGGGTCGCGTCGGCACCGACATCGCCCTGAGCGCGTCGACCGCACTGGCCAACGGGCTGACGCAGGCGGTCGGCACGCCGCTGCTCGATCTGGCGCAACGAAGCCTGCAAGTCTCCGAGGCCGCCGCGCACCGTCAGCGATGGCGCGACCGCGAACCCGAGCTGGCCTCGCCTACGCGGCCGCAGGCCCCGGTGGTTCCGGTCATTTCGTCGGCCGGTCCCAAATCGCAAGCGCCACGACATAATTGGGCGGCCGCCGCCGCGGGAGAGGCTTCCCACGTCGTGGTGGGCGGGGCCATTGACGCCGCCATCGACACCGCGAAGGGATCGATGGCCGGGCCGGTGGAGGAGTACGCCGACCAGGCCGCCAACGCCTCGCTGATAGCCGCGGCCGGTGCGCTGCTGGCCGGCGGCGGCACCGAGGATGCGGCCGGCGCGCTGCTGGCAGGTGTGCCCAGGGCGGCGCACGTGGGCCGGCAGACGTTCGCGGCCGTGCTGGGCCGCGGACTCGCCAACGCCGGACAGCTGATTCTCGACCCGGGCGCCTTACGGCGGCTGGACAGGGTCAAGGTGGTCGTCATCGACGGGGCCGCACTGCGCGGCGACAACCGCGCCGTGCTGCAGGCGCGAGGAGACATACCCGGGTGGGACGAGGACCGCGTCTACGAGGTCGCCGACGCGCTGCTGCACGGTGAGGAAGCGCCCGAACCGGACCCGGACGAGTTGCCGGCCACCGGCGCCCGCCTGCGGTGGGTCCGGGTGCAAGGGTCGTCGGCGACGCCGGCGCAGGGTCTTGAACATGCCGATCTCGTGGTCGACGGCGAGCGCGTGGGCAGCGTCGACGTCGGCTGGGAGGTCGACCCTTTCGCCATCCCGCTGCTGCAGATCGCGCACCGGACCGGCGCCCGGGTGGTGTTGCGGCACGTCGCCGGCACCGAGGACCTGGCCGCCAGCGTCGCCGTCAGCCACCCGCCGGGCACGCCGCTGCTGCAGTTGGTGCGCGACCTGCGCACGGATCGCGGGCCGGTGTTGCTCATCACCGCGCTACACCGCGACTTCGCGTCGACCGACACGTTGGCCGCGTTGGCCATCGCCGACGTCGGGGTGGCGCTGGACGACCCGCAGGCGGCGACGCCGTGGACGGCGGACATCATCACCGGCACGGATCTGGCCGAGGCGGTGCGCATCTTGTCGGCGCTGCCGGTGGCCCGGGAGGCGACGGAGTCGGCGGTGCGCCTGGCGAAGGGCGGTAGCACCCTGGCGGGGCTGTTGCTGGTCACCGGTGACCCGAGCACCCTGAGCCCGTTCGCCGTGCAGCGCTGGCTCAACCCAGTCAACGCCGCCGCCGCGGCCGCGCTCATGCAGGGCACCTTCGCGGCATCGAGGGTGCTTCGGCTGCCCGACCCGACACCCCAGCCGCTGACCGCCTGGCATGCCCTGGATCCGGAGATCGTCTATTCCCGGTTGGCCAGCCGCACCCGGCCGTTGGCCGTCGAGCCCGGCGTCGCGCCCTGGCGACAGCTCCTCGACGACTTATCCTACAACCCGGTGGTCGCGCCGCTGCGCGGGCCGGCGAGCCGAGTGGGGCGGCTGCTGACCGCGACGCGGGCGGAGCTCGCCGATCCGCTGACACCCATCCTGGCCGTGGGAGCGGCCGCCTCGGCGATCGTCGGCAGCAGCGTCGACGCGCTGCTGGTGGCGGGCGTGATGACCGCCAACGCGGTCGCCGGTGGGGTGCAACGGTTGCGGGCCGAGGCCTCGGTCGCCGAGTTGTTCGCCGAGCAGGACCAGTACGCGCGCCGCGTGGTTCTCCCCGCGGTGGCCACGGCGCACCGCAGGCTGGAGACGGCCCGCACCGCCGAACGGACGGTCTCGGTGAGCGCGAAATCGCTGCGCCCCGGCGACATCATCGACCTGGCCGCCCCGGAGGTCGTACCGGCGGACGCGCGCCTGCTGGTGGCCGAGGACCTCGAAGTCGACGAGTCCTTCCTCACCGGTGAGTCGCTGCCGGTGGACAAGCAGGTCGAGCCGGTGGCCGTCGCGGACTCCGACCGCGCCAGCATGCTGTTCGAGGGCAGCACCATTGTCGCCGGGCACGCCCGGGCCATCGTCGTGGCGACCGGCGCGGGCACCGCCGCGCAGCGCGCGATTTCGGCGATCGCCGATGTCGAGTCGGCGGCCGGGGTGCAGGCCCGATTGCGCGAGTTGACCAGTAAGGTCCTGCCGCTGACGCTGGCCGGCGGCGCGGCGGTGACCGGTTTGGCCCTGCTGCATCAAGGGTCGTTGCGTCAGGCGGTCGCGGACGGGGTGGCCATCGCCGTGGCCGCCGTCCCCGAGGGCCTCCCCTTGGTGGCCACCCTGGCACAGCTGGCCGCCGCCCAGCGGTTGTCGCGGCGCGGAGTCCTGGTCCGCACGCCGCGGGCGGTCGAAGCGCTGGGCCGGGTCGAGACCGTGTGTTTCGACAAGACCGGCACGCTCACCGAAAACCGCCTGCGCGTCGTCCGCGGCGTCCCCCGCGGAGCCGGCACGGACGCTCCGTTCCCCGACGTGACCGACCCGGCGTCCGCCGCGGTGGTGCGGGCCGCCGCGCGCAGCAGCACGCAGCCCCACAATGGGGGCGGCCACGCGCACGCGACCGACGAGGCGATCCTCACGGCGGCGAATTCGGTTGACGGCCAATGGGCCTCGGATTGGACCGTGCTGGCGGAAGTACCGTTCGAGTCCAGCCGTGGTTACTCCGCCGCGATCGGCACGGCGGGCGGTGACGGCGGGCCGATGCTGATGGTGAAGGGCGCGCCGGAAGAAGTCCTGCCGCGCTGCCGCTTCGCCGATTCAGACGCCGAGCAGGACCATGCGGAGTCGTTGGTGGTGCGCCTGGCCGAGCAGGGGCTGCGGGTGCTGGCGGTGGCGCAGCGCCATTGGGAGCGTGGGACCAGCGAGGAGGCCACGGACGCCGACGCCGTCGACGCCGCCGCGCACGATCTCGAGTTGATCGGCTACGTCGGGCTGGCCGACACCGCGCGGCCGTCGGCGCGGCCGCTGATCGAGACGCTGGTGGAAGCCGGCCGGCGGGTGGTGCTGATCACCGGCGACCACCCGGTGACCGCGCGGGCGATCGCCCGGCAGCTGGGACTACCGGCGGACGCGCGTGAGATCACCGGCGCGGAACTCGCCGCCTTCAGCGAGGAGGACCGCGCCAAGGTCGCCGCCGACGTCCAGGTCTTCGCCCGCGTCAGCCCGGAGCAGAAGGTGCAGATCGTCGCGGCGCTACAGGCCAGCGGGCAGGCGGTCGCGATGGTCGGCGACGGGGCCAACGACGCGGCCGCCATCCGGATGGCCGACGTCGGCATCGGCGTGAGCGGTCGCGGCTCGTCCGCGGCACGCGGGGCGGCCGACATCGTGTTGACCGACAACGATCTGGGCGTGCTGCTCGACGCGCTGGTCGAGGGACGCGGGATGTGGGGCGGCGTGCGGGACGCGGTGAGCATCCTGGTCGGCGGCAACGTCGGCGAGGTGCTGTTCACCCTCATCGGCACCGCCCTGGGCACCGGCCGGGCGCCGGTGGGCACCCGTCAGCTGCTGCTGGTGAACCTGCTGACCGACATGTTCCCCGCACTTGCCGTCGCCGTCACCCGGAATTACCCCGAGCCGGAAGAGGCCGAGGACGGGGTCGACCGCGACGCCGAGGAGGTGCACCGGGCATTCCAGCTGGCGATGCTGTCCGGACCCTCGCCCTCCCTCGACGCGCCGCTGATGCGGCAGATCGTCACCCGAGGCGCCGTCACGGCCGCGGGTGCGACGGCGGCCTGGGCCATCGGTCGCTGGACGCCGGGCACCGAACGCCGCACGTCGACAATGGGACTCACCGCGCTGGTGACCACACAGCTCGCCCAGACCCTGCTGACGCGCCGCCACAGCCCACTGGTGCTGGGCACGGCGCTGGGCAGCGCGGGCGTGCTGGTCGCCATCGTCCAAACACCCGGCGTCAGCCACTTCTTCGGTTGCACGCCGCTGGGCCCGGTCGCCTGGAGCGGCGTCATCAGCGCCACCGCGGGCGCCACCGTCGTCTCGGTGCTGGCACCCAACTGGCTGGCCAAGCAGGCCGCCGCCCTGGAACCCAAGCAGGACTGACGCTTTCCCCGCGCGCCTAGCCGGACAGTTGCTTACGCAGGACCTTGCCGGCCGGATTGCGCGGGATGCTGGTGACGACGTTGATGTCTCGCGGCTGCTCGAACCGGGAGACCTTGCCCTTGAGGTACTCCCGCAACGCCGCCGCATCGGTGTCACTGCCCGGCTGTAAGACCACGAACGCAACCAGTCGATGACCGAACTTTTCGTCGGGAACACCGATGACCGCGTTGTCGGCGACGGCGGGGTGCTGGGCAAGCGCGTTCTCGACCGCACGCGGATAGACGTTCTCACCACCGGAGATGATCATGTCGTCTTCGCGGCCCACGATGTAGAGCCTGCCCGCGTTGTCGAGGTAGCCCATGTCGCCGGTGCTGGTCATGCCGTCGACGACTGCCTTGGCCCCACCGCCGGTGTATCCCTCGCTCGCGAGCTCCCCGCCGACGAAGATGCGCCCGGTGACGCGCGGGCCGACGGACCTGCCGTTCTTGTCGAGGATGCGCACCGGGCAGCCGGCAACCGGTTTCCCGACGGTCTCGGGCGCCTCGCGCAGCTCCGCCGGTGTGGCCAGCGCGCCGATGCCGACCTCGGTGGAACCGTAGCCGTTGTAGAGGATGTCGCCGTAGGCGTCCATGAACCGCTGCCCCAGGGTGGGGTCGAGCCGGTCCCCGCTCGACATCACGACCCGCAAGTAGGGCACCGGATTGCGCGCCCGCACTCGCTCGGGCAGGTCGAGGATGCGCGCGAGCACGATCGGCACCGCTGTGAACGCGTCGGCGCGATGCAGCGACGCCTGCGCGAGTGCGGCTTCGGCGTCGAAGTGGCGCTGGGTGAGCACCGTGCCGCCGAGGGCGACGGTGAGCATCAGCATGCCCAGACCCAGCCCATGAAACATGGGCATTGCCACGGAGATTCGCGACCCGGTGCGCAGGCCGGTCCGATCGAGGATCGTCACCCACACGCCCACCGCGGAACGCATCTGCGGTGAGCGTGGCACCCCCTTGGGCGTGCCGGTGGTGCCCGACGTGAGCAGAATGATCCGGCCCGGCGTGGCCACGTCGGGCCGCGGGTCACCCTCCCATGCGGTGACCGTCGCCGGGTCGATGAGGACGACCGATTCGTCAGCGGCGCGGGCGCGCTCGCCGAATTCGTCGTCGGCGATCATCGTGGTGATCCGGTGGGCGCTCATGGCGGAGGCCAGGGCGTCGCTGCGAAAGTCCGTGTTGACGAGGACCACGTCGGCGCCCACCAGGGCGGCGCCGAAGACCCCGGCGATGAAACCGCGTCCGTTGCGGCACATGATGCCCACCGCGTCGCCGGGCCCGACGCCGTCGCGGGACAACTGGCGCGCCAGCGATTCGGCCGCCGACTTCAGCTGGCGGTAGTCCCAGACACCGTCGTCGTCGACGATCGCGGCCCGGCCGGGCCATCGGGTCGCGGTCACCGCCAGCAGGGTGTAGGGGTTGGTGCCGCCCCGGCGTGCCTCGTTAATCAACCGCAACGTTGCGAGCGGCGACGGCGGAGAGAGCAGTCGCGACCGCAGCAGCGCCCGGACCGCGGTGCCGACCACGCCCTCGTTGGTCATCGTTGGGCCTCGCGGGCGCCGGAATCCGAGAAGAACCGCCGGTACCACAGCCGGGCCGCGCGTTCGGCCGGGCCGGCCAGCAGCACCGAGGCCAACTCGGCCGGCAACACCCACGGCGGTTCGTTGCTGCGGGGCCGCTCGATGACCGCTTTGGCGATCGCATCGGCGGCTTGGTCGGCTGACAAACCGGGAAGCCGGCCCAGGAGGGGCGTGGGTGCGATCATCCGGGTCCGGACCAGCGCGAAGTAGACGGAGGTGACGTCCACACCGTCGGCGTGCAGTTCCGGGGCCACGCTGCGCAGCCACCGGTCGAAAGCGCCCTTCGACGCCTGGTACGCACCCCACTGCGGCCCCGGCACCACGCGCACGCCGACACTGGAAACGTTCACGATGTGCCCGCGGCCGCTTTCGCGCATGGCCGGCAGGAGTCCCAGCAGCAGCCAGATGGGCCCGAGATAGTTGATGTCGATCGTGCGCTGAAAGTCGTGCGGCCGGTCGTACTGCTGGTGCAGTGAGCGGCGCAAAGACTTGCCGGCATTGCTGACCACGATGTCGAGCGCGCCGTGCTCTTCGGTGATCTCCTTGGTCAGCGCGCTGACCGCGGCCTCGTCGGTGAGGTCGGTCGGGTATGCGATCGCGCGGCCGCCGGCGGCGTTGATCGACGCGGCCAGGTCGCCGAGCCGTTCCTCGGACCGGGCGACGGCCAGCACGGTGGCCCCAGCGGCGGCCAACCTGCGCGCGGTCGCCTCGCCGATTCCGTATGAGGCGCCGGTGACCAGCACGGTCTTACCGCTGACGGCGGCGCGCAGCCTGTCGGGATCCGACACCCGCGCCGGATTGGCCAAGCGGTCCGTGACCTTGTTGAGGGCCTGCATTAATACGTTCAACTTTGCCGCTGCATTCACTCGAGCCGCATGTCGAGGACCGGCGGATGGCTTCACCGAGCCCTCGACTCGTCACAGTTAGCAGACCACACCGCGGCCGAGGGCCGCGCTCCGCCCCGGCGTTGTCCGTCTCGTCGAGGCGGGCGCCCGTAAGCCATCTCAGCCCGCGTGCCGCGAGGTGAACGGGGTTGTGTGAATTTGCAGTAATTTCCATGCGTTCCCCTGTTTAGGCCGAGGGTTGATTGGGCACAATTGCGGCATGATCGCACGTCAGATAGCCCGTTTACTCGGTCCAGCAGTAGTTGCGGCGTCCGGCCTCGGCGCCTCGGTCATGACCGGTGCTGCCCTCCCCTCCGCCGCCGCCCAGTGTCCGGACGTGCAGGTAGTGTTCGCCCGCGGCACCGGCGAAGCCCCCGGCGTCGGCCCCACCGGACAAGCCTTCGTCGACTCCCTGCACTCGCGCCTGGGCGCCAAGTCCTTCGACGTCTACCCGGTCAACTACCCCGCCAGCGACCAATGGGACACCGGAGTCGACGGCATCAGAGACGCGGCGGCCCACGTCAACTCGATGGCCCGCGACTGCCCCAACACCAAAATGGTGCTCGGCGGCTACTCCCAAGGCGCAGCCGTGATGGGCTTCGTCACCTCACCCGCCGTCCCCGACGGCGTCGACCCCAACACCGTGCCCAAACCCCTGGACCCCACCGTCGCCCAACACGTCTCCTCGGTCGTGCTCTTCGGCATGCCCAACGTGCGCGCCATGAACTTCCTCGGCGAACCCCCCGTGGCCATCGGCCCGGCGTATCAGGACAAGACCATCAAGGTCTGCGCCACCGAAGACCCGGTCTGCTCCGACGGCATGAACTTCTCCGCCCACAACACCTACGCCGACGACGGCGCCGTGATCGACAAAGGCGTCGCCTTCGCCTCCAGCCACCTCGACGCGGGAACCGGCGGGGGCGCGACGGTCGCGAGCGGTCGGGGCGGGTTCGGAAGCTGACTTCGCCACGCATGGCTAGTCCGCGATGAACCCCTTGGTGCGCATCAGGGCGTCCGCCAGAAACCCGTCGTGCGGGATGCCGGGCGCCGCGTACCAAGTCGGGTGATGCCCGAAGTACACGTTGCCGATCGTCGGTTCGGCGAGCAGCTCGTCGATCAGCTTTTCGTCGCCGGTGATTGCGCTAACCACCAACGAATGCCGCAACGGCTCCAGGCCGGCGCCGGGCGACCACGGTGACACCCACACACAAGGGAAGGGCAGCTCGACGTTGAGGGTGTCCGCGGCGGGCTCAGGCAGCAGGTGCACGGCCGGACGCAGCGCGGCGTAGCCGTCGCCGAGGTCGGCGACCACCTGATCGGCGCCCAGCAGCGGCGTCGCTCCGGTGGCCTTGGCCGCCAGGTGATCCGCGAGTGCCCGGGCATGATCGAGCGGTTGGGTGGGCAGGAGCGCGCGCTCGTCGTCCGTGGGGAGCGGCTCGATCGCGGCCAGCCGCCGGGCGATCGCCCCGGCCAGCGGGGCGGGATCGCCCTCGTACAGCACGGCGCTGGTGTTGACGCAGGCCATGCCGCCGAGGTTGGCGATCGAGTCGACGATGAGGTCGACGTGGTCGCGCCAGTCCTGGTCGGCGGTGATCAGGATCTTGCTGCGCCCCGGTCCGTTCACGATCACCGCCGGGTCGTCGGCGTACTTGTCGACGACCTGCTGACCCCCGTACACCATGGCGAGGTCGGCCGAGCGGATGATCTCGTCGGCGCCGGCATGGTCGGTGGGCAGATAGACGACGTCCTCCGGGCGAAAACCCGCCTGCCGCAAGGCATGCACCAGCCGGTGTGCGGTCAGCGGCTCGCGGCGCGACGGACGCACCGCCACCCGGTAGCCCAATGCGAGCGCCTGCGGCCACAGGCCGTGCACACCGGGACCGTTTCCGGCGGCGTGCACGGCGAACACCTCCCCGCGTCGCGCCCATACCGCGCCACCGCGACGGGTGCGTTCCTCGCGCCAATCGAGCGCCGCGCCCACCGGGCGGGCCGGGCTGACCGCGTCGAATGCGCCGCTGACGGCGTCGGCCACGCTGCGCGCCCCGGCGCGGGTGACCGCGATCGGCAACCCCGAAATCCGGCTGGCCAGCCGGACATACGCCTCGAAGTCCAGGCCGGCGGCCATCCCGTCGGCGAAAATGCGGGCGGCATCCGAGAGCGCCGCCGCGCGCTGTCCGACCGGCAGGGGGGTTGCCTTGCGTTGCGCGGCCAGGGTGCGCGAAACATACAGCGGCGGCACGATGCTCAACTCGGCGACCGCGGCACCGGAGGTACCGCTGATGATCTCCCGACGGCGGGTCCGGTACTCACCGCCGGGGCCGAGCGCATCGATCGGCACCAAATCGGTTGCGACGCCTGTCCGTTCGACCACCATGCTCAGTACACGCCTTCGATGACGGTCTCGCCCTCGAAGGTGGAGACCGGCCGCACCGCACTGACCGAATCGCTGAGCTCGCCCGCCGGCCCGGGCATCCTGACCGCCAGATCGCGCTCCAGGTTGTTCGGGATGAACATGCCCTTGCTGATGTGGTTCATCACCACCTGGCCGGTCTGCCCGTAGGGCACCCGTTCTCCCGTGTGAGGGTCGACCACCCAGAACACCACGTACGGTGTCCGCGGGTCGAACACGAACGCGTCGCCGTCGGCCGTTCGGGTAACCGCTTGCGAAAGCACCATCGTGCTGCCGAAGGCCATGGTGATCGTGGTGTCCGGAAAGATGCCGCGGAGCAGGTCGAGGGTGTCGGCGTCCACGTGCGCACCGCTGAGCAACAGGTAGCGGATCTTGTCGTTCAGCAGATCGACCACCCGGTCGTCCCGGGCCATGGCCTCGAGCAGCGGCGGAGTGGTGTGCAGGTTGGCGACGTTCTGGGTCCGCAGCACGAACACGGCCTGTTCGACGACATGGTCGACGTAGGCGGCGACTTCGGAAGCCGCGCCGCGGGCGGCGATCTTCTTGACCCAGCGGGGATCGATGTCGATCGCGTGAAAGACGGCACCGAGCCGATCGGAGACCAGCCGCGAGAAGTAGCCGACGCCGTGCGGCCCACTCGGCATCAGGCAGAGGAAGCCCTGGCCTCGGCGGAACCCGCCGGTGGCGAAGTCCTCGGTCTGCCACCGGACCACCTGCGCCACCCAATCCGGCAGCTGCACAGTCCGTTTCGGTGCGCCGGTGGTGCCGCCGGATTCGAATATCTGGGGCACCGGCGGCGGTTGACCGTAACCGCGCGGGATGAGGTCCTCCACCGGCACGCCGCGTAATTCGTTGACGAGGTTAGGAAAGAGTCGCAGATCGGCGAAGGTGTTGACGTCGGTCATCGGGTTGAAGTCCAACGTCGCGGCGGTCCCCAACCAGAACGCGGAACCGGTGTCTTCGCCGAAGTGCCAGGCGATCGCCGCGCGGAGATAGGCCTCGGGATCCTCGACCGGTTCCGATCTCGGAACGTCCAACAACGAGAAGTCGATATCGGCCATGTCGTCGATCCTGGCCCATCGTTACCGGCTCGCCAAGCACCTGGGCGCCTGATGCCGTCGTATTCGCCTACTTCGCAGACAATTTCGGCTCTGTGTACCCGCTGTTCACCTTCGTGAGCAGCCGGCTAGCGGGGGTGGTTGTGCAGCCGGCGCGGGTCGACGCCGGAACGCCGCCACGCCTCGGCCGCCCAGGGGGTGTAGATCGCTCCGACGGGCAACCGGTTGATCAGCGGATTGAGCGCGCGCATGACGGCGGCGAACCGCTGAAATCGCTTCTCCTTCTTCGTATTCCACTTGAGATCGCAGACCTCGCGCATTTGCGGCGGCATGGTCCCGACCAAGACCAGGCGGGTGTAGGCGTTCAGCGGCGCGGACAACACTCTCCAGACCGGGCCCGGAATCCAGCGTGGGCCCGGTATGCCCTTCCTGATGTAGCCGGTCCCATACAAGACGGTTTTATGCGGCACGAACCGCTCGAGCATCTCGTCCCAGTAGGCGAGGAACTCGTCGTAGGTCTGTGGCTGGCCGCGGTCGCTGACCCCGTAGAGGCTGTACCACACCTTGCCCTCGTTGAAGATCCGTTCCTTCTCCGCATGGGACAGCCGGCGGATGAACGTGTCGGTGTTGTAGATGACCTGGTCGACGAAGCTGGCGTGCGCCCAGTAGAAAAGCTCCGGATTCAGCGCGTGATACCTCGAGCCGTCACTGATGGTGCCCTTGATCGACTTGTGGAAATCCCGCACCTTGCGGCCCCACTCGCGCGGTTCGTCGGAGTAGACGGTCTTCATCAGCGGCGGCGCGGTCCGCTTGGCCCGCCCCAACGTGTCGCTGAAGACCACCGAGTGGTCGAGCACGCCCTGGGCGAGCTGCTCGACGCAGTTCTCGACGCCGGCGGTGCGCTGGAACCCGAAGAACTGGGTGCGGTTGTCCCCGTAGAACTTCCAGATCAACGACTCGGGACCCAGCCGCGGGAAGTCGTCGGCGTCGTCAGCGAGTCGGTCGACCGGCATGGGCAACGCCTCCCGAACACCGGTGTCGAAGCGGAATCCGGCCTTGGATCGGGCAGGGGCGGCGGTCAACTCGTCGTTGTGGGCCGTCATGCTCCCCTCCCTGCGGCTCGAACCATGGACGTCCTTGCGAATCAATGACACAAAACCGTATCTTTGTGTCAGCGTAGCAACCGGTCCAGGGCATCGCATATCCGGGGTCGGCGGCTTCCCCACGGCGGGTCATTCGAGGAGTTGAACGATGCGGACAGCCACACAACCCGGCACCGCCGCAGCGGAGTCGCTCACCGACCTCGACCGCACCATCCTGGACACCGCGCGCGCCGTGTTCGAGACCTACGGCGTGCGCCGGGCCAACATCGAGGACGTCGCCGCCCGCGCCGGCGTCAGCCGCAGCACGGTATACCGGCGCTTTCCGACCAAGGACGACCTGTTCGCGCACGTGGTGCGGCGCGAGGCCGAATTGTTCTTCACCACGCTGGACCGGGCCACCACCGGCTGCGACCCGCAACAGGCCGTAGTCGAGGCGTTCGCGCTCGGGGTGCGCCTGGTCCAGGATTCGCCGCTGTACTCGCGGATCGCCGACAGCGAACCCGAGCTGCTCGGCATGTTCTCCCGCTCGCACGTCTTCCCGATTCGCCAGTTCGCCGCCGGGATCGCCCACACGCTGCGCCGGTGCGGGGCCGACGTTCCCGGGCCCGATCTGGACAACATCGCCGACATCCTGCTTCGCGTTGCCCTGGGCATCATCGTCTTTCCCACCGACCGACTCGACACGTCGGATCCCGCGGCCGTCCGCGAGTACGCGGCCCGCTATCTGGTCCCGATCATCGGCCGTTGACCGGTTCCGGTGTGTCGGTGACCTGCACTAGCCTGAATGTGTGGCTGGGAGTTCTGCGGCTCCGCGGACCCGGTACGCCACGTGCGGCGAGATCGACATCGCCTACCAGGTCTTCGGCGATGGCCCGATCGACCTGCTCGTGCTGCCGGGCCCGTTAATCCCGATCGACTGCGTCGACCTCGAGCCGTCGATGTACCGCTTTCATCGCCGGCTGGCGTCGTTCTGCCGGGTGATCCGGTTCGACCAGCGCGGCATCGGCCTGTCGTCGCGGGTTCCCTCGCTGGACATGATCGGGCCGGAATCGTGGGCGCAGGATGCGATCGCGGTCATGAACGCGGTGCAATGCGAGCGAGCGACGATCTTCGCCCCGGGTTTCACATCGCTGGCCGGTGTCGTTCTCGCAACCGACCATTCCGACCGGGTGACCAGCCTGGTGATAGCGAACGGTGCGGCACGCACGCTGCGTGGTCCCGATTACCCCATCGGCACCGGGCTCGACGATGCTGACCGCTTCACGACGATCGGGATGGAACCGGATGCCGTCGAGCAGGGGTTCGACATGCTCGGCCTCATCGCGCCCTCCGTGGCGGGCGACGCCGCGTTCCGCTCGTGGTGGGACATGGCCGGCAACCGGGCCGCGTCCCCCAGCATGGCCCGCGCGTTCATCAACAAGATCAGGGAGAGCGACGTGCGCGACCGGCTCCATCGCGTCGCCGTCCCGACGCTGATCCTGCATCGCGACAACCCAGCCTTCAGCCCCGTCGGGCACGCGCACTACCTAGCCGAACACATCCCCGGATCGCGCCTCGTCCAGTGCCCGGGCGAGGACGCCCTGTATTGGGTCGGCGACACCGCCCCCGTCCTCGACGAGATCGAAGAATTCATCACCGGCGTGCGCGGCGGCTCCGACGCCGAGCGCCTGCTCACCACCATCGTGTTCACCGACATCGTCGGCTCCACCGAGCGGGCCGCGCTGCTCGGCGATCACCGCTGGCGCGACCTGCTCGACAACCACGACACCCTGGTGCGCCACGAGCTGCAGCGGTTCGCCGGGCGTGAAGTCAACACGGCCGGAGACGGATTCGTCGCGACATTCAGCAGCCCGAGCGCCGCGATCGCCTGTGCCGACGCCATCGTCGACGCGGTCCGCGTGCTGGGCATCGAGGTGCGGGTGGGCATTCACGCGGGCGAAGTGGAGGTGCGCGGCAAGGACGTCGCCGGCATGGCCGTACACATCGGCGCGCGGGTGGCGGCGCTCGCCGGGCCCGGCGAAGTGCTGGTGTCCTCCACGCTGCGCGACATCGTCACCGGGTCGCGGCACCGCTTCGGCGACCGCGGCGAGGCCGCGCTCAAGGGGGTGCCCGGCCAGTGGCGGCTGTACTCCCTGGAGCGCGAACACGCGGTCGTCAGGCGGTGACCAAGCGCGGCTCGGCGTAGGCTGCCATCGGGGGCCCCAAGGGACGCGGGCTTCCGGCTTTTCGGTCGAGTTCCGGCGCACAGCTTGGTTTTTCACTCGAAGGAGTACGCATGACTGACGTGCACACCTCGCTGCCTCCCGCGCTGCGGCGAGCGCTGGAGCTGCTGGCCGATCCGCCGGCCGATCCCGACGTGAGCAAGGGTTATCTCGATCTGCTCGGCGGTGGACCCGCCGAGGGTGATGGCGTGGCGAAAAACACCGGGCCGATCCAGGCGGCCTGGGCATCACCGATCGGGTCGATGCTCTACGACAACGCTCAAGCCCTCTCGCGGCGGCTGATCGCCGCGTGGCAGACACCCCTGGAGTGGTTGAACATCCCGCCCGGCGGCATCGCGTTGGACGTCGGTTGCGGCCCGGGTAACGTCACCGCGTCCCTGGCGCGCGCGGCCGGCCCGGGCGGCCTGGCCCTGGGGATCGACATCTCCGAGCCCATGCTCGCGCGCGCCGTCCGCAACGAAGCGGGGCCGCAGGTCGGCTTCATCAAGGCGGACGCGCAACGACTTCCGCTGCGCGACGATACGGTGGACGCCGTTGTCTCGACGGCCGTGTTGCAGCTGGTTCCCAATCCGGCCGAGGCCCTTGGCGAGATGGCACGGGTGCTGCGACCGGGCGGCCGGCTGGCCGTCATGGTGCCCACCGTCGGTCCGGCCGCCCGGTTCTTTCAGAAGCTGCCGAACGTCGGGGCGCATGTCTTCGACGACGACGAGATCGGCGACATTCTGGAAGACCAGGGATTCGTCAGCGTGCGGGTGAAGAACTACGGCACGGTTCAGTGGGTGCGCGGCAAGAACGGCTGAGTCTGTCGCGTTTCACTGCCTTTTGAGAGCTGGGTGGCCGCGCGTCAGCAGCGGCAACAGCAGCTCGGGGGGCGAGACCCGGAACAAGGCCCCCGCCACGCGGTTCACCCGACCGGGAATGACGACGGCCTTGCCGGCCGCGAGCCCGTCGATTCCGGCCTGCGCCACCTTGTCGGCGGGGACCCACATCACGCGCGGCAGGGCGGCCTCGGCTTCCTCTTTGGAGAAACCGGCCGCCTCACCGAATCCGGTGTCCACCGGTCCCGGGCACAGCGCGGTCGCGCTGACGCCGGTGCCGCGCAGTTCACCGCGCAGGCTGTACGTGTAGGACAACACGAACGCCTTGGCGGCTCCGTACGCCGCTTGGCCGGGTAGCGGGCCGAACCCGGCCAGCGACGCCACGTTCAGGATGGCCCCCCGATGGCGGTCCACCATGCCCGGCAGGAACCGGCTGCACAGGTCCACCACGGCCGCCACGTCGACCTCGACCAGGTTGACCTCTTGTTCGGGAACGGATTTCGCTACGAGCCCGAGTGTCGAGAAGCCAGCGTTGTTGACGAGGATGTCGGGCATCAGCCCGAGGGCCGCGACGCGGTCGGGCAGGGCCGCCCGCTCGGTCCGCTCGGACAGGTCGGCCGGTAGCGGATGCGCTTGCTCGCCCAGCCGACCGGCGAGCGCTTCCAGGCGGTCCGCACTGCGGGCGACCAGCACCACGTGGTAGCCGAGCCGGCCGAGGATCCCGGCGAACTGTTCGCCGATGCCCGATGAAGCGCCCGTGATGATGGCCGCCCGACCGTCGCCTGGTGGTGGAAGGGCCATCTCAGCCTTGACCTCCCGCGTCGGGGGCCTGCGCGACCACGGCGAGCCGGTCCATGGACTCACGCAACATGTCCGGCGTCGTCGCACGGGCCCGCTCGAGGCGGCTGGCGTCGGCAAGTGCCGACCAATCGTAGGTGTGGGTCACCGTGGTGAGTTCGGCGTTCACCGGGCTGAGCTCCCAGCGCCACAGGTGACCGGGCGGCTGCTTCCTGGGTTCCGCTGGGCACCAGGCGATTTTGCTGCCTTCGACGAACTCCACGACGTGGTTCTCCCGCACCGCACCATTCGTCAGGGTCGTCTTGAACACGTCGCCGACCGCGCGGACTCGTTGCCCCGGAGCGGACGAGGCGAGGTTGCCGTTGCCGTCCCAGCTGGGCTGGCGGGAGGGATCGGCGATCAGTTCGAAAATCCGCGCCGCATTGGCCGCGATGGCGCGCGTGGCGCTGACGACGCGTTCGGCTTCCATGTCGGACATGTCGCTATCCAAACACGCCGACCGTTGGCACGGGCGCTGTGTTTGGGACCTTCGGCCGAACCATTGGGGACCTTCGACAGTCGAAGCGCCGGCCGGCGGGGTGCGACCGTGGTGGATGCCGGGGCAACCTGGTGGTCTGCCCGAAGTGCAGCAAGCCCATTTTTGGGCGAGGCCATCCGCAAGGGCCTGATTGACCCACCGTCGCAAGACGGGGATCTGCCTTCGGGCAGACCTTCATGCGTCCAGGCGGCTCACCCCATCCGCGGCAGCGCCTCGACCGGACCGGAGAGCCCCGCCTTGACGTAGCGGGTGTCGTCGTCGGCCAGCACCTCGGTGTCGTCGCGTTCGATGCCGTCGACGATCGCGCGCGCCACCTGGCGTGGGTCGTTCTTGGGGGCGTCGAAGCCGGAGGTCATCTCGGTGTCGGTGAAGCTGAGGTGCGCGGCGACGACCAGCGTGCCCTGCTTCTCGAGTTCGATCCGCAGCGAGTTCGTCGCCGACCACAGTGCCGCCTTGGAGTCTCCGTACCCACCGGACCCCGGCATCCACGACAAGATCGAGGCAATGTCGACCAGGGCTCCGCCACCGTTACCGGCCAGGATCGGCGCGAACGCCTTTGCGACCCGAAGCGCACCGAAGTAGTTGGTCTCGAACACGGCGCGCACTTCCTCGATCTCGCTCTCGAGCAGCTTCCGCGCGCCGAGGACGCCCGCATTGTTGATGACGATGTCGGCGTCCTGGGCCGCAACAGTCAGGGCAGCAACAGATTCCGGCTCGGTGACGTCCAACTCGACACTGACCACGCGGGGGTCCGCACTGGGTTTGGGTGCCCGCGCCGTGGCGTACACCTTGGCCGCTCCCCGCTCCAACAACTCCTCCACGATGGCCTTGCCGAGCCCGCGCTGTCCGCCGGTAACCACGACCGTCGACCCTTTGATGTTCACCATGATCCGCACTCCTGAACGTAGGTAAATCGATTTTGAATCTGTCACCGTAGTTGCCCGGTGTTGACATAGCCAAGTACGTTTTAGATATGTCTATTCCGTGGTCTGCGTCACAGCGGTACGGCGTCACCCCGGCGCCGGGGGGCCTCGGCCTGGTCCAGGATTTCCTCAACACGAGGGGAATCGCGGGATACGGCCCGGACCTGCTCGCCGACGCCGCGCTCGCCGCCGACTGGGTGGCGGGTGCGGTGCGGGCCTGGTCGGCCGCGCGCGGCGTGGACCTGGCACCGCCGAGGTTCGACGACGCGGACCTGGCCAAGCTGCGCGGCTTGCGAGCCAGGATTGATTCACTGGTGGCCGGCGAGGTAACGGGTGGACGAACCACCGTCCCGGCGTCGCTCGTGGTATCCGGGGCCGGTGAGGTCCGGCTGGAGCCCAGCGGCACCGGCTGGCGTTGGCTTGCCTCGGCGCTGTGGGCCGAGATTCTGCTCAGCCAGCACGCCGATACCTGGCGCCGTATCAAGCAGTGCCACAATCACCGCTGCGGGTCGACGTTCTACGACCGCTCCAAGAACAACAGTGGGGTGTGGCACGACGTCAAGACGTGCGGCAACGCCGCCAACCTACGCGCTTCCCGGGCCCGCCGACGCGAACGACAGCGTGCGACGGGCTCACCGGTTTCGCCATAGTAGGCGATATCGGTAGTACAGGGCCCGCCGTCAGCAGCGCTCGACACCCCTTTGCATGAGGGTCACGTTGGCGCGCGTACGGCGTGGCCCGCTTCTCAGTACCGCCTGTAACGCGTCACAGGCACGCGCCTTGATCGGCGTCACCACATCGAGGTTGGTAGGGCTCTGGCTGATCCAAGACGGCAGTGTTGCCACGGTTTGATCCTTCGTCGGTTCGGCCGGTGCGCCGACTCATTGAATTCCACCGGGGCCGCTTTACGGCTGCGCCGCGCCGGGGTAAACGCCGCGAAAAGCCGCATTGTGGTGCGACGCACATCCGCCGGTGCGCCGACCGCTCGTCACGCTGTCGAGTGTGGGGGCTGTGGACGAATTCAAGGCGGTTCGCATACTTAGACCGCACACTCGGCGGGCTGGCCCGTCACTGACTCCCCGAACGCCTGAACCGTCGCAGGTAGCCCGGCAACCCGTGCGCCGGCGGCGCTTTCGGCCAATCGTCGGCCCGGAAATACGCGTCGGTCCCGCCATCGACGAAGACGACGCTGCCGCAGAGGAATTCGGCGGACTCGGACAGCATGAAACACATCCAGTCGGCCATGTGCCGCGCCTGACCGAAGCCGCCGAGCGGAACCGGGAAGGACCGGACGGCCTTGGCCTGCCGGGGCGTCGCGAGCTGTTCCTGCAGCAACGGCGTCATGATGGCTCCCGGTGCCAGGGCGTTCAGGCGGACACCCGAGCCCGCCCATTCCGGCAGCACCGCGTGTCGCCGCACCCAACGACTGACGGCGATCTTCGACGCCGCATACATCATCGTCGGTGCGGCCGGGCCGAACGGCCGCACGGACCGCAGCGCCTTGTCGCCGTCATGCGCGAGCAACGCCTTGACCGTTCGGCGCGGGACGAGGGGCACGGTCGTCGACGAGTTGCTCGCCACGACGACCACTTTCGCGCATTCGGCCGCGGCCAGCGCGGGTCGCCAGGCGACGAGCGGCTCGACGACGCCGAAATAGTTGACCTGGCCGATTTGGCGCAGCCGCTCTCGACCAGGGCTGGGCCCGAGCCCGGCGGCCAGCACCGCACCGTCGAGTCTGCCGCCCGAGGCCGCCACCACGCCGTCGGCGGCCTGTTTGCGTCCGTGCGGCGTCGACAGGTCGGCGACGATATCGGCGTCTTTGATGTCGACGCCGATCACGGTGTGCCCGTCGGCCTTGAGCCGCAGCGCGGTCTCGTGGCCCATCCCGGAAGCCGATCCGGTGACCGCATAAGTGCCCATCGCTCCGTTCTTACCAGTCACGGTCCTGTTAGGTTGCCGACATGCATGACCAAACGCCCTGCATCGATCTCAGCCAGCTCGAGTCGGTTTACGCGCCGCTGGCCGAGTCGATCCGCCGACTCATCGACGTCAGCATCCGTACCGAAGCCGAACCGGCGGCGGTGGCGGCGGCGCAGGCCAAGATCGACGCTGCTACAGCCGAATTGAGCGTGACCGCGCAGCCGGGGCCGGTCGGCGTGCACCATATGCCCAACGGCCAGACCATCGCGTGGGGCAACGCGGTGGTCGGTGTGCGCAACCCGGTGGCACCGCCGCTGGTGATCCATCACGACCCTGACGGTCTGGTGTGGTCGGAATTCGCGCTGGGCGCGGCCTACGAGGGACCGCCGGGCCACGTGCACGGCGGTGTCTGCGCGCTGGTGCTCGACCATGTGCTCGGGGCGACGGCGCACCAGCCCGGCAGGCCCGCCTACACCGGCACCCTCACCCTGCGCTACCGGCGCCGAACCGCGCTTGGGCGGCCGTTGCGCGCGCAGGCCCATGTCGAGCGCACCGAGGGCGTCAAGACGTTCGCCGTCGGCTACCTGGCCGATGAAGACGGTGTCACGGTCGAAGCGGAAGGCATTTTCATCCACCCCAGGCAGTCATCGTCCTGACGTCAGGTTCGGGTGGCGGCCTTTTCGACGTCGAGCAGCTGTTCGCCGCGTCGTTCCTCGTCGTAGGCTTCGCGTCCGCCCCGCAAGCCGAACAGCCGTTTGGAGAACAGCAGGTAGATCACGGCGGCGACGTTGATGGTGAAGGTGACCACTCGGGTCATCGTGATGCCCTTGGCCAGGTCGTGAATCTCCAACGGCAGGAACACCGAGGTGGCGATCACCGCGAAGTACTCGCCCCAGCGTTTCAGCAACCACAGGCCGACGGCTTCGACGACCTCCAGCAGCGCGTAGGCGGCCAGCATCAAGGTCAGCAACACCAGGGTGGATGGCTTGGCGGCCAGCGCCTTTTCCAGTTCGTGCACGATGGTCATCTGATCGACCTTGAATCCGGCGGCCCGGAAGATCGGCAGGTCGCGGTCGAGGGTGGCCTGGATGGCGCCCCGCGCACCGCGAAACTTCCACACCGCATACGCGGCGAGCGCGATCACCACGGCCCGGAACAGGCGTTCCACCGCGAGTGTGCGGATGATGATGGCCTGGCGTAAAGCCTTGCCGCGCATGATCATCGGCGCGTCTTCGGCGCGCCCCCGTCCATGCGGCTGGCCCACCGTGAATTCACCGCAGCGCAGGCAACGCCACACTTCGCCGAGCCCGGTGGTGCCGCTCAACCGGGCCGCGAGGTCCTCCTCGTCGGGCGCATAGGTGGCGTGTCCCGCGATGGCACAGGTAACCAACTCCCACCGATTGATGCCCCGGTCTTTGCGCATGGCCGATCATCGACTGCCGGAAGCGGCCCACGCAAGGGGGCGCGCACGGCGCGCGTCAGAACCGGGGCTTGGTGCGCGGCCGTTGGGCGGTGGGGCTCGCCGCACCCAACAGGACGGTGAGGTCGGCGACAGGGATCTCGTCGAGGTGGTCGACCGCCGCGACGACGTCGGCGCGCAGCGCTTCGTCACAGAACGGCTCGGCCAGCCAGTGGAACTTGTCCGTGACGCGTTCCCACGACATGGGCCGGGTCGGGGATCCCTCGTAATCGGCTTGCTCGCGGTCGAATTCCCGTCCATCCCGGGTCACCAGGTGAACCCGGGCCGCCGTGCGTTGCGGATAGTCCGCGGTCAGGTCGGCGGCGGGTTCGACGTCGACGCGGGCCAGCAACTCCTGCACGTCGCCGCGCAGAACCCGTTCGGTTTCCAGTTGTTCGGGACCCACCCCGCCGTCGAGCAGCGCCACCGCACTCAGGTATTTGAGGTTGTAATCGGCCTGTTCCTTGGTGCGCGGATCATCCTTACCGCCGTACGCTCCCCCGCCGGCAAAGTCATACGCCCCCTGGAAGACCTCGAGGGTCACCCGTGCGACGTCCTCCCCGCGCAAGCCGTTCTCGGTGCGCAGGGCCAAGATCGCGTCGATGACCACCTGGCCGTGGATGAGTGAGCAGTACTGCTTCAGGTAGGTCTGTTCGACGCAGGTGAGCCCCCGGTGGGTGGTCGCCAGATCGATGGGCTGGTCGAAGAGCTGCACCAGGCCGTGTGGGCCGTCGAACAACGACTTGGGCCCGGTGACGCCGCGCCCGGCAAGCATGGTCGCGTACACCGCGCGCATGCCGGTGATGGCAGGGGAAATGCCCTTCCAATTCGAGACCGGCTCGGCGTGCACCGTCGCCAGCGACACGTTGTCGGTCGCGGCGGCCGCGATGGCGTTGGCGGTCTCGTCGACGTCCAGGCCGAGCAGCTTCGCCGTGGCCGCCGCGACCGACATCGACAGCTGCAACGCATGATTGAGTCCGCGCGCCATGACCGGAACCTGGGCGCTGAACCGGCATTGCACCTCGTAGGCCACCGCCAAAGCCAGCAGGAAGTCGGCGCCGCTGGCGCCGGTGTGCTCGGCGACCGCCAATACGGCGCCGAAGTTGTCGGCGGGATGACACAGCCCGCCCACCGTCAGATAGGTGTCCAGCAGATCGGGATAGCGCACCAGCACCGCGTTGAAGAACGCGGCCTGGTCCACCGATGCCCGCCCACCGCCCACCAGTGTGGCGGTGGGGGCGCCGCTGAACTGGTGGGTGTGTTCGCGAATCGTCGCGACCAGCTCGCCGTCCAGGGAACCGACCGCGCAGGCGACGCTGTCGAGCACATTGCGCTTCATCAGCGCACACGGGCGCCCCGTCAGATCGGCCGACTCTGCGCCGACGACGAAGCCGGCCAGCTCGTCCACAACGTAGTTCTGTGCCATGACTTTTCGCCTTCCGGCCTGCCGATCGCGGCTCAGCGCAGCTGCCGCAGTTCTGAGCCGAGCCTAGACGGCGCGATCGACCGCGTCCGGTCGCGGCGGGCGGAGGCTGATCGCCGCCGTTTCGTCGGTCAGGTGCTTACCGATGACCCGGATCTGCCGCGCGGACAGCGGGCACAGCGGGTGCACGGCCACCATCAGGGCAACGTGTCGTTCATCGAAAACCGGTGCGGCGATGGTCACCACGGGTTGCTTGCGCCGACCCGGGTTGTCGTCGGAGAGGAAGCCGATGGTGGTGAACTCGACGAGCAACTGATCCATGATGTGGCGCACCGGCGTGGGCATCTCATCGCTGTCCAACGTGCCGACCACCTGCACCGCCTGGGCCAGCGCGGGAGTCGTCCAGTCGACGTCGAAGCCGCGCTCACGCGTGTGCTCCAATACCTGTTCGAGTCGCCGGGTGCGATCGGGATTGTTACCCGCACCGCGGCGGATCCACGCGCGTTGTTCCTCCTCGTCGTCCCAGGCGGCGAGCGCGACTCCGAAGGGCGGAGCGTACGGGATGCGATCGCCCGGAATTCCGGACGGTTGGGTGGCGGGCTCGCCCTCAAAAGCGGTGACTACCAACGAATCACCGAAACGCTCGACCACGGAGCAGGCGTAGCCCACTTCGCGGGACAATCGCAGCGCCGCGGAGCGGGCCGCGTGCGCGAGCGGCCGGGCGGTGTCCGTTCGCGCCGCCACGACAGCCAGTGCGGGACCGAGGGTGAACGTCTTGGCGACCGGATCGCGGCTGGCCCACCCCCGGTCGCACAACGTCTTGAGAATCGCGTGCGCCGTCGCCTGCGTGAGATCGAGCTCGCGCACGATGTCGGAGAACCGCAGCCGCGCATTCCCGGACCGGGCCAGGAACTCGACAACGTCGAGCACCCGGGCCGTCGGCGCAGACGTCGATCCGCGAATGGCTTGACTCCTCTGCCGCACGATTTAGAGTTAGACGAACATTCGAGATTCTATATCGATTATTCGAGAAAGTTAACCGATTTGCGTGCTGTGGTGTTGAGAGACGGCCGGCTACAGGTCCGCGAGACGCCGGACCCGGAACCCGGGCCGGGTGAGCTGTTGCTGCGCACGCTGAGCACCGCGATCTGCGCGTCGGACGTGCATTTCATGGACCACCCGGAGCTCGCCGTCGACGATCCGACCGGTCGCTCGCTGTATGACACCGACCGCGACATCGTGCTCGGTCACGAGTTCGTGGGCGAGGTCGTCGGCCACGGACCCGGGTGCACGGACCAGTTCGCGATCGGCACCCGCGTGACGGCCATGCCGGTACGCCTGGTCGACGGCGGTGCCGGCGGAATGCGGATCATCGGCCAGCATCCCGAGGCACAGGGCAGTTTCGGTGAGCTGCTGGTAGTTTCGGAGGTGGCGGCCAAGCCGGTCCCGGGCGACGTTCCCAGTGACGCCGTCGCACTGACCGACGCGTTCGCAGTCGGCGAGTTCTACGTTCGGTCGGCGCGGATGCAACCGGGTGAGGTTGCCATCGTGATCGGCGCGGGGGCGATCGGCCTCTCGGCCGTCGCGGCGCTGGCCAGCCGCGGCATCGAGCCGATTCTCGTGGCGGACTACAAGTCCGACCGCCGCGAGCTGGCCCACGAGCGTTTCGGCGCGCACGTCGCGGTCAACCCCGCCGAGAAGTCGCCGTTCGACGCGTTCAACGAGGTGCGCGCCCAACGCGGATTGCCCGGCCCGGCAGTCGTTTTCGAGTGTGTCGGCGCCACCGGGCTGATCCAGAAGATCGTCGAATCCGCCGAGATGGGAACCCGCCTCTACTGCGCGGGCGGCTGGTACACCGGTGACACGCTGGACATCACCACCGCCACCCGCCAAGGCGTCACCATTCAGTTCGGCGGCGGGCCGCACCCGCAAGACTGGTACGGCACGCTCGACGCCATCGCGGCAGGGCGGCTCGACCCGCTCCCCAGCGTGGGCAAGATCATCGGCCTCGACGAAGTGCCCGACGCGCTCGAGCTGGCCCGCCGGTCGGACGGCCCGCCGCGGATCGTGGTCCATCCGAACGGAGACCTGCCATGACCGAACGCGATGACCGCCAGGACATCTCCGAGCTGCTGGTGCGCTACGCCACCGGGATAGACCGGCGCGACTGGCCGCTGTTTCGCACCGTGTTCACCGCCGACTGCGAGCTCGACTACGGCGAGATCGGGTCGTGGACCGGCGTCGACGCCGTCGCGGACTTCATGGAGCAGGTGCACGCCCTGGCGGGCTACACGCTGCACCGCCTGACCAACCAGGCGATCACGGTCGACGGCGACAACGCGACGGCGCGAACCTACATCGATGGACTGATCATGGCCGGCGACAACAACTCCGGCGTGAATGCGATCGGCTTCTACGACGACGAGATCGTGCGCACCGGCGAAGGGTGGCGCATCGCCCGCCGGCGCTACACCCAGGTACGCCTCACGACGGTAGGGAGCCCCTAGATGACGTTCGCAACCAAGTACGGACCGTGGGCGCTGGTGGCCGGCGCCTCGGACGGGGTGGGCGCGGCGTTCGCCCACGGGCTTGCGGAGCGCGGCGTCAACGTCGTGCTGATCGCCCGTCGGCAAGCCGTCCTCGACGAAGTCGCGGCCACGATCGAGAACGAAACGTCGGTGTCCACGCGGACCCTCGCCATCGATCTCGCCGAACCGGGCGCGGCGGCGGCGATCGCCGCGGCGACCAGCGACCTGGAGGTCGGCTTCCTGGTGTACTGCGCCGGTGGAGACCCGAACTTCAAGCCGTTTCTCGCCAATCCGATCGAAGCCGCCGAAGCGATGGTGCAACGCAACTGCATGGTGCCGATGCAGCTGTGTCACCACTTCGCGGCCGCCATGGTGGAGCGGGGCCGCGGCGGGATCGTGCTGTTCGGGTCCGGCGCCGGCCTGGCCGGCGGGGCCAACATGGTCGCCTACGGCGCCTCGAAGGCGTTCGACATGGTCTTCGCCGAGGCGCTCTGGGCCGAGTTGCACGACAAAGGTGTCGACGTCCTGGGCCTCATCCTAGGCAAGACCGATACGCCCGCATTGCGGCAACTCGAACACAGCCGCGGCCAGTTAGCTTCGCCCAATGAGGTGCCGCCGGGCGCGGCCGCCGTGGCGGACGTCATCGCGGAGGCGTTCGAGAACCTGGGTAACGGACCCACCCTGATGGTCGGTGACATGATGCGCGCCGCCGAACAAATGTTGGCGTCGCTAACCCGCAACCAAGCCGTCGAACTGTTCGCCCAAGCCGCGGCCGCGGCCATGGGCCCGGATAATTAGGGGGAACTTCCCCCTCCCGAAACCCGTCGTACTGCACGGGGACGGATTCCGCGCCGGAAGGTTTGCCAAACTTCGAAATCAGGACAGCCTAACTTTTGCCCCGTGCCCAGCCTGGCCAGCAAAGATAGGTTTCGGCACACCGCCGCCCCGCCGATTGGCCACGTTGCTGGCGACGGGCTTCGCGGGTAACTTGGGTAGTCGCTCGGCACGGCTAACCCCGCCAGAGTAGTCGCCACGATCGCCACCCCTCCATATCGAAGGATGACGATGCTCGCCACAGACAGGCCCGCAGCCGCGGTCTCGACGGCAGAACGCTCGCGGCGTCGCACCCTGGCCCGTTCGGCACTGATCACCACGGCATTCATCGCCCCGGCGATGGTGATACGAATTCTCGGCCTGCACACCGACCCGGTCGTCGCCCTGCTGATCTTCGGGGCCGCGGTGGTGTCGGCCAGCTTCCTGCTGGCCTGGGCCGCCGAAGCCGCACAGATCGATGTCTCCGGCGGGATGGCGACGGCGGTGCTGGCGCTGATCGCGGTGCTGCCCGAGTACGCCGTCGACCTGTATTACGCATACGTGTCCGGGCACAACGCGGAATACACGCAATACGCTGCCGCCAACATGACCGGGTCCAACCGGCTGCTGATGGGTCTCGGTTGGCCCGTCGTGGTGTTGGTCAGCATCGTGGTGGCCCGCCGGGCCGGTTCCGAGAAGGCCACCGGCTTGGCGCTGCAACCGACCAACCGCGTCGAACTGGGATTCCTGCTGATAGCCGGCGTTATCGCGTTCGCGATACCGGCGAGCGGCCAAATCCACTTCGGGCTGGGGCTGGCCCTGCTGGCCTGGTTCGGGTTCTACCTCTACAAGGTCAGCCACGGCGACGTGGAGGAGCCCGATCTGATCGGGACGGCCGCCGCCCTCGGGGAGCTACCCGATCGGCGGCGGCGCATCGTCGTCGTCAGCCTCTTCCTGGCGTCCGGCGCGGTGATTCTGCTGTGCGCCAAGCCGTTCGCCGACAATTTGGTCGCCGCGGGCACCGAACTGGGCATCGACCGGTTCCTGCTGGTCCAGTGGCTCGCCCCGCTCGCTTCGGAGGCCCCGGAGTTCATCGTCGCGACCATCTTCGCCGCGCGGGGCAAGGGCACCGCTGCCATCGCCACCCTGATTTCCTCCAAGGTCAACCAGTGGACGCTGCTGATCGGGTCGCTGCCGATCGCCCACCTGCTTGGCGGCGGCGGATACTCCCTTGAGCTCGACCCGCGTCAGGTGGAGGAAGTACTGCTCACGGCCACCCAGACCATGATGGGGGTGGCCCTGCTGTTGGCGCTGCGATTCCACCGCGCCGCGGCGTGCACGCTGCTGGGCCTGTTCGTCGTCCAGTTCCCGATCGCCACGACGCATGGCCGGCTGCTGCTCTGCGGCGTGTACACCGCGGTGGCCGTCGTCGCGCTGATCCGATACCGCCGGCACCTGGCGGCCACCGTGCGGGCGCCGTTCTTCGGGACGGCCATCCGCCACAGCGGTCACCCCCACCATCCGGTGCCAGACCCGTAATTCCCGGAGATCGCTGGCCGTATACGGTCCAGATATGAATCGAGTGTCGGTAATCACTGGCGGCGCGGGCGGTATGGGTCTGGCTACGGCCAAAATCGTCGGCCGCGACCACGCCGTGGTCCTCTGCGACGTCAGGCAGGACCGGCTGACAGCCGCGGCCGCAACCCTGCAAGAGCTCGGGATGACCGCCACGGCCGTCAATTGTGACGTCACCGACCGGCGGGCGGTCACAGACCTGCTGGACACCGCGAACAAGCTCGGAACGCTCGCCTCCGTCATCCACACCGCGGGGGTGAGCCCCAGCATGGGCCCCGCCGACTACGTCATGCGGACCAACGCGCTCGGCACGCTGAACGTCAACGAGGCGTTCTTTGCGGCGGCCGGCGAGGGCGCGGTGATCGTCAATGTGGCATCGATGGCGGCCCACCTGCTCCCGGCGGAAATGGTCCCGGTGGAACAGTTTCCACTGGCGCTTCAGGACGCCGACGCCTTCATGGAGGCCATGATGGCGACCTGCAACATCCTCCCCGAGGAAGCGCAGTCCGGCCTCGCCTACGCCGTGAGCAAGAGCTTTGTGAAGTGGTACAGCCAGTCGCAGGCCGAGAGATTCAACGCACGCGGATTGCGTATCGTCTCGGTTTCACCGGGGTCCATCGACACCGAGATGGGCCGGCTCGAGGAACAGGCCGGGGCCGGCGCGATGGTCACCAACGCCGCAGTCCCGCGGTGGGGCAAGCCGGAGGAGATGGCCGAGCTGCTCGCGTTCTGCGCCAGTGACAGGGCGGGTTACCTGACCGGCACCGACATCCTCAACGACGGTGGCGTGATCGCTTCGATGACCGAGCGAGCAAGGGTGGCCACCGCGACCGGTTGAGTTCGGCGGGCGGTCAAAAGCCCAGCGCGGCCACGACATCGCTCCCTATGCTGAGCGGATGCCGCCACGGGTGCTGCGCGAACGCCTGATCGATCTCGAGGTCCCGGATGAGGATGTGGCGCGCGGCCGGGCGCTGCGCAAATCCGTGCCACGGCGCACCCTCGCGCAGCTGACTCCTTCCGAGAAGTCGGCGACCGAAATCCTGGTGGCTCAAAACGCCGGCCGGCTGCACGACCTTGTGCCGTTGCGTTTCGCCCGAATGCTCGCCGACCCGTTCTCGTTCTACCGCGGCTCGGCCGCGGTCATGGCCGCCGACCTGGGCGCCAGCCCGTCGAGCGGAATCGAGGTGATGTGCTGCGGCGACGCTCACGTGTCCAACTTCGGCATGTACGCAGCGCCGCACCGCTCAATAGTGTTCGACCTGAACGACTTCGACGAGGCCGCCGTTGCTCCGGCGGAATGGGACGTCAAGCGCCTGATCACCAGCGCCATCGTCGGCGGTCGCCATGCCGGGTACCCCGCCAGGGCCATCCGCCGCTGCGTCGGGCAGGCGCTGGTCGGATACCGGACCAGCCTGCAGGCGATGCTCGCGATGGACGTGCTGGACCGCTACTACCTGCGGGTGGAACCGGAGCGCCACGCCGGGACGGTGTCCAAGGGGCTGCTCGGCGTGATTCAGAAGACGACATCCCGGGCCCGCAGCCGGACCTCGGCGCGGGTCTTCAAACAGCTCACCGAGATCGGCCCCGACGGAACGCCGCGGCTGCGGGAGGCGCCGCCGCTTCTGCAGCACGTCGACGAGGACATCGAAGCCGTGCTGATGGAGTCGATTCAGGAGTATCTGGCCACCGTTCCCGCCGATATCGCGCTGCTGCTGTCGCACTTTCGCGTCACCGACGTGGCGTTGCGGGTGGTCGGCGTCGGCAGCGTTGGCACCCGGTGCTACCTGGTCATCTTGGTGGGCCCCAACGGAACCCCACTGATCCTGCAGATCAAGGAGGCGACGCGGTCGGTGCTCGACGAATACGGCGGGTGGCCTCAGCCCGCCATGCTGGCTGCGGCCGTCGAGGCCAAGGGCCAGGGTATGCGCGTCGTCGACGGCCAGCGAATACTGCAGGCGATGTCGGACGTGTTCCTCGGGCCGACGCGCAAGGACGGCCGCGATTATTACGTCCGTCAGTTCCACGACATGAAGGGCACGGTCGACACCGAGGGCATGGCGGCGTCCACATTCAGTGACTACGTCACCGCCTGCGCGGTGCTGTTGGCGCGGGCGCACTCGCAGAGCGCGAATGCGTCGTTGCTGCGCGGGTACGTCGGCACCAGCGATATCGTGCACGACGCGGTGACCGAGTGGTGCTACGCCTACGCCGACAAGTCGCTCGACGATTTCCACCAGTTGCGCGCCGCTGCCGCAGCCGGCGACATCGAGGTTGCCGCGGATCCCGCCCGGTAGCGCGCCGGGTCGGCCACCTCGGGCCCGTTAAACTAATCAATCAATTGATAGTATTTGTGCCATTGCCGGGCCTCCGGCAGGAAGGCGGCACGAGTCGATGCGAAGCCGCGCGGCCATCCTCTACGAGTACGGCCGTCCGTGGTCCATCGAAGAGTTTGAGCTGGATCCGCCGAAAGCCGGCGAGGCCCTGGTGCGACTGGCCGCCACCGGGCTCTGCCACTCCGACGAACACATCCGGCAAGGGAAGCTGGCTCCGCCGCCAGAGACGTTGCGCGCCATGGGGTTACCCGTCATGTCGCCGACGATCGGCGGACACGAGGGCTCCGGCGTGGTGGTCGATGTCGGGCCGGGCGTCGCCGGGATCGCGCCGGGCGACCACGTGGTGACGTCCTTCGTCGCGGTGTGCGGCCAGTGCCGATGGTGCGCGTCGGGGATGGAGTACCTGTGCGACACAGGGTCGGGGACCCTCGCGCCGGGCATGCCGACGGACGGCACCTTTCGCCACCATACCGTCAACGGGCGCAACCTCGGCCACGTGTCCAAGATCGGTGCGTTCGCCGAACACACTGTCGTGGCCGCGAATTCGCTCGTGAAGATCGATCCGACCATTCCGCTGGTACCCGCCGCGCTGCTGGCATGCGCGGTTCCCACCGGGTACGGGTCGGCGGCCCGCCGTGCCGGGGTGCGGGGCGGCGACACGGTGGTCGTGATCGGCACCGGCGGGATCGGCACCGCGGCCGTTCAGGGCGCGCGCATCAGTGGCGCGACCCGGATCATCGCGGTCGACGTGAACGATTTCAAGCGGACCGCTGCAATGAGTTTCGGTGCGACCCACACCGCCCCCACTGCGGCGGACGCCCTCGAGCTGGTGCGTGACCTGACCCGCGGCGTGATGGCGGACGCGGTCGTCGTCTCCCCCGCCATGATCGGGGAAGCCGACGTCGGCGCGGCACTGGCGCTCACCCGCAAGGGCGGCACCTGCGTGCTGACCGGGCTGCCGTTGCCGGCGACGCACTCGATCGAAGTAGCGCTGCAGGACTTCATCCTGATGAACAAGACGTTGTGCGGCACGGTGTTCGGCTCCTGCAACCCCAAGAGCGACATCGCGCTGCTGGCCACGCTGTACGAGTCGGGTCAGCTACTCCTCGACGAGATGATCACCAAGCGCTACCGGCTCGACGACATCAACGACGCCTACGCCGACCTGACCGCCGGCCACCTGATCCGCGGGGTCATCGACTTCGGCCTTGGCTAGCAGCCAGTCTCGTGGCCGCAGCCGCCAGGTCCGGCGGGCGTACTCCAGCTCGGTATACGGCCACTGGGTCACGATCCGGCCGGTTGGCGAACGGAAGTAGCTGTCGCACTGAGTCCAGATGGTGCGCTCCAGGTCCGCGGAAAGCTCTTCGTTGTAGCGCTTCTCGGCTTCGGGGCGGACGTCGACGTAACCGCCCTTGCGCGCCACCCGGCAGACCGCGCTGGCGACGAATCGCGCGCCGGCCTCGAGAATGTAGACGATCGAGTTGCCACCCTGGTTGGCGTTGGGGCCGTAGAGCATGAAGAAATTCGGGAAGCCGCTGACCGCGACGCCCAGGTACGCGCTCGGGTCGTCGCCCCACCGCTCGTGCAGCCGGCGTCCCCCGAGCCCGATGACCTCGATGCCCGACAGGTAGCGTGACGTCTCAAACCCGGTGGCCAGCACGATCGTATCGACGTCGACCGCGCGCCCCGCCGAGGTGAGCACCGACGACGCGTCGATCCGCTCGATGGGGTCGGTGACCAGCTCGACGTTGTCCCGCTGCAGTGCCCGGTAGAACTCGTCGCCCAGCAGCACCCGCTTGCAGCGGAACGGGTAGTCGGGCGTCAGCGCCCGCCGCAGCCGCTCGTCGGCAACCGTGCGCTCCAGGAACGACGTCGCGACCTGCGTGCGCGCGGTGACGACGGGGTCGTCGGCGAAGGTTGCCGTGTTGTCGTGCTGGAACTTCCAGATCTGCCAACGGGTGCGGCGTACGGCCAGCGGGTTGCGGCGGAACCGCGCCAATTCGGTTGCGCTGTAGGGGCGGTCATCCTTAGGCACCATCCACGGCGGGGTGCGTTGAAAGACGCTCACGCGATCGGCGACCTTGGCCAGTTCGGGGACCGCCTGCACCCCGCTCGCGCCGGTGCCGATGACCGCCACCTTCTTGCCCGACAAGTCGACGTGGTGATCCCACCGCGCGGTGTGCATGAGCGTGCCGGTGAAGTCGGTCAGGCCCGCGATGTCGGGAAGCCGCGGGGAGCCGAACAATCCGACGGCGCACACGACGACGTCGACGGTGAGGGTGACGGCGCGCCCGGCGCGGTCCAGCTGGCAGTCCCATGCCGCGCCGTTCCATCGGACCGAGCGCACCCGGGTCTCCAGCATGAGGTGCCGGCGCAGATCGAAGTCGTCGGTCACCGATTCGAGGTAGGCCAGGATCTCGGGCTGTCGAGCGTAGGTGCGGCTCCAGGATTTGTTGGGTGCGAACGAGAACGAGTAGAGGTGGCTTTGGATGTCGCACGCGGCGCCGGGATAAGTATTGCGCCGCCAGGTGCCTCCGACACCGTCGTCGCCCTCGATGATCACCAGATCGTCGAAGCCGGCCCGGCGCAGCGCGACGGCCGTGCCAAGGCCACCGAAGCCCGCGCCGATGATCGCCACCCTGGGTGGGCGCCGGCGCCGGGTCGCCGCCCGCAACCGGCCGACGCCATAGCGCCAGCGGGCCTGCCGACTGGTCACGGTCCGGCCTTGTCGCCGCGAATCAGGTAGCCCTCCAGGTCGCCGCTGGCCCGCCACGCCCGCAACATGTCGGCGTACTCGGTGGGCGCGCCAAAGAAGAAGCTGCCCTGCCGAGTCTTGTTGTCCGCCTTACCCTCCCGGTTGTAGTACCCGGGAGTGCAGGTCTGGGCGCGCTCCGCGCTGGCGGCCGACCGGGTGACAACCGTGTCAACCCAGGCGGCCTCGGCGGCCGGTGCGGCCTCGACCTCGGTGACCCCGCGCTCGAGCGCCCAGGCGATGATCCACGCGGCGTGGGTTGCCTGCAGGTCCAACAGGTAGGGGAAGTTCACCGTCAGGCCGGCCTGGGCGATGCTCTCGATGAAGCAATTCGGGAAGTTCGTCGTGCACAGGCCCTGGAGGGTGCGCACCCCGTCGCGCCAGTGCTCGGTCAGCGACACCCCGCCGCGACCGATCAGCTCGAAGCCGGTACGACGGCAGTAGTCGGTGCCGACCTCGAAACCCGTTGCGAAGATGAGGCAGTCGAGCTCGTAGGGCAAGCCGTCGACGACCACACCCGATTCAGTGATGCGCTGCACCCCGCGACCGCGGGTGTCGACCAGCATGACGTTGTCGCGGTTGAACGCTTGCAGGTACTCGTCATGGAAGCAGGGGCGTTTGCAGAAGTACCCGTACCACGGTTTGAGCGCCTCCGCGGTGACCGGATCGGTGACGATGCCGTCGACTCGCGCCCGGATCTCTTCCATCTTGGCGAAGTCCGCGATCTCGATGTCGCGGCTGCGTTGTGCCGGGTCGACGACGCCGTCGCCGTCATGGCGCATCACCGGGAGCTTGCGCGTGATGCTCGTCCAGGCGTCGGCGACTAGGTCTTCGTCGGCATGGCCGCCGGCGGTGAGGATCTGAAAGTTCTCGATGCGCTGGCGCTGCCAGCCCGGCCGTAATGTGCTGGCCCACTGCGAATCCGTGGCGCGGTTGGCCCGCACGTCCACCGATGAAGGCGTGCGCTGGAAGACGTAGAGCCGCTGCGCCACCCCGGCGAGG
Organism: Mycobacterium nebraskense; assembly: GCF_002102255.1. Classification (GTDB taxonomy): domain Bacteria; phylum Actinomycetota; class Actinomycetes; order Mycobacteriales; family Mycobacteriaceae; genus Mycobacterium; species Mycobacterium nebraskense. Next base: position 262,567 of record NZ_LQPH01000066.1, read on the forward strand.
TGCGGAACGCACTGGATCGCCGTGGCTCCGGTCCCGATGATGCCGACGCTCTTATCGGCGAGATGCTCGAGCTTCTCCCCGGTGTAGCCGTAGTCCCACCGGCTGGTATGGAACGCGTGCCCGCGAAACGCGCCGATGCCCTCGATGCCGGGCAGCTTGGGTTTTGCCTGGTAGCCGTTGGCCATGGAGACGAACCGGGCCCGCATCTCATCCCCACGGTCGGTGCGGATGATCCAGCGCGATTCGTCTGCGTCCCAGCGAATCTCGCGCACATCGGTGTGCAGGCACGCGTCGCGGTAGAGGTCGTAGTGCCGGGCGATGCGCTGGCAATGCGCGAAAATCTCCGGTCCCTTGGCGTACTTTTCGGTCGGGACGTAGCCGAGTTCCTCCAGCAGCGGCATGTACACGTACGACTCGACGTCACAGGCGATTCCCGGGTACCGGTTCCAGTACCACGTGCCACCCACGTCGGCCGCCCTGTCGATCAGCCGCACGCTTTCGACACCGAGCTGACGCAGCCGCACCCCCGTCAACAGCCCGCCGAAGCCGGCGCCGATGACTGCGACGTCGACCTCGTCGGTCAGCGGCTCGCGATCGAATGTTCCGTCCGCCCAGGGGTCTTCGGCGTAGCGAGCGAACGCTCCCGCCATCTCCACGTACTGCGCGATGCCATCCGGGCGCAATCGCCGCGCGCGCTCTTCGGCGTACTTGCGTCGCAGCGCGTCGACGTCGAACGTCACGCCAACGGTTTCAGTCAAGGCCCCGATTCCTCTCGTGGCCCCGACTATATAATCAATCGCTTGATCATATCAAGGGTGGTGCACCGCCCTGCCTGCGGCTATCCCTGCCGGCCCGGAGCGAACAACGTTCCCCTGATCATTTTCTTGGCCGAGTCCAGCGCGGCGTGGTAGTCCCGCGGCGGCGACGTGGCCGCCAGCTCGACCAACCCATAGATGAGCGCGTAGACGGCTTCGACGGTGCTGTGCCGATCGGCGTGGTGCGCGAGTTCGCCCTGGCGGTGGGCGTCGTCGACGACGCCCTCGATGAGCTCGCGGAACGCCTGGAAGCTGGGGTCGCCCGCCGACGGGGAATCGAGGGCGACCGCGCTCTCGGCCCGGATCACCCACTCGAAGGCGGCGAGGTCGGGGTACTCGCGCATCAAGCGGCCCGATTCGTCGAGCACCGCTTCGATGCGGTCGACGGCGGTCCCGGGGCGGGCGGCGGCCGCCCGCAGCCGTGGCAGCGCGACGTCGGTGCGCGCCGCGATGGCCGCCTTGATCAGCTCGGCCTTGTTCGGAAAGTAGTTGTAGAGGCTGGCGCTGGAGACGTTCGCGGTGCGGGCGATCTCGCGGATGGTGGCTCGCGAGTACCCGACCTTGGCCACACAGCGCATGGTGGCCACGATGATCCGCTGGCGGGTCTCCTCGCCGCTGGCGCCGACAGGGCGGCCCAGTTGCGCCCGCGTCACCGTGCTCTCCCCACTCGCGCGTCCCGTCTGCCGGCTCTCGGCGCCGACACGGTCGAATATAATCGAGTGATCGATTAGTTCCGGCTTCCGCGCGGAGGTGCGCAGTGCGTGATGGACGGGCCTGCGACGGGTTCCGCGCCGTATGAGCGTCACTCCGCCGCAGTTGGGCCGGCCGATTGGCGCCGACGGTGAGCAAACCCGTGCGCGCATCATCGACGCGGCGATGCGGTGCGTGGCCGAGATGGGCTACTCCCGCACCACGATTCGTGAGATCGCCCGGGCCGCCGACATGACCAGCGGAAGCCTGTACCACTATTTTCCGAACAAGTCCGAGTTGCTGGACGCGGCGGTCGAGGACATCGAGCGGATCGCATTGCCGCGGCTGCGCGCCGCCGCCGCGCGCGGTGACGACGTGGTGGTTCGCCTCACCGCGGTGTTGGACGAGTCGAGCGAGATGATGCGCGAGCATCCCCATCTGGCGGCGTTCGATAGGGCGGTCCGCGCGGAGAGCAACGAGCACCCCGTTCGCGGCCGACCGAAGTATCCCGGACTGAAGGCGTTGCGCGACACGATCACCGAGATCGTCGGCGAGGCCCGTGCGCTGCCGCCCGGCACCGACCCCCGCGCCGTGGCCGACGCGCTGCACGCGCTGGCGCGCGGACTCACCGAGCGCGCGGCCAGCTTGGACGCCGACGCCTACGCTGCCACGCTGGCTTCGGCGAAGGCGTTGATCAGCGGGACGCTGTTCGCGCGGCCAGCGAATCGCCCAGAGTCCACAGCGCGACGCCGATCAGCACGAGATCCTTGAGCAGGAACTGGCCCGGCAGCGCCGATAGCATGGGAATGCCACCGGCGTGGGTCGCGACCACCCCGGGGGTGGTGAAGAGGAAGCTCAGCGTACCCAGGAACAGCACCACCGCAAGCGCGCCGCCGACCGCCGACGCGCGCGGCCACACCGGCCTCAACGCAATCAGAACTGCGGCAACGATTTCCGTGGTGCCCAGCACGCGCGCGACCGTGGTGACGCTAAGCACGTCGTAGATCCAGCTCATCAACGGGCTGTGCTCGATGAGCACGCGGGATTCCATCTTCACGTACTTCCCGAATCCGATCCAGGCCAGGACGACGACAAGCCCGTACCGGCTTATCAGCTGTCCCCACCCGGTAAGCGTTTGCGCCAAAGGATTTGAGCTTGCGCGGATTACGACGGGATTTTCCTTCACATGCCGAACACGGATTCGCAACGCCCTGAGTTCACTCGAGGTTTCTCAGGGCGTCGACGATGTCGGCGACCTCGGTGCGGGTTGTGTAGTCGGGGTGCACGTCGATCCAGCGGATCGTCCCGGCGCGGTCGAGTATGGCGACGGTCGGCATTGGCAACCCGTGCGTCCCGTCGGCGTTTACTTCCGGCAGCTCGAGACCCAGGTTGCGTTGAGCCTCTTCGGCCCCCGCGCTGGGCGCGGTGAGTACACCCAGCCCGGCCGCGATCTGATTGCCGGGATCGGACAATACGGTGAAACTCAGCTCGTTGATCTCCTGCGTCGACAGTGAGCCGTCGGGCTTCTGCGGGCTGATCGCTACCAGCACGACGTCCCGCTGCGCCAGCTGCGGGACCAGTTCCTCCTGATAGGCGCGCAGCGCCAGGTTGCAGTACGGGCACCACGCGCCGCGGTAGAGCACAACTACTGCGCTGCGTCCGCCGACGCTCTCGGCGAGGGTGGTGGGCACGCCCCGTGCATCCAGTAGCTGCCCCGCGGGCATTGGGTCGCCGGGCGCAGCGACGCCGACCGGGATGCCCCTGGCTCGCAGCTGCTCCTGCTCGGCGCTGAAAGTTCTCACGACGTCCTCGGGCAGCTGGCTTGCCATCCCTGCTGGAACTGCGCGACCCGGGCGGCGATCGTCGTCTGGTTGGTGTCAGCGGTGCTGGTCATGAGTTCGTTTGCCCTTCGCATGCGTGCCGGGCCGGCGCGCAGCCGCTTCCGGCATCGAGTAGTAGACGATGGCGTTCAGCATGCTCAGCCTAAAATGGAGTGTCAACTCCAAAACGAGTAGGTTGTGGGGTACTCGACGGAAGAGGGTGCCCAATGACTCCGGTCCCCTACGAGAAGCTGACCGCGAAGGGCCGCGCAACGCGCGAGCGCATCGTGGCCGCCGCTTCCGAGTTGATGCTGCAGCGCGGCGTCGCCCGGACCACCATCGAAGACATTCAAGAGGCGGCGGCCATTAGCACCTCCCAGATGTATCACTACTTCGCCGACAAGAGCGATCTGGTGGCCGCCGTCATCGACTTTCAGACCGACCGCGTGCTCGGTGTGCAGCACCTGGGCCTTGACCGGATCGACAGCCTCAAGGACTTGCACCGCTGGCGCGACATCATGGTGAACCTGGTGGGCAGCATGGGCTGCGCGGGGGGCTGCCCGATCGGTTCAATGGCCAACGAGCTGTCTGAGTCGGACCCGATCGCGCGAGCCCAGCTTGCGCGGGCATTTGCCCAATGGGAGAACATGATTCACGATGGCCTGGCAGCGATTGCCGCGCGCGGCGAGTTGGTCGACGGAACGGACATCGAGCGCGTAGCGCTCGCGATGCTCGCCGGCATCCAGGGTGGGCTGCTGCTCAGCGAGGTCCGCCGCGACACCGCGCCTTTAGACGGTATGACGAGGCTGGGGCCTCGCACACATGTGAACGTGGGTTGCCGACAGGGTGGTCCTGGCCGGTAGAGC
>NZ_LQPH01000067.1 GCF_002102255.1 Mycobacterium nebraskense
CCCGACTTAGGACATTTTCGGGAGTCGGTGATGGCCCAGTGCGTTGACCTTTGGCTTCGTGTGTTGCCGGCCGGAAATTTGCACACTAAATCTGGCTTCGTAGGGTGCTGGGGTGGCCTACGTGCGCACCGTGAAGACAGCCTCGGGCGCGATCGCCGTGCAGATCGTGTGGTCCACGAGGCGCGGGTCACGCCAGATCGAGCACCTGGGTTCGGCCCATGATGACGGTGAGGTCGAAGCGCTCAAAGCCGCTGCTCGCCAGCGCCTGGCCGAAGGCCAGGGCGCCCTGGACCTGGGCATCGAGACGACCGGAGCCGATGGCGAGCCGCTGGAGCTGCTGGCCACGAAATCCAGCCACCTGTGGCATGCGCTGTGCACCGCGTATCGGGTGTTGGGATTCGATACCGCTGTCGGCGGTGATGCGGTGTTCCGGGATCTGGTGCTCGCGCGGATCATCGAACCGACCAGCAAGGCCGATGCGTTGCGGGTGCTCGCCGAGGCCGGCGTAGCCGCCGTCGATTACCGCACCGTGACACGACGCCTCCCGAAGTTCGCCAAACCCGCCGTTCGCCAACAACTCTCAGCGGCATGTGCAGCGCGGGCCGGACTGGGACCGGCGTCGCTGGTGCTCTACGACGTGTCCACCCTGTACTTCGAGACTGACACCGCAGACGGGTTCCGCGAACCCGGGTTCTCCAAGGAGCGACGCCTGGAGCCGCAAATCACCATCGGCTTGCTCACCGACGCTTCGGGCCTGCCGCTGGCGGTCGAGGCATTCGAAGGCAACAAGGCCGAGACCGCCACCATGCTGCCGGTCATCAACGCATTCAAGGCCGCCCACAACCTGACCGACGTGACCGTGGTCGCCGACGCAGGCATGATCTCCGAAGCCAACCAGGTCGATCTAAAGGCTGCTGGCCTCTCCTACATCCTGGGTGCGCGGATCCCGTTCCTGCCCGACGTGGTGCGCGAATGGCGTGACAAGCACCCCGAAGAAGCAGTCCCGGACGGGCTGGTGCTGACCCAGCCCTGGCCGGCAACCAGCAGTGAGAAGGCCCGCGGGATCCCGGATCGGGTCACCTACTACCAATACCGGCACGACCGGGCTCGGCGCAGTCTGCGCGGGATCGACGAGCAGGTCGCCAAGGCCCAACGCGCCGTCGACGGGCACGCCGCAGTCAAACGCAACCGGTTCATCAAGCTGGCCGCTGCCACTAAGACCGTCGACCGTGCGTTGGAGGCAAAGAGCCGGGCACTGGCCGGGTGGAAGGGCTACACCACCAACCTCACCGACCAGTCTGCGGAGTTCGTTATCGGTGCATATCACCAGCTCTGGCGCATCGAGAAGGCCTTTCGGATGTCCAAGCACGACCTACAGGCACGCCCGATCTACCACCACAAACGCGAGTCCATCGACGCCCACCTGACGATCGTGTTCGCAGCCATGGCCGTCAGCCACTACATCGAGACCCGAACCGGTTGGAGCATCAAGAAATTCGTGCGGACCGTACGCCGCTACCGCACCGTGCAAATCAAAGCCGGCCGCCAAATCCTGACCGCCGCAGATCCACTACCCGACGACCTCCGCGACGCCATCGCAGCGATCACCCCAGGCCGTGCACACTAAATTGTCCTAAGTCAGG
>NZ_LQPH01000068.1 GCF_002102255.1 Mycobacterium nebraskense
CCACCGCATAGGATCATCAACGCAAGCGAGCGGAACCTATGTCAGACCACTTTTACACCGCTCCTGGGACGCCACCGCAGGGTCGGCATGAGCGGTCAAACCCGCCGCTCCCGGAGGGCCCAGCAGCGCGACGATCAGTACAACGCAGGCAGCCAATAGTGATAGCACTCGTCGGGGCGAGTGGCCATGGGCGGTTGTCAATTCTGTACCTCCCACTGAGTAGAAGCGCCATTGCGTAGTGGCGAGCGAAACGGGCGAATGCCAATAGCTGGTCAGGGCCTAGCAGTTCGCATGAGGAATACAACCACCGGGTGCACTGGGAACTTCGTGACCGTATGAAGGTGAGGGCGCTGTCGTTGTAGTCGTGCTGTTTACCGACTTACTGACGCCACCGCCGCATCCGACCCAAACACGAGTATGAGGGCACCGCCGAACAGCGCGATCGGCGTCCGAGCTTCAGATTTCATCAGTTCCTTCATTTATCATCGTGGGAGAAGCACTGACCTTTATGATCACGGGCAATACCCCTACGGGGTAATGACTTAAGTCCCCTATGTGTACCGGGGGGCAAACAGGCATCCACTCGCTGCGGGATCCACAAGACAGCAGCGGAAATCGACGCGGCCAAACAAGCAACCGCCGACTGCGGCGGCACGATTAGGGGTTGTCGCCCGCCACGACGGGCGCCGGCAATCGCCGGCCGCGGCACGAGCACCATGACCGGGCTTGCGCCAAAGCGTCGACCACGCCTCGTATTCCCCGAACATCGCGCGCGATACGTCACAGTTACGAATTGGCCTGTGGCGCATGCGCGCATCTAAGACGGGATCAGTCCTGGTCCTGGTGTCCGCCGCCACTCGATCTCATCCACGGCGGCTGCTGGGTGCCTGACATGACTGGCTTCCTAGGCGAATTAGTCGGCCGCAACACGGAAATACCAACAGATCCCCGAGGACGACGTTATGGATGTGGGGGTCGGCGTAGCAACGGAACGAATCTGGTTGTTTTCGTGATCGTGCTCTGGGTCGGACGGGTTCTAAGTAGGGTGGGCGTCACGGCGGCCCTACCAGATTTCTTTTGTGCGAGTGCGAGTTTGGGTCCGGAGCGCCCGTGCGATGATGTCGGACGCGCTCAGCCACTCCTGGACGCTGACCGGGCAGCAGTACCGCGCCCGTCGGCCGTCCCGGACGTGCGGATCACCACGCCGTCGCGGAGCGGGTAACCGCGACAGGTCAAGTCGTGGAAGATCGCGCCCGTTGGGCCACGCGACGAGATGGGTCATGTGTGGCTCCTCGGAGCCGCGCCAGCGCGTCCGCCGGCGTGGGTGACGGCGCGGTGAATGGTGGAGCGGGTAACCGGAACAGCTCCTCGAGCTCGCCTATGGTGTGCGCACCTGCGCGGTAGAGCTCGACCAGGTGGGCTTCTTGTCGTGGGCTGAGCTTGGGCTGCTTGCCGCGCAGCCGGCCCTTGGCCCGGGCGACCGCCATCCCCTCTCGGGTGCGGGCGCGAGCAAGATTGGCCTTGAATTCGGCAATCATCGACGGAGTCGTAAACAGCAGACAGCCGATCGGGTCTGTCGGGTCGTGCAGCGAGCCATCGATGTTAAGACGCACGCGGCCGGCGGTGAGTCCGTCGACGATGTCGCGAGCGTCAGGGACGGAGCGAGCGAGCCGGTCGAGCTTGGTCACCACCAAGGTGTCGCCTCGGCGGCAGGCCGCGAGAGCTTCGCGCAGGCCCGGGCGGTCGCGGTTGGTACCGGTCAGGCCGTGGTCGACATAGATAGGTTTCGGGTCGACGCCCGAATATGCTCACCCACGCTGCACCTTCCAGATCTTCTGTAATGCAACAAAGTTCGCGGCGCATGGCCGGGGAATCCGTTGGGCGCTACTGGCTGCGGGCGACGATCACCGGTGTGCGGGCCGCATGTGCCACTGCGGTGCTGACCGACCCGAGGAGCATTCCGGCGAAACCGCCACGGCCATGACTGCCGACGACGACAAGCTGGGCCAACTCGGAGCGCTCCAGAAGGTGCGTGGCCGGCCGGTCGTACACCACGATACGGGTGACGCTGACGTCCGGGTAGCGTTCCCGCCAGCCTGCCAAGCGCTCGGCCAGGGTTTCCTCAGCCGCCGATCGCAGGGCCCCCTCCTCCATGCTCGGGTTATGAGCTACATCGGCGTCGCTCCAGGCGTATAGGACCACCAATCTCGTGCCCCGCAACGATGCTTCTTCGAACGCGATCGCGGTGGCCAGCTCCGAGGCCGGCGATCCATCGCTGCCTAGCAGCACCGCCGTATGCATGGCCCGCGACTGCTTGGAAGCCTCGGGGTGGATCACGGCGACGGGACAGTGGGCATGATGGACCAGCCCGGTGCTGACCGATCCCAGCAACACACTGCGAACCGCACCCAGCCCGCGAGCGCCGACCACCACCATGTGCGCGTCTCTAGACATATCGACCAAGGTCGGCACGGGCGCGGAAAAGAACAATTGGCCCTCGATTTCAGCCGGGCCGCCGTCCGTGATGGTGTCTTCGGCGACCTTGACCGCATCGTCGATGATGGCCCGCGCATCGACTTCCTGCCGTTGCCGCAACTCCGCGGGCATGGGCGCAGCGGGCCGCGGCAGGGCCGGTGTGGCTAACGCGTGCACAAGCGTGAGCCGAAGTTTGCGCATTGCCGCCTCAGAGGCAGCCCACCGCACGGCCGCGTCGGAAGCAGCTGACCCGTCGACACCGACCACGACGCCGAAATGCTGTTGCCCACCGGCCATTTAGCTGTCCCTTCTTCCAGACCGAGTCCCGCACACAACGCGAAGCCCGCTATTCCGCCTTCGACACTAGACGCTAGAAGCGAGACCTGTCGTCGGTCAGGCAGCATTGGTCCCTAGCGCAGGTGGCCTCACGGCCTTTACGGTCAGAATTCGCAGGCACGGGCGGCACAACCGCCGCTCAACGCGGCGTCGGCGGGAGGTGGGGCGGAATCGGGCGCTGCGAATCTGAGGATCTGGTCTGAGGTTGTCCCAGTCTTCGTGGAAGATGTTTCAGGCCGAGGTCACCGGGATCGCCGGACCGAAGGGCAAACACGACCCGGAGCGGGCCGCGGCGCGCCACGGCAGCAAGAAGGGCTCGGTAACCCTTGGTGGGCAGCGTGTTTCGGTGACCCGGGCGCGAGCGCGCAGCCTGGATGGGCATGAGGTGCCGCTGGCCAGCTACGCCCATTTTGCTTCCGAGGACCTGATGGCGCAGATAGTGATCGAGCGGATGCTGGCTGGGGTGGCCACCCGCCGGCATGCCCGCACCGGCGAGCAGATCGCCGGTGCTGACAAGTCGACGTCGAAGTCCGCGATATTGCGCCGATTCGTCCGCCAGATCGAGACCGCGCTGGCCGAGCTGATGGCCTGCGACCTTTCCGGTGAGGACATCAAGGTGCTCATGCTCGACGGGGAGCGCATGGCTAAGCGCTGCGTGGTGGTTGCCCTGGCGATCAGTGCCGACGGCACCAAAAGACCGGTCGGGCTCTGGGATGGCTCTACGGAGAACAAGACCGGCCCGAAGGGCAGGCACGATGAGGCGCGGACTGCGGTGCGGCGCGGGCGTGGGTCGGTGAGCCTGGGTGGAAGGCGAGTGCCAGTGACCCGCCCGCGGGTGCGGGCCGCCGACGGGTCCGGGGAGTTGGCGATTGCGTCGTATGCGTTGTTCACGTCGACCGAGGCGCTGGGCAAGATGGCGATGGAGAAGATGCTCGCCGCGCTCTCGACGCGCCGGTATCCGGTCAGTCTGGACTAGGTCGGCGAGTGGGTCGCCGAAAAGTCCTCTGCGACAAGCAAGTCGACGGCCTCCCGCTGCTTCGTCGCGATGACCGAAACCGCCCTAGCCGAGCTGCTCGCCGCGGGTCTGTCCGGGCTGCATCTGGTCGCATTCATGATCGACGGGGTGCATTTCGCCGAATCCTGCTGCGTCGTGGCGCTGGGCATCGACATCGAGGGCAACAAATATCCGTTGGCGCTGGTAGAGCACTCGACCACAACCACCCGCTGATCGGCCAAGCATGCTGCCATTATTACGACGACGGTCGACCGGCACCATTATTATGGCGACGGTCCTATACGACTACCCGACAGCCGTGCGCGGTCAGGGGTGCGGCAAAGGGGGCGGCGTAGGGTGCGGCGACACGATTATGCCCGTGGGGGGTGCTCCCGCTCCGTCGCCACCACCGGGAGCCGCAAAGTCCGTGGTGGACTGACCGGGACCGGCTGTGGCGGGGGGCGCCGGCGCCACGCTGGAGGTAGGCGTCGCAATCGGTGTGCTCGTGCTGCTTGCCAATTCGCTAACACCGAATCCGACCGCCGAAATCAGCATTGTTGCACCGCCGAACAGCGTGATCGCCGTTTTTGTTTGAGATTTCATCAGACTTTCCGTTCTTGGCCGTGTTGTCCTCACAACTCCCAATGTAGCGTGCCGATACCCCCACAGGGTAGGTACTTAGGTCCCGCGCGTGTAGGGCAACCAGGCCTCTAAGTGGCGGTGGGATTTGCGACGTCGGCCGCGACGCGTCACCGCCTGATCGTGCGGCAAGTTCACAAACAACCAGATTCGCTCCGTTGCTAAACCGACCCCAGGTACAGATGCGATTGAGCGCCAATGCAGCGTCCCGAGTCGAGTCCGTTGACCCTGGAAAAATTTGCGCGGCAACTACCACGTGTTATGCAGAATTACGCGTGGCTCATGACGCCGAACATGACCTGATCCGCGCCGTGCCCAAACTGCCCACCGCACAGGCGTAGTGCCGTTGTGGGCCATGGGCTTTGGCGAAGATGGCCCACGCGACGTAGAGCGAGGTTGGATCACCTGGCGCACATCAATTGTCGCGAATTTGCCTGGCACCAGGTGATCGCGCCGAAATGGGAGTGCGCGGCTGGTTGTCTATTAGCCGCCGGATACGTGGTAATGACGATTACCCATGACGCGCTACGAAAGACGCTGGCGGCCAGCATAATTACCCATCGGCCATCGCGTTGAAGACACTCTCTTCAGCACGAAGAAGTGAGACGTCATCGAGACGCGGAACCTGCGAAATGAACCCGGGACAGCTCCTTAGCAAGCCGACAACCGTCCGAAGTCTCTCGAACGCCTAATGCTCGGCTTGCCCGATCTTTGTCGACCGTCGCGCCGTTATGTGTCTGCGCTACCCTGTAATTCGTCACGATGACGTATTGGGCTCGAGGAGGCTGGTGGCCCACGCACAACAGGTGTGGCCGAGGGTCGACGGGCGCCGAGCATGACTGTCAATGCCGCCACCTCGTCGAACCTGCTCGAATCTACCAATCATCTGGGGGTGCAATAACTTTCATCTGATGCAACTAGCATTCTTTAACTGTCGTTGACAAAGGTTATGTCATGCAGTTCACCGGCCGCATCGCGAGTAAACCCATAGGGGACGCTGTGGGGGGCGCCGCAAATTTCAAAATGCTCCACCATGAAACTGAAGTTGCGGACACTCTCACGCCCGTCCATCGCTTCGGTGCGCACGCCGGCATGACGATCAAGATCTGGACAACTATGCGGTTCTAGGATCCGCCACGAAGATGGGAAAAATCGTCCTCGGTGCCCGCGCTGCTTCGCCCGCTGGCGCCGCCGCGCCCGCGGCCCCTCTCGCGCGGCCGCCGCGGCCGCCAACGGGGCGGAATCCGGCTCCAGCTGTCTCGCATGATGCCAGCGCTATTGTTTTTAGACTTTGTGATGCGTTTCGATGTACCTCATCGCGTCATCGAAGGACGATGGCGTGACGTTCGCCTTTGATTTAGTGTGCTACCACGGCCGCGAAAGTCGCCACAATCCACACTGCCGCGAACGCTGAGAGCAGCCAGCGAAACGCGGAACGCAGTACGAAGTTGACCACGGCCATGACTCCGATCGACACGGCTCCTGTGACGGCTAGCACCGCCACCACCGACCAATGGGGGTGATGCAGGCCTGTGGCTGCTAGGTAAACGGTGAGCGTTCCGGTGCTCACGGCATAGCCGCCAAGGACGATGAACACAAGCCGCAGCCATCGGCGCAGCTGCGGTACCGCCATGTCGATGTCGACGGCGCTGCGCTTTAGATAACGGAGGTCTTCCGGCAGGAGGGAGGGCCGAGCCAACATGAAGAACGTGCCGAGGCCGATGAGGATCACCCCACCAGCTCCAAAGAGCCACGCCGCCGCCGTCATGACCGCCCCGGTTCCGAGTTTGGTTGTGTGGCTTCGACGACAGGTGTCACCGAAGTGGATGGTGCCCGAAGGACATTTAACGCCAAGTCAAAACCGTCCCACGCTCCCGATTCGCGCTTCACTGGTGCGCGGCATGCAGGTGAATGTCGCCCTATCCAACGTTGTTGGATAGGGCGGTGGCGGCCACCGTCGCGTACACATGACGCAGAGTCTTTCACGTGAGGGCTGCAATGGGTCCGCTGCGCAGCTTCGGTCGCTGGGAACCGTTTCCAACCCTCGCCCATTGCACGCCGCTGACCACGAGAACGACCGTGTGAGTCATTGACTGGGACACCCACCGAGCCTCACGGGTGCGATGCAGCCATTAGACGGCACTCGTGACGTTCTGGGCGACAACGCGTTCGACCAATCCGAGCTTGAACCGTTCGGCCCGCTCGACGGTGAATGCTCGCCGGCGGACGTTAGTGAGCGGACGACGCAAGAAGTGCTCCCCGCCGATCGGTACGGTGACCACCTCGAGCGGCACGCTCAACATCACGCGCCACTCGTGATGAACTGGCGACGTGATCGACCAAGATCAATCTCCCGCTCGGTCGTCGCACCCGAGCAATCTCGTCTAGCGCTGAACCAATGTCGGGAATTGCACATAGCCCAAACGTGCAGACGACGGTGTCGAAGCTGGCGTCATCGAACGGCAGCGCATCCGCGTCTCCCGCCGCAGGTCGGCGTCACGGCGCAGCGCCCGTGCCCGCTCACGGGCGATCGCCCACATCTCCTCGCTGAGATCGATTCCCGTTAGCCGCACATCGTCGGGATACCTATCCAGGTTCAGGCCCGTGCCGATCGCCACCTCCAGCACGTCACAGCTAGCCTGCGAGCAAGCCCAGCTACGTGAATCCCCAAATACGATGCTGGCGAAGAACCTCATCTCGCGGTCATGGGAGCCGGACTTGTTGTCCCAGTACCGGTGCCATCGTTCGACATTGCTCGGGCTTTGGCCACCGTGACCCCCGATCATCTACTGACCCTTTGGGCAGATAGTAGATATCCAGTCAATCGCGGGGGCGTGCGGTCGGCTGTGCAGATGACTTTGGTCCCGAATGCAACAGCCGTTGTCCCCTTGGCGGTAGGCGCCTGTGAGTCACACCATCCCATGTGTGTTCGCGGTGCTGACGATTCGACGTCAACATGTCGTTGGTGGACGTTCGTTGTCGCCGTGGCTAATCGGCGTAGTCACTGTCGGCGACAGTAGGGGGACAAGATGGTGGACACCGCAGCGGCGCGTGAGCCTCGAATAGTCGGCTCCTCCGTCACGCCGGTATTGACGGCCGAGGGCATCGAGAAGTCTTTCCGACGCGGTATGTGGCCGTTTGGGCATCGCCAGCAGGTCCTGCGCGGCGTCGATCTGGCACTGCTGCCCGGCGAGGTCGTCGGGGTGGCGGGGGAGAACGGCTCGGGCAAGTCAACGATCATGAAGATCCTGGTGGGTGAGCTGGCCGCCGACACCGGCACGGTGACTCGCTCGGGGGTGGTGGGGTATTGCCCACAGCAGCCGGTGGTCTACGAGCGACTCACCTGCGATGAGCATATCGAGCTATTCGCCCGTGCGTATCGGATGACCCACGAGGCGGAGCGGCGTGCACGGCGAGACCTCTATGGAGCCTTAGGTTTTCAACGTTATGCTGGTACCCGGGCCGATCGGCTCTCCGGCGGAACGCTGGCCAAGCTCAACCTGACCCTGGCGATGCTGGCCGACCCGCAGGTGCTGCTACTGGATGAGCCGTACGCTGGGTTCGACTGGGACACCTACCTGAAGTTTTGGGACCTCGTTGGCCGTCGACGCGACGATGGGCGCTCGGTGCTGATCATCAGTCATTTCGTGGCCGACGAACAGCGCTTCGACCGCGTCGTCAGGCTGTGCGAGGGGCGGCTATGCGACGGACAGTGCGACGGGCAGGCTGATCGGCGATGACGACCGCGGCCCACGAGCAGTGGCGCCCGGCGCTTCTACTGACCCGCAGTTTCATCACCGACTACGTGCGCAATCCGGTGAACCTGATTATGCTGATCATCGTCCCGCTGGTGTTTGTGCTGGTTGCTGCCGGTTCGATCGCCGATGCGATGGAGCTGTTGCGGGGTCGGCCGGGTCTTTCGACCCAAACCGCGACGGCGGGCTGGGCCGCCGGATTCTTGTCGGGGCTGGCGATGTATTTCCAGATCTGCCAGGCGCGAGCCGCCGACAAGCGAATGCTGCTGGCCGGGTTGCCCCCACGGCGGCTGCTGGCCGGGTTGCCCCCACGGCGGCTGCTGGCCGCCCGGGCGGGAACCGGCCTGCTGATGGCCGTGCTGGTGTCGGCGGTAGCGTTGGTCGCCTTGACGGTGCGTACCGGTATCGACCACCCCGGCCGAGTGATCATCGGCACCTTGATGTTTGCACTGATCTATCTGGCGATTGGCGCGCTGGTCGGGGTCGCGGTCAGCAACCCCGTCAACGGCGCGGTGGTGATCTTGTTGATCTAGATGATCGACGTGTTCGTCGGACCGGCAGGCAGCGGCGGCGATTACGTATTCACCCGCTGGTTCCCGACGCATTTCGTTACCTTGTGGATGGTCGGCACACCGTCACACCATGCGGGACGGCTCGGCGATCTCGGACTCGCATTCGTGTGGATGCTCGGTGCGCTTGTGGTGGCCGGGGCGGTGGTCGCGGCGGGTTCACGCACGGCGCGGCGGCCTCACCGCTCGGCCGGTCAACTCCTGACCGCGTTGCGGTTCGGGCTAGTTGACCTGCGCCGCAACGCGGTGCTGCTGGTGCTGCTGGTGCTTGTGCCTGTGACCTTTGTGCTGCTGGCCAAGGCGACCACCCCGGGACGCCAGCTCCTGGTTGCGGTCACCGAAAATGGTGTCACATCCAATCAGCCGTTCTGGTTCCCGGAGATCCACGCCGGAGCGATGGCACCGATCGGCATCGGCGCCCTGGCCGCACTGGTGGGCATGTTCGTCGTAGTCGACACTGCCGGCGGCGATTGGCGCCTGCGACTATCCGGCTATCGCACCACAGTGGTGCTGGCGGCGCGCCTCGGAGTGGTCGCGACCGCGGCCATCGTCATCACGGCCGCCACCATGGCCGTCACCGCCACCGTCTTCGAAGCCAAGCAGTGGCCCGCATACATCGCCGCCAACCTGCTGGTGGCGGCCACCTACGCCCTCGTTGGTGTCGTCATCGGGCCGCTGTTGGGCAAGGTGGCCGGAGTGTTCGTTGCCTTCTTGATCCCGTTCCTCGACTTGGGCATCATCCAAAGCCCCATGCTGCGTCCCGAACCTCAACAGTTGGCGCGCTTCCTGCCCGGATACGGCGTCACCCGAGTACTTTTCGGCACCGGCCTGACCGCCGGCTTCGACGAGAGCGGGCCACTACTCATCGGCCTCGGCTGGCTCGCCGGGCTGCTGATCCTCGCCACAATGGTGCTCGCCCGCGGCGGCGAGTCGACATGACGCCGCACACCGAACAACCATTGGCGACCGCCCCTCGACGTTCGCTTCGCGACCTGATATGGGAGAAGTTTTGTCAAGCGGGCAGGGTGAAGCGGTGGCCACAACCGTCGTCGTGGCCACCGCTTCGT
>NZ_LQPH01000069.1 GCF_002102255.1 Mycobacterium nebraskense
CCCGCCAGACGCCCCTCCGCCGCCCGCACCGGTGCAGCTGGCCTCCTTTGACCAGCCGGCTCCTCCGGCGGACCTGCCGCCCGCGCCTCCGGCGGACCTGCCGCCCGCGCCTCCGGCCGACGTGCCGCCCGCGCCCCCGGCCGACCTGCCGCCCGCGCCCCCGGCCGGCGCGCCTGTCGTGGCCAACGACTTCCACGGTTTCGTGCCGGCCAACATGCCGCAGGAGGTCTCCTCGGTCGGCTACACGAAGCAGCTCTGGGATGCCATTCGGGCACAGGACATTCAGGGCAATGACGCGCTGGACGCGATCGCGCAGCCGTCCCCGGCCACCTGAGTTCCGCCCGTCAGACTGCCCGGCACGCCTCGAACGTTCCCGCTTCGGGGTGTGCCGGCATTCCAATTGTTCGTTCTCACTGAATCTGGGGCAGCGTTCTCTGAAGCACCCCGGTTTTATGCACACCTCGTTACTGGTGACGGGTGTGCTTTCCGGCGTGGAGTCGAGCGTAGTACTCGGCCTCGGCTTCCGCGGGTGGACGGCGCCCGAGGCGGTGCATGAGCCTGAGCTCGTTGTACCAGGCCACCCATGCGGAGGTGATGTTCTCCAGGTCGGAGAGGGTGCCGATAGGCCCAGTGCGGAACGGGGAACCCTCGCGCACGCACTCGGTCTTGTACAGCCCGATCGTCGTCTCGCAGAGCCCGTTGTCCAAGGCGTCTCCGATGGTTCCGATTGACGGGATCAGCCCTTCCAGCATCAGTGTCTCGCTGTAATGTATTGCGGTGTACTGACTTCCGGCATCGCCGTGGTGGATCGCGTCGTCAAGCGGGTGGCCTTGGCGGACGCGGAAGGCCGCAGCGCGCGCTCGGCGAAGCCGGTGTCCTTGGTCAGCGAGCACTCCCAGCCGGAGATCAGCCCGGCGTAGGCGTCGACGACGAACGCGGTGTAGCCGAACCCGCAGGTCATCGGCACGTAGGTGAAGTCGGCCACGACCAGAAGGTTCGGCGCAGAAACTCGCCACTGTCGGCCGACCAGGTCCGGCGCCCGGGTTGCGGCCGGGTCGCGCTCGGTGGTGCGCGGCGGGTGGCGAGCGCGGGTGGCGCCGCGCCAACCGTTGCGTCGCATGATCCGTTCCACTGTGCGCCGGGCCACCGGGATGCCCTGGCGTTGAAGATGCGCCCACATCTTCAGGCTGCCGTACAGGCTCTCGGGCGAGAGTCTGCCCTCGGCGTCGAGTTCGTAGTAGCCGGTAAGGATCTCGGTGATTGTGGTCTCCCACAGGGCCCGCTTCGACGGCGCCGACGAGCGGTGCGCCCAGTAAGTGCGCGGGGCGATCTGCACGCCGTGTACCGCCAGTGCCCGGCAGATCGGTACGACCCCGAACTCATCGCGGTGCGCGTCGATGAACGCGCAGATCAGCGATGTAGCGGGTCGCACTCCCGCGCGAAGAAAGTTGTTGCGGCCTTTAGTATTTCGATGGTTATCTGAGGTTCTCAGCGTCCTGTCGATGATGTAAACGACACGCGGTCCGGGGTGCGCCGAGATCCGTTGTGG
>NZ_LQPH01000070.1 GCF_002102255.1 Mycobacterium nebraskense
TAGACGGTATGACGAGGCTGGGGCCTCGCACACATGTGAACGTGGGTTGCCGACAGGGTGGTCCTGGCCGGTAGAGCCACAAGATGTGGGAGGCCCCAGTGAAGAATTATCGTACGAGCGTTGGACTGGACGTGCACGCACGATCGGTGGTCGGGTGTGGTCTGGATGGTGTGACCGGTGAGGTCTTTGAGCGCCGGCTGACTCCGGATCACCGAGAGATCCTGGCCTGGGTTCGGTCGTTGCCGGGTCCGGCGGCGGTGACCTATGAGGCCGGGCCGACCGGTTTCGCCCTCGCGCGGTTCCTGCTGGCCGCCGGGATGGTGTGTCTGGTGGCGGCGCCCTCGAAGTTGCAGCGCCCGTCGGGGGACCGGGTCAAAACCGATACCCGCGATGCCCGGCATCTTGCCCGGCTGCTGCATTTGGGTGAGATCGTGGAGGTGACGATCCCGAGCATTGAGCAGGAGGCGGCTCGAGATCTGGTGCGGGCTCGTGAGGACGTGCGTGGGGACTTGATGTCGGCCCGGCACCGCGTCTCCAAACTGCTTCTACGACATGGGATCGTCTACTCCGGGGGGAAGGCGTGGACTGGCAAGCACGAACTGTGGCTGCGCACTCACCGATTCGACATCCCGGGTCGGCAGCTGGCCTACGACGCCGCGTTCGATGCCATGCTGGCATGCGTGGACCGGCGGGAGCGCCTTGATACCGCGATCACCGCCATGGCCGCCGATTCGGTGTTCACCCCGGTGGTCACCCGGCTGGGGTGCCTGCGCGGAATCTCCACGTTGACCGCGTTCGGGTTGGCCGTCGAAATCGGAGACTGGCAACGCCTCAACGGGCGCTCGATCGGCGCGTACCTCGGGTTGGTGCCCACCGAGAATTCCTCGGGGGCGACCCGTTCCCAGGGCGGGGTCACCAAGACCGGCAACGGCCATGCCCGCCGACTGCTGGTCGAAGCGGCCTGGCATCACCGACCCCGGTACCGGCCAGGGCGCGAGCTGCGGAAGCGGTGGGAGACAGCGTCCCCGGTGGCCCGGGCACGGGGCCAGGCAGCCAACTGGCGTCTGAATGCTCGCTGGGCTGGTTTCGATGAACGCAAGAAACGCGCAGTAGTGGCCAACGCGGCCATCGCCCGCGAACTTGCCGGCTGGTGCTGGTCGTTGGCCATTCTCGACGAGTAATACCCCACGAGTGTCCGGATGAGAACTCGGTGGTGACGGCAAGCGTCTGGGAGTGACCCGCGTGCGACCTATGAGCAATCATGTTGCTAGACAACTGATGACGCTCGTCCTTTAGACAAGCGGTCCACTCCGACTCGAAGTCCCGTCCTGCGGTATCCAACCCGCGCATATCAGATTTGACACGCGTCGCTATGACACGCTCGACGCCTCCGAGGACTCATCCGGTCAACGAAGCGGTGGCCACGACGACGGTTGTGGCCACCGCTTCACCCTGCCCGCTTGACAAAACTTCTCCCATATCAG
>NZ_LQPH01000071.1 GCF_002102255.1 Mycobacterium nebraskense
CATCCCGCCAACCGGACTCACACCAGCAAAATCCACACCGACCAGCGTAAGTCCACTTAAGCAGATAAGCAGTACATGCGTTCGATAACAAGCCGCAGAGCGCGGCTTTGTGGATGAATCGCCGACTGTGGATAACCGGCGGCCTGACGTGCCAGGATGAGACAAGGCCAGTGCCGCAACAACCGGTCGAGTGGTGTGCCAATGCCTGGTATGGACAAGCCCACGGGGCGGGTCGTCGCCCTGATCGTGCTGCTGCTCGTCGTCTCCGCCGCCCTGCGCGGCTATCTGCCGGCCTCGCACCACGCCGTGCACGGCGAGCCAACCAATAACCCGGCGGCGCTGGTACTCGTCGTAGCCGCCCTTGGAGTGACTCTCGCGCTGGTGGCCGTCGCGGTCATCGCGCGGTTGCGCGACCCGCGCGCGGCGGCGCCGCAAGCCGGCCAGCTGTCCGAGATGCTTGGCACCGGCAGGGGACGGCCGAGCTGGCGCGTGTTGCTGATCGGGCTGGCAATCATCGTTGCCTGGCTGCTGATCGTCTTGGTGGCGTCCCGCCTGTTGGGACCCCACGGTGTCGGTCAGGCGCAGCCCCCGCCGGCGACCGGCGCTCCGCCGGCCGAGCACGCCAACGCCCCGGCGTTGGGGCGGCCACATCCGCAGAACGGGGACATGTTCGGCATCCTGCTTGCCGCCACCGTCCCAATGATGCTGATCATCGTCACCGGAACGGTCGTCATGTCACGGCGACGGTGGCGCGCGGCTACGCCGGGCCCCGTCGCCGATGATCACGCCGAATCCCCGGCGCCGCCGACCCGTTCGGAATCACTGGCGCGGGCGGCCGAACGCGGGCTGGCCGAGATGACCGACCTCAGCCGGGAACCCCGCGAGGCGATCATCGCCTGTTATGCGGCGATGGAACGTGAACTCGCCAATGTGCCCGGCGCCGTCCCGCAGGACTTCGACACCCCGACCGAGGTGTTGGCCCGGGCGGTCGAACACCATGCGCTGCACGCCGATAATGCCGTGGAATTGGTGAACCTGTTCGCCGAGGCGCGATTCAGCCCGCACGTGATGAACGAGGGCCACCGCGACGTGGCGGTGCGCGTTCTCCAGGTGGTCCTTGACGAACTGGGCTCACGGAGCCTCGTATGAAAAAAACGCTGGCCCTTGGCATCTGCCTCATCGTCGGGATCGAGCTGCTGGCGCTGATACAGCACGATCGGCGGTTCGTGCTGGCCGCATCGGGCGGTGCCCTGGCTCTGGTGCTGCTCACCGTCCGTCGCGTCGTGGGGCGCGGAATCCGACCCGAGACCGAAGCGGATCCCGACGATCTCGGGGATTCGTTGCGCCGCTGGCTTTCCAACACCGAAACGACGATCCGGTGGTCGGAGTCCACCCGGGTGGACTGGGACCGGCATCTGCGCCCGATGCTCGCACGCAGATACGAGATGGCGACCGGCCAGAGACGATCCAAAGACCCCATGGCATATCAGGTGAGCGGCCAAATGCTCTTCGGGACCGAATTGTGGGAATGGGTTAATCCGAACAACGTCGCGCGGACCGGCGACCGGCGGCCCGGTCCCGGCCGTGCGGCGCTGGAAGAGATTCTGCGAAAGTTGGAACAGGTATGACGCTGCCGGCGGCAACAACCACAGCGCACTGCGAGGCGGTGCTCGACGAGATCGAGCGCGTGGTGGTGGGCAAGCGCTCCGCGCTCACTCTGATTCTCATCGCGGTGCTCGCCCGCGGCCATGTCCTGATCGAAGACCTGCCCGGTCTGGGCAAAACGCTGATCGCCAGATCGTTCGCCGCCGCGCTGGGGCTGCAATTCACTCGCGTGCAATTCACCCCGGATCTGCTGCCCGCGGACCTGCTCGGCTCGACGATCTATGACATGCAATCGGGCCGTTTCGCTTTCCGGTCCGGACCCGTCTTCACCAACTTGTTGCTGGCCGACGAGATCAACCGCACGCCGCCCAAGACGCAGGCGGCGCTGCTCGAGGCGATGGCCGAAGTCCAGGTGAGCATCGACGGCGAAACACACCAGCTGCCAAAGCCGTTCATCGTGCTCGCGACGGACAATCCGATCGAGTACGAGGGCACCTATCCGCTGCCGGAAGCGCAGCTCGATCGGTTCGCGATCCGCCTGGAACTGCGCTACCTCTCCGAGCGCGACGAGACCGCGATGCTGCGCCGGCGGCTGGACCGCGGGTCGGCGGAGCCGACCGTCAATCAGGTCGTGGATGCGCACGACCTGCTCGCGATGCGCGAATCGGTCGAGCAGGTGACCGTGCACGAAGACGTGTTGCACTACGTGGTGTCGCTGGCCAACGCCACGCGGCACCATCCGCAGGTGGCGGTGGGCGCCAGCCCGCGCGCCGAGCTCGATCTGGTTCAACTCGCCCGCGCCCGTGCGTTATTGCTCGGCCGGGACTATGTGATCCCCGAAGACGTCAAGGCGCTCGCGGTCCCGGCGGTCGCGCACCGGATCACCCTGCGCCCGGAGATGTGGGTGCGGAAAATTCAGGGTGCCGACGTCGTCGGGGAGCTGCTGCGCCGCTTGCCCGTGCCCCGAACCAGCGGGGGTCCCGGGGGCGCCGGATGAGTGCGGCATGACCCAGTCCGCAGTCGAGTTCCGCTGGCGCGCATCGCACTTGACCCGCGCCATCGCCAGTTGCGCGGGGTTTGCGCTCGCGGTCGCGGTGATCGGCGCGCGGTGGCAGCTGATCGCCTTCGCGGCGCCGCTGCTCGGCGTGCTCTGCTCGATCAGCTGGCAACGGCCCGTGCCGACGATTCGCGTGCACGGCGATCCCGATTCGCAGCGGTGCTTCGAAAACGACCGGGCGCGGGTGCGTATCTGGGCGACGGAAGAGGGCGAGGCAACGGGGTTTTCGGCGGTCGAGGTCACGGCCCCGCCCGTCGAGGGGATGCAGCTGGAAATTCTCGACTCGGAGTCCCGCCACGCCAAAGCCGTTGCGGTAACCGCGCAACGCTGGGGTCGGTACTTCATCCGGGCCCGGGTCGACGCGGTCGCGCGCGGTGGGCTGCTGTCGGGGACGGCGACCGTTGACGCCGCGGAAGTGATCGTGTTTCCTCTCACGCCTCCGCAGTCGACGCCGATCCCGCAGACCGAGCTGCTCAACCGCCTGGGAGCCCACCTGACCCGGCATATCGGCCCCGGCGTCGAATATGCCGACATTCGCGCCTACGTGCCCGGAGACCAACTGCGCGCGGTGAACTGGCCGGTGAGCGCGCGGCGCGGCCAACTGCACGTCACGCAGCGCCTGACCGACCGCGCCGCCGACGTGGTGGTGCTGATCGATACGTATCGGCAACCGGCGGGCCCGGCCACGGACGCGACCGAGCGCGTCGTACGCGGCGCTGCGCAAGTCGTACAGACCGCGTTGCGGCACGGGGACCGCGCCGGGATCATAGCCCTGGGCGGCAATCGCCCGCGCTGGCTGGGCGCCGACATCGGGCAGCGCCAGTTCTATCGGGTGCTCGACACGGTGCTCGGGGCCGGCGATCGATTCGAGAACACAACGGGCACTTTGGCGCCCCGCGCGGCCGTTCCGGCGGGTGCGATCGTCATCGCGTTCTCCACGCTGCTCGATACCGAATTCGCGCTCGCGTTGATCGATCTGCGCAAGCGTGGCCACGTCGTCGTCACCGTCGACATCCTGGACAGCTCTCCTTTCGAGGGCGAGCAGGATCCCCTGGTGGAGCGGATGTGGGCGCTGCAGCGCTCCTCCATGTATCGCGACATGGCCACCGTCGGTGTCGACATCGTGTCGTGGCAAGGAGATAGCGGGTTGGAGCAGTCCATGGGAGTACTGCCGGACCGCCGCCGGCGGGTGCGGGGACGGCTCCGTGGCTAGCGATGACACGGCAACGCCGCCGCGGCTGTGGGCCCTGGTGTTCTCTGTCGCGTTCGGCCTGCTGATGGTGGGCTTGGCCGCCGACGGTTCGCACGGGCTCGCCGTGGCCGCGTGGGCGGCGGCTCTGGGCGCGGTGGCAGGGGCAACGGTATTTCGTCCTGCCGCAACGCTTGCCGTGTTGCTGTCAGTGGTCACCATCGGGCTGTCCGACCCGCCGCTGGTGTTCGTCGCACTGTCCGGCCTGTGCGCCGCCGCGTACCTGGTCTGCCGCCACGCGTTCGGCGCGTCGGCCGCCGTCGTGATGGGGAGCTGGCCGACAGCCGTTGGCGCCGTTGGCTTTACGTTCGCCGGGTTGGTCGCGACGTCGTTCCCGCTGCAACTGCCGTGGCTGCCGTTGGCCGCGCCGCTGGCGGCGCTGGCCGTTTATGTGCTCGCCGTGCGGCCGTTCCTGAGCTGACTTTCAGTGCAGCAGCTGGGCGGCCTGATCGGCCAGGTCGAGCAGCGGCTGCGGGAAGATGCCCAGCACCACGGTGACCGCGGCGCATACGGCAATCGCGGCCTTGCTCAGAATCCCCGGCGCCACCACGTGTGGGGTGTCGTCGGTTGCCTCGGTGAAGAACATCGACACGATCACCCGCACGTAGAAGTAAGCGGCGATTCCGCTGGCGACCACACCGATGATCACCAGCGGCGCAGCGCCGCCCTGGGCGGCGGCCTTGAACACGGCGAGCTTGCTGACGAACCCACTCGTCAACGGGATGCCGGCGAAGGCCAGCAGGAACATCGAAAACATCACGCCCACAATGGGGGAGCGCTGCCCGAGCCCCGCCCAGTGCGACACGGTGGCGTCTTCGACGCCGTCGGCATCGCGGATCAGGCTGACGATGGCGAACGCCCCGACGGTGCTGAAGCTGTAGGCGAGCAGGTAGAACAGCGTGGACGAAAGGCCCGCCTGGTTGTCGGCGATCACGCCGGTGAGGATGAACCCGACGTGGGCGACCGACGAATAGGCCAGCATGCGCTTGACGTCGGTCTGGTTGACCGCGGTGATGGTACCCACCGCCATGGTGAGAATCGAGATGGTCCACAGCACCGGCCGCCATTGATCGTGCAGTGGCGGCAGCGCGACGTAGACCACCCGCAGCAGCGCGCCGAAGGCCGCGACCTTGGTGGCCGCCGCCATGAACCCGGTGATGGGAGTGGGCGCACCCTGGTAGACGTCCGGAATCCACGAATGGAACGGAACCGCACCCACTTTGAACAACAGGCCGACCGACAGTAGCGCGACTCCCACCAGCGCCATCGAGGTGTCTCCGTGCGCCGCCAGCGCGTCCCGGATGCCGGTCAGCAGCAGCGTGCCGGTCGCGCCGTACAGCAACGCCACGCCGTACAGGAAGAACGCCGACGAGAACGCACCCAGCAGGAAGTACTTCATGGCCGCCTCCTGCGACAGCAGGCGCCGATGACGGGCCAGGCCGCACATCAGGTACAGCGGCAGCGAAAGAACTTCGAGCGCAACGAACATCGTCAACAGGTCGTTGGAGGCCGGGAAGACCATCATGCCGCCGACGGACAGCATCGCCAGTGGGAACAGTTCCGTCTGCGCGGCCCCGGCCCGCTCCGCGTCACGCTCGGCGTCGCTGCCGGGAACCGCGGACGCCTGCGGGGTGAAGGAGTCCAGTCCGACCGATCCGGCGGCTCCCACCCCCGCGGCGACCTTGCTGTCCGCCTTGGCTTGCGTGCGTTCGGCGATGAAGATGACCGACAACACCGCGACCAGCAGCACCGTGCCCTGCAGGAACAGAGTGGTTCGGTCAATGGCCATCGCGCCCAGCACCGCCGCGCGGCCGGAGGCCGGAATCGACTCGGCCACTTCCACGGTCGCCACGAATGCCGCGGCCAGACCGGCCAGGGCGAGGGTCACCTGGGCGCCGTAGCGAACCCGCCTGGGCAGAAACGCTTCCGCGAGGACGCCGACGACCGCGACGCCGAACACGATGAGCGTCGGGCAGAGCAGAAAGTACTCGATGCTCGGGGTGGGAAGGGTCATTATCGCGGTCCTTCGGCTGTCCGGGGTACGCGGTTGACTGCCGGCACGCTCGGCGCGGGATCGTGCTGACCGATGGTGGTCATGGTGTTCTCGACGGCGGGGTTGATGATGTCGAGCACCGGCTTGGGGTAGACGCCGAGGACGAGCAGCAGCGCGATCAGTGGTGCGACGACGATCAATTCGCGCGCCCGCAGGTCACCGATCTTCTCGTTGCCGGTGGCCACCGGTCCGGTCATCATGCGTTGGTAGAGCCACAGCATGTAGATGGCGGACAGCACCAGCGCGGTGACACCGAAGGCGGCGGCCAGCCAGTACCGGTTGAAAGTGCCTAGCAGGACCAGGAATTCGCTGATGAATGGTGCCAGGCCGGGTAGCGACAGGGTGGCCATGGCAGAGACGAGGAAGGTCCCCGCCAGGATGGGCGCCACCTTCTGCACCCCGCCGTAGTCGGCGATCGCCCGGCTGCCGTGCCGCGATATCAGGAAGCCCGCGATCAGGAAAACCGCTGCCGTGGACAGGCCGTGGTTGAGCATGTACAGCGTCGACCCGCTCTGCCCCTGGCTCGTCATCACGAAGATGCCCAGGATGATGAACCCGAAGTGGGAGATGGAGGTGTAGGCGATCAGGCGCATGATGTCGGTCTGCCCGATGGCCACGACCGCGCCGTAGATGACCCCGATGACGGCCAGCACGATGATCAGGGGGCGGAAATAGGTTGAGGCGCCGGGGAACAGCTGCAGGCAGTAGCGCAGCATGCCGAAGGTGCCGACCTTGTCCATTACCGCCATCATCAGCACTGCGGTCGCCGGGGTGGCCTCGACGGCGGCGTCGGGCAGCCACCGGTGGAACGGCCACAGCGGCGCTTTGATGGCGAACGCGAACATGAAGCCCAGGAACAGCGCCTTGAACACCGCGGAGTCCGCACCGTAGCGGCCGGAGGCGACGCCGGCCACGATCTCGCGGAAGTCGAAGGTGCCCGAACCGTGCTCCGCGGTCACCACGTAAAGCCCGATCACCGCGGCCAGCATGATCAGCCCGCCGAACAGGTTGTACAGCAAGAACTTCACCGCCGCGCGTGACCTGCCGGCCCCGCCGCCGAAGCCCCCGATCAGGAAGTACATCGGGATGAGCATGGCCTCGAAAAACACGTAGAACAGCAACACGTCCAGCGCGACCACGGAGATCAGCACCATCGACTCGATGGCGAGCGTCAGGGCGACGTAGGCGTGCACGCCCCGGGGGCTGCGTTCGCCGCCGTCGTTCCAGCCGGCCACCTGCAGCACCGGGATCAGCACCGCGGTCAGCAGTACCAGCACCACGGCGATGCCGTCCACACCGAGGGAGTAGGTGGCCCCGAACGCCGGTATCCAGGAATGGCTTTCGACGAATTGGTAAGCGCTGCCACCGGTCTTGAAGCCGAGGGTGATGACGATCGCCACCGCCAGCGTCAGGATGCCGAAGACAAGGCCGGTCCACTTGGCGAGCCGGCGCAGCCCCGGTGGCAGCAGGATGACGAGCACCGAGCCGGCCAGCGGCACCAGCCACAGGATGCTCAGCCACGGAAGGTTGTTCACCACAGTTTCACCGCCAGGATCAGCGCGATCACCAGGACCGCGCCCGTCAGCATCGACAATGCGTAATTGCGGGCGAAGCCGGTTTGCAGCCCCCGCAGGCGATTCGAAGTCCGGCCGACCAGCGCGGCCAGTGCGTTGACGGAGCCGTCCACGCCCGCGTTGTCGACGTCGACAAGCGCCTGAGTCAGTTCGGCTCCGGGGCGCATGAACACCTCCTCGTTGAAGGCGTCGCCGTAGAAGTCCCTGCGGGCGGCCGTCGTCACCGGCGACACCGAGAGCGGCGCCACCCTGGGGATTTCCGCGGTCGCGTACAACCGGTAGGCCACCGCGATCCCGATCGCGACGACGCCCAGCGCGAGGGCGGTGCTCACCCAGGCCGGCAACGCCTGGGTGACCTCTTCGTGCTTCCCGACGACCGGCTCGAGCCAGCGCTGCAGGGTGCCCCGCCACGCCAGCAGCCCGCCGGAGACCACGGAGCCGACGGCGAGCAGGATCATCGGCCACGTCATCAGGCCGGGCGCCTCGTGGGGATGGGTGCCAGGGGCCCAACGCTTTTTGCCGAAGAAGGTCATCAGCATCACGCGGGTCATGTAGAACGCGGTGACGCCCGCGCCCAGCAGCGCGGCCCCGCCCAGCACGTAGCCGCGGGCGTCGCCGGCGCCCAGCGCGGCCTCGATGATCGCGTCCTTGGAGAAGAAGCCCGCGAACGGCGGCACGCCGATGATGGCCAGATAGCCGAGGCCGAAGGTGGCGAAGGTGATTGGCAGCGCGGCGCGCAAGCCGCCGTAGCGACGCATGTCCTGTTCCTCGTGCATCGCGTGGATCACCGCGCCGGAGCCGAGGAACAAGCCGGCCTTGAAGAAGCCGTGGGTGAGGAGATGCATGATCGCGAACGCGTAGCCGGCCGGGCCGAGGCCGGCGGCCAGCACCATGTAGCCGATCTGGCTCATCGTCGACGCCGCCAGCGCACGCTTGATGTCGTCCTTGGCGCAGCCGATGAACGCCCCGAGCAGCAACGTGACTGCGCCGACGATGACCACGGCGGTTCGAGCATCGGGCGCCAGGTTGTAGAGCGGGTTGGACCGCACGATGAGGTACACGCCGGCGGTCACCATGGTGGCGGCGTGGATCAGGGCGGACACCGGGGTGGGGCCCTCCATGGCGTCACCCAACCACGCCTGCAACGGGACCTGCGCGGACTTTGCGCAGGCACCCAGCAGCAGCAGCAACCCCATCGCCGTCAGCGCACCCCGGCCGGCACCGGGCGCACCGGCGAACACCCCGGCGTAGGACAGCGTGCCGAAAGTGCTGAACATCAAGAACATTCCGAGAGCGAGCCCGGCGTCCCCGACCCGGTTCATCACGAACGCCTTCTTGGCCGCGGTAGCCGCCGTCGGCTTGTGGTACCAGAACCCGATGAGCAGGTAGGACGCCAGGCCGACGCCTTCCCAGCCGACGTAGAGCACCACGTAGTTGTCGGCGACCACCAGCAGCAGCATCGAGGCCAGGAACAAGTTGAGGTAGCCGAAAAACCTTCGGCGGTCCGGGTCTTCGGCCATGTAGGCGACCGAGTAGATGTGGATCAGCGACCCGACCCCGGAGATCAACAGCACGAAACACACGGACAGCTGGTCGATCTGCAGGCCGAGGTCCACCTGCAATTGGCCGACCGGGATCCAGGTGAACAACGTCTGGTGGATGACCCGGTCGTCAGCACCGCGACCGAGCAACTCGTTCAGCAGGCTCAGGCCCACGCCAAATGCCCCGAGGGCGGCGGCGCAACCCAGCCAATGGCCCCAGGGATCGGTGCGTCGCCCGCCGAACAACAGGATCGCGGCACCCGCCAGCGGCAGTGCCACCAGCAGCCAGGTGTAGTGAGTCATGTTGGCGTTGTCAGCCTTTGAGTAGGTTCGCGTCGTCGACCGACGCCGATTTGCGGGCCCGGAAAATCGTCATGATGATGGCCAGGCCGACGACGACCTCGCACGCGGCCACCACCATCGTGAAGAACGCGATCATCTGGCCGTCCAGGTGGCCGTGCATCCGCGCGAACGTGACGAACGCCAGGTTGACCGCGTTGAGCATCAGCTCGACGCACATGAACATCACGATGGCGTTGCGTCGCAACAACACCCCCGAGGCCCCGATGGTGAACAGCAAGGCCGAAAGGTACAGGTAATTCGCCGGATTCACGACGCACCGCCTTGTGACAAACTCGGGCTGGGTGGACGAGAGGGAGTTTCCTTGCCGTCGGCGCCGCGGCTGCGCAGGATCGGCGACACCGACAGCTCCGAGTACGACCCGTCTGGCAGCAGGGCCGCCACATCGACGGCGTTGTGGCGCGCGTAGACGCCGGGGCTGGGCATCGGGGTGGGGTGCCCACCGGGCTGGAACCGCTCCTGCGAGAGCTCCCGCTGCGTCTTGCGGCGCTCGAAACGCTCGCGGTGTGCCAGCACCATCGCCCCGACCGCCGCGGTGATCAGCAGCGCGCTGGTGAGTTCGAACGCCCAGACATACCGGGAGAAGATCAGCGCCGCAAGCCCTTCCACATTGCCGTTGGCGTTGGCGGTCGTCAGCCCCGCGAAGCCACCCGTCGCGGCGGTGCCGATCGCGGCGATCAGCAGAACGCCGAACCCGACACCGGCCAGCACCGCGGCGATGCGCTGTCCGTGCAGCGTCTCCTTCAAAGATTCCGCGGAGTCCACGCCGATCAGCATCAACACGAACAAGAACAACATCATCACCGCGCCGGTGTAGACCACGACTTGGACGACACCCAGAAACAGCGCGTCCTGGATCATGTAGAACACCGCGAGGATGATCATCGTCATCGCCAGGAACATCGCCGAGTACACGGCGTTGACCGCCAGCACCACCCCGACCGCGCCGATCAACGCCAGCGCCCCCAGCACCCAGAACGCCACCGCTTCGCCGGTGGAGGTGCGGACGATCGTGTCGGAAGCCAGATTGGAAGCCAGGAGCTGGCCCGTCACCGCAGTCACCGGGAGTCTCCGACCGTATCCGTCTCAAGCACGCCGTCCGCCGTCACATTGCCTTGGTAGTAGTCCTTGTCGGTGGCGCCGGGTGCCCGGGGGTGCGGCGGCGCGGTCATGTCGGGGAGCAGGGGGGCCAGCAGCCGGTCCTTCTCGTAGATCAGGTCGGCGCGGTTGTCGTCCGCCATCTCGTAGTCGTTGGTCATCGTCAGCGCCCGGGTCGGGCAGGCCTCGATGCACAGACCGCAGCCGATGCAACGCAGGTAATTGATTTGATAGACCCGGCCGTAGCGTTCACCCGGCGAATACCTGAGCTCCTCGGTGTTGTCCGCGCCCTCGACGTAGATCGCGTCGGCCGGGCACGCCCAGGCGCACAGCTCGCACCCGATGCACTTCTCCAGGCCGTCCGCGTAGCGGTTGAGCTGGTGACGGCCGTGATAGCGCGGCGCGACGGGGCCCGGCTTCTCCGGATACTCTTCGGTGACATGTTTTTTGAACATCGATCCGAACGTCACGCCGAATCCGGCCACGGCGTCCAAGAACTTAGCCACGTGCTTTCTCCTTGCTCGCAGTCGCCAGGGACTTCATCGGCAGCGGCGGTGTCGGGAATACCGGTGTGGAGGTCTCTCCGGCCGGGAGTTGCTTGGCCTGGCGGCGGAGCTGTCGCTCCAGCGCACGAATACCGGGCGCGCTGAACGGTTTTCGCAGCAACAGCACCAGTGCCGTGGCGAACACGATGCTGCTGACCACCAGCAACGGGGTCCAATGCGCGTAGCCCTGGTTCTGCAGCGTGCGAATCACCGCCGCGATCAGCACCCAGACCAGCGAGGCCGGGATCAGCAGCTTCCAGCCGAGCCCCATGAACTGGTCGTAGCGCAGCCGAGGCAATGAGGCCCGCAGCCAGAAGTAGATGAACAGGAAGGTCCACATCTTGGCCGTGAACCAGAGCACCGGCCACCACCCGGTGTTGGCGCCGGCCCACATGTCGATCGGCCATGGCGCATGCCAGCCACCAAAGAACAACACGGTGGCCAGCGACGAAACCGTCATCATGTTGACGTACTCGGCCAGCATGAACATCGCGAACTTCAGCGACGAGTACTCGGTGTGGAATCCGGCGACCAGCTCACCCTCGGCCTCGGGCAAATCGAATGGCGCCCGGTTGGTTTCACCGACCATGGAGATCAGGTAGATCACGAACGACGGCAGCAGCAGGAATACGTACCAGACCCGGTCTTGCGCGGCCACGATCTGCGATGTCGACATGGTGCCGGCGTAGAGGAACACCGCCGCGAACGACAGCCCCATCGCCACCTCATAGGAGATGACCTGGGCGGTGGAGCGCACCCCGCCGAGCAG
This sequence comes from Mycobacterium nebraskense, assembly GCF_002102255.1. GTDB lineage: Bacteria > Actinomycetota > Actinomycetes > Mycobacteriales > Mycobacteriaceae > Mycobacterium > Mycobacterium nebraskense. The sequence goes on from NZ_LQPH01000071.1 coordinate 11,852, forward strand.
AGGGTAGGTGGACCCGGACGCCCAGCCGCCGAGCACGATTCCGTACACGCCGATCGCCGACAGCCCCAGGATGAAGAGCACCGCGACCGGAAGATCGGTGAGTTGGAGCGGTGTGCGGTGGCCGAACACCGAGACCACCGGGCCGAACGGGATGAAGGCGAAGGCGGTGAACGCGGGGATGGTGGAGATGACCGGCGCCGCGAAGTAGACGAACTTGTCGACGCCGCCCGGGGTGATGGTTTCCTTGAGCGCCAACTTGATTCCGTCGGCCAGGCTCTGCAGGACGCCCCACGGTCCCGCCCGGTTGGGCCCGGGGCGCAGCTGCATCCAGCCGAGGATCTTGCGTTCGAGCAGGATCGCGACCAGCACGTTGAGCATGAGGAACACGAAGATGGCCAGCGCCTTGCCCAGCACCAGCCACCAGGTGTCGTGTCCGAAGGCGGTCAAACCGGTCATGAATGCACTCCGATTTTCACTGTGCTGCCCAGCGTTACGCCCAGCTGCCGGTGTACGGCCGAACCCGGCGAGTTCAGCGGAAGCCACACCACCCGGTCGGGCATGTCGGTGATGATCAGCGGCAGGCTGATCGATCCGCGCGGCGTACTGATGGTGACCGCGTCACCGTCGGCGGCGCCGATCTCGGCCGCCGTGTCGGCCGACAGCCGCACCGCGGGTGTGCGCGCGGTGCCGGCCAGATGCGGTTCGCCGTCTTGCATTCGGCCGTTGTCCAGCAGCATCCGCCAGCCGGTCAACACAGCTTGTCCCTTTTCAGGCCCTGGCCGGGCCTGGTCCGCCTGCGGGGTCGCGACGGCGGGCCCGGCGGCCCAGTCGCCGTCCCAGGTGCCCAGCGCGGACAGCTCCGCGCGGGCCGCTTCGACAGTCGACAGCCCCAGATAAACGCCCATTTCGTCGGCCAGCGCGTCGAGCACCTGGTGGTCGGATTGGCTGGCTTGCTGGGCGCTACCGCGCAGGGCCGGTTCGAACGGGCGATAGCGGCCCTCCCAGTTGACGAAAGCGCCGGCCTTCTGCGTCGTCGGTGCGACCGGAAACACGACGTCGGCACGCTCGGTCACCGCGCTGTGCCGCAGTTCCAGGCTGACCACGAACCCGGCCGCGTCCAGCGCGGCCAGCACGGCTTCGGGGTCGGCGAAGTCGTCGGGTTCGACACCGCCGACCAGCAAGGCGCCCAGCGTCCCGTCGGCAGCGGCGGCCAGGATGCCGTCGACGTCACGCCCACCGGCGGAAGGCAATTCGGAGACGTGCCACGCCGCGGCGATCTGCGCGCGGGCGGTCTCGTCGGCAAGTGGGCGGCCACCCGGCAGCAGGGCGGGCAGCGCGCCGGCCTCCAGCGCCCCACGCTCGCCGGCCCGGCGCGGCACCCACGCCAGCCGCGCCCCGGTGGCGTCGGCGAGCCGGGCAGCGGCGGACAATCCGCCGGGCACGGTGGCCAGGCGCTCCCCGACCATGATGACCGCGCCGGGAGAGGACAGCAGGTCGCCCACCTCGCCGGTGGTCAGCCCGTCCAGCGCCGCAGCTTCAGCCCCCGGAACGGTTTTGATGAGCCGTCCGGACATCTTCACCAGTGCCCGGGTGGCGAACGGCGCAACCGCATACACCGGTAGCCGGTGCTTGCGGGCGGCCTTGCGCAGCCGCAGGAACACGATGGGCGACTCGTCTTCCGGCTCGAACCCGACCAGCACCACCACCGGCGCCGATTCCAGATCGGAATAGCTGACGTCGCGCCGGCCGGCGATGCGCGACGCCAGGAAGTCGGCCTCCTCGGCCGAGTTCGGGCGCGCGCGGAAGTCGATGTCGTTGCTGTCCAACACGATTCGGGCGAACTTGGAGTACGCGTAGGCGTCTTCCAAGGTGGCCCGCCCACCGACCAGCACCCCCGTACGCCCGCGGGCCGCATCGAGTCCCCGAATCGCCGTCGCCATCGCGTGCGACCACGACGCGGGCACCAGTGCGCCGTCAGCGTCGCGGATCAGGGGAGTGGTGATCAGGTCGTGCTGGGTCGCGTAGGTGAACGCCCACCGGCCCTTGTCGCAGTTCCACTCCTCGTTGACCTCGGGGTCGTCGCCGGCCAGTCGGCGCAGCACCTTGCCGCGCCGGTGGTCGGTGCGCTGTGCGCACCCGGACGCGCAGTGTTCGCAGACGCTGGGGCTGGACACCAGGTCGAAGGGGCGGGCCCGGAAGCGGTAGGCGGTTCCGGTCAGCGCGCCCACCGGGCAGATCTGCACCGTGTTGCCCGAGAAGTACGAGTCGAACGGCTCATTGGCGTAGATCCCGACCTGCTGCAGGGCGCCCCGCTCCTGCATGTCGATGAAAATGTCGCCGGCGATCTGCTCGGAGAACCGCGTGCAACGGGCGCACAGGATGCAGCGCTCACGGTCCAGCAGTACCTGGGCGGAGATGTTGATCGGCTTGGCGAACGTGCGTTTGACGTCGGTGAAGCGAGAATCCGCGCGGCCGTTGGACATCGCCTGGTTCTGCAGCGGGCACTCGCCACCCTTGTCGCACATCGGGCAATCCAGCGGATGGTTGATGAGCAGCAACTCCATCACACCGTGCTGGGCTTTGTCGGCGGCCTCCGACGTGAGCTGCGTGCGCACGACCATGTCGTCGGTGGCGACGGTGGTGCACGACGCCATCGGCTTGCGTTGCCCCTCAACCTCGACCAGGCACTGCCGGCATGCGCCGACCGGCTCGAGCAGCGGGTGGTCGCAGAACCGCGGGATCTGGATGCCCATCAACTCGGCCGCGCGGATCACCAATGTGCCCTTGGGCACGCTGATTTCGTTGTCGTCGATGGTCAACGTCACCATGTCCGGCGGACGCACCTCGTCGCCGGTTTGAGTCTTGGCGGCCTGGGTCATGAGCGCCGCTCCTTCCCCCACAAGTGGGTGGTGCCCCCACCCCCGCAAGTGGGTGGTGCCCCCACTGCATCGTCGCCGGTGCGTGTCATTCGGGCATCATGCCTTTCCGTTCGGCGTCAGCATGGAGTCTCGGGGGTCGAACGGGCATCCACCGCCTTCGACGTGAGCCACGTATTCGTCACGGAAGTACTCGATCGACGACATCACCGGGCTGGCGGCACCATCGCCCAACGCGCAGAACGCCTTTCCCAAGATCGAATCCGAGATATCCAACAGCTTGTCGATGTCCTCGGGAGTGCCCTTGCCGGTTTCCAGCCGCTCGTAGATCTTGTCCAGCCAGAAGGTCCCCTCCCGGCATGGTGTGCACTTGCCGCACGACTCGTGCTTGTAGAAGTACGTCCAACGCTGCACCGCGCGCACCACGCAGGTGGTCTCGTCGAAGATCTCCAGCGCCTTGGTGCCCAGCATCGACCCGACCCCGCCCACACCCTCGTAGTCCAACGGCACGTCGAGGTGCTCGTCGGTGAGCAGGGGGGTGGACGACCCGCCGGGCGTCCAGAATTTGAGCCGGTGCCCGGCCCGCACCCCGCCGGCGTAGGCGAGCAACTCGCGCAGCGTGATACCCAGCGGGGCCTCGTACTGGCCCGGGCGGGCGACATGCCCGGACAGCGAATACAGCGTGAAGCCAGGGGATTTCTCGCTGCCCATCGACCGGAACCACTCGACGCCGTTGAGGATGATGGACGGCACGCTGGCAATCGTCTCGACGTTGTTGATCACCGTGGGGCAGCCGTAGAGCCCCGCCACCGCGGGGAACGGCGGCCGGAGCCGCGGCTGGCCGCGCCGGCCTTCCAGCGAATCGAGCAGCGCGGTTTCCTCTCCGCAGATGTAGGCGCCGGCGCCGGCATGCACCACCAGCTCCAGGTCGAAACCCGAGCCGTTGATGTCGCGGCCCAGGTACCCGGCGGCGTAGGCCTCGGCCACCGCGTTCTGCAGGCGGCGCAACACCGGGAGCACTTCCCCGCGCACGTAGATGAACGCGTGGCTGGCCCGGATCGCGTAGGCGGCGATGATGACGCCCTCGACGAGCACGTGCGGCGTCGCCAGCATCAACGGAATGTCTTTGCACGTACCGGGTTCCGACTCGTCGGCGTTGACCACCAGGTAGTGCGGCTTGGCGGCCGCGCCGGTGTCGCCCTGCGGGATGAACGACCACTTGGTTCCGGTCGAGAAGCCGGCGCCGCCCCGCCCGCGCAACCCGGAATCCTTGACGGTGGCAATTACGTCGTCGGGCGCCATGGATAGCGCCTTCCTCATGGCCTCGTAGCCATCGTGACGACGGTAGGTCTCAAGGGTCCAGGACTCGGGGTCGTCCCAGAAGCGGCTGATGACTGGGGTGAGAGGCGTGGCCTGAGAGCTTGTCATGACTGGCTTTCTGGGGGAGTCGGCGCCTGCATGCCGAGTTCCTTGGCCACCTTCAGTCCGGCCAAGGTGGCCTCACCCGCGCCGCCCTGGCCTTGGTCGGGCCGCTGGTCGGGCAGGCCGGCCAGAATGCGCGAGGTCTCGCGGAAGACGCACAGCGGGGCACCGCGCGTGGGCGGCTTGGGCGTGCCCGAGCGCAGGGAGTCGACGAGCTCGCGGGCCGACTCCGGTGTCTGGTTGTCGAAGAATTCCCAGTTGACCATCACCACCGGCGCGTAATCGCAGGCGGCGTTGCACTCGATGTGTTGCAGGGTGACCGAGCCATCTGAGGTGGTCTCGTCGTTGCCGATGCCCAAATGCTCCTTCAGGGCGTCGAATACGGCGTCGCCGCCCATGACGGCGCACAGCGTGTTGGTGCAGACACCGACCAGGTAGTCGCCGGTGGGTCCGCGTCGGTACATCGTGTAGAAGCTCGCCACCGCCGACACCTCGGCGCCCGTCAGTCCCAGCTGCTCGCCGCAGAACTCCAAACCCGCCGGCGTCAGGTAGGAGTCCTCGGCCTGCACCAGGTGCAGCAACGGCAACAGCGCCGAGCGCTTGTTGGGGTAGCGGCCGATGATTTCCTTGGCGTCGACTTCCAGCCGTGCCCGCACCTCCGGTGAATACGATTGCGGCGCACCCTCGACGACGAACGCGTTGGGTTCGTCGGGCGGTGGTCCGAGCCGGATGAAGACCGGCTGTCCTTGCGGGCCGGTCATCGGTCCACCCCACCCATGACCGGGTCGATGCTGGCGACCGCGGTGATCAGGTCGGCCACCATTCCGCCCTCGCACATCGCGGCGACCGACTGCAGGTTGGTGAACGACGGGTCGCGATAGTGCACCCGGTAGGGGCGGGTACCCCCGTCGCTCACCATGTGCACGCCCAGCTCCCCGCGCGGCGACTCCACCGCGGTGTAGACCTGGCCGGCCGGAACCCGAATGCCCTCGGTGACCAGCTTGAAGTGGTGGATCAATGCCTCCATCGAGCTGCCCATGATCTTGGCGATGTGCTCGGGTGAGTTACCCATGCCGTCCGGGCCGACCTTCAAGTCGGCCGGCCAGGCGATCTTGCGGTCCTCGACCATGGTCGGGCCCGGCTTCAACTTGTCCAGACACTGCTCGACGATCTTGATCGACTCCCACATCTCCTTGACGCGAATCATGTAGCGCCCGTAAGCATCACATGTGTCCGCGGTGATCACGTCGAATTCGTAGTTTTCATATCCGCAGTAAGGTTCGCTCTTGCGCAGGTCGTGCGGCAACCCGGTGGCACGCAGGATCGGCCCGGTGATGCCCAGCGCCATGCAGCCGGTCAGGTCCAGGTAGCCGACGTCCTGGGTGCGGGCCTTCCAGATGGCGTTTTCGTTGAGCAGATCGCCCATTTCGCGCAGCACCTGGCGCAGCGGCTTGAGGGCTTCGGTGATGTCGGACTCCGCGCCCGGCGGCAGGTCCTGCGCCACGCCTCCCGGCCGGATGTAGGCGCTGTTCATCCGCAACCCGGAAATCTTCTCGAACAGGGTCAGGACGATCTCGCGGCCGCGGAAACCGACGAACATCGGGGTCATGGCGCCTAATTCCATGCCGCCGGTGGCCAGCGCGACCAGGTGCGAGGAGATCCGGTTGAGTTCCATCATCATCACCCGGATGACGTTGACCCGCTCCGGTATCTGATCGGTGATGCCGAGCAGTTTCTCCACGCCCAGGCAGTACGCGGTCTCGTTGAAAAACGGTGACAGGTAATCCATCCGGGTCACGAAGGTGACGCCCTGGGTCCAGTAGCGGTATTCGAGGTTCTTTTCGATCCCGGTGTGCAGGTAGCCGATTCCGCAGCGGACCTCGGTGACCGTTTCGCCCTCGATCTCGAGGATCAGCCGCAGCACCCCGTGCGTGGAGGGGTGCTGCGGCCCCATGTTGACGACGATCCGTTCGCCGGGGTCCGCTTTGCGCGCGGCGTCGACGATCTGGTCCCAGTCCTGGCCGCCGGCGACCAAGACGGTCTCACCGGCGCCACCATCGTGCGTCGAGTCAGTGATTGTGCTCATCAGTTGTACGCTCTCCGCTCGTCGGGCGGGGGTATCTGCGCTCCCTTGTATTCCACCGGGATGCCGCCCAGGGGATAGTCCTTGCGTTGCGGATGGCCATGCCAGTCGTCGGGCATCTCGATGCGGGTCAGCGACGGGTGTCCGTCGAAAATGATGCCGAAGAAGTCGTAGGTTTCGCGCTCGTGCCAGTCGCTGGTCGGGTAGACCCCGTACAGCGAGGGGATGCGCGGATCACCGTCCGGCGCAGCCACTTCCAGGCGGACGCGACGATTGTGCGTGATCGACTGCAACGGGTACACCGCGTGCAGTTCGCAACCTGTCTCGTGGGGGTAGTGCACCCCGCTGACGCCCAGGCACATCTCGAAACGCAGCTCCGGCTCGTCGCGAAGGTGCTTTGCCACCCGGGGGAGTGCCTCGCGGCGCACGTGCAGGGTCAGCTCGTCGCGGTACACCACGACTTTTTCTATAGCGTCGGAGAATTCGACGTCGGTGTTTTTGAGCGCCTGGGCCAGTTTGTCGACCACGTCATCGAAGTAGCCGCCGTAGGGCCGGGGGCTGCTGCCCGGGAGCGTGACCTCACGCACCAGACGCCCGTAGCCGGACGTGTCGCCCGAGCCCTTGGCGCCGAACATGCCGCGGCGCACGTCGATCACTTCTTCGTCGGCCTGGCTGATTGCCTCTTTGGGGTCTTGGTCCGGCGAGCTCATCGCAGCAGCCCGCGCATCTCGATCGTGGGCCTGGCCGACAGCGCCGCCTGCTCGGCCTCGGCGATGGCTTCTTCGCGGTTGACGCCCAGCGGCATCTCTTGAATCTTCTCGTGCAGCTTGAGGATTGCGTGCAGCAACATCTCCGGGCGCGGCGGGCAACCGGGCAGGTAGATGTCCACCGGAACCACGTGGTCCACGCCCTGCACGATCGCGTAGTTGTTGAACATCCCGCCGGACGACGCGCACACGCCCATGGCCAGCACCCACTTCGGCTCGCCCATCTGGTCGTAGATCTGGCGCAGCACCGGTGCCATCTTCTGGCTCACCCGCCCGGCCACGATCATCAGATCCGCCTGCCGCGGCGTCGCCGAGAACCGCTCCATGCCGAACCGCGCGATGTCGAATCTTGGCCCGGCCGTTGCCATCATCTCGATGGCACAGCAGGCCAACCCGAACGTCGCCGGCCACAACGAGTTCTTGCGGACATAGCCGGCCACCTTCTCGACCGTTGACAGCAGAATCCCACCGGGCAGCTGTTCCTCGAGACCCACGTCTACCTCAATCCCACGTCAGGCCGCCGCGGCGCCACACATAGGCGTACGCCACAAAGACCGTGAGCATGAACACCACCATCTCGACCAACGCGAACGTTCCCAGCGCGTCGTAACTGACCGCCCAGGGATACAAGAACACGATTTCGATGTCGAAGACGATAAAAAGCATTGCGGTCAGGTAATACTTCACCGGGAACCGCTGCCCGGGCGTCGCATGCGGGCCACTCACCGACGTTTCCGTGGGCTCGATGCCGCATTCGTATGGGGCCATCTTCGACTTGTTGTAGCGCGACGGGCCGGCCAGGCTCGCGATGGCAACCGATCCCACGGCAAAGGCCGCGGCTATCGCTCCGAGCACCAGGATGGGTATGTAGACGTTCAACTGGCTCCAAGATCTCCTCGTACGGGCCGCCGGTGCGGCGGCCGGGCGGGGGCCGGGCTGCTGTGACATACCCGGGCCGCGGGCCATCACAGTGACCTCCACAACATAGCGTCGCGAAGACGAGGGTGTTTTGTCGGGGTGGGGGTATTCGTTTCGTTTTTGTGTCGCCGCAACCGGGCAGCTCGTGGCCGCGTGCGGCCGGCGTCGCATCAAGGGGGGCTTCGCGCCCGCCGGTGGGGCGGTGATCGCGGTATTACCGCAGCTAGAAAGCGCTAGCGAGTGGGCGTGCGGAGCAGTCCGAGCACCGTGCGGCCGAGGACGATGGGATCCAGGGGATGCGGCACCGCGGCCTCGGCCCGCGACCAGTTGGCCAGCCAGGCGTCGTCCGGGCGGCCGGTGAGCACCAGGATCGGCGGGCACGTCGCGAGTTCGTCTTTGAGTTGTTTGGCGATTCCCATGCCGCCGGTGGGCGTGGCCTCCCCGTCGAGAATGGCCAAGTCGATGCCGCCCTCGTCCATCTGCCGCACCACCATCGGGGCGGTCGCCACCTCGAGGTAGGTCAGCTCGGGCAGGTCCGGATGCAGATGCTTGCCCAGCGCCCGGATCACTTGTTCGCGGGTTTTGGCGTTATCGCTGTAGACCAGGATCCGCAGGGCAACGCTGGATTCGGGGCTGGAGTCCGACACGGTGCAGATGCTACTGGTGTCGCGCCGGCTTTACTGGGCAGCCCGCGCGAAGACGGCTTCCGCCGCGGCCGTCGCCGTCGAGCCGATCATGCCGAGCCGGTTCCAGCCCAGGTCGAACTGGGTGCGATCGACCTTGGTCTGCCCGGCGATCCGAATCGAGCCGTCGTCGAGCTCGGTGATCGTGGCGGACAGTGGCAGCGGCGCGGTGACGCCTTTGATGGTGAAGGCGGCCCGGAGGTCGGCGGCTTTGCCTTTGGTCGGGTGCACCGCGGTGACGACGACGCTGATCTCATCGAAGCGTTCGACGTCGAAGAAGTCGGCCGAGCGCAGGTGCTTGTCGCGACGGCCGATCCCGGTGTCCAGGGACGCGGCGCGGATGTCGAGCCGGCCGAAAACCGCCCCCTTGCCCGTCAGTTGGCCGTCGCCGCTGAACTCGGTGAAGCGGCCCTTGACGTTCAGCAGGCCCCACATGTTTCTGACCTTGAAGGTGATGGTCGAGCGGTCCGGGACGAGGTTCCACACGCCGGCCAGGTCGGGATCGTTCAGAAGTGTTTCCAGAGTCGTCATCGTCACCCCCATCTGTCGTGCCGAATCTAACGCCTAGTCCATCAATGGCGCGATCTCGGCGGGGTCGAAGTACTCGTCGATCCGGTCGAGCTCGCCGTTGCTGCCCACCCTGATCACGATGCAGACCCGCATCGAGATCGATTGGCCGGCATGGCCGGTGGCGTGCAGGATGTGCTGCTGGACGAAGCCGCCCTCGAAGAATCGCCGGTCCAGAATTTCATAGCGGCGCTCGATGGTCGCGGTGATGAACCAGTCGATGACGCGTAGCGCGCGGGCCTTGCCGTCATTGCGGCGCGCGCCGACTCGCCAGACCGCGATGCCGTCGCTCCACATCCGGTCAACCGCCGCGAAGTCGCCCTTCTCGATCGCCGTGAACAGGCGGTCTGCCGCTTCGGCAACGATTTCCGCACTCGCAGCGGGCATGCGCTCCTATTCGCTGTCGTATCCCGGGTGGGCGGCCGCCAGCCGGCGCCGCACCAACGTGCGCAGGCAGGCGGTGACTTCCAGGTCCCGCCCGTCCATCTCGCCGGCCCGTATCGCGGCGGCCAGCTCTTCCTCGTCGGCGAACCCGAGGTCGGCCAGCGCGGCGCGGGATTCGGCCTCGCTCTCGTCGAGCAGTTCGCGCTCGACGATCCGCAACGCGTTGGCGGCCACCCTCGCGTGGAAGTTGACCTGCCCGCTGGTCGCCGTCCGCACGTCGGTCTCCAGGAATTCGGCCACCGCGGCCACCAGTTCGGCGGCCAGCGGGCGGCCGTACGGGCCGATCATCACGCGGCCCCTTCGAGCAGGTCGAGCAGGTCCCACTCGGTCTCGCACACGCGGCGACCGATGGTGGCCAGCTCCACCGAGCGGAACTGACCGGTCAAATGCCGCTCCGCCTGATAGCGGCAGATGACGCCCCAGCGCAGCGTGGCCAGTATCAGCCACCAGTGAAACGCCACCCGGTCGACGCTAGTCCCGCTGGCTTGCTCGTAGTCGCGCAGGAAGCTCTCGATGCTGCCGAGGCCGCCGGCGCCGAGGCTGGCGGGGGCGCCGAAGCGCCAGGCCCGGATGCAGAACCAGGCCAGGTCGTCGTACGGGTCGCCGCGGTGCACCAGCTCCCAGTCGAGGACGGCGGCGAGGCGGGACCCGTCGACGATGAGGTTGCCCATCCGGTAGTCCCCGTGCACCAGAACGTCCGCCGACGGCTGGGACCTTTGAGGCCGGTTGCCTTCGAGCCAGCGAAACGCCCATTCGAAGGTGGCCGTGGTGTCACCCATGGCGTCGAGCCGCTCGCGCCATTGCGCGAGCGGATCCTCGCGGACCAGACCGGGGATGCGCGGGTCGGCTCGGTGGATGGCCGCCAGCGCCTGCGCGCATTGCCGCAGCAGTTCCGCGCGGGCCGCGTGCCCGCCCGCGGCGTCGAGCTGACGTTGAATGCGCCGGACGATGGTCTCGCCCGCGATCGCGTCGCAGATCAGAAACGGATTGCCCAGTGCGGCAGGCGAATCGTCGGCGACGAGGACGTGGGGGACCGGTGCGCCGGCGGCCGCGGCGGCGGCTTGGGCGCGTGCCTCCAACTCCATGCCGGCATGCACGTCGTCGGGCGCGCCGGTACGCAGGATCAGGGCTTGCCGTCGGTCGCCGGCGACGGCGTCGAACGCCCACGTGGAGCGGCTGGCGCCCCCGGTCAGCCCGCGCAGGTTTTCCACCGCGACGTCGGCGCCGAGGACCGGCGCCAGCACGCTGGCCAGTTGAGGGGCCAGCTCCTCGGTCGGCGTCACCTGCCAAACTTAAACAGCCGCTGCGCCACCCGGCGAATCTGGATCTCTTCGGCTCCCTCGGTGATCCGGTAGCGACGGTGGTGGCGATAGATGTGCTCGAACGGCTCGTGACGGCTGTAGCCGAGCCCACCGAAGATCTGCATGGCCCGGTCCGCGGCGTCGCAGACGAGTCGGTTGGCCCGATAGTTGGCCATCGACACCTTGTCCGAGACCTCCATGTGGTGGTCGCGGTCCAGATGCCAGGCGGCATAGGCCACCAGCAGCCGCACCATCTGGGCTTCGGTCTGCAGTTCGGCCAGCGGCCATTGCACGGCCTGGTTGACCGACAGCGGCTTGCCGAAGACGGTCCGCCTGCCGGCGTATTCGGCGGCGCGATCGATGCAGTATTGGGCCGCACCCAGGCTGCTGGCCGCCTGCCGAATCCTGTTCTCGTGCAAGAAGGTTTGCGCAACCTCCAGGCCGCGGTCCACCTCGCCCAGCACCGCATCCGCGGGCACCCGGACGTCGGTCAACTGGACTTCGCCGTGGTCGGTCGGCATGTTGAACGTCCACCAGTAGTAGGGGACGGTGAACCCGGGCGCATCCGTCGGCACCAGAAACGCCGTGATGCCCCGCGCCTGGCCGGGCTCACCGGAGGTGCGGGCGAAGACCAGGTCGTGGGTCGCGCGGTGGACGCCGGTGTTGAACCGCTTGGAGCCGTTGATCACCCAGCCGTCGCCATCGGCTTGCGCGCGCGTCTCCAGCCAAGTGGCGTCCGAACCGTGCTGCGGCTCGGTCAGTCCGAACGCCATGGAGCGTTCCCCGGTGATCAGCGCTTCCGACCAGAGCCGTCGTTGCTCCTCGGTGCCAAAGCGCTCCATCATGATCACCTGCGGGAAGTTCCCGACGATCGAGGATTCGTTCTGCAAATCGTTGTGCAGACCAAGGCCTTTGTGCGCCAGGTGCTCCCGGATGACGGCCATGTCGACGTTGGTGCCGTCACGGCCGCCCAGCGAGGCCGGCAGCCCGTACCGCAGCCAGCCCGCTTTGTCGGCTCGCCTGCGCATCTCGGCGAGCAGGTCCTCCCACTCGCGCGTCGGGATGCCGTCGTTGTCCCAGTCGGTGCGGGCATGTTCTCGACGCTTGTCGAAATACTGGATGTGTTCGCGCTCCAACGGTTTGATCTCGGCCTCGATGAACTCGTCCATCTGGGCAAGCAGACCCGGAAGGTGCTCGGGGAGTGTGAAATCCACAGTTGTCTCCTTATACGCCGTAGAGGGTTTTCTTCCAGATCGTCGACAGGGTGACGATGGCGTCCTTATCGCTGATCTTGAGGCCCAGGTTGGAGGGGCCGACGAAGACGGTGGTGAAGTTCTCGAACAACAGGGCGATGGCCGCCGCGGTGTGTTGCGGGTCCAGCTCGGTTCCGTAGCCCTGCTCCTGGGCGCGGCGGACCGAGGCGGCGACGATATCCATGCCGAACCGGCGGAATTCGTTCTGGACGGTCGCGAAGCGTCGCTGCGTGGCGGCCAGCTGCGCCACGGCGATCATGATGCCGATGTTCTGCTTGAACATGTTCCAATACCCGGTGACCACCGCGGTGAAGAACGCGTCGTCATCATGCGATTCCGGTAGTTCGAGGCTCAACCCGGACGGCGTCAGGACATCGTGCAGGAACGATTCCGCAAGGGCGGCGAGCAGGTCTTCCTTGTCGGCAAAATACCGGTAGAACACGGCCGGTGACTTGCCCGCCGCAGAGGTGATGTCGGCCAGCGTGGTACCGTGAAAGCCGCGTTCCGCAAACAGCTTTCGGGCCGACTGCTCGATGGCCTGCCTGGTCTGGCGGCCCTTGGCGGTCAGCGCTTCCGGGGCTGGCATCAGGTCCGCATCCGGTCGCCGGCGCGGAGCAGCGCGCTCGGCAGGTCGTGGCCGATAACTGATTTGGCGACGTCGGCCGCGGTGATGGCCGCCTGCAGGTCCACGTCGACGTCGATGCCGCTGTCGCGCAGCAGGTACACCAGGTCTTCGGTGGCGATGTTTCCGGTGGCGCCCGGGGCGAACGGGCAGCCGCCCAACCCGCCGACCGAAGCGTCCAGCCGGGTCACGCCGGAGCTGACCGCGGCGTAGGCGCTCGCCAGCCCGGAGCCGCGGGTGTTGTGGAAATGACCGCCCAGCGGCAGGTCGCCGATCACCGGACGCAGTTGTGCGATCAGCGAATTCACGCGGCCCGGGGTGGTGGTGCCGATCGTGTCGGCGATCGACAGGCGGTCGACGCCGCGGTCGCGAGCGGCCGCGGCGATGTCGAGCACCCGCTGGGGCGGGGTGGGACCCTCGAACGGGGAGTCCCACGCGGTGGCGATGACCACTTCGACGGTGACATTGCTGCTATGCGCGATGGCGACGATCTCGTCGATCTGGTTGGTGGCCTCGGCGCTGGTGCGCCCGACGTTGGCCTTGCTGAACGTGTCGTCGGCGGCCACCACGTACTCGATCGAGCGCAGCCCTGCCGCGACGGCACGCTTGGCTCCGTTGGGGCTGGCCACCAGGGCGGAGAACTCGATGTCGGGGTAGTCGTGCAGGTGAGCGGCGAGTTGGGCGGCATCGGCCATCGACGGCACCTTCGACGGCGAGACGAACGCGGTGGCCTCCACCTCGCGGACCCCGGTCGCGGCGACCGCGGCCAGCAGTTCGAGCTTGGCCGACAACGGGATTGGCGCTTCGATCTGCAGACCATCGCGCAGCGCCACTTCCCGGATGGCCACATGTGTGTTCACAGCACCTCCTCGGCCCGCAACTTCTCGAGCTGCTCGGCAGTCTTGCCCAGCAGCCCGATGTAGACGTCGTCGTTGTGCTGGCCCGGACGCGCGGGCCCGGCGTTGCGCAGGCGGCCCGGGGATTCCGAGAGCACCGGCACGATGCCCGGCCCCAATACGTCCCGCTCGAGCCTTTCATCGAAGTGTTCGACCAGCATGCCGCGGGCCCGCAGCTGCGGGTCGTTGACCACCTCCGCGACCGTGTTGATCGGCCCGGCGATCACTCCTGCGGCACTGAGGGTTTCGATGATGTCACCGGGCTGGCGCTCCGCGGCCCACGCGCTGATGATCTCGTCGAGTTCATCCTGGTTGCGGCCGCGGGCGACGTGCGTGGCGAACCGGTCGTCGGTGGCCAGCTCCGGGCTGCCCATCGCCTTGCACAGCCGGACGAAGACGGTGTCCTGGTTGGCGGCGATCACCACCCACGAGCCGTCGGCGCTGCGATAGATGTTCGACGGCGCGATGCCCTCCAGTCGGGTGCCCGACGGGCCGCGCACCACGCCGCCCACGTCGTAGTCCGGGATGGTGGATTCCTGGACGGCCAAACAGGATTCGGTCAGCGCGACGTCCACCACCTGGCCGCGCCCGGTGACGGTGCGGCGGTACAGCGCCGCCAGCGCGCCCTGGGCGCCGAACATGCCGGCCAGGGTGTCGCCGAGCGAGAGCGCCAGCCGGGGCGGCGGGCCGCCGGGGAAGCCGTTGAGGTAGCGCAGCCCGCTGGCCGCCTCGGCCACCGAAGCGTAGCCGGCCTTGTGCGCGTCGGGGCCGGTCTGCCCGTAGCCGGACACCCGAACCAGGATGATGCCCGGGTTGCGGGCGCTGAGCACGTCGTAGCCCAGGTCCCATTTCTCTAGCGTCCCCGGGCGGAAGTTCTCCACGATGATGTCGGACTTCTCGACGAGCTCGCAGAACAGCTCGCGGCCGCGCGGGCGGCGCAGGTCGAGGGTGATGGCTCTCTTGTTGCGCGCGTGCACGGTCCAGAAGACGTGCTGCCCGTCGACCTCGGCCTGGCCCCAGGTGCGCAGCGGGTCGGGGGCACCGGGGGGTTCCACCTTGATGACGTCGGCGCCCATGTCACCGAGCAGCCGGCCGGCGAAGGGGCCTGCGATCAACGTGCCGAGTTCGAGCACCCGGACGCCGTCCAGCGGTCCCGCCAAACCGGGAGCGGTCATTCTTTGCCCGCGAAGTCGTGGCGGATCAGCCAGTCGGTGACGATGTCGACGGCCGCGCGCAACTTGTCGCGCTGGTCGGGGCCGGCGTAATAGTGGGTGGCCCCGGGGATTTCGTGCATCTCCTTGTCATGGTGCCCGATCGCATTGAACAGCCGCCGGGTGTGGCTGGGTGTGCAGGCGTCGTCCGCCAGGTTACCGATGACCAGCGCCGGGATCGCGATGTCGGCCCCGCAGGCGACCCCGTCGCCGCGGGCGTCGTCGTAACTCCATTGCGAGAGCCAGCCGCGCAACGTGGAGAAGCGGGCCAACCCCACCGGGCTCATGTTCACCACTTGAGGATCCCCCAGGTAGCAGGTCCCCGGGATGCGTTCGTTGGGATCGACGGTCGGGTCCAGCCAGCGCGGGTCGGCCATGGTGCCGTGCACGACGAATCCGAATTCGTCATCGGGGCGCCCGGCCGCCTTCAACTCGGCGAGCTTGTCCCTGACCCACGCGGTGATGCGCCGGTTGCGTTCGACCTGTGCGCTGCGGTACCGGGCCAGGAATTCCTGGCTGTAGGGCGGCTGGTTCGGATTGTCCGGGTTGTACAGGTCCAGCTCGGGATCGCGCTTGGTGGGGTCGGATTCGTCGAGGATCGACGCGTCGAGCCATTCGGTCAGCGTGCCGTGCCGGCTGATGTGCGCCGCCAACAGCATGATGCCGTCGGCGGCGGGCAGGTCCAGGGCGGTCAGGTCGGGACCGTCGCCGGATGGGCTCGACGTGATCGTCGGGTGCTGGGCCTGCTGCTGATAAAACATCGACAGCGAGCCGCCGCCACTCCACCCGGCCAGCACCACCTTCTGATAGCCCAGCCGCTTCTTGGCGTCCTTGATGCACTCGCCGAGATCCTCGACCACCTTCTCCATCAGCAGCGCCGAGTCGGTGCCGCGGAACCGGCTGTTGCAGTAGATGACGTGATGGCCGGCCCGGGCCAGCGCGTTGATCACCGGCAGGTAGGCGCCGCCGCCGATCGGGTGCATGAACACCAGCACGGTGTCCGACGGCTTGTCCTTCGGCTTGAGCAGGTAGCTTTCCAGCACGGTGATCTCAGCCAGCCCGCCGTAGACGTCGCGGACGGCGGAATTGTTCTGGAAGGCAACGAGATAGGGGATTCGTTCGTATTCGTGGCGGGTCGTCATGGTCAGTGTTGTCCTAGGTCGTGCGCCAGCACCTCGGCCGACGGGTTCAGGCGCCGGCGGGTGTCGACGGCGATAACTTGCCAATCGACGCGGGAGTACTCGTCGAACTTGCGGCGCGCCCGTTCCCGCGCCTTCTCCGGTGCGCCGTGGTGAACGCCTTGCGGCGCATGGGAAATCAGACCGGGCGGCATCGGGATGCCATAGAGCGAGCCGCCGTGGAAGAAGGCGATCTCGTCATAGTCGACATTGCGGTGGTACCACGGTGTGCGCTCGGTGCCCTGAACACCTTCAGCCGGCTTCGGCAAGAAATTCATCACGTAGACGCCGGTGGCCTGCATGAACAGGTGCACCGTCGGCGGTAGGTGGACACTGTCGGAGGTGACCACGTTGTAGT
This sequence comes from Mycobacterium nebraskense, assembly GCF_002102255.1. Taxonomy (GTDB): domain Bacteria; phylum Actinomycetota; class Actinomycetes; order Mycobacteriales; family Mycobacteriaceae; genus Mycobacterium; species Mycobacterium nebraskense. The sequence continues at coordinate 28,431 of NZ_LQPH01000071.1, forward strand.
CCGCGATGTTGAACGTGAACGCGAAGTTGTCACCGCGCCATCCCTCCACGTCGAGCGGATTGTGTTGGTAGAACAGCGTTGTCGGGCCGCCATCCTCGATAGGCCGGTGGATGAGCCGGACCTCGTACTCGTCCCGGCCGTCGTCGTCGATGGGCGCCGGGTCGGGGATGGTGGCCTGCGACGGGTCGAACGGGAAGTGGCGGCCCAACGGCCCGGGCGGCGGCACCCGGAACTCGTCGGTGGCCTCGACCATCAACATCGTCGTCTGGCCGTCGGGCACCTGACGCCACGTGCATGCCTTCGGCAGGTAGACCCAGTCGCCGTCCCGGTAGCGCAGCGGGCCGAACTCGGTTTCGAGCAGGCCGGCGCCCTGGTGGACGAAGCACAGCAGGTCGCCGTCGACATGGCGGGTGTAGTACGGCATCGGCTCGTGGCGACGGCTCAACAGGATTCGGCAGTCGGCGTTGCTGAACATCAGCAGGGGGCCGCCGTTGGCGTCGGTGGCGTCACTGGGCTTGAGCTCGCCGGCCAGCACGTCGACGGGGCGCAGCGGGCCGACCGAACGGTAGGCGGTGGGGTCGTGGCGGCGGTAGAGGTTCGCCGTGCGGCCCGTGAATCCGCCCCGGCCCAGCTCGTCGTCCTTGAGCCCGTCGAGGTCGGCGTGCAGGCGCCGCGGGGTCGTGCCTTTTCGCAAGTGGACGAAGGATTCCATGGCTGACCCCCGGCTCGGGTGGCGGACAAAACTGAAAGTGACATTACTTTTTGTTTCCAGGCCGCACAAGGGCCAGCGGATCTGCTGACCAAGCGCGGCTTCCAGGTTTTGATATCGCCCGCGCTATCAAATCCTGCGAAGGCCGCACGACCGGGCGGGTCCGGTTCGGCCCGGGCCCGTCAGTCGCGGACGCGCACCACGACCTTGCCTTTGGCGGTGCGGTTCTCCAGGGAGGCCACCGCGGCGGCAGCCTGCTCCAGGGGGTAGACCTCCGGGTTCGGGGCGGCCAGCCGGCCCGAGCTGAGCAGCTTCTCGAGACCGGCCCACTGCTCGGCCAGCGCGTTCGGATGCGTCGCCGTCCAGGCGCCCCAGCCCACGCCGACCACATCAATGTTGTTGAGCAGCAACCGGTTCACCTTCACGGTCGGAATGTCTCCACCGGTGAAGCCGACGACCAGCAGCCGCCCGCCCGGTGCGAGCGAGCGCAGCGAATCGGTGAACCGGTCGCCGCCGACCGGGTCGAGTACGACGTCCACGCCGCGGCCGCCGGTCAGTTCCTTGACCGCGTCCTTGAACCCGTCCGCCAGCACCACATCGGTGGCCCCGGCGGCCGTCGCGACGTCCGCCTTCTCTTCCGTGCTGACGACGGCGATGGAGCGGGACGCCCCGAGCAGCGACGCCAGCCGCAGCGTCGACGTCCCGATGCCGCCGGCGGCGCCGTGCACCAAAACTGTCTCGCCTTGGGCCAGCCGGCCACGCACCGTCAGGGCGAAGTAGACAGTGAGGTCGTTGAACAGCAGGCCCGCGCCCGCCTCGAAACTCACGTTGTCGGGGAGCTTGAACACCCGGTCCGGCTGCAGGATCGCGACTTCGGCCATGCCACCGCTGAGCATGGTCAGTCCGACGACGCGGTCGCCGGCCTTTACGTGCGCGTTGTCCGGCGCTGAGCGAACCACCCCGGCGATCTCGGCGCCCAGCACGAACGGCGGCTCCGGGCGGTACTGGTAGAGCCCCCGCGTCAGTAGGGCATCGGGAAAGGCGGCGCCGGCGGCGTGCACCTCGACGACCACGCCGTCACCCGACGGTTCGTCGACCTCCGCCACTTCGATCGCGTCCGGACCGTCTAGCCGAATCACCCGTGCAGCCCGCATGGTCGGACAGCCTACTGCCGGGTCAAAATCCGCCGGCGACCCGCACCACCGCCCGGCCGGTGAACTTGCCGGCGCGCACCTGATCCAGCACATCGACCACGTCCCTGACGTCGACGTCGCTGGTGAGTGAGTCGAGATGACGCGGGCGCAACGAATCGCCCAGCAGCGCCCACAGTTTGCGGCGCGGGCCGATCGGCATCTGCACCGAATCCATCCCCAGCAACGCGACGCCGCGCAGGATGAACGGCATCACCGTGGTGTGCAACGCCGGACCGCCGGTCAGGCCGCTACAGGCCACCGCCCCGCCGTAGTCGACGGCGCTGAGCACGTCGGCCAGCGTCGCGCCGCCCACGCAGTCCACCGCGGCCGCCCAGCGCGCCTTGGCCAGCGGCCGCGGTTTGGCATCGGGATCTTCCGGCAGCCGGCCGATAACCTCCGCGGCGCCAAGCTCTTTCAGCAGCCCGGCCGCCCCCTCCTTGCCGGTCGAGGCGACCACCCGGTAGCCCTTGGCGGCCAACAGGTCCACGCTGACCGAGCCGACACCGCCGGAGGCGCCGGTGACGACCACCGACCCGGCGCCGGGTTGGACACCCCAGTCGATCAGCGCCTGCACGCTCATCGCGGCGGTGAAGCCGGCGGTCCCGATCGCGGCGCCCTCGTGCGGGCTCAACGCGCCGAGCGCGACGACCTGGTCGGCCGGGAGCCGCGCGTATTCGGCGTAGCCGCCGTGGTGGCCGGTGCCGATCTGGTACCCGTGGGCCAGCACCTTCTCGCCGAGGGTGAAGTCGAGTGATTGCGACTCGACGACCTCGCCGGTCAGGTCGATGCCCGGCACCACCGGGTAGCTGCGCACCACCCCGCCGCCCGGGGTGAGCGCGAGCGCGTCCTTGTAGTTCACGCTCGAATAGAGCACCCGGATCGTCACGTCGCCGGGCGGCAGGTCGGAGTGGCTCAAGGTCTCGACCGACGCGGTTATCCGGTCACCATCTTCGCGAGCGACGAGCGCCTGAAATGTGTCCATGCCTCGACGCTAACCTCACCGTATGGATTCCTTTCCACTCGGTCACTTTTCGGTCTCGCGGGTCGGCTTCGGCGCCATGCAGTTGCCGGGCCCGAACGCGTTCGGACCGCCCCGGGACCGCGGCGAGGCGCTGGCCGTCCTGCGGCGGGCGGTCGAACGCGGCGTCGACCACATCGACACCGCACAGTTCTACGGTCCCGATGTCGCCAACGAGCTCATCCGCGAGGCGCTGCATCCGTATCCGGAGAACCTGGCGCTGGTGAGTAAGGTCGGCGGGCGTCGCGACGACAACGGTGGCTGGATACCGATCGATGGGCCGGCCGACTTGCGGCGCGACATCGAGACCAACCTGCGCGCCCTCGGCGTCGACCAACTGGCCGCGGTCAACCTGCGCGTGTTCGAAAGCGACGGGCCGGATCAGCTCTTCGACGACCAACTTTCGGTCATGATCGAAGCCCGCGACGAGGGACTGATCGGCGGGATCGGGCTGAGCAACGTCAGCCGTGAACACCTACTGCGTGCGTGTGATCGCACCGAAATCGCCTGTGTGCAAAACGCGTTCAACCTCATTCACCGCGATTCGGCGCCGGTGTTGAAGGAGTGCACGGCGCGCGGTATCGCATTCGTCCCGTTCTTCCCATTGGGGGCCGCCTTCATGCAGCCGAACCCGGTGCTCACTCACCGACTGGTGGTCGACGCCGCCGAGCGGCTCGGGCGTACGCCGGCGCAGGTCGCGTTGGCGTGGACGCTCAGCGTGGCGCCCAATGTGCTGCTGATCCCCGGCACGTCGTCAGTCCGGCACCTGGACGAGAACTTGGACGTCGCGTCCATCGGGCTCGACGACGACGTCCGCGAGCAGCTCAACGCGGTCGCTGCGTAGATCCCGGCGGACGTGCACCCACTGCGAAAAACAGGCGGATCTGTCGCAGTGTTTGCACGTTCGGCGCAAACGGTGGCTGCAAGACCTATTTGAGCTCGGCCGACGACAGGCCCAGCAAGCGGCGCGCGACCACCAACTGCTGGATCTGCTGAGTGCCCTCGAAGATGTCCAGGATCTTGGAGTCGCGAGCCCACTTTTCCAGCATCGATTGCTCGGAATAGCCTGCGGTGCCCGCTAATTCGACTGCCTTGAGGGTGACGTCGCTGGCCATCCGGCCAGCCTTGGCCTTGCTCATCGACGCCTCTTTGGAGTTGGGGATCTTGTTGTCGGCCTGCCACGCCGCGCGCAGCGCCAGCAGGTAGGCGGCTTCCCAGTCGGCCTCCATCCGCAGGAACTCGGCCGCCGCGGCGCTCTGGGCGTGCGACGGTTTGTCATAGGAGATCTCGACCCCGGCCTCGGTGAGGATCTTGCGGATTTCCTCCAGGGCGGCGCGGCCTATCCCGATGGCCATGGCGGCCACGATCGGCCGGGTGTTGTCGAAGGTCTCCATCACGCCGGAAAAGCCTTTGCCGACTTCGATTTCCGGGTTGCCGAGCAAGTTCTCCTTCGGAATGCGGACGTTGTCGAACCTGATCGCGGCGGTGTCGGAGCCTTTGATGCCGAGCTTGCGTTCGAGCCGTTCGACCGTGACGCCGGGGTGCTCGCGCGGAACGATGAACGACTTGATCGCCGCACGGCCTTGCGACTTGTCCAGCGTCGCCCACACCACGATGTGGGTGGCGCGCGAACCGGCGGTGACATAGATCTTTTCGCCGTTGATCACGTACTCGTCGCCGTCCAGCTTGGCGGTGGTCGACACCGCCGCCGAGTCGGAACCGAAGCCCGGTTCGGTGATGGCCATCGCCGCCCACACCTTGCCCAGGCGTTCCAGCTGTTCGTCGGTCGCGACGGCGGAGATGGCCGCGTTGCCCAACCCCTGATAGGGGACCGACAACATCATCGCGACGTCGCCCCAGCAAGCCTCCAAGGTCTGCAGCAGCGCAGCCATGTTGGCGCCGTTGTGGTTTTGGTCCCTGTCTTGGTTCTCGTCACCCAGATTGTCGGCTCCGGCGAATTCGATCGACTCCGAGGCGCCCGCGAACAGGTTGTACAGCGTGTCGAGTTCGACCGGGTAGGCGTGTTCCTTGAGGTCGTACTTGCGGGCGATCGGCCGCATCAGCTCCGCGGCGCCCTGATGGGTCTTGACCACGACCGCTTGCAGCTTGCGGGGCAGTTCCAGATTGATTGCCATGATTGGTCTTTCGGTAGTCCGGGTCAGTGACGGCCTAGATAACTACGACGCCCTCGGCCACGCCGATGGCCCGCAGGTCGCGATACCAACGCTCGACCGGGTGTTCTTTCGTAAAGCCGTGGCCGCCGAGCAGCTGCACGCCGTCCAGGCCGATCTGCATGCCCTTGTCGGCGCCCAGCCGCTTGGCCAGCGCCGCCTCGCGAATGAAGGGGAGGCCCTGTTCGGCGCGGGCGGCGCCGCGCCAGGTGATCAACCGCAGCCCGTCCAGCTCGATGGCGATGTTGGCGCACATGAACGCGACGGCCTGACGATGGGCGATCGGCTCGCCGAAGGCCTCGCGCTCCTTCACGTAGGGCACGACGTAGTCGAGCACCGCGTGCGAGGTCCCCACCGCCAGCGCCGCCCAGCCGAGCCGAGACAGCGCGATCGCCTCGGAGTAGTCCTCGTCTGTTGCCTCATCCTCGCCGAGCCGTGCGCTCAGGGGGACCGTGACGCCGGAGAGCCCCACGTGGCCCAAGGCCGCCGCGCGGATGCCCATGCTCGGATCCGTCTTGACCGCAAGGCCTTTCGTCGACGACTCGACGATGAACAGGGCCGGCTTGCCGTCCAGCTGCGCGCCGACGACGAACAGCTCCGCGTCGGCCGCAGCGGGGACCAACGACTTCACGCCGTCGAGGCGGAAGCCACTCGGTGTGCGCACCGCGGTGGTCGTCAATCGGGTGGGATCGAACAGCGGTTGCGGCTCGGCGATGGCGACGCAGGCCTGGGGCACGTTCTCACCGGCGAACTCGGGCAGATAGGTGGCCTGCTGGTCCGCGCTGCCCCAATGGGTCAGCGCGGAGGCCACGCCCCCGGGAGCCAGGATCGGCAAGGCGAGACCCATGTCGCCGTAGGCCAGCGCCTCGGCCACCAGCACGTTGGTCACGCTGGAGCGGTGTGCGGCGATGCCGTCAAAGTCCTCGGGAATGTTGATCGCGGTGATGCCCAACTCGGCGGCCTTGGCGATCAGGTCGGACGGGTAGGTCGCCGCCTCGTCGGCATCGTGCGCCGCAGGCCGGAGCACCTCCTCGGCGAATTCGTTGAGGGTCTCGACGATCATCTTCTGGTCGTCGTCGGGCGTCAGGTCGAAGTAGTCCTTGCCGCTCGACTTCAGCCGGGTCGGCCCGCTGCGCAGGTTCTGCAGTCGTTTGAACTGCCGCGAGGCGGTGGCGGCCGTGGAGAAGACGGTCTTGGTGCCGTACTGCAGCCCGCGGTTGACCGGATCGCGCAGCCGGTATTTGTCCAGGAATTCCTGGCCCATGAGCGGGGTGAGCAGCGCGATGGCGATGTCGACGCCCGTGCGCTTATGGGATTGCAGTCCGACCCCGCTCGGGCTGTCTTTCCGTTTGCGACGGGAGCGGGCCGATTTTGAGGTCTTTGGTGAACCGGAACGAGTGTCGGTCATGTCGGCAGCCTCGGTAGTTGGGGCAATGCGGATAACCCTATCTTACTCCGGAGTAAGATCACAGAGAACACTTGTTAACTAATTCACAGCGCTATCGAGGATGCCGAGCACCTGCGCATGCAGCGGCCCGTTCGTCGCCACGGCGCTGCCTCGATGCGGACCCGCGACGCCGTCCAGGCCGGTCATCGTCCCGCCCGCCTCGCGCACCAGGATGTCGAGGGCGGCGAGGTCCCATACCGACACCTCGGGTTCGGCGGCGATGTCGACGGCGCCCTCGGCCACCAAGCAGTAGGAGAGGAAGTCGCCGAAGGCGCGCACTCGCCAGACGGCGTCGGTCAGCGCGATGAAGCGATCCCGCAGACCACGCTGCGCCCAACCGGACAGGCTGGAGAAGGACAGGTTGGCCGAATCCAGTTGCGCCACAGAGGAAACCGATAGCCGGCGTGGCGGTGCGTCATCGACCGCGACGAAGGCGCCCCGGCCGCGCGCCGCCCACCATCGGCGCTGCAGCGCGGGCGCGCTGACGACGCCGACCGCGGGCACACCGTCTTCGAGCAAGGCGATCAGACTGGCCCAGACCGGCACGCCGCGCACGAAGTTCTTGGTGCCGTCGATGGGGTCGATGATCCACTGGCGTCCGGTGAAAGTGGTGGTTCCGCCGAACTCCTCGCCGACGATGCTGTCGTGCGGCCGTTCGCGTCCCAGCACCTCGCGCAACTCGGTTTCCGCCGCGCGATCGGCGTCGGTGACCGGCGTCAGGTCTGGTTTGGTGTCAACGCGCAGGTCGAGCGCCCCGAACCGGGCAAAAGTCAGCGCGTCCGCGCGGTCGGCCAGCGTCAGCGCCAACGTCAGATCGTCCGGACTCATGACGCAGTCCTATCACGGCCCTACCATGGCGGCGTGTGGGAATTCGGTGTGCTGATCCTGTTGGTGGCCGTCTTGGCAGTTGCTCTTGCCCAGCGGTTCCTTCCTCGCGGGCCCCGCGGCGAGATGCTGAACGGGACGCTGCTGGTGACCGGGGTGAGCCCGCGACCGGACACCACCGGTGAACAGTTCGTCACCATCGCCGGTGTGATCAACGGGCCCACCGTTAGCGAACACGCGGTGTATCAGCGCATGGCGGTCGATGTCGACCACTGGCCGACCATGGGCCAGTTGTTTCCGGTGGTGTATTCGCCGAAGAATCCCGACAACTGGAGGTTGGCACCGCCCGAGCCGCCGCCGGTGTAGCGCGAGTAACCGGTGCGGCGGCAATCACCCCCGATTGTTGAAGTTGTCGACGACGCCCTGTAGTACCTCCGGGTGCCGCAAGAACGGAGTGATGATGTCGACCGGCAACGGGAAGACGACGGTCGAATTCTGGTCCGCCCCCAACTCCAACAGCGTTTGCAGATAACGCAATTGCAGCGAGGCGGGGCTCTTCGAGAGGGTCTCTGCTGCTTGACGCAGCTCTTCGGAAGCCTGCAATTCCCCGCGGGCGTTGATGACTTTCGCGCGGCGTTCGCGTTCGGCTTCGGCTTCGCGGGCCATCGCCCGCTGCATCGACTCAGGAATCTCGACGTCTTTGATCTCCACGACCCGGACCTGCACGCCCCACGGCTCGGTCTGTTTTTCGATGATCGTGCGCAGATCGCTGTTGAGGTCCTCCCGGTGTGCCAGCAGGGTGTCCAGGTCGGCCCGGCCGAGCAGCGAACGCAGCGTCGTCTGGGCGATCTGCGAGGTGGCCACCGCGTAGTTTTCCACCGCCAGAATCGCTTTCAGCGGCTCCATCACCTGGAACATGACGACGGCGTTGACCCGGGCCGGCACGTTGTCGCGGGTGATCACCTCCTGCGGCGGAATGGTCAGCGTCACCAGCCGCTGGTCGACGCGGATCATCTTGTCCACAAAGGGGATAAGGAAACGAAGGCCGGGACCGTACAGCGGGCGCACATGGCCCATCCGGAAGACGACTCCTCGTTCGTACTCGCGCAGCACGGCCAGCGACCAGATCGCGAGCACGGCAAGCGCGACAATCGCGGCGATGACGACGACGATCACAACGGCGGTCATGTTGTCTTGCCCTCCTTGCTTTCCCAGCTGCCCCACCGGGTCGAATACTTGTCTATCGCCGCGGCCGCCTGGTCCTCGAGCGCGGTGCGGTGCGGGAGGTGCTCCGGCGCGTTGGACGGGGTGTTCCACAGGTGGCGGACTAGCGGCAGGCCGAGCAGCGCGACAACCAAAATGGTGCCCGTCAAGACCAACACATCGGCGGCCGAGTGGTTGGCGACCAACGTGGCCAGCGGCAGCACGATTCCGAATGCGGCCACGCAACAAGCGATCCCGCGGTGGAACCGTCCGGCGTCCGAATGCGGCCACGGGTCGACCTCGCGGCTGATCTCCCGGCCGTGATCGGATGTCGTACAGCTGGATTTGACGGGACAACTGTTGCACACCACCGGTAGGGAGCGATATCGCATGACCCGGTGCCGCGGATCGAACGAAGTCGGCCAGAGCCAGTGGTCCTGTGGACACAGCCAGGCGTCATGGTCGGGCCGGTAGGTGAATTGACCTGTGCGCCAACGGGCCGCGCGCGCCGACGCCCGTCGGGCCATCGAGTCGAAACTCCAGCCGATGGCCAGCAGGGCAAGGGAATACCCGGCGATCAGCCATACCGAGGCAACCGGTTGAGTCACCGGTCAGTCTTTCGCCGACACCGTGGCGCCGGTCTCCGGCTCGGTCGGGGCATCGACGTACAGCGGGTGTTCGGGCAATTCTTGAACCGTTGAACCCGTGCGGAAATGCCGCAACGCGGTCCAGGCGATCCAGACAAACGGCAGCACACCGCCGACGATCAGGATGATGTCGCCCGGCATCCGCAGCCATTCGATCACCGCATTGCCGGGTCTGGTGATGTAGCCCAGCGAACGAGCCTCGAAGTACCCATCGTTGACCGAGTGATACAGCTGCAGAACGCCCAGCGGCAGCAGGGTGACGAACACCATCCAGGCGAGACCAATGTTCATACACCAGAACGAAATTCGCGCTAACTTTTCCGGCCATTTGTCGGCCGGAATCACGTAGCGAAAAGCAAACATCGCCAGGCCGACGGCGAGCATGCCATAGACGCCCATCATCGCGCCGTGTGCATGGTTGGCGGTCAGTGCGGTGCCGATCTGGTAGTAGGACACGATCGGCAGGTTGATCAGGAATCCGAAGATGCCTGCGCCCAGGAAGTTCCAGAATCCGACGGCGACCAGGAACATCACCGCCCAGCGGTGCGGGAAGGGCTGGGAGTCGCCCGACTGCTGCCGCGAACCCAGCTGCAGGAACGCCCACGCCTCGACGGTGAGGAAGGTCAACGGAATGACTTCGGCCGCCGAGAAGAACGCGCCCAGCGCCATGTGTTCCACCGGGGTGCCCGAGAAGTACAGGTGGTGCATGGTGCCGATGACGCCACCCGCCGAGTACAGGATGACGTCAAGGAAGATCACGCCCAGCGCGATCCGTTCGCGCACCACGCCCAGCAACACGAACATGTACGCCACCATCACCGTGGTGAACAGCTCGAGGAAGTCCTCGACCCACAGGTGCACTACCCAGAACCGCCAGAATTCGGCGACGGTGTAATGCGTTCCGCTGCTGGCCAATAGCCCGACGGTGTAGAACGCGGGGATCGCCAGTCCGGAAAAGAAGAACAACCACGGCATGTTCATCTTCGATTCGCCTTTGAGCCGGGCACGCATGCCCCGGTAGATGATCGCGATCCACAGGAACATGCCGATGATCAGCAGGATCTGGAACAGCCGCGGCAGGTCGAGATACTCCCACTGCTGGGACAGCAGCCCGTGCGGGATCACTCCGTAGATGGAGAGTGCCTCGCAAATCAGCGAGCCGAACACCACCACCGCAACCGCGCCCAGCAACACGTAGGCCAGCAGGCCCTGACGGCGCGGCTCGCGGCGGGAGATGAACGGCACCAGGAAGATGCCACCGGCCAGAAAAGCTGCCGCGGTCCAGAACAGCGCCAGTTGCACATGCCAGGTGCGCGCCAGGTTGTACGGCAGCACCCGGGCCAGATCCAGCCCGAAGAAGTTCGACAAGTCGGCCCGGTAATGCTCGGCCGCGGCGCCCAGCAGCGTCTGCGCCAGGAACAGCACCGACACGATCGCGAAGAACCAGATCGTGGCCCGCTGTGCCGGCGTCAGGCTTACCTCGCCCGGTTGGCGGAACGACAGCGTGGAGCCCTCGGCGCCGTGCCAGCCGACCTTCTGGCTCCATCGCCCGTAGACCGCGAACATGATGCCGATACCGCCGAGCAACGCGATCAGCGACAGCGCCGACCACACGATCACCGGAGCGGTCGGGCCGTTGTCGACCCGCGGCTCGGCCGGCCAGTTGTTGGTGTAGCTGTACTTGTGGCCGGGGCGTTCTGCCGCGCCTGCCCAGGCCGTCCACGCGAAGAACGCCGTCAAGTCGTGGATCTGCGCCTTGTCGGTGATCATCCGGGGCAGCAGCCCATATTTGGTCGAGTTCTCACCGAAGTAGGCCGCGTAATGGCCTTGGATGTGGTCGAATGCCGCGGCCTGCCGGTCGGTGAACACCAGCGTCTTGGTGGCGGCGTTGTACCGGTTGGCCCGGAACTCGGTGACCACCCGATCGCGCGGATCGGTCACGCCCTGGGTCCGCAGTTGATTGGCAACGTCGTCGGTCGCCATCCGCAGGTATTCGGCGGTGTAGTCAGGTCCCAGGTATGCGCCATGCCCCAGCACCGAGCCGTATTCCATGAGGCCCCGAGCCTGGTAGAGCTCCTGCCCCCGGGTGATGTCGTCGCCGGTGAACAGCAGCTGGCCCGATTCGTTGACGACTTTGTCCGGCATCGGCATCGATGCCGAGTACGTGCGATAGGCCAGGATTCCCATGACCAGGAAGCCGAAGATCATCACCAGGGCGACGCCTTGGATCCAGCCTTTGCCTACCAGGGGCTGCGAGGATTGAGCGGTCTGTTGAGCGGCCATTGGCGAGTCTCCCGTCTGATGATGGGTGGTGGTGCCCGCTGTCCATCTGCGCAAACAGCTTGTATTCGGTTGTCGTCCTGGTCGAGACGCCAATTTTTGCCGTCGTCGGTCCCTAGGGGCCAATGGCCCCTATATCGGGACCAATGCCCCTGGGGCAATGCCATTCCCGGCCATAACGTCATGGCTGAGCGACGTGAAAGTTGGGCGTCTACAGCTCAGCAGAGGAGACGGCGATGAGCAATAGCCATCCAGCTCCGGCAGTCGTCGTGGGGGTGGACGGGTCGAGGGCGGCGGAGCGGGCGGCGCTGTGGGCGATCGATGAGGCGGCCAGCCGGGACATCCCGATGCGATTGGTGTACGTCATCGATCCGCGGGACGCTTCCACCGCGCATGCCTGCGAGGCGCGCCTCGCCGCGGCACGGACGGCGCTGTCCGACGCTCATCGGTCCGTGGACGCCACCGGCGCTCCCGTCAAAATCGAAACCGACATTCTCTGCGGAAGGCCGCTCGCCAAGTTGATGGAGGAGTCGAGATCGGCGGCCATGATGTGTGTCGGTTCGATCGGACTCAACCATGCCCGTCACGGCGGGACCTCCGTCGCAACCTCCTTGGCCCGCTCGGCGCGGTGCCCGGTTGCCGTGATCCATCAGCCGGCCAGACGGTCAGCAGTCCCGAAGATCAGCAACGTCCTGGCCGAAGTCGACAATGGCATGGTGCTGCGGCACGCGTTCGAGGAGGCGAGGCTGCGCGGAGCCACGTTGCGCGCACTCTGGGTATGCCAGGGTGAGGACGCCGACGATGCCGGCGACGGAATGCGCTCGGCGCAAGCGCAATTGAGTCGACGCCTCGCGCGGTGGACGCGGCTGTACCCCGATGTGCGGGCGGAGTCCGCGATCGTGCGCGGCAGTGTGGAGCATTACCTTCGCGCCAGCCCCGAAGCAGGGCAGTTGCTGGTCACCGATTGTCATACCGCTGAGCAGGTTTGCAGCGCAGGGCATTCCGTGCTGGCGATACGGTGCAGCAACCTGTGACAGCGGGAACGAGTGTGTGGCTCGCGACCGTCGGACCGTGATCAGCCGTGGCTGATCCGCAACAGCTCGGTCAGGTTGGGCAGCTTGACGCGCGGGCGCCCGTGCGGCTCACCGGCGGCACGCTCGTGGCGGTCGATGATCTCCCAGTGCGCGGAGGTGACCAGCTTGGGCTGGCGTGAGGCGAGCCAGTCGCCCAACTTGTCGGCGTGGTCGTTGGGGAACCCCGCCAGATCGCCTTCCTTCGCGCGGCCCAGATCGGCGAGCAGGGTATCGACGGTGTCCTGAGAGTCCTTTTTATTGGTACCGATGACACCGGTCGGCCCGCGCTTGATCCAGCCGACGACGTATTCGTTGCGGCGCCCCTCAACCCGGCCTGCGGTGTTGGGGATCGTCGCACTCTTCTCGTCGAACGGCAGCCCGGGGGTCGGCACACCGCGGTAGCCGACCGACCGCACGACCAGCTGAACCGGCAGCTCCTCGCGCTCGCCGGTGTCCTTGGCAGAAACCCGCCCGTTCTCGTCGGTGACCAGTTCGTTGCGGCCCAGCACGATGCGCTCCACCCTGTCCTCGCCCTTGATCTCGATGGGGGAGGTCATGAATCGCAGCACGATCCGACGGTGGCCGGGGCGCGCGTCGCGCTTTGCGTAGTCCCGCAGCACGTTGATGTTCTGCTTGGCCGTTTTGCCGGCCGCGGCCGCGTCTTCGTCGGTGACGCCCTCCAGCTGGGCGGGGTCGACGATCACGTCGACCCCTTCGAGGTCTCCCAGCTCACGCAGCTCGAGCGTGGTGAAGGCGGTCTGCAGGGGGCCGCGCCGGCCGAGGACCACCACCTCCTCGACGCCGCATGGCCGCAGCGAATCGAGCGCGTGATCGGCGATGTCGGTGACCCCCAGCACTTCGGGATCGGTGACCAGGATGCGTGCCACGTCGAGCGCCACGTTGCCGTTGCCGACCACCACGGCGCGGGCGCCGGAGAGGTCGGGGGTGGCCTCCTCGAAATTGGGATGCGCGTTGTACCAACCGACGAAGTCGACGGCGGCGACACTGCCCGGCAGGTCCTCACCGGGAATGTTGAGCGCGCGGTCGGACTGGGCCCCGACGGCATAGACGACGGCGTCGTAGCGTTCGGCCAGCTCGCTGGCCTGCACGTGTTCACCGACCACCACGTTGCCGAAGAATCGGAAGCGGGGATCTTCGGCGGTCTTTTCGAACTGCTTGCTGATCGACTTGATCTTCGGGTGGTCGGGCGCGACGCCGGAGCGCACCAGCCCCCACGGGGTGGGCAGCATTTCCAGCATGTCGACGGCCACTTCGATGTCCTCGGACGCATCGGCCGCCTTGAGCAGCGATGACGCGGCGAAGAACCCCGATGGTCCGGAGCCGACGATTGCAACGTGGTATGGGCGCATTCTCGACCTTCTATTCGTGCCCGGTGAGCGCGCGGGGGCTGTAGGCGCGCAGGGCGGGGTGCACATGACCCGTGACTCGATGCTAAACGCATGACCGCTGGTCGTGGCCTGAGCACTCGCCGGGGACGGAGTGCTCGGGGGGCCCGGTAACGTTGTTCGCTGTGGACCCCGACCGTCAAGCCGACATCGCCGCCCTTGACTCCACCCTGACCACGGTGGAGCGGGTGCTCGATGTGGGCGGTCTGCGCAGCCGCATCGAGAAGCTCGAACATGAGGCGTCCGATCCCCAATTGTGGGATGACCAGGCCCGCGCGCAGCGGGTGACCAGTGAGTTGTCTCACGCTCAGGGGGAGTTGCGACGGATCGAGGAGTTGCGGGGGCGCCTCGACGACTTGCCGGTGCTCTACGAGCTGGCGGCCGAGGAAACCGAGGGTGCGGCCAGCAAAATAGAAGCGCTCGCCGAGGCGGACGCCGAGCTGAAGGCGCTGCGCGCCGACATAGAAGCCACCGAGGTGCGCACCTTGCTCTCGGGTGAATACGACGATCGCGAGGCGCTGGTCACCATCCGGTCCGGCGCCGGCGGGGTCGACGCCGCCGACTGGGCCGAGATGCTGATGCGGATGTATATGCGGTGGGCCGAGCAGCACAAGTATCCCGTCGAAGTGTTCGACACCTCCTATGCGGAGGAAGCGGGCATCAAGAGCGCGACGTTCGCGGTGCACGCTCCGTTCGCCTACGGCACGTTGTCCGTCGAGCAGGGCACCCATCGGCTGGTGCGGATCAGCCCGTTTGACAACCAAAGCCGACGCCAGACGTCGTTCGCCGAAGTCGAGGTCCTTCCGGTGGTGGACACCACCGATCACATCGACATTCCGGAAGGCGATGTGCGCGTTGACGTTTACCGCTCCAGCGGCCCCGGCGGCCAATCGGTGAACACCACTGACTCGGCGGTTCGTTTAACCCACATCCCAACGGGTATCGTCGTGACTTGCCAGAACGAAAAATCGCAACTGCAGAACAAGGTTTCGGCGATGCGTGTGCTCCAAGCAAAATTGTTGGAGCGCAAGCGTTCCGAAGAACGCGCGGAGCTGGACGCGTTGAAAGGCGAAGGCGGCAGTTCGTGGGGCAACCAGATGCGCTCCTATGTACTGCACCCGTATCAGATGGTGAAGGATCTGCGGACCGAGTACGAGGTCGGTAATCCGGCGGCCGTCCTGGACGGAGACATCGACGGGTTCCTGGAAGCGGGAATCCGGTGGCGCAACCGAAAAGATGACGACTAACACAACTCTTCTCGCCTCGACCGCCTTGACAAAGGCGCTGGGCTGGCACGACTTTTGGCGCGGTGACGTCGGGCAATGGATCATCACCCGCGGTCTGCGGATCGTCATGGTGCTGATCGCGGCGGTGCTGGCGGCCCGGTTCGTCAACTGGGTGGCGCAGCACGTGACCCGTCAGCTCAACGTGGGCTTCGCCGAAAGCGACGCGCTGGTGCGCTCGGAAGCGTCCAAGCACCGCCAGGCCGTGGCGTCGGTGATCTCCTGGGTGTCGGTGGTCATCATCGGCATCTGGGTCATGATGCAGATCGCCAGCGTGCTGCAGTTTTCGGTGGGGGGACTGGTCGCGCCGGCCACCGTGGTCGGCGCTGCGCTGGGTTTCGGCGCGCAGCAGTTGGTGAGAGACCTGCTGTCCGGCTTCTTCATCCTGGTGGAGAGGCAGTACGGTTTCGGGGATCTGGTCACCCTGACCGTCGTTTCCGCGACGGAAGCCAGCGGCACGGTCGAGAACGTGACGTTGCGGGTGACCCGACTGCGCTCGCCGGATGGCGAGGTGTTGACGATTCCCAATGGGCAGATCGTCAAGGTGGTCAACCTGTCCAAGGATTGGGCGCGCGCGGTGGTGGACATCCCGGTGTCCACGAACGCCGACCTGAACAGGGTCAACGAGGTCTTGCACCAGGAATGCGACCGCGCAATGGACAACCCGGTGCTGGGACCATTGCTGTTGGATGCGCCCACCGTGATGGGTGTGGAGAGCATCGAGGTCGACACCGTCACCCTGCGTCTGGTGGCGCGGACCCTGCCCGGCAAGCAATTCGAGGTCGGCCGGCAGTTGCGTGTCATGGTCATTCGTGCGCTGGCCCGCGTCGGCATCGTGACCGCGGCGGACGCGACGGTGGGCCTGGTGGAAGACCCGGCCGTCCCGGCCGCCGAGGCCACCGAAGACCGAATCGACGATGACGTGCAAGGTGCGGTGCAGAAGCGTTGAAGTTCACCCTGAGCATCCTCGAGAGGCGCAGCGAAGACTCGGATGCGGAACGCCGCTGGCCGCACTACATCTTCGGCGGCCGAGTCCGCACGTCGACCTTCGTGTTGATCATCGCCTTTTTCGCCGTGTGGTGGGTCTACGACACCTACCGCCCGGAACCGGCGCCCAAGCCACCGACGCAGCAAGTGGTGCCGCCGGGTTTCGTGCCCGACCCGAACTACACCTGGGTGCCGCGCAGTCGCGTGCAGCAGCCGCCGGCCACCGACACGTATACGCCGACCCCCACGAGCACGCCGCCGCCACCACCGGTGACGACGACCACGACAACGCCGCCGGTGCAGCTGCCGCAGCTGCCATGCCTGCTGCCGGCGCCGTTCTGCCCACCCAGCACGAGCCCGCCCACACCGCCGCCTCAGCTACCGCAGCCGGGGCCCGGTCCGGCGCCTGGTTCACCGCCGCCAGCCAGTTGACTTGGCTTGCCAGCGAAATTCACGGCTACACTGGCGTGCCGTGATGATCACCCTGGACCATGTCAGCAAGAAGTACAAAGCGTCGGCCCGTCCGGCGTTGGAGGACGTCAACGTCAAGATCGACAAGGGTGAATTCGTCTTCCTGATCGGCCCGTCGGGCTCCGGCAAGTCGACGTTCATGCGGCTGCTGCTCGGCGAGGAGAACCCGACCACCGGTGACATCCGGGTGTCGAAGTTCCACGTCAACAAGCTGCGCGGGCGTCACATACCGAAGCTGCGTCAGGTGATCGGGACCGTCTTCCAGGACTTCCGCCTATTGCAGCAAAAGACGGTGTACGAGAACGTCGCGTTCGCGCTGGAAGTGATCGGCAAACGGACCGACGCGATCAACCGGGTGGTGCCCGAGGTGCTGGAAACCGTCGGCCTGTCCGGCAAAGCCAACCGGCTGCCCCACGAGTTGTCCGGCGGCGAGCAGCAACGCGTGGCGATCGCGCGCGCGTACGTCAACCGGCCCCTGGTTCTGCTGGCCGACGAGCCGACTGGCAATCTCGACCCAGACACCAGTAAGGACATCATGGATTTGTTGGAGCGGATCAACCGCACTGGGACGACGGTGCTGATGGCCACGCACGACCACCACATCGTCGACTCGATGCGTCAGCGCGTCGTGGAGTTGTCTCTGGGGCGGCTGGTTCGCGACGAACAGCGCGGCGTCTATGGGATGGACCGCTAAGTGCGCTTTGGGTTCCTGTTCAACGAGGTCCTGACCGGTCTTCGGCGCAACGTCACGATGACGGCCGCGATGATCCTCACCACGGCCATCTCCATCGGCTTGTTCGGTGGCGGTCTGCTGGTGGTCCGGCTGGCCGACAACTCGCGGGAGATCTATCTCGACCGCGTCGAGACCCAGGTGTTCCTCACCGACGACATCTCCGCCAACGACGCGACGTGCGCGTCCGGTCCGTGTAAAGCGCTGCGGGACAAGATCGATGCGCGACAAGACGTCAAATCGGTGCGCTTCGTCAACCGGCAGGACGCCTACAACGACGCGATCAAGAAGTTCCCGGAGTTCAAGGACGTGGCGGGCAAGGAATCGTTTCCCGCGTCGTTCATCGTCAAATTGAACAACCCCGAACAGCACGCGGAGTTCGATGCCGCGATGCAGGGGCAGCCCGGGGTGCGCAGCATCCTCAATGAAAAGGAGTTGATCGACCGGCTGTTCGCGGTTCTGGACGGTTTGCGCGACGCCGCGTTCGCCGTCGCCCTGGTGCAGGCCGTGGGGGCGATCTTGCTGATTGCCAACATGGTCCAAGTCGCGGCGTACACGCGGCGCACAGAAATCGGGATCATGCGGTCGGTCGGTGCCAGTCGCTGGTATACCCAGCTGCCTTTCTTGGTGGAGGCGATGCTGGCCGCGGCTATCGGTGTGGCCATCGCGATCGCCGGCTTGGTTTTGGTTCGGGCGTGGTTCCTGGACAACGCGCTGAGTCAGTTCTACCAAGCCCATTTGATCGCGAAGGTCGACTATGCCGACATCCTCTACATCTCGCCGTGGTTGTTCCTGCTCGGCGTGTCGATGGCCGGCTTGACCGCCTACGCGACGTTGCGCCTCTACATACGGCGATAGCTATGGCCAAAGATTCCGGCCGGGCCAAGGGGGCGGGCGGCAAGCGTGGCAGCAAACAGATTGTGGCCACCAATCGCAAAGCGCGGCACAACTTTTCGATCCTCGAGGAGTTCGAGGCCGGAGTGGCTTTACAAGGCACAGAGGTGAAGAGCCTGCGCGAGGGCCATGCATCCCTGGCCGATGCGTTCGCAACCGTCGACGACGGCGAAGTGTGGTTGCGCAACTTGTACATTCCGGAGTATCAGCACGGTAGCTGGACCAACCATGAGCCCCGTCGCAATCGAAAGTTGTTGTTACATAGGCAACAAATCGACCGTCTGGTCGGAAAGATACGAGATGGTAACCTCGCCCTCGTGCCGATGTCTCTGTATTTCTCCGAAGGAAAGGTCAAGGTCGAGCTCGCTTTAGCGCGCGGCAAGCGAGCGCACGACAAACGTCAGGACATGGCCCGCCGCGATGCCCAGCGCGAAGTGATCCGTGAATTGGGTCGCCGAGCCAAGGGCATGAACTGATTGGGGCCGCTTACGCCCAGCTGTCGGCCGTTACTTACGGCGTCAGCGATTTTGTGGGCGGTGTAGCCGCTCGACGGGTAGCCGCGCTGCGCGTGATGCTGGTGGTCTACCCGATCGAGACACTCTTGCTGGGCGCGCTGGCCCTCGTCGTGGGCGGGCCGATTTCGCCCGGTGCCATCTTCTGGGGCTGCCTCTATGGCGTCGGCATGGCGGTCGGCATGTGGGCGTTCTTCGCGGCGCTGGGTGCCGGGCCGATCTCGGTCGTCTCACCGTTGGCGGCAGTCCTCAACGCGGCCGTGCCGGTCGCGGTTGGAGTGGCCCTGGGGGAGCGCCCGGGGCCAGGGGCTTCGGTGGGCGTCGTACTGGCCCTTGTCGCTGTCATGCTGGTGAGCCGAGAGGCCACTGCCCAAGGTGTCACGCCGTATCGATTCACCCCGAAGGTGGCGTGGCTCACGCTCCTGGCCGGCTCGGCGATGGGGCTGAACCTGGTGTTCCTCCATCAGGCGCCGCACGCATGCAAACTGTGGCCGCTGGTCTTCGCCCGGCTTTCTGCCACGGTGGTGATCTTCGTGATGGCTGCGGCCAGCAATAACCTGCGGGCGCCGCGCGGGAAGCCGATGAAGCTGGCGTGGGCCGTGGCCGTACTGGACATCTGCGCCAACGTGACCATGCTGCTGGCGCTGCACACGTGGTTGCTCTCGCTGGCCAGCATCCTTATCTCGCTCTACCCGGCGGCCACGGTCGTGCTGGCGATGGTCGTGCTGCGCGAGCGGCTGACGCGCTGGCAGGGGTTCGGCATGGTGATGGCCATGGGATCCGTGGCGATGATCGCCGCCAGCTGACGGCGGCGCCTGTCGATCGGGTAGTCGATCGGCCTACTATCCGACCATGGCCGATCGCCCCGTCACCAAGCTTGATAAGTCCGAGGTGCTCGCTGGTCTGTTCGCCGTGTGGGACGACATCACCGCACTGCTGGGCGGATTGCCGGAAGCGGAGTGGGAGGCGGCCAGTCCGCTACCCGGCTGGGACGTCAAGGCGCTGGTAGCGCACATGATCGGCACCGAATCGTTCCTCGCCGGAGTCCCCGCGCCCCAGCCCGACATCGACGTCTCGACGCTCGGGCATGTCCGCAACGACATCGGCGTGATGAACGAGTGCTGGGTGCGTCACCTCAGCGCGGAAACCGGCGCGGACGTGCTCAAACGGTTCAAGGACATCACCGACGATCGGCGCAAGGCGCTGACCAGCATGTCCGCCGACGAGTGGGACGCGGTGACGCTGACGCCGGTGGGCCCGGAGAGCTACGGGCGGTTCATGCGGGTCCGGGTGTTCGACTGCTGGATGCACGAGCAGGACATCCGCGAGGCGCTGCGCTGGCCGTCGTCCGATGATCAGCTTGTCGGGCCCGCGTCCGAGCTGTCCCTCGACGAGATCGCCGGCACGATGGGCTACGTGGTGCGCAAGCGGGCCAATGCGCCCGAGGGTTCGCGGGTCCTGTTCGAGCTGACCGGGCCGCTTTCCCGCAGCATCCGCGTCAGCGTCGATGGCCGGGCCCAGTTGGTCGACGACTTCGGCGGCCAGGAGCCGACGGCGACGATCCGGCTGGACGGCCTGCAGTTCACCAGGCTCGCAGGTGGGCGGCCGTTGTGCCCCGCCCGGTCGCAGGACATCGACCTGGGCGGGGATAAGGAAGTGGCCGCCCAGGTCGTCGAGCATCTGAACTTCGTGATCTGATCGCAGCGCCCGGCCGGAACATAACTCCGTTGCCGGGTGTTGATACCGGCGTACCATAGATTGTCCTGCCGAAAATCGGCAGGGATGCGAGGGGCTGAACGGTTTCGACTTCGCGCATCGAATCAAGGGAAGCGTGCCGGTGCAGGCAAGAGACCACCGTAAGCGTCGTTGCAACCAAATAAGCGCCGATTCACATCAGCGCGACTACGCTCTCGCTGCCTAAGCGACAGCTAGTCCGTCAGACCGGGAAAGCCCTCGACCCGGAGCCTGGCGTCAGCTAGAGGGATCAACCGGTGAGTTCGGTCGCGGGACTCATCGGGACACCAACAGCGACTGGGATCGTCATCCTGGCTAGTTCGCGTGACCAGGAGATCCGAGCAGAGGCATAGCGAACTGCGCACGGAGAAGTCTTGAGGGAATGCCGTAGGACCCGGGTTCGATTCCCGGCAGCTCCACAGAGAAGTAGCTGGTCAGAGCCACAAGCTTTGGCCAGTTTTCTTTTACGTCGGCTTTGGCTGACTATCTTCCATCAGAGTTCAATGCTGACAGGGGCTCTGGATAAAGGAGTGCTTATGATCTATCGCCTTGCTATCGGGGTGCTCGCCACTTTGGCGGTGGCGATCATCGTCCCTCCCCAGGGCCATGCCGATCCGCCGACGAAGTGTCTGACCAACACTCCTAAGGGCAAGCAGGTCTACGTGCCCTGCGATCTGCTCAACGCCGGCGCGAATTTCCCGCCGGGGCAGCGTTGTCCTCTACCGCTCGAGCAGTACCCGAAAGATGTGGCGGACTGGTGTGGCGAAGGCCCAGGTCTTGCGAGTTCCACGCCCGCGAGTCCTATGAGCCCGACAAGTCCCGCGAGCCCGACAAGTCCCGCGAGCCCGACGACTCCTGCGAGTCCGACAAGTCCCGCGAGCCCGACAAGTCCCGCGAGCCCTACGACTCCTGCGAGTCCGACAAGTCCCGCGAGTCCGACAAGTCCTACGAGCCCGACGACTCCTGCGAGTCCGACGACTCCTGCGAGTCCGACGACTCCTGCGAGCCCGACGAGTCCGACGCCGACCAGTCCGACGAACCCGACCAGTCCCACGAGTCCTGCGAGCCCGGGCAGTGGATCGTGAGCATTGACGCGACGCCGTCAAGACCCGAAAACGGAGCCGCAGGTAACGAGCGGCACTGAGTTGGACCGAAATGGAACGAAACCGCAGTTGAGCAACCAAATTGCCTGGTAGAGAATCGGGTTCGATTCCCGGCAGCTCCACTGCTGTTTGGTGAGCCGTTGAAGTTCGCCGTGTGCGACGACGAGTGGTCCGCGTTGCTGTCCGCGAACTCAACGATCCAGCCGGTGCGCCGCCGCGGGATTGGCAGCATGCCCGCCGGGCTGATTCCTTTGTATGCCCGACGAGACGTTCAGGGGGATGGGGATCCGTACAAACCCGGGCCTGTGATGCGCAGTTGCGCCAGGAACGAGCGAGCGGACACATACGCGGCCTCGATCAACGCTGCGGTGTGTGTGAAGTCAAGTGGCGACACCAGTCTGGGCGCGGGCCCGGGAAGGTACACGACCGGGATGCCGGCGGCGATGCCAGGAGCCTCGAGCACGGACTGTGCCCGCATCGCGACCATCGCCGTGTAGAGCAGAATGTCGGCGATGGTGTCAGTCGAAC
This sequence comes from Mycobacterium nebraskense, assembly GCF_002102255.1. Lineage (GTDB taxonomy): Bacteria > Actinomycetota > Actinomycetes > Mycobacteriales > Mycobacteriaceae > Mycobacterium > Mycobacterium nebraskense. The sequence continues at coordinate 50,645 of NZ_LQPH01000071.1, forward strand.
CCGGCAGTTGGCCAGGAAAGTTGCAGTCGAGCACCACCAACGAGCGTGCCCCCATCTCGACCGCTTGGCGCATCGGGACGTTCGCCACCAAACCGCCGTCGTAAAGCTGGTGGCCGTCGAGGTCGACGGATGGGAAGATGCCCGGGATCGCCGCGCTGGCCAGCAGAGCGGGGAGCAGCGGACCGTCACGCACAACGTGCGGCCGAGCCGTGGCGATATCTGTCGTGACTGCGGCGAACGGCAGTGTCAGATCGGCGAATATCGTTGCCTGCCCGACAAAGTCGGTGATCACCGCGGCCAATCCGGTGTTGGGGAACAGGTGCGTCTTGACCCTCTGCAGCAGCAAGGCTTGGGTGAGCAAACCGCCCGGGAACACCTGATCTCGCGTCATTCGTGCCCACACGTGCGAGAGCCGGTTCACAGCACCCTTCGGGTCCGCGGCGATGACCGCGCCGTTGAGCGATCCAACCGAGGTTCCGGTGACGAGATCGGGAGTGACTTCGTACTCGCTGAGCGCTTGAAGCATGCCCACTTGGATCGCGCCAAGGCTGGCACCTCCGCCAAGGACGTACCCAACTGGTCGGGGCAGCTCTTCCAGCGTACGCACGTCACCGTTCACCCAATCAGGCTAAAACGCCCATTCACAACAACCACTCGTCGTGGTCCGACAGCTGGCGGTAATGGCGCCATGGCGACTCACTGGGTTCGGGGTGATCCGTCCGCGCGGGAGAGGGATGACGCCAGGCTGGGGAGCAGTAGATCGAGGCCGCGGTCGAGTTCGGCGGCGCCGTCGTAGGAGGCCAAGGCCGGTGCCAGGGCACGCACCAGGGGAAACTCGGTAATCGCCAGCCGGTGCAGACCGAGCCGCAGTACGTGGTCGGTTTCCTCGGGTCGCTCAATGACCTCTTGCAACTCAGTGAGGACGTGGCCGTACAAGTAGGCGAATAGCACCCGGTAGATGTGCAGCGCATCATCGCCGGTGAACCCGGCGGAGGTGAGCAGCGCGAGGACGTCTTCGAGATGCCGCAGGGTTCCGGGCGGGCGCTGGCCGAGCGGGGTTGCCAACGGTCGAGTGACCAATAGCGGCACCACGTTCGGGTGGGCCAGGGCCAACCGTCGAAAGTCGTGTGCGACAACCCGCAGCTGGCCGGCCCAGTCCGGGTCTGCGGTGTCCACCGCGAGTTGCGCAAGGACGATCTCCGCGACACCGTCGAGCACTGCGGCTTTGTTCGGCACGTGCCGGTACAGCACCGCGGGATCGCGACCCACCGCATCGCTGAGGCGGCGCATGGACAAGCCGTCTACACCGTCGCGGTCGATAATTGCCAACGCGGTCTGCAGGATTAGCGGCGGCGTGACCTGGCCGCTATCGGGTCCCGCGGCCCCGTCGGAGGGGGTCATCGGCTCCATCGGCTCCGTCGGGCCCGGTGGGCTGGTTCGACATCGTGATAGCACTTCCCTTCTGGTCGTCACTGTAGACCACCGGTATGGGTCCACAGTGTTGACAGACGTACTAGCTCGGCGTTTACTCAAAGATCTGGCAGCAGAAATAGAGGCGCCATCATGCTTGTGATGCTTGGATTAGTTGTCCTGGTCGTCGCCATGATTGTCGCTATCGTCTGCGTGCTGAGCAATTCGGGGGCCGCCCACCCGTTGACCGAGAACTTCTCAGTATCCGGCTATCACGTCACCGGGTCGACCGGCACTTTGTTCCTTTTCGGGATCGTGATCGGTGCGGTGGCGATGCTGGGACTGAGCGTGCTGCTGGCCGGTGCCCGGCGCTCCGCGGGCCGCGGGCGAGACGCCCGACGCGAACTCGCGAGGTCCCAACGCGAAACGGCGTTTCTGAAGCAAGAACGCGACGAACGCCTCGAACACAGCCAGCAGGTCGGCGCAGCCGCGGGCGCACCGGTGAACTCGCAGCCAACCACGACCCGTTGGAACAGGGTTCCCCTGCTCGGTCGCTGGTCGCGGCGTCGGCAACCGACGGTTCGCACCGACGTCGGCGAACCCGGTGGGCACCGAAGCACGGTCGATTCTGTCAGCCCGCAGTCGCGGTCTGTGCTCACCGAAACCGATGGAAGGAAACCGCAATGAGCATTGGTAAGAAGCGCGCGCACAAGGCCGAAGCCATCAAGGGCGCCACCAAGAAATATTTCGGCCGCGCGACCGGCAACACCCGGCTGCGCACCGAGGGCCGCGCCGATCAGGCTAAGGCCAACGCAAAACAGGCAGGGGCCAAAGTCAAAGACGCCTTCAAGCACTGATTAACCGGCCCGGAACAGCTGCCTCGACATCGAAACTAAGGGAAACACCATGATCATCCTCGGAATCATCCTTCTCATCGTCGGGTTCGTGTTCAAAATCTCCATCTTGTGGACCATCGGCATCGTCCTCCTCGTCATCGGAGCGGTGCTGTGGATGTTGGGGGCGATGGGACACGCTGTCGGCGGCCGCCGCCACTACTACTGACCGGCCACCCGCAAACCACGCGACTGGTCCGATTCGACGGCACATGAATCGCCGCATTGCGAATACGGCCAGAACCACCGCCGCGGCCCGGCGACGGGATATCGAGCACACGCAACGGCAGTCACCAGATGACCCCGTCGCTCTTTCATGACTCACCGCCCGGGCCTCCCGGCGGTCGACTATCCAAGGAGACAGACATGATGCGTATCGTCGGACTGCTCGTGCTCGCATGGCTCGTCGTTGGCGCCATCGCGGCCGGCCAACGTGGGTATTTCACCCACGCCGCAGAAAACTGTGCCAGCGCCGGGACGATCGCGGTCACAGTGATCGCCGGACCGCTGAATTACTTCGGGGTCAACCCCAAAGTGACGAACTGCACAGTGCCTAAACCCAGCTGACGACGCACACCGTCACGTCGCCACCGAGGAACCCATCGACCGTGTTCAACCACCATAAGGAACCGATATGACTACCGGCGCTATGGTTTTGATTGTCGGCGTCGCGGTCGCGGCAATTCTGCTCATCGCAGGGCCGGTGTGGCTGGCGCGCACCAAACGCAACAAACACGGCCACGTCGAAGCCGACAAGATCCGCGGTGCTGCCAGGCAGGAAACACTCCACGTCAGGCAGCAGGAGGCGCTCGCCGACGAGACTGCCGCCAAGGCCCACGCCGCCAAGGCCGAAGCCGACGTCAACGCGGCCCAAGCCTCCGGTCTGCAACAGCAAGCCGCCGCCCACCGCAACGAGGCAGCCACCTCCCGTGGCCAACTCAACGGACGTGACCACGATGTTGCCGCACTCGAATCTCCGCAGCGTGTTCGTCGGCCCGCGAGTGGGGCGGCAAGCCACCTCGCCTGAATGTTGGTGAGGCGTCGATGGCAATCACAAACGTCGCCGAATACGCTCATCTGAGCGGGGCCGACCTCGATGCGCTTGCGGTCGCATTGGAGGCGATCCGCCGCGACATCGAGGATTCGCGCGGCGAAAAGGACAGGACATACATCCAGCGCACCATCGCTTTTCAGCGATGCCTCGACGTCGCCGCGCGGCTCGTTATCGGCGGGAGCCGGAGCAAGGTCGGCTGGGCGCTCGGAACCGCCGCACTCGCCGTGGCCAAGAGCATCGAAAATATGGAACTCGGCCATAACATCGGCCACGGCCAATGGGATTGGATGAACGACCCGGAAATCCATTCCAGTACCTGGGAATGGGACATGGTAGGTGTCTCGTCGCAATGGCGGTATTCCCACAACTACCGTCACCACGTGTTCACCAACATCGTCGGCGTGGACGACGACCTCGGATACGGTGTCCTGCGGGTCACCCGTGACCAACGATGGCAGCCCAGTAATCTGCTGCAGCCTTTGCGAAACCTGTTGTTGGCCATCACGTTCGAATGGGGCATCGCATTGCACGGCTTGCACTCGGAGCATGAGCGCACCGCGACCGACGCGGAGAAATCCACCCACACCAGGGCGCTGATCCGCAAGATTGCCCGGCAGGCTGGCAAGGACTATGTGCTCTTTCCCGCACTCGGTCCTCGACGGTGGCGCCGCACACTCACGGCAAACGCGGCGGCGAACCTGCTACGCAATGTGTGGGCGTATGTCGTGATCTGCTGCGGACACTTCACCGACGGCGCGGAGAAGTTCACTCCTGCCGCGCTCGGCGGTGAGACGAAGCCCGAATGGTATCTGCGACAAATGCTGGGTACCGCGAACTTTCGCGCCGGGCCGGTGTTGGCGTTCCTCAGTGGAAACCTGTGCTACCAGATTGAACACCACCTCTACCCCGATCTGCCGAGTAACCGCTATGCGGAGATCGCCCCACGGGTTCAGGCGGTGTGCGCCACCTACAACCTGCCGTATACCACCGGTCCGCTAGCCCGCCAGTACCTGCTGACCTTGCGCACCATTTCCAAGCTGGCGCTCCCGGACCACTTCCTCGCCGCCACCTCCGATGACGCACCAGAGACGTTGTCGGAGAACAGGTTCCGCAATGTCGGGAAACAATCGCACTTGTCGAGCGTGCGCGACGACAGCCGCCCGGCGGCGCGGATTGGATACAGCAATACTGGACCGAACAAATCGGTGTCAGCGGATTGATCAGCGCACCTGCGGCAAAGGCCACTGGGTGGCCGCGTCCACGGTCGACCGGTGAAAGCAGGGTACCGTTACCCTGCACCTACTTCTTTTTGAAGGCGTCCTTAACCTTCTCACCGGCGTCTTTGAGGTTGGACTTCGCCTGGTCGCGCTTGCCCTCATTTTCAGTGCTGGTGTCGCCGGTGACCTTGCCGACCGCTTCCTTGACCATTCCCGCAAGCTCTTCGAGCTTGTTCTTCGCCTTATCCATACCGCTCACAGTGTCTTCTCCTACTTTGGGGTCCTCAGGCCAGGTGTCTGATCAATCCGAGTTCGCGGGCACGGGCGACCGCATCGGCGCGATTGCACACCCAGCTTCTTGTAGGCACGCTCGGCGCGTTCTTTGGCGGCGGAGCGCGAGATCCCAAGCTTGTCGGCCACCAGCGCAAACGTCATCTTCGTCGGCAAGTAGCGCAGGACTTGCAGCTCGACCCGGCTGACCGAGGCGGCCACCGCGGCCTCGTCCGCCTTATGCGCAGCCGCCTCAATCGCCGCCGTCGACGCCGCCACCGCCTCGGTTTGCGCGGCGTACGCCTCGTCGATCACCCGGGCGGTGTCCTCCAGGGCCGCGAGTTGCACACCGACGAGCTTCTCGGTCTGTTCTCCGATGAAACCCTCGCTGAATACCACGCCACCCAGACCCGCGATCGAATCGAACAACGGCCTGGCCCAACGATGCTCCACCAGGATCAGGGCCAGGCCCGAACCCGGGACCAGCGACTGCACCAGAGCCTGGGCTCGCACGCTCTACAACACCTCGACGCCACGGCCCTCGAACATGGCGAACACGTCGAAGGGATCGAGTTGGGCGCCGGCGATCAGCAGGTCGCCGAAGTCCTCGTCCGCGATCTCTACGCGCGTCAGTGATCCATCATCGTCGATGGTCAGCACAAGCAGGTCGAGCAGGCGAAGAACGCCATGTCCTTCTAGTGGTGTGTCCCGTCATTAGCTGATGGTTTGTAGGGCGACGCGTCCGCGCCGGACTTTCTCCAGAATGGAGTCG
>NZ_LQPH01000072.1 GCF_002102255.1 Mycobacterium nebraskense
GCCCCAGATTCAATGAGAAAGACACGCACTTACCCCAGATTCAATGAGAATGCCCCAGAATCAATGAGAACGGACAGCCGGTAGAGCCGCCGGGTCGGTGCAATTGTTGCACTCCGTCGTCAACACGAATCCGTTGATGCGCCAGCACTATTCGTCACAGTGACGAATAGTGCTGGCCTCGTCGGCCTGGTTCGTCGACAGGGCCAGCGCCGCGGAAGTGCACCGCTCACACTGGCGGGCCGCTCATGGTTGGCGGTAGATGTGTGCGCGGTGCTCGATGCGACCGATCAACAGGACCCGGTCGTCTTCGAGAATCCGGAATGCGACGCGGTAATCGCCGCGCCGGGCGACGCGCCAGCCAGCGAATTCGAAGCTCAACGGTTTGGATAGCCGGTTCGGGTCGGTGGGCAGTGTGCCTGTGATGAATTCGGCGATCGCTTTGGCGACTTTCAGCGGTAGACGGTCGAGTGCCCGGATCGCGGTAGGCGAGAAGTGAACGGACCAGGACGCTTCTTCGCAGCTCACCTGAGTCCGTATCGCCGGCGGATCTCCTCGCCAGTGACGGTATTGCCGGCAGCGTAGTCGGCATCGGCCTGCGCGAGGTCTTCGGCAAAACCGGGTGTTCGCAGTGCGTGCAGCGTCTCGTTGAGTGAATCCAGATCGTCGGCAGACATCAGGACCGCGGCGGCGCGCCCGTGTCGGGTGATCTGAATGATTTCGTGGGTGGTGTCGGCCTCGTCGACGAGCGCGGAGAGCTTGTCCTTGGCCTCCGAGAGCGGTACGTTCTTCATGGTAAAACTATAGCCTAATTATTAGCCGCCACCTAGCCTAACAGTTAGCCGATAATGTACGGATGGTCAACCAATTGCCGCCGGAGAACCGGCGGGTTATCGGCTCGGGCGCACGTCAGATGACGGAGTAGCCGAGCCGTTCCGCGGTGCCGGCGAGCCGCGAGACCAAGGCGGGATGTGTCAGTGGCAGGGAGATGGTCGGCCGTTGGGGCATGGCGGTGGCGCCGGGCAAGAAGAGGGCTGCGCACGGGTGGCCGGCGAATCGGCTGTTGTAGCGAACGCCGTCGAGATCGGGGAACGCTTCGACGATGGCGCGCGCCCACCGTTGTGTGATCGGGTGCGGAGCGGTCGACATCGCGAAGGTTCCTCCGGCCCTGGTTGCCCAGGCCCCGTCACTGTCGACGGCCAGATCGAGCAGGGACAACGTCCGGGTGAAGGCAAGCCCGGTCAGGTACGGACGGACGCGAGCACGGTCGATTGTGCGATCGCCTTGGAAGGCCTCGGCGATCGCTGCATCGAGTGTGCCTGCCCCATACCACACCGCGCAGTCGGCGTGTTCCCGAGCGGGCTCGGGATGCGGATCGAAGCGCAGCACTGGGCCGTAGTGGCGGAATTCGTTCCACGCCAACACAAAATCGCCTTCGGTGCGGTGCACTCGCCACCAGGTCTCCGACGAAGAGACGATGCGAAGCTCCGCGTCGCGGATGCCGATCTTGCGCAGCTGCGATCCAGGCGGCGGATCAGGCAAGGTTAAATGAGGCCAGGTGGGGCCAGGCGTCATCGGCTGGCCCAGTCGGCCGCCTCAACAAGGCGCAAGACCGGGTCGACGTCGCCGCCGCTTTGAAGCCACTCCAACGGGTGTACCGGGCGACTCTGCAGCGCCAGATCCGGATGGGGGGTACGCAGGAACCCCGCGACTGCCACCGGATGCAAGTTGGGTGCCAGTGCGACGAATACCCGGTCCAAACCCCGAATCTGCTTGTGGGGCAGGCCTGTCTGCGGGTCAGTCTCGAACTGCAGCGCCGGAAATACCCAGGCACCATTGTCATTGATCGCCCAGAGCGTCCTGGCGAGCCGGCGCTGGCGCACGCGCGATTCGTTGACGTTCAACGCTATCGCCACTTCGCGGGCCGAGTGGGCGGTGTTGACGAGCAGTGCCACGTGGGCCACCGTGTCGGCGGCAACCCGCGCGTATGCATCCGGGTCTTCCGTGAAACCGGCGTCATCGAGGAGGCGCGCCTCATCCGGGGAAAGCTCGGCAGCCCAGGGCCGGATGGCCGGGAGTGTCTTGAGCGCGGCGAGCATGTCGTCGCGGCGGAGACGGAACTTCTGATACAACAAGACGTCGAGCTCGTCAGCAGTCATCACTCACACACCTCCACAGGACTAACGTTACTTAACAATGTACGCTATCGTTAGCCACCGGGCAAGGCCGGCTCGGCGTCCGTGAGCAAACCGACTCCCGGACAAGCATGACTGACGTGGGAGGGGTGGGGGCCGGCGATCACCTTGACAGGGCATGACATGTCGCCGACGGCCGACTTGCGTCCTGTCGGTGTGCCAACGGTTGTCGATCGCACGGTGACGCGGCGTGCGCCTATCGGCGACCGAGTTATGGAATGCACTGTGTTGTCGATGGTTTCGCTGAACTACCACCACAGCGGAATACGTCACTGTGACGAAAGACGGTCGGTACCAGCTAGTTCGATGATACCCACCCCAATGTGCCAGCGGCGACGATGGTCTGGTGCGCAGCGACCGGCGACCCGCTTCGCGGTGAATCTCTAGAAGCCGGTGTCGATCTTCTCCTGAGCGAACCCTGGTGTTGCGGCGGCTTGCCCCCGGCGGCGGGTGTAGGTGCGGGCACCTCACCGTGTCGGCGTCCAGCACCAATCATGCTTGTCTAGCAACGCGTTTTACGCGCTATCATGGATAATCTACATTATCCATGAATAGGGCCGCGGGCCGGCTCATTACTTGCTGAGGCATGACTGGTGCCTCCGGAGACAGGCCGGCGTCGTTCGCAGCACTCCTCGCTCACCGCGGCGCACGTAAGCGACGCACAATACGAAGGTTGGGTCTGGGTCCGAATCCGCAACCAACCGATTCGCGCTCCACACCCGATCACGCAACAGCGGTCACCCGCCATCGTCGAAGCCTTCCCCGAACTCGAGCCGTCGGGGGCTTCGAGTTCGCCGTCGCGCAGACGGACGAAAGTCGACGCCCGCGGCGCGTACCAGCGGGTCGGCGAACGGGTCGTTGATCAGCGGCTCGGGTTCGATGCTGGCCAATACGCGCGGTGCAGCCACTATCGTCGCCGCCGCCCGCACGCTGGAAGCTAGATCCCGACTGTCGCTGTCGCTGCGTGCCATGGTGCTCCTAGTTCAGGTCGGCCCTGAGATAGACCACTTCGGCGAACGAGGCATCTGCAGCATCGATCGGTGGCAGCCCGCTCTCGGCTAGCATGTCCGCGTTGCTGCGGACAGCGGTCTCCCACGCACGGGTGGCGAAAAAGGCAGCCACGTCCGACCGACCGCCGAAATACAGCAGTTCAGCAAAGTCGAGATCGAAACCGAGTTCTCGCCACCAATTGGACTGGTTCCCCGTGCGCCGCCGGAATTCGTCCTCATCGAGGTCATCGGCGTTGGTGGGATGCCAGTGGGTGGCGAAGCGGCTGCCAGACACGCTGAGCTTTACCACCTGGTCGAGCAGCCGGTCCTGAGCGTCGGCAGGCAGGTAGCCGAGCAGCCCTTCGGCGATCCAGGCGCTCGGCAGCGCTGGATCGAAACCGGTCCGTTGCAGTGCCGCCGGCCAGTCGTCGCGCAAGTCGATCGCCACCGTGCGCCGATCCGCCATTGGCTGTGCGCCCAGTTCGGCTAGCGTCGCGGTCTTGAATTCAATCACCTGCGGCTGGTCGACTTCGAACACGATGGTGCCGGGCGCCCACGGCAACCGGTAGGCGCGGGCATCCAATCCTGAGGCCACGATGACGGCTTGCCGGATGCCGTCCCGGGCGGCGTTGAGAAAGAAGTCGTCGAAATACTTGGTGCGCACCGCCATCCAGTCGATCATCGCCCGCATGCCTTTTGCCGCGTCGGCGCGGAGGCCTTGGAGCTCACCGGTGGCGAGTTTGGTGCAAAAATCAATCCCCACCCGGCGGACCAGCGGCTCGGCGAATGGATCGTTGATCACGGCGTCGAAGCTCTGCCGGCCGCCGCTCGTGCGGCAGCCGCAACGGTGGCTGTGGCCCCGACGCTGGTCGCCAGGTCCCACGTGTCGCCGTCGAACCGCGCGCTGCCTGCCATCGCTACTCCTGAACATCTGGGTACTTAGCCAACGTAATGATCTACCGAAACTGTACGCCTCGCTGCTGACCGCCGCTGCCGACGCTGTTATTCTCGCGAGATTCGGGCCAGTCACGACCGGCACTGGCGGCGTGGGTTCGTCCGGTCACCCGGCGCTCGACTTTCGTCTGATCCTTTAAGCCCGCTGCGGCTCGGTCCATCAGATCCCGGGCGATGACCGCGATTTCGGCTTCCTGGGCCTTCTAAGTGCCCATGCAGTGGCTACCGTCGGGTCAGTGTCAGGGTGAGGTGCCGCTTGTTGCGGTGGTTGGATCCTGATCACCTGATGTTTGGCTCGTACCGTCGGTGC
>NZ_LQPH01000073.1 GCF_002102255.1 Mycobacterium nebraskense
CTTGATACCAGATGCTCCTATGTTCAGGCAATGAGTTCGTTGGTTCTTCTGCTGGGTTCGTGGAGGGCGTGGTAGATCTCGCGGGCGATGTAGCGCTTGATGCAGCGCATGATCTCGTTTTTGGTTTTGCCTTCGGCCAGGCGGCGAGCGAAGTAGTCGCGGGTCTGCCCATGGCGGCGCATACGCACCACCAAGATGACGTGCAGGGCGCGGTTGGCGTCGCGGTTGCCTCCTCGGTTGAGCCGGTGTCTGATCGTTTTGCCGCTGGAGGCTTCCAGGGGGCTGACTCCGCAGAGTTTGGCGAAAGCGGCGTCGCTGCTGATCCGGTTGGGGTTGTCGCCGAGGGCGGTCAGTAGCGTGGCTGCCGTGTCGGGCCCGACGCCGTAGATAGCGCGCAGCTCGGGTGCGGCGGTGGCGGTGATGGTGTCGATGTGGCGTTCCAGACGGGCGGCTTCGGTGTCAAGCTCGCGGCAACGCGCGGCCAGCGACTTGATCGCGACGGTCACGGCATCGGTTGGGGTGGTGAGCGTTTCGGGTTCGCGTAACTGGTCACACGCGTGGATGAGGCGGTCTTTGTAGAGGCCGGCCAGCTGTTCACGAAGTGCCGCGGGAGCCGTCACCACGAGGTCTTGGAGGGCGTTGTAGGCCTTGGCCCGGGCGCGCACCGCGCTGGTGCGAGCCACTCGCAACACCCGCACCATTTCTGCGGCACCATCGGCGCTTTTGGGCTCGCCAAGGGCGTCGCCGGCCAACACCATCGCGGCGGCTCCGGCCGCGTCAGCGTCGTCTGATTTGCCAAAGCGGGCACGGCGCTGCCGCTTGGGACGCCCGACTTCGCTGACCGCGACGCCCTCCGCGCGAAGGTGGCGGGCCAGGCCCGCGCCGAAATGGCCTGGGCCTTCAATGCCGACCGCCACGAGCTGACCCAGCGTGTGGGCCCACGACACGAAGCCGCGGTAACCGGCGGGCGTAGCAGCCAGGCGATGGGTGCCCAATGGCCGACCGAGCTGATCGACGGCATGGGCGACATGGAACTGCTTGTGCGTGTCGACACCGACGGTGACCTGTGGTTGGGTGGATTCGGCGATGGTGGATTCCATTGCGGCCCTTCCTGTAATCGGATTTTCGGGATGGGATGAAGGGCAGAGCCGTCGGACGGGGACGATACTGCTACGGGATGCTTGGTCGCGCTCCTATCAGGTCACTCCGTCCGGCGGTTCCGCGCCGAACCGATGCAGTCGACGGATCTGACAATTGAAGGCACACAACAACGCTCGTGGCCGGTAAAGAAACGAGTCAGACCACACCGGTCCGGACGCGGACCCTACCGACGACCCACTGCGCCAAGCCGCGGAAACGCCGGTAGGTCTTTAATAGCAGT
>NZ_LQPH01000074.1 GCF_002102255.1 Mycobacterium nebraskense
CTCTACCGGCCAGGACCACCCTGTCGGCAACCCACGTTCACATGTGTGCGAGGCCCCAGCCTCGTCATACCGTCTAAGGAGTACAAACTCAAAGACCATCCGTTGTGCGCGCTCATCGAAGCGTGGATGAATGATGGGTGGAGTCCCAAGCTGATCGCCGATGTGTTGGCCAGCGATCACCCCGATGACAGGCAGGCCCGGGTGAGCCACGAAACCATTTACCAATGCCTGTATGTGCAAACACGGGGGAGTTTGCGTGCTGATCTGCACAAATGCTTGTCCACCAAGCGAGCGGCACGCAAACCTCGGGGCCGCTATGTCAGCCGCGGCGTCTACAACGGCGAGGAGTTCACGATCAGCAATCGTCCCGCCCAAGCCGAGGATCGGGCCGTGCCCGGTTCCTGGGAATCTCAATGGTGTTGTCAAGCCGCTTGAGTGAGCGGCGGTGGTGCCGCGGTCCACGTTCGGTTCTCGCGCAGCAGTGCCCACAAGACGTCGATGCGGCGGCGGGCCAGGGCGATGACGGCCTGGGTGTGGGTGGCGCCCTGGGCGCGCTTTTTGCGGTAGTAGTCACGGTTGGGTCCGGGGCGCATCATGCTGGTTTGCGCCGAGAGGTAGAACACGTGTCGTAGCGGGCGGCTGTAGCGCAGTGGGCGGTGCAGGTTGCCGGTGCGCCGGCCGGAGTCGTTGGGGACGGGCACGAGTCCGGCTGCGGCCGCGAGGTGTCCGGCGCTGGGGAATGCGCGTAAGTCGTTGGCGCCGACCAACAGCGAGGCGCCGAGAAAGGGGCCGAAGCCGGGCATGGACTGAATGATCGCCGCGTGCGGGTGTTGGGCGAAGGTCACCTCGATCTGGGCATCGAGGGCTTTGAGTCGGTCATCGAGGGCAAGGATGGCGTTGGCCAGCTCGGTGATGATGCCGGCCGTCAGATCTTGTCCGGGCAGCACAACCGTTTGTGCTCTGGCCGCGGCGATGGCGCGGGCGGCCACGTCGACCGAGCCGCGCACGTTGCGGTTGCGCAACCAGCCCGTCAGGCGGGTCTGTCCGATGCGGCGGATCTGATCGGGGGTGGCGTAGCCGGTGAGCAGCACCAACGCTCCCTTGTGCGAGGAGTAGTCGAAGGCCCGCTCCAGGCTGGGAAACACACTGGTCATCAGGTCGCGTAGCCGGTTGATCATGCGCACCCGGTCGGCGATCAAATCCTCTCGATGCCCGGTTAGCCTCGATTTTGCATGGTAGTTGGTGTGGGCTGGGTCTGATGCCGAGTTGTGGTGCGGGGTGGTGATTTTCGTGTTGC
>NZ_LQPH01000075.1 GCF_002102255.1 Mycobacterium nebraskense
CCTGTTGCCTCATTTCAAGATGCGCGCGAAGGCGGATTCGTTGCCTCACGTAAACGTGCGCGCTTGTTTGTTGGTGGTGTGGCGCCGGGTGCGGCTTTGCTGGTGGTGAGGGTGAGGAGCTGGGCGGTTAGGGCTTGGACCTGGCGTTGGGTGGCGGCGGGGTTGATCAAGGAGTAGGTCCGGGTCAGGGCCACGATGCGTTCCACGGTCATGGCGGGGTGATCGATTGCGCGGTGGAATGGGGTGGTGGCGGTGTCGTGTTTTTTTGACACCTTGGCCCCTGCGCGGACTTTGGAGATCAGTTTCTGCTGCGGGTAGAAGTAGTTGGTCAGCCTGGACTGCAGCTGCCAGATCTCGTTGAGTAGCAACAGTTCTGCGGCGGTGTCGTAGCGGTGGTAGCCGACAATGGTGCGCACCACCGTCCAGTTCTTCTGCTCGACGTGACAGCCGTCGTTTTTATTGCCTGGTCGTGCGCGGGTGAAGGTGATTTGGCGTCCTTGGCACCATCCCAACAAGTGGTCGTTGATGAATTCTGATCCGTTGTCAGAGTCCACGCCCAGGATCGGGAACGGCATTTTGCGGGCGATGTCATTGAGTGCTGCCAGCACGCATTTGGCGGTCTTGTCCGGCACGGACCGGTTCTCGGTCCAGCCGGTGGCGATATCGGTAACGGTCAAGGTAAATGCATGGCCTCCACCCCGGTTACCGCCGTCATGCCAGACCAGGTCGATCTCGACGAACCCGGGCCGAGCGTCGTCCCACTCAGCCCAGGTGCGTACCGGGATCTGGCTTTTGAGCAGCGATCCCGGCTTTGTCCCAAGACGTCCTCGGAGCTGGTATTGGGCTCGCTGATCAGCCAGGCGGCGATCGATGGTGGCTGCCGACATCGACGCCAGCAGTTCGGCGGTGCCCGTGTCGATGGACAGCTCCCCGAAATGACGCAGCACTGCCACCAGTTCGCCCAGCATTGGCGCGAGCCGTTTGCCGGCGGGCATTCCCAGCACTGTCCAGCAGACCGTCAGTGCCGCGATGACATCGGGCCCGTACTTCACCGGCCGGGGACTACGCGCCACGACGATCTTGGGCTCTAGCGCCGCTTTGAGCGCCTTGCGGGCATGGTTTCGGTGCCACCCCGTATTGGCGCACAACTCGTCGAGAATCCGACTCTTACCGCGCTTGCTCGCCAGCTGGTAGCGGGTCGCAGCCGCCTCGGTGATTGCTCTGCGCTCAGTCAACGTCAACCCCATCCACTGGGAGTACGCGCGCATTTTCCGTGAGGCAACGAACCACCCTTTCGCGCGCATTTCTGGCGAGTCAACGCG
>NZ_LQPH01000076.1 GCF_002102255.1 Mycobacterium nebraskense
GCCGGCACCACGACGTGGCCCATGCCCTGGTCGCCGGTCACGAATCTCGCGCCGAACGGGGTGACGACCGGGCTGTGATCGAGCACCGCACCGTGGAACACCTCGAGCGTGGTGCCGGCCGGGTCCTCGAAGGTGATCACCTCTTCCACCCGCCGGGCCTCGGCCTCGTCGGTGGACAGCTGCTTGAACGGGGTCCCGGCGGTGTCCAGGGTCGCCTTGACCCGTTGCAGCGCCGGGCGGTCACGCACCTCCCAGCCGACGGTGAGCACCCGGTCGGTCTCGCCGGGCACCACGATGAGCCGGGCCGCGCGCTCGTCCATCCGCAGGTACAGCGCCGCGGGGTCGGGGCCCTTGCCCTCGGCGAAACCCAGGACGCCGAAGGCGAATTGCCGCCAGCGGTCGATGTCGTTCGTCGAAATGGTGATGTAGCCCAAGCTTTTCAGGTCGGTCAACTTCTTCTCCTAGATCAAAGCCCGCAGCGGACCCTCGGGCGGCTCGATGCCCAGCGAACTCAGTGCCGAGGCGTGATAGGTGGTGCCGGGGACGTGGATGGCGTGCAGGTGGCCGACATGCACGTCGCGCCAATACCGTTGCAGCGGCTTGTCCATTCGGGCCGCGTTGCCGCCCGAGCGGGCGAAGATCTCGTCGACCGCCGACACCGCGCGCCACACCGCGCGAACTTGCGTTCGGCGTCCGGCCGCGCGGTCGGCGAACGACACCTCTTTGCCGGCTGCGACCATGTCGTAGATGCGGTCGGCGTTGGCCAGCAGTTCCTGGCGGGCGGCGTTGATGTCGGCGGCGGCCTCGCCGATCGCGTGCATGACGTACGGGTCGTCCTTGATCGCGGTTCCGGTGGCGCCGACGCGCTCGCGCTGGTAGTCCAGGTGCGCGGCCAGCGCGCCCTCGGCGATGCCGATCGTCGCCGCGGAGATGCCCAGCGGGAACATCGTCGACCACGGCATCAGATACAGCGGCTCGGTCATGCCGGCCTCGCGCTGCGCGGTGCCGTCCATCACCTTCGTCGCGTCCATCGTCCGGTAGGCCGGGACGAACGCGTCCTTGACGATCACGTCCTTGGAGCCGGTTCCGCGCAGCCCCACCACATTCCACGAGTCCTCGACGATCTCGTAATCCTTGCGGGGCAGGATCATGTGCAGCATCTGCGGCGGCATCAGCGGTATGCCTTTTTCGTCGCCGAGCATCGCGCCGAGAATGATCCAGTCGCAATGGTCGGTGCCCGAGCTGAATTGCCAGCGGCCGTTGAAGAGGTAGCCACCGTCGACCGGTTTGGCCACCCCCTGCGGCGCGTACGGGGAGGCCATCCAGGTGTCGTAGTCGTCGGCCCACACTTCGTCTGCCACCTTCGGGTCGGCGTAGGCCAACTGGTAGGGGTGTACGCCCACCACGCCGACGATCCAGCCGGCGGCCGGGTCGAGTGCCGCCGTGGCCATCACCGTCTCGGCGAACTCGCGGGGATGCACCTCGAACCCGCCATGACTCTTGGGTTGCAGCAGCCGGATCAGGCCCGCGCCCTTCATCAGCTTGACGCTGTCGTCGGTGAGTCGGCCGATCCGCTCGGCTTCGGCCGCCTGCTCACGCAGCTGGTCGGCCAAAGCCGCTACCCGGTCGATAACCCGCTCGCTCATCCTGTTGTCCTTTTCCGTGGCGTACTAATGGTGTACCGCAGTCGGTGCCGGACCAGAAGGTGATCGGGGTGAACTCGTGGCGCCACTGGGCAATAGGAGGACGACTGTGAGTGACATCGACGACCTGACGGCGCGGCTGCGCCGACTCGAGGACGAGCGCGATATCGCGAGGCTGATCGCCTCGTACGGTCCGGCGGTGGACGCCGGGGACCCCGACGCCGCCGCGCGGCTGTGGGCGAGCGACGCCAGCTACGACGTCGACGGCTGGCGCATGAAAGGCCGGGCCGACGTGCACGCCATGGTGAGCTCGTCGGCGCACCAGAACCTGGTGGCCAAGGGGTGCGGTCACTTCCTCGGGCCGTGCGTCGTCACGGTCACCGGCGACTCGGCGGTGGCGGTGTGCGAGTCCCTGGTGCTGGTCCGTGACGGGGACGGGTACCGCGTATGGCGCTGCACCGCAAATCATTTCGTGCTGCGCCGAATCGACGGCCAATGGCGGATCGGTGCGCGTACCAGCCGGATTCTGGACGGGAATCCCGACGCCCACGCGCTGCTGACCGCGGGCCTGACGGGGCTGGCCGAGCCCTGATGGCGCGACCCGCTAGCCGCGCGAGAGGAACGCCAGCACGGTGCTCTCGAACGCCTCTTTGGCCTCGATCATCGCCCAGTGACCGGAGTTCGGGAAGATGTGCAGCTCCGCGTTGGGGATGGTGCGCATCGGGATGAGCGCCATGTCCGGCGGACTCACCCGGTCGTCTCGCCCCCACGTCAGCAGGGTGGGCACGGTCAGCTTGTGCATGACGGCCCACGGCAGCGGGCGGTCGGAGGCGGCCATCGCGGCGTTCATCGCGGCGAAGGCCGTTTTCCCGTACATCCGGCGCGCGGCGGCCAGCGTGTCCGGGTCGGTGGCCAGCTCCCAGCGTTCTTCGACGAGTTCCTCGGTGATCAGCGCCTGGTCGTAGACCATCGACTTGAGCCAGTCCACCAGCCGCTGCCGGGTGGGGTCCTCGACGAACTCCTGCAGCAGCCGGATGCCCTCGCTGGGGCTCGGGCTGAAGATATTGGTCCCGATGCCGCCGATGGTCACCAATCGGTCGACGCGGTTCGGGTTGTGGGTGGCGAAGTTGATGCCGACGCCACCGCCCATCGAGTTCCCGACGATGTGCACCTTCTGGACACCGAGCGCGTCCAGGAAGGGCGACACGGTGCCGAACGCGGTGACCATCGGGTGGCCGCCGAAGTCGTCGCTGACGCCGAACCCGGGAAACTCCAGGATCAGGCAGCGGAACCGCTCGGCGAAAGTGGGCAGTATGCCGCGGAAGTTGCGCCAGCCGGTGACGCCCGGTCCGGAGCCGTGCAGGAACAGCAACACCGGGGCGGACTCCAGGCCGCAGTCGTAGTAGCGCAAAGCGCCCTTCGGAGTGCTGATTTCACGCAGGTCAGGCTGCGCAACGGTGTCTGCCACGCGTGTCACCTTGCCATGCCGCGGCAGCGCGGCACTATGGGGTTCCGCGGGTCAGGTGTGGTCGTGTCTGGGTTCGCTGCAATTCACCAGCTCTTTGAGCGCCGCGGGAAACGCGTCGGCGAGGTCCCAGAGGTCGGCAACCAGGTCGGGGCAGGAGATGAGGCCGACGCCGAGTCGGCCGTTGAGCGACATGACGGTGATGTTGAGTCCGGCGCCCGCGATGATCGGGCCGAGCGGATAGATGGCGTCGACCCGGCAACCCATGAAGTAGAGCTGTTTCTGCGGTCCGGGCACGTTGGACATCACCAGGTTGTGCGGCGGCTTTTCAGGCATGGGTATCCGCGGCAGCAGCTTCATCGCGGCGCCGAACATGGTCTGCGCGGTCACTTGCGTCCAGTCCTGCAGCAGGCTGGAACCCATGGCGGCCGCATGGTCTTTGGCCGCGGCGTTGCCCTCCGCGATGCTGCGCAGCCGTTCGGCAGGATCGTCAATATGGGTTTCAAGCCGGCAGAGCATCCAGGTGGTCTGATTGCGGCCCGGCCGGTCGGACTTGCCCCGCACCGAGACCGGCACGCTGGCCACCATCGGACTGTCCGATAGTTCATCGCGGTCCGACAAGAACTGTCGAAGCGCCCCGGCGCAGAGCGCCGTCACCACGTCGTTGATGGTGACTCCGAACCGGTTCTTGACCTGCTTGACCTCCTCAAGGTCAAGCATCGTCAAGGCGACGTTGCGGCGGCGGGTGAACTGACCGTTGAAAGCCGTCGGCGGCGCCGCGAACGGGGCGGCCATCGTCTGTCCGCCCCCGCGGGCGCGGAGAATCGTCTGCGCCAGCGTGAGGGCCGTTGCCGGCACCACCTTGGCCAGGCGCCACGGCCGCAACCCGGCACCGATGAGCCCGGACGCGGCGATTTGGAGGGGATTCGCCGCCCCGGCGCGGGTCGCGGGTTGCGGCGCAGGGGCGTCCGGCACGGTGCTGCACAACTGGGCCAACAGATTGGCCCCGCCCACGCCGTCGACCACCGCGTGGTGGGCCTTGAGAACGACGGACAGCGCGTCGCCGCCGTGCAGGCCCTCGATCACCCACATCTCCCACAGCGGGCGATCGCGATCCAGCGCCAGCCCGGCGACGTGCCCGCAGATCTCCGCTAACTCTCTGGATCCTCCGGGCGTGGGCAGGGCGGCCCGGTGGAGATGACGCGCCAGGTCGAATCGGTCGTCGTCGACCCAGACGGGATGGTCGAAGTTCAGCTGGTTGTCGGCCAGCTTGAGGCGGAATTCCGGCACCGCGTCCACCCGCGCCGACAGCGCCTCGCGAAATTGGCCGAAGGTGTAGCCGCCCGGCATGTCACCCGGGTCCAGCTCTAGTACGCAGCAAACATTCAACGGCTGCGTCGGGGATTCCAGGTACAAAAAGAACGCGTCTAATCCACTGAGTCGTTGCACTATCAGCTCATCTCATTTGTGCGGCCATGACCGCTGGTCACATGACCTGTGGTCAGCCCGGAACCCCACCGGCGAACGCAAACAGGGGCCGACCGCAATCTCTAAGTGTGATTTCTATCTGTAGCCGTTGAGCGGTCCCAGGCAAACATCTGAGCTAGACATTTAACAAAATCGCCACCGTCGTTCATCTCCGCGCAGGACTCAGCCGCCAGGCTGGCGCGCCATGGCCGAGTTGGGCGCCGCCCAGTCGGTCGACACCTTGCGATGCTTGATCAGCCAGGTGTCCCCATCGGGCACCAAGGTGTCGCGATAGCGGCCGAAATGGTCGAGCCCGACATGGGTGACCACGGTGAAGTACGACGAGACCTGCGCCGTGTCGCGAGTCAGTCCGGTGAACAAGACGTTGGCGAGGTTGTGCCGGACGACGGGCTTGACGCCGGCCGGGCGGGCGACGTCGACACCGCCGAGGAACGAGGCGATCGCCGATCGCCCGCGCAGCGGCTCGGCGCCCCGGATTTCCAGGACGCCGTCCGGGCAGAACGTCTCGGCGAGGCCGGTCACGTCGCCGCCATCACCCGCCCAGTTGTACCGCGCAAGCGTGTCACGGATCCGCTCCCGCGCGACCAGTTCCCATATCTCCACCGCGGTGACTCCGTTCTCCCGCCGGGCTAGCGGAACATGCCGGAGCCTAATACGTGAGCGCGCAGGCGCCGATGAGCCTTCCCGGAAAACGTTTCGGCAGTCGCACTTTCGCGGATGCGACCGCTACTTCACGATGTGGGGCCGGAAGCCGCGTGGAACAGCCGGTGTCACGCCGTTGAGATCGAAGACCGCGATCAGGGCCCGCAGCAGGGCGGGGGACCAGTCCTCGAAGGGCCGGGCGTCTATCCGGTCGATGACTTCGGCCCGGAGGTATTCGATGCCCATTTGCTGGTGGTCGCTCATGCCACATCCCGATGCGCGGGGCCCGCTTCGATGCTCAACGAGCCAGCTCCTTTCCGAGGCTCTGTCCTGCGTCGACGCTAGGACCGCCGCCTCGTGCCTGTACAGCGAACCGGCCAGATTCAAATGTGTCTCAAGTGAAGTTGTGTGCGGGAATGAATCCGGGCCCGGGGCGGTAGAACAACGCATGGAACTCAACGCCGCCGCCCGCGATCTCATTGGCAAGGGCGCCGATGCCACCCTGGTCACCCTCAACCCCGACGGCAGCCCTCAAGTCAGTCTGGTGTGGGTCGCATTGGAGTCGGCGCCCGACGGAGACGAACTCGTCACCGCGCACCTCGCCGCGCACAAGAAGGTTCGCAATGTCCGTAACGACCCCCGGGTGGCCGTCACCATCGTGTCGCTAAACGGGGCACACACCGGGATGCGGCCGTACCTCTCCATCACCGGAACGGCACGGATCCTCGATGGCGGCGCGCCCGAGCTGCTCGAGCAACTCAACCCGATCCTGGGCGACCCGAATACGAAATTCCCGCCGGACGGCGCGCCCCCCGGATTCTTGACCCGGATCCGCATCGACAAGGTCGGTGGCATCGGTCCCTGGGTGTCCTGACACCCGATTTCTGGGACTTCCGCGACGGTCAGTAGCGGAATACAGTGGGTGGGTGACGACGGGCGAAGACGGCAGGCATCTACGCACCTGCCCCCTGTGTGAAGCCATGTGCGGCTTGGAGATTCACGTCGACGGCGGCAGGGTCACCAGCATCCGGGGAAACCGCGACGACGTGTGGAGTCGCGGACACATCTGCCCGAAGGGCGTCTCACTTGCGGCGCTCCACGACGACCCGGACCGCGTCCGCCGCCCCATGATCAAGGTCGACGGCGAATGGCACGAGGTCAGCTGGGACGCGGCGTTCCGCCGCTGCACCGAATTGCTGACGCCCGTGATCGAGAAGTACGGAATCGGCGCGGTCACCGCCTACACGGGCAACCCGCTGGCGCACTCGTTTTCACTGGCCCGGTACGCGGGTGTGCTGATGGGCATGTCCGGGATGCCCGTCACGTATTCACCGGGGACGGTCGACCAGTGGCCCAAGAACCTGTCGTCGCACCTGATGTACGGCCTCTGGTGGAACTTCCCCGTGCCCGACATCGAACGCACCGACCTGCTGGTGATCATGGGCGCCAACCCCGCCGCGTCGCAGGGGTCATTGCTGGCCGCGCCTGACGTGATGGGCCTGATCGACCGGATCCGCAAGCGCGGCAAAGTGATCGTGATCGACCCGGTACGCACGCAGACGGCCGCCCACGCCGATGAGTGGCTTCCCATCGTGCCCGGGACCGACGCCGCGCTGTTGTTGGCGGTGGTGCACACGCTGTTTGACGAAAACCTGATCAATCCCGGACCGCACGTCGACGGCGTCGACACGATGCGCCGGGTCGCCGCGGACTGGCCGCCGGAACGGGTCAGCGCGGTCACCGGCATCGCCGAAGACCGCATTCGGCTGTTGGCCCGCGAGCTCGCCGGCACCGAGAAATCGGTGGTGTACGGGCGGATCGGCCTGTGCAACCAGGAGTTTGGCAGCCTGGCCAGCTGGCTGGTGGATGTGATCAACATTTTGACCGGTCATTTCGACGTTCCCGGGGGAGCGATGTTTCCCAAGCCGGCGGCTTGGTCGATCACCACCCAGCCGCTCCCCGGCCTGGAGGGTGGCCTCCCGGAATTCGGCCGCTGGCACACCCGGGTGCGCGGGGCGAAGGAAGTGCTTGGTCAGGCGCCTGTGTCATGCATGGCCGAGGAGATTGCCACCCCGGGCGAAGGACAGCTGAAGGCGCTGATCACCGTCGCCGGTAACCCGGTGTTGTCCACCCCGGGCGGTGACAAGCTCGACGAGGCGTTGCCGATGCTGGAAGCGATGATCTCCGTTGATCTTTGGCTCAACGAGACGACCCGGCACGCCGATGTGATCCTGCCCGGGCTGTCCCCGCTCGAGCAGCCGCACCACGACGATCTGATCCTGCTTTTTGCGATCCACAGCATCGCGAACTACTCCGCGCCGGTGTTCGATCCGGGGGACCGCCCGCATGAATGGGAGATCCTGATCCGGCTGACCGGCCTGTGCACCGGCACACCGGCCGAAGATGTCGACGTCGCCGCGATCGACGACGGCTTCTTCGATTACCTGGCCTTCACCCGGGGCGTCGACGGGGCCGAGATCCGCAAGCTCTACGACCGTGGCGGCCCCGAGCGGATGCTGGACCTCACGCTGCGAACCGGGCCGTTCGGAGACCAGTACGGCAAAAACCCCGGCGGGCTCACGCTGGACCTACTCAAGGCCAACCCGAATGGCATCGACTTCGGCCCGATGGTGCCGCAACTTCCGGACATCCTGGGCACGCCCGACAAGAAGATCCGGCTCGCCCCGCAATACCTGCTCGATGACCTGCCCCGGCTGGCCGCCCGGATGGAGCGGCCGGCCGAGCCGCTGGTTCTGGTGAGCCGCCGACACCTGCGATCGAACAACACCTGGCTGCACAACGTGCCCGCGCTGATGAAGGGAAAGGAGCGGTGCACGTTGCTGATTCACCCCGACGATGCGGCCCGGTGCGGCGTCGCGGACGACGACGTCGTCACCGTCAAATCCGCCGCAGGGGAAATCAAAGTGCCGGTCGAGATCACCGACGCGATCAAACCGGGCGTGGTGTCGATGCCCCACGGTTGGGGACACGGCAAGCCGGGCACTCGCATGGCGGTGGCCAACAGCTCGCCGGGCGCCAACACGAATGTGCTTTCCCCACCGACATTTATCGACGAGCCGTCCGGCAACGGCGCATTGAACGGCATACCGGTGACGATCATCTACGATCAAGCCCGATTCCGGCCCGCGCAAACGCCCTGAGTCCCGCAAGCCGTTCACCCCAAATCGCCGGGGCCGCGGTGGCTTTCACCCCGCATCGCTACAACCAAGACGAAGTTGCTCTCGAGCTCACCGAATTCACCGATCCAGGGTTCCTGCGCTTCGCGCATACGACGGGGGTCGACCATCGCAACCTCGCACTGCCGCTCTCGCGTTATCCACGGTTGAGCGGCTTCACCGAAGCGAACGATGCCTATCTCGAGGTCGCCGTCGACCGCGGCCTGGTTTGAGGACTGTCCGAGCGATCAGGGAGCGATGGGACGATTCGTCCACTCGCGGTCAGGCCGGCGCGACGAGCGGTACCAACCGCCCGCCGCGCCGGTACCGCCGTCGGTCGGGATGGTGTGGCCGGTGACGAACGCCGACAAGTCCGAGGCCAGAAACAGGATCACCCGGGCCTGATCCTCGGGCACACCCATTCGGCCCACCGGAACCCACTGGGGCCACTGTGTCTGCTCGTCGGCCGACAGCCACTGCGAGTAGGGCACCTGAAGGGATTCCGTGACGTCGGGGGCGATCGCGTTGACCCGCACCCCTTGCCCGCCCACCTGCACCGCAAGGCTGCGGGTGAACTGAATGACGGCCGCCTTGAGAGCCGCATAGACAGGATCTTCCGGGTAGCCGCGCAGGCCCTCGACGGAGGAGACGTTGACGACCGCACCGGCCCGTCGGGTGACCATGGCCGGCAGAAACGCGTGGGTGACCAGGAAGACGTGATGCAGATTGATCCGGTAGAGGTCGTCCCAGAGTTGGGGGTCGGTGTCGACGAAGCTTCCCGGATGCCGCAGCCAGTGACCCACATTGTTGACCAGCACGTCCACCCGGCCGTAGCGATCCAGCACCGAACGCGCCATGTCATTGACCGCGGCCGCGTCACGGACGTCGGTGACCACCGCGACCGCCGATCCGCCCGAGGCCGCGATGTCGTCGACCGTCCGAGCGGCAAGCCCGCCGTCGATGTCGACGATGACCACGTGTGCGCCGTGTTGAGCGAACAGCCGCGCGGTGGCCGCGCCGATGCCCCCACCACCGCCCGTCACCACCGCGACCCGGTCATCCAGCAGCGCGTCAGCGCGCGTTTCGGCGTTCATCGCTCATATCTTGGGCCACTGGGCGGAGATTGGCCGGAAATTGGCGAGCCCGGGCCGGCGAAGCGCCGAACAATTTTATATACCCACCCGCCAGCGGGGGTAAACCGTGATGTACCCAACATTCGCGCCGCCTTCACCCACAGTTTTTCCGGCCCACGGGCGGGTATTCCGTGCGCACTTAGGAGGGATTGCAATGGTTAGCACCACCGCTCCAAGTCGCGTATTGCCAAGTGGCGCAATGAAGCGGCGAGTCCACCATCGCCACAGTCCGCAATCGGTGGCGGTTTCGTTGGCCAGCCGGTTGATCGTGAAGAACACCGTGCGTGCCTGGGCCTTTACGCCGAAAGCACACTGGCCATTCGAATACGTCGACAGTTTCGCGGGTTTGGTGCCGCGCATCGGCATGTCGGCCAACATCGAACCGGTGCGGCTGGAAGACTGTGCCGCCGAGTGGGTTTGCGCCCCCGGCGCATCGACGGACCGGGCGATCCTCTATCTGCACGGCGGTGCCTTCCTCACCTGCGGCCTCAACACGCACCGCTCGGTGGTCACCCGCCTGTCGAAGGCCGCGGATGCCGCCGTACTCACCGTCGGATACCGAAAGCTGCCCTCGCACCACATCACCGATGCGATCGACGACGGAATGAACGGGCTGCGCTGGCTGCAGGATCGCGGTTTTGACGGCGACCAGGTGGTTGTAGCCGGCGACTCGGCCGGAGGATATCTCGCTTTCATGACCGCGCTTTCGGCCATTAGCAGCGAGGTGATGAGGCCCGCGGGGATCGCGACCATTTCACCGTTCACCGATGCCGACCCGGCCCGAAAGCTGCGGCACCGCAACGCGCGCAAGTGCTCAATGTTCACCCGCGGGGCGTTGTCGGTGTTCGCCGAGTACCTCAGCCAGGCAAAGGTTTTGGAGGGGCGGGCGGAGTCCGCCGTGGCTTCACCGGTGGACGCCGATCTGTCCTCCTTGCCGCCGGTGACCATTCATGCCAGCTCCGACGAGCTGCTGCTCCCAGACGCCGAACTCATGGCAAAGCGCTTGGAAGCCAGCGGGATTCCGTGCGATCTGCACCTATGGGACGGACAGATTCACGATTTCCCGTTGGCGGCGGACATCCTGCCTGAAGGAAGGCGAGCGATTCGCTATATCGGAAATTTCGTCAAGGACGTCACCGCCGTGCCCCAGCCGTGGCGCCGTAGCCTGCACACCGCCGCGGCGGCCGGCTAGCAAACTTGCGGAAGTGGCCGTGGCGCTGGCGCGCCGATATTCGGCGCCCGATTCGCGCGGCTGCCGATACAGTTGGTCGTGATGAGCCGACCAGCCCCACCTGTGTTGACCGTGCGGTACGAGGGATCCGAGCGCACGTTCGCCGCAGGCAACGATGTAGCGATCGGGCGTGATCTCCGCGCCGACGTCCGCGTGGCACATCCCCTGATTTCCCGCACGCACCTCATCGTCCGATTCGACCAGGGCCGATGGATCGCCATCGACAACGGCAGCCTCAACGGGCTGTTCGTCAACCACCAGCGCGTGCCCACGGTCGACATCCAGGACGGCCTGCGCGTCAACATCGGCAATCCGGACGGCCCGGCGCTGACCTTCGAGGTCGGTCGCCACCAGGGCTCGGCCGGGCGACCCCCGTTGACGACCTCGATACCGATCGTCAACCCGGCCACCGCGGCGAGCCTCCACGCGCCCCTGGCCCAGCCGCCGGGCGCGCACTGGCCCGGCCAGCCTCAGCAGCCCGCGTCGGCCTCCTTTCGCCAGCCCACGCATCAGCCCAGCGGGCCGCAGCCCGTCCATCCGCCGAGCGCGTCGTTGCCGAGCCACCCGTCGGCCCCGCAGCCGCGGTATCCGACCGGTGGCCACCCCGCGGCACCGCCGAGCGGAGCGCAACACGCCCCGCAGATCTACCGCTCGCAGCCGATGAAAGCGCCCCCGGCCCAAGCCGGGGAGCCGACGGGGCTGGAGACCGGGCACGTCGGCGGTGACGCGGCGAACATCGCGACATCGATGATGAAGATCCTGCGGCCGGGCAGGGCGGTCGAGTCGACGCCGGGCGCGATCAAGATCGGCCGGGCCAACGACAACGACATCGTCATTCCCGAAGTGCTGGCATCGCGCCACCACGCCACCCTGATCCCGACGCCGCACGGCACCGAGATTCACGACAACCGCAGCATCAACGGCACCTTCGTGAACGGCGCCCGGGTCGACGCGGCCGTGCTGCACGACGGCGACGTCGTCACGATCGGCAACATCGACCTCGTCTTCGCCGGCGGCACGCTGGCCCGCCGCGACGAGAGCGCGACCGCGACCCGCACCGGCGGACTGGACGTGCGCGGCGTGACGTGGACGATCGAGAACAACAAGACGCTGCTGGACGACATCTCGTTGGGCGCGCAGCCCGGGACGCTGACGGCCGTCATCGGACCGTCGGGTGCGGGCAAGTCGACGTTCGCCAGGTTGGTCGCGGGGTACACGCACCCGACCAGAGGCACGGTTGCGTTCGAGGGCCACAACGTCCACGCCGAGTACGCCTCGCTGCGCAGCAGGATCGGAATGGTGCCCCAGGACGACGTGGTGCACGGCCAGCTCACGGTGCAGCAGGCGTTGATGTATGCGGCCGAGCTGCGGCTGCCGCCGGACACGACCAAGGACGACCGGGCTCAGGTGGTGGCCCGGGTGCTCGAGGAACTCGAGATGACCCAGCACCTGCACACCCGGGTCGACAAGCTCTCCGGCGGCCAGCGCAAACGCGCATCGGTCGCCCTGGAGCTGCTCACCGGGCCGTCGCTGCTGATCCTCGACGAGCCGACCTCCGGCCTGGACCCGGCGCTGGACCGCCAGGTGATGACCATGCTGCGCCAGCTGGCCGACGCGGGTCGTGTCGTGCTCGTGGTCACCCACTCGCTGACCTACCTGGACGTGTGCGATCAGGTTCTGCTGCTGGCCCCCGGCGGCAAGACCGCCTTCTGCGGGCCGCCCAGCCAGATCGGGCCGGCCATGGGCACGACGAACTGGGCCGACATCTTCAGCACGGTCGCGGGCGACCCCGACGGCGCCAAAACGCGGTACCTGGCGCGGACGGGCCCGCAGCCACCACCGCCCCCCGCGCAGCAGCCCGCCGACCTCGGCGACCCCTCGCACACGAGCCTGGTCCGGCAGTTCTCCACGATCGCCAGGCGCCAGGTCCGGTTGATCTTCTCCGACCGCGGCTACTTCGTCTTCCTGGCGCTGCTCCCGTTCATCATGGGATCGCTGTCCATGTCGGTGCCCGGAGATGTCGGGTTCGGTAAGCCGAACCCCATGGGATCCGCGCCCACCGAGCCGGGGCAGATCCTGGTCTTGCTCAATGTGGGAGCGGTCTTCATGGGCACGGCGCTGACCATCCGCGACCTCATCGGCGAGCGGGCGATCTTCCTGCGCGAACAGGCTGTAGGTCTGTCCACCAGCGCATACCTACTGGCAAAGGTCTGTGTCTATACCATGTTCGCGATCGTCCAGTCGGCGATCGTGACGGTCATCGCGATCCTCGGCAAGGGTGGCCCGACTCAGGGTGCCGTGGCGTTGGGTATGCCCAATCTGGAGCTGTTCGTCGACGTCGCCATGACCACGGTCGCCTCGGCGATGCTCGGGTTGCTGCTGTCCTCCATCGCCAAGTCGAACGAACAGATCATGCCGTTGCTCGTCGTGGCGGTCATGTCGCAGCTCGTGTTCTCCGGCGGCATGATTCCGGTCACCGGGCGCCTCGGTCTCGACCAGATGTCCTGGGCCACCCCGGCCAGATGGGGCTTCGCGGCGTCAGCCTCCACCATCGACCTGCTCACGTTGGAACAGGCGGTGCCGTCCGTCGCGCACGACGCGCACTGGCGCCACGCGGCCGGGGCGTGGACGTTCGACATGGCCATGCTGGTGGTGCTCAGCGTGTTCTACCTGAGCTTCGTGCGCTGGAAGATCCGGCTCAAGGGCGGCTGACACCGCGCCGGGTCAGGCTCCCTTGCGGATCACCTGGTCGGCTGCGGCGCGCATGCGATCCGACAGCTGAAGCAGACTGTGCTCGCCCACCCCGAGCGGAAGGGTGTATGCCAGTTGCCGCAATTCGACCGCATAGTTGCGCAAGTCTTCGCGGAGGCGCGTCTCAACAGTGGGCATGACATCTCCCTCGGGCTGCGGCCGGGCAAAGGTCCTGGTCCGCGTCGACCAGCCGATGTGAAAATCTTCGCAGCCCTACCGCAGATCGGCGAGAGCGCCGATGCGAATTAACGGGAGTTTGACAGCGTCTTTACAGTCGGAGCTCCCAATCGAACCTCCGGCGCGCCGCCGAGCGTAAGGTCGCGGCGAAATCCCGGGCGCATTTTCGCCGTGGCGTTACGCTGGCGCTGCTTGGTGGAAAGGCCTTCAGAAAGGCTTCAGAAAGGCAGAGGCGCCCGAATGGATTTCGAACTCGACGCCGGGCAGCGCGCTTGGCTGGCCGAGGTCCGCGAGTTCCTCCACGCCAACGTCACCGCAGAGTTGCGAGCCGAGCTCGCCGAGCATGACCTGGAGTTCCCCGACGGCGAGGTGGCGCGGTTCCGTCGCAGGATCGGGGAGAAGGGCTGGTTCGGGCTGAACTGGCCGCGCGAGTACGGCGGCCTTGCCGGCGAGAGGGGCCTCGGTGCCATCCACCTGCATCTGCTGATGAGCGAATTCGAGTACTGGGGCGTGCCCGGGCCCGATCTGACGGTCACGTCCGTGGCGCCGATGATCATGCGGCACGGCACCGAACGGAACAAATCCGAATGGCTGCCGCTGATCGCCAAAGGCGAAATGGTCTGCGCCGTAGGGTATTCCGAGCCTGAGGCGGGCACCGACCTGGCCAACCTGCGCACCAGTGCCGTCCTCGACGGCGACGAATGGGTGATCAACGGCACCAAGATCTGGAACAGCGGCGCCCAGCGAGCCACCCACGAGTGGCTCTGCGTACGCACCGATCCCAACGGTGTTCGCCATCGGGGCATCTCGGTCATCATCGTCCCGATCGACAGCCCCGGCGTGGCCATCCGCCCGCTGTACGCGTGGTCGGGCTATCGCACCAACGAGGTGCACTTCCGCGATGTGCGGGTGCCGGTCACCAACCTGGTGGGCGAAGTCAACCGCGGCTGGACGTACATCACCGGCGCGCTGGATCTCGAACGCGGTGCGCTGACCAACGCGGGCGACCTGCGTCGCGCCGTGGAGGAGCTGCGTGAGCTCTCGCGCACGCCGCGCCGTGACGGCACGGTGCCCTCCGAGAGCCCGTCGCTGCGGCGCCGGCTCGCGCAGGCCGAGGCCGACGTGGCGGTGGCCACGCTGATGGGCTACGAGGCCGCGTCGATCCTGGACAGCGGTGTCATCCCGTCGGTGGAGGTCAGCGTCGAGAAGGTCTTCACCAGCGAACTGCGCCAGCGCATCGCCGTGCTGGCGCTCGATCTGCTCGGCCCGGACGGTTTACTGGCGCACCGCAACCAACATGCGCCGCTGGCCGGCAAGTTCGAGCGGCTCTACCGCGCCGCGCCCCTGATGCGGTTCGGCGGTGGTACCAACGAGGTGCTCCGCGACATCATCGCCCAGCGCGGGCACAAGATGCCCAGCTACGGGCGCTAAACCGATGAAAGCGATACCCACCGTTGAACAGCGCGAGTTCGCCTCGGCGTTGCGCGCCCTGCTGGCGGCCGAAAGCCCCGTGCCGTTGGTGCGCGCGCTGAACGAGCCGGACGCGGACCGTCGCACCCCGGCGCTGTGGAAGGCGTTGACCGAGGCGGGTGTCCTCGGGCTGGCCGTCGCCGAGGAGTACGGCGGCTCCGGCGGCTCCCTGGACGATCTCGCCGTCTTCTACACCGAGGCCGGCCGCGCGCTGTGCCCGACGACGATCCACAGCAGCATTCAAGCCGCGCTCACGATCGACCAGCTCGGCTCCCCGGACGCCAAGAGCACCTGGCTCCCGCCCCTGGCATGCGGTACGGCCCGCGGCACCACGGCGCTCTGGAACGCGCGTGACGCCGCCGTCGTGTCCGCCCCGCTGCGTGCCGACCCCGCGTCGACGCAGTGGCGGCTCAACGGCATCGCGGACTACGTAGCCGACGCCGACGTCGCCGACGTCATCGTGATTTCGGCTGCGGCGCAAGGACGTACGCTGGCCTTCGTCATCAACGCCGAAGCAACCGGTGTGAGCATGGAACCGCTCGCCATGGCGGGCGGGCATCGGGCGTTCACGGTGCACTTCGACGACGTCATGGTCACGGGCGACGCGCTGCTCGGTGACGCCGCTCCCTCAGCATTGCGGCGGGTGGCCAATGCGGCCGTGGCGTTGGGGTCGCTCGACTTGGTGGGAGTCGGGCAGGCGGTCATCGACCGCACCGTCGAATACACCACGTTGCGTCACCAATTCGGCCGGCCCATCGCGTCCTTCCAGGCCGCGCAGCACCTGGTCGCCGACATGCACATCGCCCTGGCGGCGGCGCGGTTGGCCGCGCATGCGGCGGTGTTCTGGATTGCGCGCGGTCGCACGGCGACCCGGGAAACCGCCATCGCGCGCATGCACGCGGCCACCGCGGCCAGGTTGATCACGTTGAATGCCCACCAATTGCACGGCGGCATGGGATATGTCACCGAGACCGATCTGCATCTGTGGACCGAGCGGGCACGGCTGGGCTCGACGTGGGGCGGCGGGGCGGACGTCGCCGCATCGTGGCTGGAGGAGACATTGGACGAGAACTCAGAGGAGTGCCGGTGAGCTCGAATGAACGATGACAGCTTGATCGACGCCGAATCGGCGTCCCGCATCGGCACCGTCGCCGCGTCCGCGACGGGCGAGGTGAACCGGCGCGACTGGCAACGGTGGGCCGCGGCGATCGGTGACCACAACCCGTTATGGTTCGACCCGGATTACGCCAGGGCCAACGGCTTTCGGGACATCATTTGCCCTCCGCTCTTTCTGCAGTATGCCGTGCTCGGCGTCACGCACCTCGAGGCGTTGCGGCCCGACGGTTCCTCGGGCGCGATTTCGGGCAGCCTCGCGTTTCCCAGTGCGCCGAAGCGGATGGCCGGCGGCGAGAGCTTCACCTTTCATCTGCCCGCCTACCACCGCGACGACGTCGAAATGGTGCGCACCATTTCCTCGATCGTCGAAAAGAGCGGCCGCTCCGGCAGATTCGTTCTGGTTACCTGGCACACGGTGTACCGGAACCAGCACCAAGACCTGCTCGCCGAAGCGTCGACTTCGATGATCGCGCGCCCCTAGGAGCGTCATGACCGACCAAGTCTTTTACGAGGACGTCGAGGTGGGCCACCAGATGCCCGAACTCACCGTGACCACCGACGAGACGCAGTTGTTCTTCTTCAGCGCCGCCACCTACAACGGCCACCGCATTCACTACGACAAGGAATGGGCGCGCACGGTCGAAGGCTACGACGACGTGCTGGTCCACGGCCCGCTGCAGGCCGCGCTGCTCGGCCGGGCGATCGGGGACTGGATCGGCGGGCGTGGCCGCCTGGTGTCCTTCTCCGTCCAGAACCGCGCAGTCGCCCATCCCGGCCAACCCCTGAGCTTCGGCGGCACGGTCACCGGCAAACGCCTCTCCGATGAGGGCGCCGGGTTGGTGGACCTCGACATCGCCGGCCGCCGCGACGATACGGTGCTGATGCCCGGAACGGCGACGGTCGAGCTGCCCCGACGCGGAACGCCGTCGTGACCGGCCTGCGCGGCGAGGCCGCGATCGTCGGCATCACCGAGTTGCCGGCCGAACGGCGTCCCACCCGCCCGCCGCTGTTCACCCTCGACCAGTACGCGCTGCTCGCAAAGATGGTGATCGAGGACGCGGGCGTCGATGCCGCCTGCGTCAACGGCCTGCTGACCCACGGCATTGCCGAGTCGGCCATGTTCGCGCCGGCTACGCTGTGCGAATACCTCGGCCTGGCCCTGGATTTCGGTGAGCGGGTCGACCTGGGCGGGGCGACCGCGGCGGGCATGATCTGGCGGGCCGCGGCCGCCGTGGAGCTCGGCATCTGCGACGCGGTGCTGGCCGTGATCCCCGGCTCGGCGTCGCAGCCGCAGTCCGAAAAGCGGCCACCACCCACCCCGAATTGGTATGGGGCGTCATCGAACAACTACGGGTCGCCGCAAGCGGAATTCGAGATCCCGTATGGCAACGTGGGCCAGAACGCGCCGTACGCGCAGATCGCGCAGCGCTATGCGGCCGAGTTCGGCTACGACCCCGCGGCGGTGGCCAAGGTCGCCGTCGACCAGCGCACCAACGCGTGCGCCCACCCCGGCGCGGTCTTCCACGGCCACCCGCTCACGGTGGACGACGTTCTCGCCAGCCCGATGATCGCCGACCCGATCCACATGCTGGAGACGGTGATGCGGGTGCACGGGGGAGCGGGTGTCCTCATCGCCAACGCCGACATCGCCCGGCGCGGCCGCCACCGGCCGGTGTGGATCAAGGGGTTTGGCGAACACATCGCGTTCAAGACCCCCACCTACGCCGAGGACTTGCTGTGCACCCCGATCGCCCGCGCCGCCGACCGGGCGTTCGGGATGGCCGGCCTGGACCGGGCCGAGGTGGATATGGCGTCGATCTACGACTGCTACACCATCACCGTGCTGATGAGCCTCGAGGACGCCGGCTTTTGCGACAAGGGCCACGGGATGTCGTGGATCGCCGGCCACGACCTGACCTACCGCGGCGACTTTCCGCTCAACACCGCCGGCGGACAACTCTCCTTCGGGCAGGCCGGCATGGCCGGCGGCATGCACCACGTCGTCGACGGTGCCCGCCAGGTCATGGGCCGGGCCGGCGACGCGCAGGTGCGCGACTGCCACACCGCGTTCGTCACCGGCAATGGCGGCATCATGAGCGAGCAGGTCGCGCTGCTGATGCGGGGGGACTAGCGATGAGCATCCCCGTTCCCGAGCCGACGCCCGTGTCGCGCCCCTTCTGGGATGGTCTGGCCCAGCACCGCATCCTGGTGCAGTACTCGCCCTCGTTGGGGCGCTACGTGTTCTATCCGCGCACCCTCGCCCCGGGAACATTGGCCGACGACCTGGAATGGCGCGAAATCGACGGCACCGGAACGCTGTACACGTTCACGATCGCCCGCCGGCCCACCGGTCCGCCCTGGGCGGACGCGCTGCCGCAGCTGCCCGCGGTGGTGCAGTGGGACGCCGGACCGAAATTCAGCACCGAGTTGGTGAACGTCGACCCTGGCGACGTCCATATCGGCATGCGGGTCGAGCCGGTGTTCTACGATCTGCCCGAAGACGGAATCACCCTATTGAAGTACCGGCCGGCGTGACCGACTCAACGATGAGCTCGGGAGGTGTACATGGACGATCCCTTTGACGGCGTCCAGGCGATGTTGCGCGAGTTGGACACGGGATTCCCGCGCATCGAGACCATGACCGCCGCCCAGGCCCGCGCCGCCGTCGCCGAGCGGCGCCGGCCCGTCGACAACGTTGACGACGTCCACCGCACCGAAGACCGTTCGATTCCGGGCCCCGACGGCAGCATCCCCGCTCGGATCTACTACCCGCACGGTGAGCCGCGCGACAACCGCGCCGCGGTCGTGTTCTGCCACGGCGGTGGATTCGTGTTGTGCGACATCGAATCCCACGACGGCTTCTGCCGCGCCCTGGCCCGCGGTGCCGAGGCGGTGATCGTGTCGATCGGCTACCGCCTCGCGCCCGAACATCCGGCCCCCGCGGCCGTGCTGGACGCATTTGCGGCGTTCTGCTGGGTGGTCGACCACGCGTCCGAGCTCGGCATCGACCCGGCGCGGACGGCCATCGGCGGTGACAGCGCGGGCGGAAACCTCGCTGCGGTCACCGCCCTTCTCTGCCGTGAACGGGCGGTCGCCGGGCCCGCCGCGCAACTCCTGCTCTATCCGGTCATCGATCCGTCTTTCGACACCGACAGCTATCGGCGCTGCGCCACCGGCTACTTCCTTACCCGCGCCGCCATGCAGTGGTACTGGCGTCAATACCTCGGCGCCGAAACGCTTTTGGAGCAGCCCGACCTGGTGGCGCCGGCCCGCGCGGAATCGCACGCCGGCCTGCCGCCCGCGGTGATCGTCACCGCCGGCCTGGATCCGCTGCACAGCGAGGGCTGCGACTATGCGCGCCGGTTGCGCGACGCGGGGGTGCGCGTGGTGCACCGTGATTTCCCGGGTTTGTTTCACGGCTTCCTGACCATCCCTTCCTTTCCGCCGGCGGACTCGGCGCGCGACCTGATCTGTGCCGACCTGCGGGCGCTACTCCAGCCCGCCGTCTGCGAGTCGACATGACCTTCAAGGCGGAAGCCGACGTGATCGTTATCGGCGCGGGCTTCGCCGGGCTCTACGCCGTGCACCGGGCCGCGTCGGCGGGCCTATCGGTAATCGGCCTCGAGGCGGCGCCCGACGTGGGCGGCACCTGGTATTGGAACCGGTATCCGGGTGCTCGGTGCGATGTCGAAAGTGTCGACTATTCCTACTCATTCGACGAATCGCTCCAGCAGAGCTGGACGTGGACCGAACGGTTCGCCGCCCAACCGGAGATCCTTGCCTACCTGCGTCACGTTACCGACCGGTTCGATCTGCGCCGCCACTACCGATTCGGGGTCGACGTCGTCGGCGCCGTTTTTGAGCAAGGCCGATGGCACGTCCGCACCAGGGACGGCGAGACCTATGCCGCGCAGTTCCTCATCTGCGCGACCGGTTGCTTGTCGGCGGTCAATCGACCCGACATCCCCGGCGTCAACGACTTCGCGGGCGAGGTGTACTTCACCGCCGCGTGGCCGCGCGAGGACCCTGACCTGCGCGGCAAGCGGGTGGGTCTGATCGGCACGGGTTCCTCTGGCATCCAGGCGGTTCCGATCGTCGCCGCGCGGGCCGATCACCTGGTGGTGTTCCAGCGATCCGCGAACTACAGCATCCCGATGCCCAACCGCCCCTGGACTCCGGAGGAGCAGCAACAGATCCGGGAACAGTATCCCGAGCGCCGCCGCATCTCGGCCTACGCGGCGGCGGGCACACCGCACGGCACGTATCACAAAAAGGCGGTCGACACCGAACCGCAGGAACGTGCCGACGCACTATGGCGGCGCTGGCGCGAGGGCGGCGTGCTTTTCGCCAAGACCTTCCCGGACCAGAACTCCGACCTCGCGGCCAACCACATCGCCCGGGAATTCGCCGAGGAGCGGATCCGTGAGATCGTGGCCGACCCCGCCGTGGCCACCGACCTGATACCCGTCGACCACCCGATCGGCACGAAGCGAATCTGCACCGACGGCGGCTATTACGCCGCGTTCAACCGCGACAACGTCCGGCTGGTGAACCTGCGGCGCGAGCCCATCGAGGCGATCACCGCCGAGGGTGTCCGAACCAGCGCCGCGACCTATCCGTGCGATGTGCTGATCTTCGCCACCGGCTTCGACGCGCTGACCGGCGCGCTGACCCGCATCGACCCGCAGGGGCCCGGGGGAGTACGGCTGAGCGACGTCTGGGCCGACGGCCCGCTGACGTTTCTCGGGCTGATGGTGCCCGGCTTGCCCAACCTGTTCACCATCAGCGGCCCCGGCAGCCCGTCGGTGCTGGCCAACATGGTGCTGCACGCTGAGGTACAGGTCGACTGGGTCATGGAGCTGGTGCTGACGGCCCGTCGCCTCGGGGTGTCGGAGGTGGAACCGCGGCGCGACGCCGCAGACGCCTGGACCGACCATGTCGCGAAGGCGGCCGAGCAGACGCTCTTCCCGAAAGCGGCCTCGTCGTGGTACCTGGGCGCCAATATCGAAGGCAAGAAACGGATCTTCATGCCCTACGCCGGTGGGTTCGGCACCTATCGGCGCCACTGCGAGGATGTGGCGCGTCGGCACTACGCCGGGCTGGTGCTGACCACCACCAACGAACCTCGGCCGAGGAAGTGAAACGACGCCGGAGGTCGACACTCAGCCCTGTGTCGTTTCCGCCGTCTGGAGTTCCCCCGCAAGGGCTTTCAGGCGGTTGGAATACGCCCGCACACCCCAGGCCATTGCTTCGCCATCAAGTTCGTTGGGCAGCGGACGATCCCGAATTCGATCCCAGTTTCCCACTATGTCCTCGGCCGTCGGATGCGGGCCGAACGTCGCGCCGTCGGTGTGTGAGATGACGTAACGGCAGTAATAGCCGCCGGTAGCCCCGAAAATCTGCGCCGTCGCGGGACAACTGCGGTGGACCAAGGCCAATGCCATCGGGGTGACCCGGCTCGCGGTGAGTAGCGCGACGTATTCGGCCGAGTCCAAGGAGATCTCGAGTTCGGGCGGCCGACCGCGCAGCGCCGCGTCGCCTTCGGGAGTGAACACCGAGAACAGGCGGGTATCGAAAGCCGCGGGGGCCAGTGCGTTCACCCTGATTCCGTATCGCATGCCCTCCCAGGCCACCGAGCGGGTCAAACCGATGACACCCATCTTTGTGGTGGCATAAGCCGCCTGCCCGAACGCGCCGGACAACCCGGATGCTGACGTCAGCGTCACGATGCGACCTCCGCCGTTGTCCTTCATCGCGCGGTAGGCGGCGCGGACGGTGCGAAAGGTGCCACGCAGATTCACCGCAGTGATGCTGTCGAAGTCATCGTCGGACACGTCTTCGAAGTGGTCGTCCAGCACGATTGCCGCGTTGTGAATCAGGCCGTCGACGCGGCCCCAGGTGTCCATCGCGAGATCGATGATCTGTTGGGGCCCTTCGTCGGAGGACACGCTCGCGCCGGACGCTACCGCCTCGCCCCCGGAAGCGACGATTTCGTCGGCAACCGACTGGGCCATCGTGGGGTCGCAGCCACCGCCGCGTGGGCTTCCGCCCAGGTCGTTGACGACCACGCGAGCACCGCGTCGTCCCAGTTCGATGGCTTGGGATCGGCCGATCCCGCCGGCAGCGCCGGTGACGATAACCACGTCGGTGTCGAAGCGAAGATCCCCGCTCACGGCTGTCCTCTCTAAAGATCGGGTGCGGTGTTCGGAAACAATCCGGCTGGGGCGGCGCCATCGACCTCGAGTAGTTTGCCGGTGATCCATGACGAAGCTGGAGATGCGAAAAATAAGGCGGCCGAGGCGATATCGTCTGGTGTGCCGTTGCGGCGCATCGGTGTCTTCTGGCGCAAGTTTTCCCGTATGTCGGGCATGGCATCCATGAATCCACGCAGCGCCTCGGTTTCGACGCAGCCCGGCAGGATGGCGTTGACCCTTATCTTGGGTGCGAGTTCGACGGCCGCGAGCTGGGTGAACTTGCCCAGCGCCGACTTGGCCAGGCTGTAGGGGAGGAAGCCGCGTTCGTTCTGCATCCCCGACATCGAGCCGATGTTGACGATCGCCCCGCCGCCGCGAGCGAGCATGTGCGGCAACGCATGCCGTCCGAGCTCGAAGGGCGCCGACACATTGAACCGGAACGCACCTTCCAGAATCGCCACCGTCATGTCCGTGTATGTGCCGAGCTGTTCAACTCCGCCGGCGTTGTTCACCAGCAGATCTAGCCCCCCAAGCGAGCGCACCGACTGTTCGACAACGTCTCCGAGACTATCGATCTCTGTGACGTCGGCCGGGATCGCGATGGCGTTTCGGCCCACGGCCCGGACGTCGTCGGCGACGGCGTCGAGATCCGCCTTGGTCCGGGCAACCAGCGCCACATCCGCGCCCGCCCTGGCGAATGCCAGCGCGATCCCCCTGCCGATGCCCTTGCCCGCGCCGGTGACTAGGGCGGTCTTGCCGTCGAGACGGAATTGCTCGGTGATATCCGGCACCGGTTAAACCTTGATGCCGAAGACCTCGGCGGCGTTGCCGCGGCAGATCTGATCGACCTCGCTGGCCGGCACTCCGTCGAACTGCTTCTCAATCCAGTCCGCGGAGAACGGGAACGAGCCCTCGTGGTGCGGATAGTCATTGCCCCACATCAGGCAGTCCAGGCCGGTGAGATCGCGGTTGCGGATCGCCAGCGGGTCCCACATGAACGTCGCGTGCGTCTGCCGCTTCAGGTAGTAGCTCGGGTGCACGTCGATCTTGGCGGGACCCATCAGGTCGTCGATGCCGAGCTCGTGCAGGCGGCTCTGGCTGAAGTGGTGGTCGTAGAACTGCATCGCGAAGGCCAGCCATCCGGCATAACCCTCGGTGCAGATCACGTGCAGGTTGGGGTAACGCTCGAAGACCCCGCTGTAGGTCATCCAGCCCAGCGTCTCGCCCATGCCGCAGCTCTGCACGTACCACCCGATGTCCTGACGGCCCGGGTAGGCCATCAGACCGGGCCCGACCAACGGTTGGCGCAGACCGCCGACATGCATGGTGATGGGGATCCGCAGGCTGTCCGCAGCTTCCCACAGGGGCTCCCACTCCTCCATGTAGTAGGGGCGCTCGAAGATCCCGTCCGGCAGCAGCGCCGGACGTAGCCCCATCCCCGCGGCGCGTTCCAGCTCTGCCACCGACGCGGCAATGTCCTTGAACGGCAGGTGAATACCGGGCGCGACACGATCGAGGTAGGGACCCCAATGGTCGGCCAGCCAATCGTTGGCCACCTTGCAGTAGGCGGTGTCGGCGTCGGCGGGAATCCCGTTGGGCATATCGGCGATCCGGCCGATCAGAACCGCGCCGTAGACACCGTCGCGCTCCAGATCAGCGAGTTGCTCGGCGGCGTCCAAGCTAATGTGCGCCTCGCTGACTACGTTGCCCTCGGCGCCGGTCGCGTCGGCCTGGATGTCGGAGTCGGCGCCCTCACCAGTCATCATGGAAAGAGAGACGATGTGGCCGAGCTTGTAGACGTCCTTGCCGTTCTCGTCCTTCTCGATGCGCGGGAAGTACTCCCGGTAATGCTCCGGCAGCTCGTTCACTATCGAAAGTGGCGGGGTGATGTGGCAGTCAGCCGTGATGAGTTTTTCAGGCACCATGGCGCCTCCTCCTGTCGGGGCTGTCGGGTTACGAGTGCTCAGCCTGGAGCTCTTCCAGGGAGGGGTTCACCGGGCCGCCCGGCATCATCGGGAAGGACCGGGAATCCCAGTAATCGCGGTTATGAACAATGCGGCCCTCGTCGTCGGTCTCGCCGACAGAGGCACCCCGACAAGCGAATTCGATGTCGAACGCGGTGCCCGACATGGTCCATTCGACCATGTAACGATTGCCCTCCTTCATGCCGCCATGGTGGGTGAACTTGCAGTCCGGCACCGCCATCAGGGTGATTTCGACCATGTTCTTCACACCCTCGTGACCCTCGAACTCGATATGGCCGGAGACGTCCTCCCACTTGATGTGGGGGGAGCAGATCGCCTGCATCGGCTCGACCTGGTGGGTGTTAAACGCGTCGATGAATTCCTCGCACCACGACATTGCGGTCTCCGTTCGCTGCAATGCGGTCACTAGACGATCGTCTAGTTCAGTTTCGTACCCTAGACGATCGTCTAGCTATGTCAATAGTTCGAGCACCAGATTGCGGAAAGCGCCTGTCTAAAGGATGGATTCGGCGCAGAGCGGCGATTCAGGCCGAGGCCCGTTTTGACTTTCGGTTCGTCCGGCGCTGCGACAAATCCGGGAGTCCGACAATCCGCCGGGCCATATCCAGTAGTTGAATGCGCAGCGTGTCGTCGTCGAGGTCCGCGACGAGCGGGTGCGAAACCGTTCCACCGACGACGCAAGTCAGGGCCGCAAGCCGCACCTGGGTATCGGGTCCGGGTTCGTCGCCGACGAGCATTCCGTAGAGCCGCTCGATGAAACGCTGAAACGGTTCGTGCTCGGAGAGCAGTCGCACGATCACCGGATCGAACTGCAAGGTATTGGCCGCGCGGCGATGGCCCACCGCATGGTCGATGACCCGATTCAGCAGCAACTCACGAGCTTCGATGCGACAGTCCAGCGCCTCGGCTGCTTCCAGCGCGTCTTCGAGCCTGGCGAGCTCCATCTCCGCCACGGCGATGATGATCTCGTCCTTGGTGTTGAACTGGTGGTAGATGGCACCTTTCGTCACCCCGACGGCGTCGGCGATCATCTGGTACGACGTCGCGCCGACGCCGCATTCAGCGAATAGCTCCAGCGCCGCATGCAGCGTGCGCACTTGCGAGGCGGTGCGCGGTGTCGAGCCAAGCCGTGTGGTTGGCTGTTGGGTGGAGGCCACCGACTAAGGCTATACGCGCGCCAGCGATAGGGCTAGACGATCGTATAGCCCGAAGAGGAAGTGAACGGTGCTGGAGACGGTTCAGCAACTGCTGCGGCAACGCCGCAACGACGACACCCCGGCCCTCGCATCCGGCGAGCGCATGTGGACCTGGCGGGAACACGTCGCGGAGGCCGAGGCGGAGGCGGCCGCGCTGATCACACTCGCGGACCCGACCCGACCGTTGCACGTCGGAGCCGTGCTGCCCAACTCGCCGGCGATGCTGCGCGCCATGGCCGCGGCCGCGCTGGGCGGTTACGTGCTGTGCGGGATCAACACGACGCGGCGCGGGGCGGGGCTGCTGGCCGACATCCGGCGGTCCGACTGTCAGCTGCTTCTCGTCGACCCCGAACACCGTGACCTGTTGGACGGCTTGGACCTCAACGGGATTCAGGTGCTCGACGTAACCGGGCCGCGCTACGCCGAACTGGTGGCCACCGCGCCGCCCCTGGTTCCGCACCGTGAGGTCGCCGGCGGCGACACCCTGATGATGATCTTCACCTCCGGGACCAGTGGCGACCCGAAGGTCGTCCGGCTCGCCCACGCGATGGCGATCATGTGCGGCGCCAGCCTGATCTTCCAGTACGACGTCACCCCCGACGACGTCTGCTACCTGTCGATGCCGCTCTTTCACTCCAACGGTGTCGCCGCCGGATGGGCGGTCGCCATCGGCAGCGGCGCCACCATGGTCCCGGCCCGGTTCTCACCGTCACGTTTCCTGGACGACTTGCGTCGCTACCGCGTGACATACCTCAACTATGTCGGCAAGCCCCTCGCGTTGATCCTGTCCACCCCCGAGCGCCCCGACGACGCGGACAACACATTGCGGGTGGCATTCGGCAACGAGGCGACCGACCGCGACATCGCCGAATTCGCAAGGCGTTTCGGTTGCCGCGTGGTGGACAGCTTCGGTTCCAGCGAGTTCGCGGTGATCGTTGTCCGAGAAGACGGCACCCCGCCCGGATCGATCGGCAGGCCATATCCGGGAGTGAGCATCTACAACTCGACGACGCTGCGGGAGTGTGCCGTCGCGGAATTCGACGAACACGGGGCGCTGACGAACTTCGACGACGCGGTCGGCGAGTTGGTCAACACCCAGGGGGCGGGCCCGTTCGTCGGCTACTACAACGATCCGGCCGCCACCGCGCAGCGGATGCGACACGGGATGTACTGGTCCGGAGACCTGGCCTACCGGGACGCCGACGGCTGGATTTACCTCGCCGGTCGGACCGCGGACTGGATGCGGGTGGACGGCGAGAACCTCGCGGCGGGGCCGATCGAGCGGATCCTGGAACGCCTGCCCCAGGTGAGCCAGGTCGCGGTGTACGCGGTACCCGACGACCGCGTCGGTGACCAGGTGATGGCCGCGCTGGTTCTGCGTGACGGGGCGCGGTTGGAGCCCGACGACTTCGCGAAATTTCTTGCCGCACAACCCGACCTGTCACCCAAGGCCTGGCCGAGGTATGTGCGCATCAACGACGGCCTGCCGACGACGGCGACGAACAAGATCCTCAAGCGGGCGCTGATGGCCGCGGGCGTCAGCGCGGAGGGCGGTGTGCTGTGGACGCGCCCGGCGCGCGGCACCGCCTACCGTCCCGCGGTGGAAACCAATGCCATGAGCTAGGTGACGGCCTCTTGCGGCCCTTCCCCGAACCGCGCCAGCACAAGTGTCGCCGACACGGCCACCATGAAGCCCGCGATAACCAGCCAGCCGAGGCCGTCGCGCGCGCTGTCGCCCAGCCACACCACTCCGACGAACGCGGGCGCGATGGTTTCACCGATGACCATCCCGGCGACGGCGGTGGTCACGGACCCGCGATGCAGGGCGGAGGTCAGCAGCAGAAAACCGGCGGCCCCGCCCGCGGCCGCCGCGTACAGCGCCGGATTGGTGTAGAAGGCACGCTTGGTCGGATTGATCACCTCGATCAGCCGGACGCCGACCTCGATGACCCCGAAGCCGGTTCCGGCCGCAAGCCCCAACGCCAGCGCGCGCGGCCGGTCCGGCAGTCGGCCCGCGATGGCACCGGCGATGAATATCGCGGCCACCACGCCGAGCAATGCCCAGCCGAGCCCGGCCGGAGCATGCCGGAAGTGCCCCGGCCCGGCCGCCAGTGCGAGCACGACGAGGCTTGCGCACACCACGCCCACCGCGGTCCATTCGGGCGGTGACAGCCGCGCCGACAGGAGCCATGCGGATGCGATGCCCGTGACCGCGATCGAGGCGGCCAACGCCGCGGCGACCACGTAGATCGGCACCAGGCGCAGCGCCGCCACTTGAAGGAGGAAGCCGACCCCATCCAGGCCGACGCCGGCGAGGTAGCGCCACTGCCGGGCGGCGCGCATCAGCAGCACGGTATCCACACCCGAGCCGCTGCC
Source organism: Mycobacterium nebraskense (assembly GCF_002102255.1). Taxonomy (GTDB): domain Bacteria; phylum Actinomycetota; class Actinomycetes; order Mycobacteriales; family Mycobacteriaceae; genus Mycobacterium; species Mycobacterium nebraskense. The sequence goes on from NZ_LQPH01000076.1 coordinate 28,044, forward strand.
GGCTTCCACCGATCGCGTCGCGGCCGCCTGTAACACCGAGGCCGTGCCGTAACAGACCGAGCAGCCCAGCGCGAGGAGGAAGCCGATCAGCACACCTCGAACAATAGGGCGTCGGCGACGGGTGGCGCGGGCGGGCGACCGGCTGAGAATTGTCTGAACAAATGTTTGGGTGATGCGCAGTCGGGGCACGTCACAAGTACGCATGGCGTCAGCCGCGGCCGGACTCTCTCACGATTAGTGAACAGTCAAGCGTTCTATAAGTGGTCGTTGAATGTCGGTCAAATGATGCACTACAAGCTAATTCAGATCATATGTTTAAAGTGAGTGCACAAGTGTGTACTCCAGCGGCATGGCTGAACGCGGCGCCCAGCCCCACGTCCCATGGGGACGGCGATTGTTCCTGCGGGCGGTGCGGCGGTTGTTCAGCCCGCTGCAGCCCGACGACTACCTGGAGATGATCAACCCGCTCTGGACCACCAAGGAGCTGCGCGGGAAGGTCGAACAGGTCGAGCCGCAGGGCTCGGAAGCGGCGAGCGTGCTGATCCGGCCCGGGTACGAATGGCCCGGCCACAAGCCGGGTCAATACGTGCGGCTTGGTGTGGTGGTCGACGGGGTCTACCACTGGCGGGCGTACTCGCTCACGTCGGATCCGACGCCCGAAGACGGACTGGTCAGCGTGACGCCCAAGAGGGTGGACGGCGGAGTCGTGTCGCCGTATCTGGTGCAGAAGATCCAGCCGGGGGACTTGGTGCGGCTCGGCGAGATCGAGGGCGTGTTCACCCTGCCCGAACCGTTGCCGCCCAAGCTGCTGTTCATCAGCGCGGGCAGTGGCATCACGCCGATCATCAGCATGCTGCGCAGCCTTGATCATCGCGACGAGTTGGGTGACGTGGTCGTCATCCACTCCGCTCGCACCCGCGACCAGGTCATGTTCTTGTCCGCGCTCGAAGACCTCGACCATCGCCACGAACGAATGCGGCTGGAGTTGCGCCTCACCTCGGAGCGGGGCCGGCTCGAGCCGAGCGATCTGGACGAGGTGTGCCCGGACTGGCGCGAACGCGAGGCGTTCTGCTCGGGCCCGGGCGACATGCTCGACGCGCTGATCGAGCACTGGGAGAACAACGGTGATCGGGACCGCCTGCACTTCGAGCGATTTCAGCCCAAGATCGGCGGCGACGCCAACGCCGGCGAGGGCGGAGTGGTCTGCTTCCTGGACAGCGACGAGGAAGTCGAATGCGACGGCAGCACATCCATTTTGGAGACCGGGGAGCAGGCCGGCCTCAACCTCGCCTACGGCTGTCGCATCGGCATCTGCCACACCTGTGTCGGGACGCTGAAGTCGGGCAAGCTGCGTGACCTGCGCTCGGGTGACGTGATCGAACCGACCGGACAAGACGTCCGAATCTGCATCAACACCGCCGAGGGCGACGTCGAACTCGAACTGTGATCGAAAGGAGGGGCCGGTGACTGCTGTCGTGGAAAAGTCCGTGGAAAGCCCACTCGCCCGCTTGGGGGAACAAGAACTAGAAAAACTCGCCAAAGAATTCGACGCGATCCACGACGAGGTGTTCGCCGACCTCGGGGATCGGGACCGGCGCTACATCAAGACGGTCATTTCGGTGCAGCGTCAAATCGTGGTGGTAGGCCGGGTGCTGTTGCTTGCGTCCCGCTCGAAGACCGCGTGGGCGCTGGGCACAGCGTGTCTGGGCATGGCCAAGATCCTGGAGAACATGGAGATCGGGCACAACGTGATGCACGGTCAGTGGGATTGGATGAACGATCCCGACATCCATTCCTCGGTGTGGGACTGGGACACCGCGTCCACCGCCGAGTCCTGGAAGCACTCCCACAATTACATCCACCACACCTTCACCAACATTCTCGGCAAGGACAAGGACCTCGGCTACGAGATCATGCGGATCGACCCGAACCAGAAATGGGCGCCGCGGTTCCTGTTCCAGCCGATCTACAACCTGCTGCTGACGCTCCTGTTCGAGTGGGGTGTGGCCGTCCACGACATGGACATCAACGCCATACGCAAGCGCGAGAAGCCGTGGTCGGAAGTGCGAGAGGACCTGAAAGGCATCGGCGGCAAGGCGCGTGCGCAGATCATCAAGGACTACCTCGGGTGGCCGTTGATCAGCGCCGGCGCCTTCGCGCTCGTCCAGCTCGCCTCGCGCGGCAGGATCAGCCAGCCCGCCGAATCGCGCTTGGGCAGGAGGCTTCGCAAGGTGTCGGGCACGGGCCGCGTCGGCGCCACGGCCGCCTTCCTCGACAAGGTCTTGCCCGGGGTGGAGAGCACCTATCTACGGACCTTGGGTGCCGACGCCGTGGCCAATCTCATCCGCAACGTGTGGGCGCACGCCATCATCTTCTGCGGCCATTTCCCGGATCAGACGTACACCTTCACCCCGGAAGAGGTGGAGGACGAAACGCGTGGCGGCTGGTACGTGCGGCAGTTGGTCGGGGCCGCCAACATCGACGGCGGCCCGCTGTTCCACGTCATCAGCGGCAATCTCGGCTATCAAGTGGAGCACCACCTTTACCCGGACATGCCGAGCAGTCGGTACTCGGAGATCGCGCCGAAGGTCAAGGACATCTGCGAGCGTTACGCGCTGCCGTACAACCACGGCCGGTTTTCGAAGCAGTGGTTGATGGTGCACCGCAGCATCTTTCGGCTGGCCTTCCCCGGCGGGAAGCCCCGCCCGAAGCCCGGGCCATACCGCAGCCAGGTCACCCGGCCGGAGCCGCAGCGGCCGAGCGAGGGCAACCTGTTCCGCGAGCGGGTCCCGGCCGAACACCCGGCCGCGGGTCCTGAACACGAGGCCACCGGCGTCGAGGTGCAGCCCCCGCCGCGGGGCAAGGACTGACGCGCGGCGCTGATTCTCGAATCTGAACCCTTTTCGGCGCGCCGTCGTGGAAGATCGCCGATGATGCACGGCATCCGAAGATCTGAGACCGAAGACGCCGAGCCGACGAGCGATCCCGGCGGCTACGGGTTTCCCGCGCGGCTGTGGCGCCTGCTGGCCGAGCACCCGCCCCCGGGCGTCGGGCGGGCGCAACGGTGGCGCAGTCCGCTGCGGGGGCCGTGGCTGACGTCCGTGTTCGGTTCGGTGCTGCTGGTGACGCTGCCGATCGTCATCATCACCGGTCTGCTGTCCTACATCGCCTACGGGCCGCGGTTCGGCCAAGCCTTCCCCGGCAACGTCGGATGGCTGAAGCTCCCGACGTTCGACTGGCCCACCAACCCGTCATGGCTGTATCGGCTGACCCAAGGACTGCACGTCGGACTCGGGCTGGTCCTGATCCCGGTGGTGCTGGCCAAGCTGTGGTCGGTGATACCGAGGCTCTTCGCCTGGCCGCCGTCCCGATCCATTGTCCAACTGCTGGAACGGGTTTCGCTGCTGATGCTGGTCGGGGGCGTCCTGTTCGAAATCGTGACGGGCGTGCTGAACATCCAATACGACTACATCTTCGGTTTCGACTTCTACACCGCGCATTACTTCGGCGCGTGGGTGTTCATCATCGGGTTCGTCGTGCACATCGCGATCAAGATCCCGACCATGTGGTCGGCCTTGCGCTCGATCTCACCGCGCGACGTCCTGCGCACCGGGCGTGCCGACACCAAGGCGGAGCCGTGGGAGCCGGACGGGCTGGTCACCGCGGACCCGCGCCCCGCGACGATGAGCCGCCGCGGCGCCCTGGCCCTGGTCGGCGGCGGTGCGCTGTTCATGACGGTCATCACCGCGGGCCAGACGGTGGGCGGCTACACGCGGCCCGCCGCCCTGCTGCTCCCGCGGGGGCGCACCCGCGGGGACGGCCCCAACGACTTCGTGATCAACCGAACCGCGGTCGTGGCCGGTATCTCCGCGGAAAACAGCGGGGAGCGCTGGCGGCTCACCCTCAGTGGCGGCCCCCACCCCATGACACTGGACCGCGCCGCGCTCCTGGCCATGCCGCAGCACACCGCCGTGCTGCCGATCGCCTGCGTGGAAGGCTGGTCGACCACCCAAACCTGGACCGGGGTGCGGCTGGCGGACCTGGCCCGACTGGCCGGCGTTCCCGCACCGGAGTCGGCGCTCGTCGCGTCGTTGGAGCGCTTCGGCGCGTTCGGCCGCGCGACACTGCAAGGGAGCCAGGTCCTGCACCCCGATGCGCTGCTGGCGTTGCGCGTCAACGGTGCCGACCTGTCCCCGGACCACGGCTTCCCGGCGCGCGTCATCGTGCCGGCGCTGCCCGGCGTGCACAACACCAAGTGGGTGGCGTCCATTGCCTTCCGGGCGGCCGCAAATGCGTAGCGCGCGAGCATTTTTCGTAAGGCTCTATGGGTCCCACCCGTTGCATCTGCTGACCCTGATCGCCGGGTTCGCGCTCCTGGGCTACGTGGTGGCCACCATCAAGCCGGTGACGCTGTGGAACCCGCACGTGTGGTGGCAGTCGATCATCGTGTGGTTCGCCGCGGCCATCATCGCCCACGACCTGGTGTTGTTCCCGATCTATGCGTCTCTCGACTGGCTGCTGTCGCGGACCGTTGTCCGGCGCACACCACCGCGCGTGCCGGTGGTCAACCACATCCGGGTGCCCGCGCTGGGGGCGGGCCTGACGCTGCTGGTGTTCCTTCCCGGCATCATCAAGCAAGGCGCCACCACCTATTCGGCCGCGACCGGCCAGACCCAGGACCCCTTTCTGGGTCGCTGGCTGCTGCTGACCACGGTGATGTTCGGGCTCAGCGCCGCCATCTACGCGGTCCGCGTGCCGATGGCGCGCCGGCGGGCTGCGGCGCCCGCCCTACATGTTGGCGATGATCTGTAGGCGCTGGGCGCTGTACTCGGTGTCCGAGATCGCGCCCCTGGCGTGCAAGTCTTCCAACTGCTTGAGGCGCTCGGAAGGCGGTGGCTCGGACACGGGTAGCGCGACCGGGTGGGCGTGGATGCCGCCGTGGTGCGCCACGGTGCCGCCCTTGGTGCTCCACCCCGCGCCCAGGTCGATGAGGCGCAGTGCGAACAGCACTCCGGCGCCGGTGATCGGCAGGCCGAGGTAGAGCATCCACCCCAACGGCACGCCGGCTCGGCTCAGCGCGAAATAGCGCGTCAGCAGCACTAGCGCGAGCATCCCGCCGGCCAGCAGCACGACGACCTTGCTTTTCATCCGCGGTGTACCTCCGTGTAGTTGGCTGCGGGTGGCAGCGGTGGTGGGACAAGCGCAAACCACGCGTGCCGCTACCGATCCCAAAGGGCACTGGTCGACTTCACCGTCCGGGGCCGTCCTTGGAAGATTCTTGGTGACTTCTTGGAGTGTTCTTTCAAACCCGCGCGTTCTGCGCGTCGCGCGGTGAGTAACTACAGTGGTCAGACGTGGGGAACGGACAAGCCAGGACGGCGGCGACGTTGTGCGCCTGCGGTGCCGCGCTGGTTGTCGCGTTCGGTTGGTCGGCCGGTGACGCGACCGCACGGGCCGCGACCGCCCCTTCTTCATCGAGCGTGACGCCCGCGCCCCCGCCGACTCCGGGCGGCGCCTTGCCGGTGCAACCCGCCGGCGGGGGCGGCTGCATCATCGGCCTCAACTGCGGTTGCACGCGCAACTGCCATAAGCCCCACCCGCGTCCGCCCGACGTCGCCGGCGACCCGCAACACGGCGCGCCCGCGCCCGCCCCGCAGGACCCCTAGCGGGCGTTAGCAGACGGGGCCGCGCACAGCTTCCCTATCATCTGCTCATGGAGATCGAGTCCTCGCCGTCATTCACCGACGAGGACTTCGCCCGGTTTCACGCCGCCGGATGGTGGTCTGACACGACGCTGTCGGACGCGGTGCGCCGCAACGCCGAACGGTCCCCGGATCGTCTCGCCTATGTCGACCATCCGGGCACCTCGCTAACTTGGCTTCAATTCGACCGTGCCGCAACCGATCTGGCTGAACGTCTGGCTGGGGCGGGGGTGGCGCCCGGCCACCGGGTGGCGGTGTGGCACGGCGACTCCACCGCCCTCCACGTGCTCTTCGTGGCGATCGAGCGGTGCGGGGCCGTCGTCGTCGGCATCGGCGCGCGCGCGGGCACCCGTGAGGTCGCGGCGATACTGCGCAGCTCGCAACCGAAGATCCTGATCAGCGACCGGCAGCGCTACGGGGAGGCCGCGACTGTCGCCGACGGGCTTTCGCTGCCCGCCCTGGTGCTGAGCGCTGATGACGGCCCGCCACGACTGAACATTCGGTTACCGCCCAAGGCGCTCGCAGTCGAGTCCCAACTCGGGCCCGACGAGGTCTTCCTCATCAACTCCACCTCTGGGACCACCGGCCTGCCCAAGTGCGTGGTGCACACCCAGAATCGTTGGCACTACTTCCACCAGAAGGCCGTCGCCAACGGGCTGCTGACGACGGAGGACACGTTCCTGCCGGTGATACCGACGCCATTCGGCTTCGGGCTCTGGACCAGCCACACCACGCCGATCTATCTCGGCGCCAGCGCGGTGATCTTGGAAAGGTTCAGCGCGAGGGCGACCTGCGAGGCGATATCCCGGCACAAGGTCAGCGTGTTGTGTTGTGTGAGCACGCAGTTGACCATGCTGATGGCGGATCCCGCGATCAGTGGGTATGACCTGAGTTCGCTGCGCGTCGTGTTCACCGGCGGCGAGGCGCTGCCATACCGACCGGCCGTCGAGTTCGAGGAGCTCACCGGCGCCAAGATTCTGCAGTTCTACGGCTCGAACGAGACCGGAATGCTGAGCGCGACCACGGTCGATGACTCACGCGAGCGCCGGCTGCGCACCGGCGGCCGGATCGTCCCCGAGATGGCGGTCCGCCTCTTCGACGGGGAACGGGACGTCACCGCGACGGGACGAGGCCAGCCCGCATGCCGCGGTCCGGCGACCAGCCTCGGCTACCTCGGCGGGACCGACCACGACAAGCTATTCACCCGAGACGGCTGGATGCGCATGGGCGACATCTGCGAAATCGACACGGATGGCTATCTGACCGTCACCGGGCGAACCTCCGACTTCATCCTGCGCGGTGGCAAGAACATCAGCGCAACCCAGGTCGAGGATGCTGTCGCCACCCACCCCGCTATCGCGGTAGCCGCGGCGGTCGCGATGCCCGATCCGGTGTTCGGCGAAAAGGTCTGCCTCTACGCCGAACTCGTCGACGCGGCCACCCTGGAGCTGCCCGAGCTGGTCAAACACCTGCTGGCGCTGGGAGTGTCCAAGGAGCTATTGCCCGAACGACTCATCGTGGTCGACGAGCTTCCGCGATCGTCCGGCGGGAAGGTTGCCAAAGGCCGGCTCCGCGAGGATATTCGAGCCAGAACGGAGGCCGATCATGAATGCTCCTAACGCGCGCCGGGGCGGTCTGGAAGTGTGGGCGCCTTCGGTGGTTCCCCCGATCGGGGTCGAGCTGTCCGACGAGCAGGCGCTCGCCGTGGCCTTCCGCCACCTGGCCGGCATCGGATTCGCCGAGAACATGGCGGGACACATCACCTGGCAACCGGACGGTCAGACCGAGATGCTCGTCAATCCGTGGGGGCTGTGGTGGCAGGAGATCACCGCGTCCGATATCTGCGTGGTGGACGGTGATGCCCGGGTGCTGCGCGGCCGTTGGGATGTCACTCCGGCGATCCATATCCACACCGAGCTGCACCGCGTCCGCGACGATGCCCGAGTGGTCATCCACAATCATCCGTACTACGTCTGCGTGCTCGCGGCGCTGGGCAGGCTGCCCGAATTGGTGCACCAAACCGGTTCACTCTTCCTCGATGACCTGTGCCTGGTGGACACCTACGACGGCGAGATCGACAGCCCCGCCCGCGCGGCCGAACTGGCGGCCCGCATCGGGGCCGCGAACCTGACGATCCTGGCCAACCACGGCGTCATCGCGACCGGCCGCAACCTGGCCGAGGCCGTCTACCGAGCGGCGTCGATCGAACGGGTATGCAAGCTGGCCTACGATGTGCTGCTCACCGGCAAGGAACCCGTGGCCATGAAGTGGTCGGACATGGCGGGCATGCAGCGGTCCCTCACCGAACGCGCCGCCGACGTGTACTGGGCCGGCGCGGCCAGGATGACCATCAAGGCCCATCCCGATGTGCTCACGTGAACCGCACCGGAAGCCGTGACTTCAGACTCGACAACGGTGCCGCGCAAGGAGATTGACGAGTGAAATCGATCGACGAGCTGGCCGGCAACCTGAACTTCACCACCGCCAAGACCGGCGAGCAGCGCTCGGTCACCTTCCTGCCGGACCCGCCGCGCGCACCGCGTCGCTACACGGTGATCTCGGTCGATGATCACATCGTCGAACCACCGGACACCTTCACCGGACGGCTGCCGCGCAAGTTCGCCGACCGCGCGCCCAAAGTCGTGGAGACCGAGAGCGGGGGACAGACCTGGGTCTACGACGGCCGGGAACTGCCCAACGTCGGCTTCAACGCCGTCGTCGGCCGACCGGTGGCGGAGTACGGCTTCGAGCCGGTCCGATTCGACGAAATGCGCAGGGGCGCCTGGGACATCCACGAGCGCGTCAAGGACATGGACCTGAACGGCATCTACGCCTCGCTAAATTTCCCGTCCTTCCTGCCCGGCTTCGCCGGCCAGCGGCTGCAGCAGGTGACCAGCGACCGCGACTTGGCGCTGGCCTCGGTGCGCGCATGGAACGACTGGCATTTCGAGGTGTGGGCGGGCTCGTATCCCGAACGCATCATTGCATGCCAGTTGCCATGGCTGCTGGACCCCGAGCTCGGCGCGCAGATGATCTACGAGAACGCCGAACGTGGGTTCCACGCCGTCACTTTCAGCGAGAACCCGGCGATGTTGGGATTGCCGAGCATTCACTCGAAGCACTGGGACCCGATGATGGCGGCGTGCGCCGAGACGGACACCGTCGTGAACCTGCATATCGGGTCGTCGGGGTCCTCGCCGTCCACCACTGACGACGCGCCGCCGGACGTGCAGGGCGTGTTGTTCTTCGCCTACGCCATCTCGGCGGCGGTCGACTGGCTGTACTCCGGCCTGCCCAGCAGGTTTCCCAACCTGAAGATCTGTCTGTCGGAAGGCGGAATCGGCTGGGTCGCCGGGCTGCTGGATCGCCTCGACCACATGCTCAGCTATCACGCGATGTACGGCACCTGGCAGGCCCTGGGCGAAAGTCTGACTCCCGCGGAGGTTTTCACGAGGAATTTCTGGTTCTGCGCGGTGGAGGACAAATCGTCGTTCGTGCAGCGGGACCGGATCGGCGTGGACAACATCATGCTGGAAGCGGACTACCCGCATTGCGACTCGACCTGGCCGCACACCCAGCAGACGATCCACGAACAAATCGGCGACCTGCCTCCCGATGTGATTCGTAAGTTCAGCTGGGAGAACGCGTCTCGCCTGTACCGCCACCCGGTGCCGGTGGAGGTGCAGCGCGATCCCGAGGCGTTCTAGCTGCGACGCCCCGTATGGAGTAACCCGCCGGCGCAGTGAGCACAATGCGCAATAGCGCAGAATCGCCGGTTGCCATTGCGCACGAGCGCGTGAAAACAACGAGCAGGCCGCTCTGGCTGGGAACGCTCTTCCACGATTCGTCCAGCTATCGTAAACTACGTTTAGTATGTACTGAACGAGCTGACGGAGGGCCATGTCCCCGGAAGAGGCCGAGTTCGTCGACCGCCTCGGACTGTTCTTCGAGCTGCTCGGTGCCACCCGCACCATGGGCCGGGTATACGGGTGGCTACTGATCTGTGATCCGCCGCAGCAGTCCTTGACCCAGCTGGCCGACGCGTTATCGGTGAGTAAGGCCTCCATCAGTACCGTTGCCCGGCAGCTGCTGGAGGGCGGCATGGTGGAACGGTTGCCGAGCCCGGACCGCCAACACCTCTACCGGGTCACGCCGGGTGGGTTCACCAGTGTTCTGGAAACGCAGCTGTCGCTGATGCGGTTAGGGATCGAGCCCGCCGAGTTCGCCCTTTCCGTGCTGGGTGAGGACCGTGCCGAACAGCGGCAGCGTGTCGAGGATTTCCGCGATTTCTGCGAGTTCTGCACCCAGGGCTACCGCGACCAGCTCATGCAGATGTGGACCGAGTATCGGGCGGGAAGGAATAAGACATGACGACGACCAAAGTTGACTTCACCGGTGTGCCGTGGGGCTCGGTGGAGTGGACGAACCTTGTCACGCTGTATCTGCGCGCTCACGAAAGCCGTTCGCGCCGACCCATTTTGGGTGACAAGGCGGCCGCCGAAGCCGTGGACCGGATCGACTATGACTTCAAGCGAATCCACCGAAGCTCGCTGCCGGCGTCGAACCAGTACCTGGTCGCCCTGCGCGCCAAGCAGCTCGACGAGTGGTGCGCGGATTTCCTGCGGCGTCACCCCGACGCGGTGGTGCTGCACCTGGGCTGCGGCCTGGACGGCCGCGCCTTCCGGCTCGCGTTGCCGGCGTCGGTCTTGTGGTTCGACGTCGACCAACCCGGTGTCATCGAGCTGCGGCGGCGCCTCTACGACGACACCGAGCGGTACCGGATGATCGGCTCCTCGGTGACCGACCCGGAGTGGCTGGAGCAGATCCCGACTGGACGCCCCACGCTTGTGGTCGCCGAGGGCCTGCTGATGTATTTGACCGAGCAGCAGGTGCGGCAGCTGCTCCAACGCTTGACCGACCGATTCGAGTGTGGCGAAATGCATTTCGACACGTTGTCGGCGCTGGCGCCGCTGCTGTCCAGGGTGTTCACCAGGGGAATCATCAAGTGGGGCATCCGCGACGCGCGGGAGCTGCAGACGTGGAACCCCAGGCTGCGGCTGCTAGAGCAGTCACCTGCGTTGGCCGGTTACCAGAAAATCGAATCGACCGCGGTTCGGTTCATGTACACGCTGACGTGCGCAACGCCCGGCGGCCGATACGACGTGCTGAACCGCTTCGCATACTCATAGGTCGGAAGCCAGGCGCCGCAGAATCTCGGATGTGGGTTCGGCAGTGGCGTTCCGGTATCCGGTGCCCGCCCACAGATGGACATAATCGGGCTTGCCCGCCGCGGCCGCGGCTTTGCGCAGGGGGCTGGTGAGGTAATGGATGGCGGGATAGCCCAGCGGCGCCTGCGCCTCGTGGGTGTCGATGAACGCGTTGCGCAGCCCGCGGGCGGGGCGGCCGGTGAAGGAGTGGGTGAGCACCGTCTCGGTGTAGGCGGGATCGGTAAGGGCCGCCTGATGGGTGGCTGAGGCGCCGCTTTCGTCGGCGCGCAGCAGAACAGTCCCGACCACGGCCGCCGCGGCCCCCGCACGGACTACCTCGGCGACCGCACCGGGGGTGGCGAGCCCGCCGGCGGCCATCACCGGCAGCGGCACCGTCGCGACGATCCGTTCGACCAGCTCGGCGATCGGCACCGGCGTCAACGGTTTCCGCGGCGAGAGCGTGCCGGAGTGACCGCCGGCCGCCACCGCCTGCACGGCGAGCATGTCGACCCCGGCGTCGTGCGCTTGCGCCGCCTCCTCGGGTGTGGTCACCGTCTGGACCACGACGCTCTTGGCAATCTGCAGCGCGGCGATCACGCTGCGCGATGGAATGCCGAAGGTGAACGACACCATCGGAACCGGGTCGTCGAGCAACAGCGCGATCTTCTCGTCGAATTTGTCGTTGTCCTCGACGGGGTCTGGGGGCAGCGTCAAACCGAACTGGTCGGCGTCCCGCTGAACGATCGCGGCATAAGCGCGGTAGCTCTCAGGGTCAACCGGTAGCGGGTTGGGGGCAAACAGGTTGATACCAAACGGGATTCCCTCGGCGCGAACCTGTTTGAGCTCAGCCTCGACGGCCTCCACGGTCTTGTAGCCGGCGGCGAGCATGCCCAGGCCGCCCGCGCGGGTCGCGGCCGACACCATCGCGGGGGTGGTCGGGCCGCCCGACATCGGGGCGGCGACCAGCGGAATGGACATCCCGAACTGTGCCAGCATCTCAAAGCCCTTCCGGTATCGCAGCGTCGAAGGCGCGGACAGTGCCGCCTCGACAATAACGACGCGCAGTTGCGGCAGCATTCCGCCCAGCCGCCGGACCTGGCAGGATGCTTCAGCGTGAAGAGGCCTAACTTCCTCGTTATCGTGGCGGACGACCTCGGTTTTTCCGATATTGGCGCGTTCGGCGGCGAAATCGAGACGCCCAATCTTGATCGGCTGGCCCACGCGGGGATCCGGCTCACCGATTTTCATTCCGCGCCGGCCTGCTCACCCACCCGGGCGATGTTGTTGACGGGGACTGACCACCACATCGCCGGCATCGGCACCATGCTCGAGGTCGCCGGCCCCGGATTCCGCGGCGCTCCCGCTTACGAGGGCTATCTGAACGACCGGGTGGTGGCGTTGCCGGAACTCCTGCGCGACGCCGGATACCTGACGCTGATGTCGGGCAAGTGGCACCTGGGCGCAACCATCGAGACGTCGCCGTGGGCGCGCGGGTTCGAGCGCTCGTTCGCCTTGCTGCCGGCCGGGGCGAGCCACTTCGGGGGCGGAGGGGCCCGGAGTTTCTCGCCGGTGCCAACGCTTTACACCGAGGACGATCAGTTCGTCACCGTCGGGGACGACTTCTACTCGTCGGATTCCTACACCGACAAGCTGTTGCAGTATCTGAGCGAACGCGCGCCCGGCGACGACCGGCCGTTCTTCGCGTATCTGCCCTTCCAGGCGCCGCACTGGCCGCTGCAGGCGCCGGACGAATCCATCGCGAAATACCGCGGTCGCTACGACGCCGGACCGGACGCGCTCCGCGAGGAGCGACTGGCGGCGCTCAAGCGGCTCGGACTGTGCCCGCCGGGCGTCGAGGCGCACCCGGTCGTTGCCGACGGCGCCCCGGAGTGGGACGAGATGACTGCCGAACAGCGCGCGGTGTCGGCGCGCAGCATGGAGGTCTACGCCGCGATGGTCGACCGGATGGACTGGAATATCGGCAGAGTGATCGACTACCTCTCGGAAAGCGGCGAGCTCGACGACACCGTCGTTATCTTCTTGTCCGACAACGGCGCCGAGGGCGCCATCGTTGAGGCGATGCCGCTGGTCGGTGCCCGGATCGTCGCGCAGATCGAAAAGCATTGCGACAACACCCTCGACAACCTCGGCCGGCCGTCCTCATTCATCTGGTACGGGCCACGGTGGGCGCAAGCGGCCACCGCGCCGTCGCGGCTGCACAAGTCGTTCACCACCGAAGGCGGGATCCGGGTGGTCGGATTCGTCACCTGGCCGGGCTTCGACCGGCAGCGGCAGATCGGCACCGCCTTCAGCACCGTCATGGACATCGCACCGACGGTGCTGGAACTGGCGGGGGCCGCGCATCCGGGCACGGCCTACCGAGGGCGCGAGGTGGCGCCCATGCGCGGCCGGTCCCTGGTGCCATACCTGTCGGGCGGCGCGCAGACGGTGCACGACGCCGATACCGGCACGGGCTGGGAGTTGTTCGGCCGCAGGGCCATTCGCCAGGGGGACTTCAAGGCGCTGCACCTGCCCGCACCGTACGGTCCGGGCGATTGGCAGCTGTACGACCTCGCTTCGGATCCGGGCGAGATCCACGACCTGGCCGACTCACATCCGGACAGGCTGGCCGAGCTGCTGACGCTGTGGGATCGTTACGTCGAGGAAACCGGCGTGATCCTCGATCCCGTCTCAGTGTTCGAGGTGGAGTTCTGATGGCTGAGAAGACCACCTGCGCGATCATCGGTGGCGGCCCGGCCGGCATGGTCCTGGGGCTGCTACTGGCTCGGGCGGGCGTGCAAGTCACCCTGATGGAGAAGCACGGCGACTTCCTGCGCGACTTCCGCGGTGACACGGTCCATCCGACGACGATGCGACTGCTCGACGAGCTGGGTTTGTGGGAGCCCTTCGCGGCCTTGCCTTTCACCGAGGTCCGCACCGCGAAACTCGAGTCCAACGGGCGGTCGGTGACCTACGTCGACTTCGAGCGGTTGCGCCAGCCCCATCCCTTCGTCGCGATGGTGCCGCAGTGGGACTTGCTCAATCTGCTAGCGGATGCGGCACAGGTGGAGCCGAGCTTCTCGCTGCGGATGAACACCGAAGTCACCGGGCTGCTGTGGGAGGCCGGCAGGGTTGCTGGAGTGCGCTACTGCGGGCCCGACGGCCCCGGCGAATTGCGGGCCGAGCTGACCGTTGCCTGCGACGGCCGTTGGTCGATCGCGCATCACGAGGCCGGACTGAAGGCGCGCGAATACCCGGTGAAGTTCGACGTGTGGTGGTTTCGGTTGCCGCACAACGAAGACACGGAGTACTCGTTCTTGCCGCGCCTCGGTCCGGGTAAGGGTCTTGCCGTGATCCCGCGGGAGGGCTACTTCCAGATCGCCTACCTCGGGCCCAAGGGCACCGACGCCCAATTGCGGGCGCGTGGCATCGAAGCGTTCCGGCGCGACGTCGAAGAGTTGCTACCCGATATGCCGGAGTCGGTGGCGGCGCTGCAATCCATGGACGACGTCAAACATCTGGACGTGCACGTGAATCGGCTGCGCCGTTGGCACACCGAGGGGCTGTTGTGCATCGGTGATGCGGCGCACGCGATGTCGCCGCTGGGCGGCGTCGGCATCAACCTGGCGATCCAGGACGCCGTAGCGGCCGCGACCGTGCTGGCCGAACCGCTGCGACGGCACCGGGTCGGCGGCCGCGACCTCGCCGCGGTGCACCGCCGCCGCGTGTTCCCCACGGTGGTGACGCAACTGGTGCAGCGGGTGCTGCACCGGATGTTGCTCGGGCCGTTGTTGCGCGGGGCGGACCCCACGCCGCCCGCGGCGCTGCTCGGCGTGATGCGACGGTTGCCATGGCTGTCGGCCGTGCCGGCTTACTTCGTCGGCGTTGGAGTGCGACCCGAGCATGCGCCGTCGTTTGCGCGCCGGGCGCCCGGGCCGGCTACCTAGGCTGAATCTCCGACAACAGCCGACGCGCCGCCTCGACGCACGGCCGGAGCCGGTCGATCGGGCTGATGCCCGCCAGCGCCAGCGATCGTCTCGGCACTTCGAGTTCGATCCCGATGTCAGGCGGAAGCGCGGAAAGGATGTCGCCGAGCGGTAGTTCACCTTCGCCGGGAACCATGCGCTCAAACATGGCTTCCTCCATGTAGTTGTCCATGCGTGGCTGCAGTGTCGTGTCGTTGAGTTGGGCGTAGCCGATGTGGTCGGAGGCAATGGCTGCGACGTCGGCGGGGCTGGATCCGGACCGCACCAAGTGCATGGTGTCGATCAGCAATCGGAAATCGGACCGCCCGACGTATTCGCGGGCGGCCAGTGCGGTGGCCAAGTCGCCGACCGTCAGCCCGGGCACCGGTTCGACGACGGTCTGGATGCCGCGCTGGGCGGCAAGTTCCGTCAGGACCGCGAACTGGTCGAAGGTGCGGCTCAGATCGGGATCCAGGCTCACGACGTCGATCTGCGGAACACCGAGCTCAGCCAACGCGTCGAGATCCGCGGTGAACCCATGCGTATCGGAGCCGGGCAGCACCAGGAATCCGTCGCCGAGCGAGATCTGCACGCCGCGGTGATCCATGGCGGCAAGCATGTCTCGCCTGAGTGCGGCGTCCTTCAAAGAAAAAGGAGGATAACCCAGCGGCACCAATGGCAGTCCCTGCACGACCGTCGAGATAAATCGACAGCCGAGATCTCCGGCGAGATCGACGAACTCCACCGGCGGAAGGCCGAATGCGCTGAGAAAGCCGACAGCAAACTGGTCCATTTTCGTTCCGGTAAAGAACCCTACAAGCGGCCCAGCCGCGTTACCGGCCAAAACGATGGCTAGGCCACCAGCTGGCTACGGCCGGGTTTGACATTCCGAAAAGGAGGGTAACCTCGACACACACCAATTCATTGGGTCGCGAATCGGTCCACACGCGGGACACCGCTCACGTCGGGCGGAGCCCGGGGACTGAAAGAAGGCGATAAATCACCATGATTATGAAGAAAATCGCAAGTGCGGCCGCAATCGCTGGCGCACTGGGTGCTGCCACCCTCGGATTCGGTGCAGGTGTGGCACAAGCTGATCCCGGCCCATGGATACCACCGGGTCCGCCGGGTCCGCACGTCGTCGACCATGGTCCTTGGAATCCGCTGCCACCTGGGCAGATCAAGCAGATTTGTCCCTGGCAGTCGCCGCCCGGCCATTGGGTTGGCGGTCCGCACGGGGTTCCCTGTACCTGAGCTCGCTTGAGTTCCCGGAGCTAACACGATGCCCGCCCGCCCTGTTGTTCGGCAGGGAGGGATGTGGGCTATCGCCGACGGCTCTTTACTGACACTACGAATATAGAGTAATCTCCGGGTCCAAGATCACGGGACCCGGTATGGACAAACGACGAAAGCCTAACCCTGCGGAGCGCCGCCGCGACTTATGCGATGCGGCGATCCAGTTGTTGGCCGACGACGGGGCCAAGGGATTGAGCCACCTCAAAGTCGACCGCAAAGCCGGCGTGCCCGACGGCACCACCTCGTTCTATTTCCGCACCCGCTCGGCGCTGCTGCGCGCCGCGGCCGAGCGGCTGGCCGAGTTGGACCTCGCCGAGCTGCAATCGGTGGCGGACAGCTCGACCGATCAGAAAGACGATGCCTCACCCTCGCGGTTGTCGCAGGTGGTCATTCAGGCCGCCACTGACCCGCAGTTGTCGCGGACCAAGGCCCGGTACGAGCTGACGATGCAAGCCACTCGCGACCCGGCGCTCGCCGCGATCTTGCAGCAGGCCACGGACGAGTTCACCAAGTTGCATCGGGAGATCCTCGTGCAACTGATGCCACACGGCGCGGACCTGGAACCGGCGGTAGTCGAGGACCTCAGCAACGTCACACTGACGTTTATCAACGGTCTGCTGCAGCGGCTCGCCCATGGCGACCGGTTCATCGATACCGCGGAGCAGCTGGACGGGATCTTGTCCGCGATGGCGGCGGGGATTCTCAAAAGTCCGAACAAGGGGCGCCTGACACGGAGCGACGGCCTGCCACCAGCGCGCCGCAGCCGGGTAGCCGGATCCGGGTGAGCGTGCGGGCCGGACACGGCGTACGTGGCTCTGGCTCTTGCCAGGGCACCCGCTGTATGGTTCTCTACGAGAATAGAGTAAGTCCACGTTCGCGGGCCATTTCAGCCAAAACCCGTGTGCACGTGCGAGCAATATGATTAAGCGGAGTGTATAAATTGGCCGAGCCCAATCCGGCGCTGACAGACCGGCAGCGCCGGCACTGTCGTAGCCGGTGCGGGCGCCCGGAAACGCCTGCAGTAGGAGGGATTTCGTGACGGCGAGCACCGATAGCCATGTTCGTTTCGATCCATACGATGTCGAGCTCATTGCCGACCCATATCCCATGTTCAAGCGCCTGCGTGACGAGGCGCCGCTGTACTACAACTCCGAATACGACTTTTACGCGCTGAGCCGATTCGCCGACGTAAACAAGGCAATCATCGACTACGGCACTTACAGCTCCGCGCGCGGCGTGATCATGGAACTGATCAAGGCCAACCTCGAGATCCCGTCGGGCATGCTGATCTTCGAGGATCCGCCGATCCACGACGTGCACCGCAAGCTGCTGTCGCGCATGTTCACCCCCCGCAAGATCGCCGCGCTGGAGCCGATGATCCGCGAGTTCTGCGCGCAATCGCTGGATCCACTGGTGGGGTCGGGGCGGTTCGACTTCGTCACCGACCTGGGCGCGATCATGCCGATGAAGGTCATCAGCGCACTGCTCGGGATTCCCGAAGAAGATCAGGAGTACATCCGCGATCGCGGCAACGCCCAACTACGCACCGAACCCGGCAAGCCGATGAGTGCCGCCGAGCATGGCTTGTCCGTAGGCGAGCAGTTCGAGGCCTACATCGACTGGCGTGCCGACAATCCGTCCGACGACATCATGACCGAGCTGCTCAACGTCGAGTTCGTCGACGAGACCGGGACCACGCGGCGGCTGAGGCGCGAGGAGATCCTCGTCTACCTCAACGTGGTGGCCGGAGCGGGCAACGAAACCACGACGCGGCTGATCGGTTGGGCGGGCAAAGTTCTCGCGGAGCACCCCGACCAGCGTCGCGAGCTCGTCGAGAACCCCGCACTCATCCCGCAGGCAATCGAGGAGCTGCTGCGCTTCGAGCCACCCGCGCCGCACATGGCACGCTATGTGACCCGCGACGTCAGCCTCTATGACCGGACGGTGCCGGAAGGCAGCGTGATGCTGATGCTGCTCGGGGCGGCCTGCCGCGACGAGCGCCAATTCGGTCCCGACGCGGGCGAATTCAACATTCATCGCCCCGCTCGCCCGCACCTCACGTTCAGCGTCGGCGCCCACTTCTGCCTGGGCTCGGCGCTGGCCCGGCTGGAAGGCCGTGTCGCCCTCGAGGAAATCCTCAAGCGCTTCCCGGAGTGGGAGCCCGATCTGGCCAACGCCACGCTCAGCCCAACGTCGTCGGTGCGCGGCTGGGAAACTCTGCCCACCGTGGTGCCCTGATGACCGGCCGGGTCGAGGGCAAGGTCGCGTTCGTCAGCGGTGCCGCCCGCGGTCAGGGTCGCAGCCACGCGGTGCGCTTAGCGCAGGAGGGCGCCGACATCATCGCGATCGACGTCTGCGGGCCGATCGAGAACCTGGCTTATCCACACTCGACGCCGGAAGACCTGGCCGAGACGGCCGACTTGGTGAAAGCCCAAGACCGTCGGATCGTCACCGCGCAGGTGGACGTCCGCGACTACGAGGCGCTGAAATCCGCAGTGGACGGCGGTGTGGAACAACTAGGGCGGCTCGACATCATCGTCGCGAACGCAGGCGTGGGTACCGACGGCAGGAAGCTGCACAAGATCCGGGAGAACGTCTGGCAGGACATGATCGACATCAACCTGACCGGCGTTTGGCATACGGTCAAAGCGGGTGTCCCACAAATACTCTCGGGTGGCCAAGGCGGATCGATCGTGCTCACCAGCTCGGTCGGTGGGCGCAAGGCCTACCCGAACACCGGCCACTACGTCGCGGCCAAGCATGGCGTCATCGGCCTGATGCGTGCCTTCGCCGTCGAGCTGGGCCAGCACATGATCCGCGTCAATTCGGTGCTACCCACCCAGGTAAGCACCACGATGGTGATGAATGACAACACGTTCCGGCTCTTCCGCCCGGACCTGGAAAATCCGGGGCCGGACGACTTCGCCCCCATCTCACAGATGATGCACACCCTGCCTGTGCCATGGGTGGAACCCGCGGACATCAGCAACGCGGTCCTGTTCCTCGCCTCTGACGAATCTCGTTATGTCACTGGCGTTTCGCTTCCCGTCGACGCGGGCAGCTTGCTCAAATAAACGCTATTCAAGAGAAGTTGGAGACGACGATGCCCGAATACGATTACGAAGAAATGAAGAAGGAAGCCGAGCAGTACATCAAGTTCGAGAAGGACAAGAAGAACCGGATCGCCTACATCACCTTCAACCGCCCCGAGGAGCTCAACTCCACCACCTTGGGCATGCGGCAGAACTACGCCGACTTAATCCATAAGTGCAACGTGGACGACGACGTCAAGGTCGTCGTGATCCGGGGCGAGGGCCAGGATTTCGGAAGCGGTGGCGACCTACCCGAACAGCGAGGAATGCTGGAGAACCCCGGCATGCCGCTCCTGCACGAGCTGGCGATCAATGATGACGACGTCAAGTACCCGCCCGGCGGATCGTATCGCTACCTTTCGACCGTCACCGACTTCTACGCCAAGGCCCGAGCGGGCAACCGCCCGCTTCAGGAGCTGCGCAAGATCAGCATCATCGAGGCGAAGGGCTACTGCTACGGGTGGCACTTCTACCAGGCCGGCGACGCCGATCTGGTGATCTCATCCGACGACGCCCTCTTCGGCCACCCGGCGTTCCGCTACGTGGGCTGGGGCCCGCGACTGTGGTGGTGGGCCGAGACGATGGGCCTGCGCAAGTTCTCCGAAATGCTGTTCACCGGGCGGCCGTTCAGCGCCAAGGAGATGTACGAGTGCGGCTTCGTCAACAGCGTGGTGCCCCGGGAGAAACTGGAAGAAGAGACGCTGAAGTACGCGATGGCGTGCTCCCGCTCCCGCCCGACCGACACCGTCGCGGTGCAGAAGACCTTCCTGGAGCTCTACAAGCAGCACAAGGGTGAATACTTCGGCAGCCTGCTCACCGGCATGGTCGAGGGCATGCTGCCGATGATCACCAACGACGCAGAGGAGGTCGACCTGACCGCGGGTACCTTCGAGAAGGGTCTCAACAACGTGGTCAAGGACAACGACCTGAACTTCCCGCCGGAGTGGCGCCTGAGCCGCTCGGGACGCGCGAAGCCCTGACCGTCTTGGAAGAGGTCGCATGTCGGCGCTGACGGGTTTCCGGGTCGTTGAGCTGGCCGGGTCCGTCGCGGGGGAGTACTGCGGAAAGCTGTTGGCCGACTTCGGCGCCGAGATCATCAAGGTCGAGACGCCGGAGTGCGGCAGCCCGACGCGGGCGATGGCTCCCATCATGGCCGACGGGTGCGACGGCAGCGGGCTGTTCGCGTACCTGAACACCAACAAGCAGTCCGTCGTGCTGGATCGCGGCTCGGAAGCCGACGTCGAGACCATCCACAAGCTCATCAGCACGGTGGACGCGGTCATCGACGACCACGCCATCGACTGGGCGCAGCGACATCCGGATGTGGTGTTCTGCTCGATCACGCCGTTCGGGCAGGGCGCGCCGGCCGAGTTCGGTAATGCCAAGAGCATCAACGTCTTCCATGCCAGCGGCTGGGGGTACCACACGCCCAGTCACCCTGATCCCGCCAAGCCGCCACTGCAGGGGCCCGGCCGGTTCCTGGCCGACTACGAAGCCGGACTGGACGCCGCGCTCTGCGTGACGGCATCGCTCTTCGCGCGCCTGCACAGCGGCCACGGCGACTCCATCGACATTTCCGAACATGCCGTGCTGGCCTCGCGTGCCGACTGCATCCTGGGTCGATTCATCACCGGCGAGGTGACCGCCGAGGGCCACCGCGGCGATTACGACCAGGCCGGCCCCGCAGCATTTTTCGCGTGCGCCGATGGCTTTGTGTACCTGTACATGACCAGCCGCGCCCACTGGCTCGGCCTGAAAGAACTCATGGGTCATCCGGACTGGCTAGACGGGTTTGAGGACGACTGGCTGGAGTTCTCCGTCACCGCGGAAAAGGTCGGCGCATTCCAGCGGGGCTTCGCGGCGTGGATCCGGGCCCTCGGCAAGGACGAAGCATCCGACCAAGCCCAGCGCCAAGGCGTGCCGCTGGTGCCGGTCAACGGCGCCGCGGACCTGCACGATTCGCCGCAGTACCGCCACCGCGGCTTCTTCCAGCAGGTGACGCACCCGGTGCTCGGCGGCGCGGCGTATCCGACGGTGCCATACGGGTTCAGCGCGTCGCCGGCTCGGATCACCTCCGCCGCACCCACTCTCGGCCAGCACACGGGAGAGGTGCTCGGACGCATCGCTACCCCGCGCCCACGGCCGCGGATCAAGTCGGCACAACTCAAGCCGCCCAGGAATCCGCGCGGTGGGCCGCTGGAAGGGGTGCGGGTCGTCGAACTCACCAAGGTGTGGGCCGGCCCCTACGCGGGCAAGTTGCTGGCGATGCTGGGCGCCGAGGTCATCAAGATCGAAACCGCGGACAGCCCCGAGGAGATGCGAGCCTACGGTGGCACCGACATCAACCATGCGCCCTACTTCCTGAGCATCAACCCCGAAATCCTCAGTGTGGACCTCGACATCAAGTCCGCCGAGGGCATGGCGCGCCTGCGGGAGCTGATCGCGCGCAGCGACATCGTCATCAACAACCTGCGCCCGGGTGCGATGGAACGCCAGGGCCTGGGCTATGCGCAGCTCCAGGAGATCAAGCCGGACATCATCTCCGTGTCGATCAAGATGTGGGGCAACGACGGACCGCTGGGCCATCAAACCGGTTACGCGCCATGCTTCGCCGCCCTGGCCGGGCTCGCCTCGCTGGTGGGCTATCGCGGTGGGCCGCCGCTCGGGACGAGCATGCGCTACGGCGATTCGACGGTCGGTGCGGCCGCCGCCTACGCTGCCGTGGTCGCGTTGCTGCATCGCGAGCTCAGCGGCGCCGGGCAGTTCGTCGACCTATCGGCCGTGGAAACCCTGTCGTCGATGATCGGCGACTGCCTGCTCGAGCAGGCCCTGACGGGGCAAGCCTTCGGGCCCAATGGTAATGATCACCCGGACCTGTGCCCGAATGGCTGCTACCCCTGCGCGGACGGCGCCTGGATCACGGTGGCCGTCGCCGACGACGCGCAATGGCGCGGGCTGTGCGATGTGCTCGGTGCGGGCTCGCTTTCCCGAGAATGCCGCTACGCCACCACGGACGAGCGACGGCACCACGCCGAGACGCTCGACGCCGACCTCGCGCAATTCATTCGAAGCCACGATGCCGAGCAACTCGCGCATCGCCTGCGTGCGGCGGGGGTTCCGGCCGGCAAGAGCGCCACTTCCCTCGATGTGATCGGTGATCAACGACTATGGGACCGCGAGCTGTATCGGTTCGTCAGTGATCACCGTGAGGGCCAGCGGCCGATCGTCGGGCCGTCCTGGCGGATGGCGCGCGGCCAGGCGCGCATCGCCCGTGGCGCGCCGGATCTGGGCGAGCACACCGAGTACGTGCTACACGAGATACTGGGCGCATGACGGGGACACTTGCACACACTGCGGCCTTGGTCACCGGCGCCAGCAGCGGTATCGGGGCCGCGACCGCCAAAGCGCTCGCCGCGGAAGGCGCGGCGGTGGCCCTGCTCGCGCGCCGCGCGGATCGGCTCGCCGAGCTGAAAGCCGACATCGAATCGGCCGGCGGCACAGCGCTGGCCGTGGCGGCCGATGTCACCGACGCCGAGCAGGTGTCGGCGGCCGTGCAACGCGCCGTCGCGGAGTTCGGCCGGCTCGACACCGTGGTGAACAACGCCGGGTTGATGCAGTCCGGGCCCGCGGCCGAGGCGTCGCTGCGGGATTGGGACGCCATGGTGACGGTCAACGTGCAAGGGGTCCTCTATGTCACCCGCGCGGCGCTTCCGCACCTGATCGACGCCGCCGCCGACTCGCCGCGCGGCGTCGCCGATCTGGTCACCATCAGTTCGACCGCGGGATGGGTGGCCCGACCCAACACCGCGGTCTACTCGCTGACCAAATTCGGGGTGAACGCCTTCAACGAGGGCATTCGGCAAGAGGTGCTCGGCAAGCGGGTCCGGGTCGGAGTGGTGGGCCCCGGGACGGTCGACACCGAGATCTTCAGCCACCTCGCCGAGGCGTCGCGGGAAGCGTTCGAGCGCCAGACCGCCGGCATGGTCAAGTTGCGCCCGGAAGACATCGCCGACGCGGTGCTGTTCATGGTGACCCGTGACCGCCGGGTGGCGGTCAACCATATGCTGGTGCGCGCGGCCGA
Source organism: Mycobacterium nebraskense (assembly GCF_002102255.1). Classification (GTDB taxonomy): domain Bacteria; phylum Actinomycetota; class Actinomycetes; order Mycobacteriales; family Mycobacteriaceae; genus Mycobacterium; species Mycobacterium nebraskense. The sequence goes on from NZ_LQPH01000076.1 coordinate 51,387, forward strand.
ACAAACCTGGTAAGCAATTGAATTCACATTGGGCCGTCGGCGACCAGTATGGGTTGGCGTTTCCGGCCGACCCCGCGGCGCTGAAAAGCGGTGGGGCGCGTTTCCTCACCGACGCCTTTCTCGCTTCCGGAGCATTGCGGGACAACAGCATCACGCGCGTTACCGGGTTTCGGGAGGTGGCCGGCGGCAGCACGGGACGCAAGGTGATGCTCTCCGTCGAATACGCCAAGGCCGCAACGGATCTGCACACCGACTTGTTCGTCAAATTCTCGCGCGATTTCGACGACCCGGCACGTGACCGCGGAAAGACGCAAATGGAGCCGGAAGTGCGGTTCGCCGCGCTGTCTTGCGCGCCGGAATTTCCCATCGCGGTACCCCGGGCGCAGTTCGCCGACTATCACCGCCAGACGGGTACCGGAATACTTATCACCGAACGAATCCGATTTGGCGACAACGGGATCGAACGGCAATATCACAAGTGCCTCGACTACGAGATGCCCGAACCCCTCGGGCACTACCGCGCGCTGCTCACCGCGCTGGCCCAGCTTGCCGGCACCCATCGATCCGGGCGCCTCCCGGCAGAGCTGACCGCGCCCTTCCCGCTGGACGTGGCGGCCGCGACGGTGGGGGAGCGGGCACCACTGTCGGTCGATAAGCTGGAACGCCGAGTGGACCAGCTGGCCGAATTCGCCCAAAGGGACCCCGGGCTGCTTCCGGCGTGCTCACCGGAGTTCATCGCGCGCCTGCGCGCAGACGTGCCGCGGTTCGCCGACCACGAGAACACGATCGCGGGCCTACTGGCCGGCGACTCCGACTATGTCGCGCTGTGCCATTGGAACGCCAACATCGATAACGCATGGTTCTGGCGCGACACCGATGGCATTCTGCGTTGCGGCCTGATGGACTGGGGATGCGTCAGCCAGATGAATCTAGGCATGGCGATCTGGGGGGCCATGTCCGGTGCCGAAACCGAGCTGTGGGGCTCCCATCTCGACGAGCTCCTGCAGCTGTTCGTCAGCGAGTTCCATCGTTGCGGCGGAACGGAACTCGATCCGGTTCGGTTGCGTCGGCACACGTTGCTCTACGCGGCGACGATGGGGGTCGCCTGGCTGCTCGGGGTGCCGGCGTTGATTCGTAAGCGATTCGAGGCGATACCGAACAGTCGTGAGCATCCCCTCATCAGGAACGACGAGGGTGTGCGCGCGCCGCTGCAGATGCTGTCGAACTTGTTGTTCGTGTGGGAGCGGCATCGCGTCGGGGATCTGCTCGACGCCGCCCTGGCAGAGTCGACCCCGTGAGTTAGGGCTCGTCGTCGTCCCCGTCTCGGAGCAGCTTTTCGGGGTGATGAAAGGTGTTGGTGCGAGGCTGGCCGCGGTCCAGATGGGGTGGCGGGATCCATTGGGTGTCGCGTTTGGCGTTCTTGCGGGTGCTCCAGCCGCCGGGTTTGAGCAGGCGATGGTGGCTTCCGCAGGCGAAGGTGAGGTCGTTCACGTCGGTGCGACGGCACTTGGCCCAGTCGGTGACGTGATGGACCTCCGAGTAGTAGCCCGCCACAGTGCAGCCGGGCGCCGAGCACCCACGGTCCTTGGCGTACAGCACGATTCGCTGCCCGGGGGAGGCCAGGCGTTTGGTGTGATACAACGCCAACGCCTTGCCCTTGTCGAAAATCACCAAATAGTGACGCGCGTGGCGGGCCAGCCGGATCACATCGCTCATCGGCAGGATGGTGCCACCGCCGGTGAGGCCCCGGCCCGCGGCGGCCTCCAGCTCGGCCAGCGTCGTAGTGACCACGATGGAGGTCGGTAAGCCGTTGTGCTGGCCTAGTTTTCCCGAGGAAAGGAGCGCTCGCAGGCCCGCATTGAGCCCATCATGGTTGCGCTGCGCGGCACTACGGGCGTCGCGGTCTATAGCGTCCTGGCTGGGTGTGCCGTCCACAGATGGGATGTCGTCGAGAGGGTTGCACATGCCCGGTGCCGCCAGCTTGGCCAGCACGGCCTCAACGGTGGCCCGCAGTTCGGGACTGATCGTGCCGCGCAACTCCGACATGCCATCGGGGCCTTGCTTACCCAGCGTCAGGCCACGGCGACGCGCGCGGTCCTCGTCGGTGTAAATGCCATCAGGGTTGAGGCAATCGGCGATGTGATCGGCCAGTTCGGCCAATTGTTCGGGGCGGTAGTGCGCTCCGTGAGTGGCCAGGTCGGCTTCGGCAGCCTGGCGGGTAGCGAAGTCCACCCACCCGGGCAGGTGGTGGAAAAACCTGCGGATGACCGCAACCTGCCCGGCGCCAAGCGTGCCCTCCCGCTGTTTGGCGGCTGTGGCCGCCAACGCCGGTGGCAGCGGTTCGCCGGTCAGCCCGCGCAGCGGCCCCAAGTCGGCGGCTTCGCGAATGCGCCGCGACGCTTCGGCGCGGCTGATCAGCGTCGCCTCGGCGATCGCATGCGACAGCTTGCCGCCCAACTCTTCCGGGGTGGCCTGGCGGGCCAGGTTGTTGATCAGCGGATGCTCGACGGCCGACAGTCGGCGGCGCACCTTCTCGGAGCGTTCCAAAAGCGCTAACTGCTCGCGGGTGGCGAATGCCTCGCAGTCGTTGCCGACCAGAATATCCAAGGCGTCGTCGATGGTGTCGAAAGCCGCCGACACCGCCTCGGGATCTACACTCACACCGCGAAACTATCGGAGCCCACCGACAAAAAAGTCGACTCCGAGACCACTGAAGCTAAAGTGAAGCAAGTGATTTCAGTGGATGACGTCCGGATCCGAGGCCCGCCAACGGGCTGGCGGTCAACACATCGGCGCCGGGTTGACGCCAGCGCCAGGCAGGGCCCCTCGCCACCTAGAGGGCGTTCCGCTCCGCGAAGTGACGAGTCCGCGCCTCGATGGCGCGACCCCGTTCTTCCGCGCTGATCCGCTGTTCCGGTCCGAAGTGCTCGTCCAGCTCATCCGTTCGGATGACGGTCAGTGTCGGTGTTGCCGGCTGATGCGGTGTGCTAGCCCGCCAAGTCACCACGCCATTGCCATACCCACGGGCGTCAAGCCAGTTGTGCACGCCGAAATCCTCGGTCGACAGCAAGACCCGCACCCGTCCGTCGTCAACTTGGGATTGCGCGAGGTTGAGACTGGTTTGCCGAGTGTCGAAATCGATCATCTCACTCCACCGATTGGTCAAGCAGATTCCGACGTACGGCGAACCGAGAGGGATCTCGTAGTCGATCACGAGCGCTTCGCCATCCTCTAGTGCCCAAGATATGGGGACGAACCATGCACCAGCCATCGCTGAAGGAGGTTGGAGCGGGGGGATGGCGAAGTTCTTGGGCAGGGCGCCGAATACCCGCGCCGGAATGTCCTTGACCCACATAGTGAATAGCTCGCGGGACGCCACGAGGTGCGCGTCGAAGGCCGCGATCGCCTGCTTGAGCGAATCCGGCTTGACCGGATCGCCTGGGTTCAAGCACTCGATACGAATCGCGCCCTTGGCCTCATTGTCCCAGTCGCCGAATGTTTGGTAACAACAGAACGAGTCGGCTCCCGCCGGGAGCTGGAACCAGTTCGTGTCGCCCATCCTCTGGCGGCTGAAGAAGATCTCAAACGAACCGTCATCACCGACAACGAGCTCTTCGGAGAGCACCTTCACCGCTTGGGCTTGATCGTCCTTACCGGCGTAGACGCCGAAGGTCGTCTGCGCAACAGAACCCAATTTCCCGTGAACGCGGTAGTCGTGTCTGTCATCGACGCGCGCCGTCAGATACAGCGTGTCGGGATTGGAGTGGCCCCAATTCCACGATGCGTATTGGCCGTTGATGAGATTCGGCCGCGCAGGATCGCTGCGCAGTTGCAGGCCCATGTATTGGATGTGGCCGACGAGGCGTCCCAGCAAGGCCGCCGCCGCACCGTCGTCGAGATCGCCTTGGGCCAACGCGATCTCGAGCAGTTCATCGTGAAGATCTCGAAAGCGTCGCCAGGCCGCACGCAGGAGTTGCTGTGAGTCATCGGTCACGGCCGTCCTCGATTCCGTAGAAGTCGCGGTAAAACTGCAATTGCGGCCACAACTCGTCGATGTCGAGCCCGTAGTCGGCAGCCTCATAGATGTTGGGCTTGCGCTTCGCCAGGCCGCGCTCATCCATGAACCGGCTCATCTTGCGGTGGGCCTCATCGGTGAGTTCGATGCCGAAGAACTCGTAGATCTCTTGCACGCACGACATGGGGTCGCGCACCATCCGGTCCATCGGAAAGTCGATGAAACGCTTCGACTCCTGCGCGTACTGCCGACGCAACTCGACATTGCGCGTCAGCATCCTGCCGGTGCGCCAGCGCATGTAGCGGCCATGGTCGTGCCAATCGACGTCATCTTCGACCATGCCGAAAACGGTCCCGGCCAGCTTGCAGCTGGAGGCGACGATCTCTGTCGGCTCGCGGTAGGTGGTGACGAAGCGCGCGTCGGGAAAGACCGCCAGGATCTTGTCGATGTTCTCCATGTGCGGAGGTGTCTTCAGCAGCCAACTCTCCGAGGGGCGTAAGCCACCGCTTTGCATGTACTGCAACAGCAGCTTCTGCTCCTGGTAGACCCACGTGAGGTCCTGCTCGGTCAACCACCGGTCATAGGCCTGGCAGTTGAACATGACGTGGAAAGTCGCGCTGTGGAAGGCATAGGCATGGAGTAGCGCGCACTCCTGGGCCTCCCGCGCGCCAATCGGATGCGCGGCGTCGAGATCGGGGGCCAGCGACAGGGTGCGGCGGATCTGCCTGTCACTGCGCCTGATTCGCGGATCAGTACGCATGGTGGCAGGATCCAGCGGCGGATGGAGCTCATCGCATTCCCACGTGATCGGGTAGCGGAAACGGTCGTCCTGGCTCAACAAGTGATGGGTGATTGTGGTCCCCGTGCGTGGTGCGCCGACAAGAATGATCGGCTTCGCGATTACCTCGTCACGAATCTCAGGGTGCTGGCGTAGGTGCTCGGTGAACAGCAACCGCTGGCGCAACAGATTGGTGATGTGCGACGTGGCGAGTATGCGCCCAAAACCGTTGAGGCGATCCTCGCTCTCGAGCGACTCGATCAGACGGTCGAGGCCGTCTTCGAAGCGCGGATCACCAAAATCCTTCAGGCCTCTCGCGCGGCGCATGGCCCGATCCATCAATGCGTGCTTGCGCAGGGGCAGCGGATGGACACCCAGCCTACGGGCCACCCGGTAACCGGCATTCAGGACCCGGAAAGGCAGAGGCCTAGATGGTGAGTCGATCACCATGGTGAGAGAGCGCCTCCTGGGGCCCGCGCGATTGTCTACCGGCGCGCAAAACATTACGATCTGAACGTAATGGAGTCAATGAGCGAGGCTGATCAGCAACAGCGACGCGCTGGCGTGCGGTCGCAGGGACGGCCGCGGGACACCCGCATCGACGAGGCGGTGCTTGCTGCGACGATCGAACTGCTGGACGAAATCGGCTACACACGACTGACCATCCCGTTGGTCGCGGCGCGCGCCGGGGCAACCCCGCCGGCGGTCTATCGACGGTTTCCGAACAGAGTCGAATTGGTCTACGAGGCGGTGTTTCCCACGCCACCGAGTGCTGAGCTCCCGTTGACCGGCGATCCGGCGGACGTTGTTCGCACTCTGATACGAGCTACGATCGACCTGTTCAGCCGACCGGCGGTGCACACCGCGTTATCAGGCCTCATGGCCGAATTGCCCGCGGAGCCAGGCCTGTCGGCACGCTTGCTCAGCCGCCTTCAGGGCAGCACATACCTTTTGCTGCAGCGCTACCTCGACGAGGCCGCCGCCGAGGGACGCGCCGCCGACGACGTCGACGCCCGCGTATTGGTGGACATGATCGGTGGCACGGTGGTGATGGCGCTGGCCAACGAACGCGTCCTCGATGACGCCTGGGTCGAGCAGAACACCGCCCTCATCGCTAACGGGCTGGTCCGATGAACTCAGGCGAATCAGGCAATCCGCCAATGGAAATCGTCGCCTCCGCTCCGGCTCTCGAACGGTGCAAATCCATTCCGGCTGCGGGGGACCAGGCTGCCCGAGCCGACCGGTGAACTGCGTACGTCCGGTTCAGGGCCCAGACCAGCACGGGCTGATGGTCAGCACGTTCACACCACCTTCGGTGATGTGAACGGTATCCCGGCGGAATACCGCGCCGGTGCCTTCCCGCCACACATAGCCGGTGATCGCCAGCACCATGCCGGCCTCCAGCACGTCGTGTTCGCCGGCGGCCAGCAAGGTTTCGGACACCACCGGCGGATCGAAGCCCAGCCCCAACCCGTGGGCGATCGGCATCGGCGGTATCGGCTCGCCGGCCGCCTCATAGGCCCCGAGGAGGTCGGATGTCGGCGCACCGGGACGACAGGCCGCAAGCATGTTGTCGTACAACGTATTCGACCGCCCGAACAGCTTGCGGGTCTGATCGTCGACGCTATCGCCGGCCGGCCAGGTGCGGCCCACCTCCGCGACATAGCCATTCGCCAGGGCCCCGGCCGCGAATGCGACCAGGTCGCCCGCTCCCACCTCGCCCGAACCGGCGCGGCGCCACGGGCGTTCCTTTGAGGTCACCCAGGCGGCGTCCTGGGTGGCCGGCGTGCTCACCCCGCCCGCGGCCATGGCCTCCATCATCGCCCCCGCCAGCGTCCGCTCCGACACTCCCGGCGCGAATTCGGCCAGGGCGGCGGCGAGTCCGCGTTCGGCGACCCGAAGTGCGGTGTCCATCGCCTCGATTTCATCGGGTGTCTTGACGCGCCGCGCCGCGCGCATCGCGGGCTCCGCGTCGACGAGTTCGGCATTGGGGAACGCCTCGGGCAGCAATGCGGCGAAAGTGGGTGTGATCGCATCGGTTCCGACCCGCCGCGCCGTGTCGGCGCCGTCGATCTTCTTCAGCACGTCGATGAGCGTCATCGGGTTCCAGGCCAGTCCGTACAGGTGATCGTGCCCGATCTCCGCCGGGACCCCCTCGTCGTCGGTGCTGTTGAGGTAGATGTCACCGGAGGCCCGCACCACCACACACATCGGACCGAACGGCCGCGTCCCGGCTATCCACAGCTGCGGTGCACCTGTGACGTAACGAATGTTGGCTTGCCGCCCGAGCACCAGCATGTCGAGTCCGTGTGCGTCCATTTGGGCCAGCGCCCGTTCCCGACGGCCCGTCCGCAATGCGGTGGGGTCGGGCAGAACCTCAGTCGCCATAAGGGGAGTAGGGGTAGTCGGTGATCGGCAGGTAGCCGTCTTCGGTGATCACCACGATCTCCTCACTGCGATAACCGCCCGTCCCGTCCTCCCACACCACGGGTTCCAAAACCAGAACCATTCCGGGCGGGAAGACGAAGTTGTCGTCGAACTCTTCGCCGAGATCCGTTCCGATCATGGGCGCTTCGGCGGGGTAGGTGCCGATGCCGTGGCCCAGATAGAAATGCGGCAACCACGGTTTGCGGCCGCCGTTGGCGGCGATCGCCGCGCGCGCCAAATCACCGGAGGTGACACCGGCTTTGGTCACCGCGAGCACCGCATCCAGGATGGCCCGCCATTGCCGAAACTGATCCTGCTGTCGTGGCGTCGGCTGCTGCCCGACAATCCAGGTCCGGCCGAAGTCGGAGCAATACCCGGCGTAGGTGATGCTGATATCGGTCCACAGGACATCACCGGCGGCCAGTTCACGATCGGTGGGGAGCAGCGGCAGCGCAAGGTCGCCATGCGTCGTCCACACCCCCGCTTCCCGTGAAGTCGGCATCACCTGCCAGATGGCCTCCAGCATGTTGGTGGTGGCACCCAGTTCGAATGCGCGACGTACCAGCGTGGCCGACAGGTCGATCTGCCGCACCCCCGGCGCCAGGGCCCGCTGCACATCCACGATCGCTTGCTCGGTGATGCGGGCCGCGCGGCGCAGGCAGGACAGCTCATCTAGGGTCTTCACCAGTTGCGCGTCGGCGAGCACCAGCGCCGCATCCGTCGGCTCTCCCGCGGGAAACAGCTTGGCTCCGGCCCTGCGCATCGCCCCGGTCAGCTCGTCGACGGCGATGTTCGAGCCCGGCGGAACCAGCCCGGCCAGCTCGCGCGCGAATTGGTCAACGCCATGGTCGAATTCGAGGTAGACCGGGCCGTGCAGATGGTCGGCGGGCACCGGTGGCTCCGCGGACGCTCCGCCGCGGAACGGCATGAACAGGTGCGGATGTTCGTCGTCGGCGAGCACGACCGCGACCGGGCGCTCCACGTGCGAGAGGCCCGCGTCCACGAGTGGCCAGCTCGCACCCGTCGCGTATCCGACGTAGCCGTTCATCAACAGGATCAGCGCGTCGACGCCGTGGTCGGCCATCGCGGACCGCAGGCGCGCCCCGGTCTCCGAACGCATGCGGGCCCGGTCCGGTTCATCGGGTATGTCGATCACCGAGCCGTGGGCGGTGAATGAATTGGTCATCAGAGACCCAGGAAGTTTCTGATGTTCCCACTGACGACGCGGACGGCGTCCTCGGGGCCGACGGCGTCAACCACCGCGGCCAGCGACCGCTCCGAATAGCCGTAGGTGCTTTCGTTGTGCGGGTAGTCGGAGGACCACATCACCTTGTCGATTCCTATTTCGTCGATCTGGGCGAGGCCGAGGCCGTCCACCATGAACGAGGCGCACATGTGGGTGTCCCAGTAATAGCGGATGTCGTGTTCGGGCTGGTGCGCGAGCATGTGCCGATACGAGGCCAGTACGTGCTCGGCGTCTTGCAAAGCCGGTGGGACCCAGGCGATACCACCTTCGAACCAACCGACCCGCAGCCCTGGATGACGGTCGAGGATGCCGCCGAAGACATACTTGGAGAACATTTCCCGGAACGAGTCGATGTTGACCATCATGGCCACCGCGACGCTGTTGACCTCGCTCGGAATCTTCGGCTGGCTCTCCCCGATGTGGTGGGCAACGGGCAGCCCGGCGTCCTCGATTTCGTCCCACACCGCGTCCATCGCGGCGCCGGAGAAGTCAATCGCGTGGCCGTTGTCGTCGTTGCCGGGGCTTATCGGCATCAGAAACGTTTTGAGCCCCAGCGATTTGAGCTCGGTCAGCGTGCGCCGGGCTCCGCGCGGATCCCACCAGTTGATCAAGCCGACCCCGTAGCAACGGCCGTCGGACCGCTCCTGCACGGCGGCGATGTGTTCGTTGTAGATGCGGAAGATGCGCTCGCGCAGGTCCTTGTCGGGATAGTGGAACAGGGCCAACACGGCGTTGGGAAACACCAATTCCTTGTCGACGCCGTCTTCCGCGAGCTCGCGCACCCGGGCGTCGATGTTGTTGCTGACCGCGCCGGCAAGGTCGTCGTATTGCATGAGCACCGCGCTGAAATCGCCGACCACCATCGACTGCCCCGGCCGGCCGAGCAGGTAGGCGCCGTCCTCGTACCAGATTCGCGGCGCGTAATCCTTCAGGTCGTCGGGGAAGTGCTCGTAGAAGATGTCGTCGGCCACCGAGATGTGATTGTCGGCGGAGAACACCTCGGTGCCGACTGGCAGCCCGGTACTGAATTCCGAAGCATGACCGCGGCGGTCCTTGGGCGCACCGATCACACCCTCGGGGTAAAGGGTGCGAGCTTGAAGTGACATCATCGTCCCTTTCTTCGTGCTACCTGGATAGCAGACCGATGCGTTCCAGGCCGGCAAGGTATTTGTCGATCAACTCCTGAGACAGATGGGGGATCGCACGACCGGCGTCGCGGACCGCGGTTTGGAACCGCTCTCCGGGCACAGGTGAACCCGCGACGGCCGCCATGGGTTCACGGTAGACGTCCAACACGGTCAACACGGAGTGCGCGCGCTGACGTTCGGGCAGTGCGCGCATCGCGGTTTCGAACCGGGTCAGCCACGCCGCGTACTCGTCGATCCGTTCGATCGGGTGGCCCGCGGCGACGATCCAGTCGACGAAGGTGTCCAGGGAGATGCCGTCGTCGTGGGGGTTGGTGGTGTTGTAGGTGTCGAAACCGCCACCGTGTTGTGGGCCGATGGCCGCGATCGCGTCGGCCAGGAAGTCGACCGGCAGGCCCTCGTAGTGGGGACGTGTGCCGTCACCGCCGTAGAACGACCGCGGGGCCACGCCGGTGGCGACCAGGCTGAACACCAGGCGGGTGAAGATGTCGGGCAGGTTGAGCTGCCCGGTGTAGCGGCTATCGGCGAGGATCATCCCGGGCCGGAACACCGCGACGGGCAGTCCGCACAGATCGTGCGCCTCGCGCATCAGCACCTCGCCGGCCCATTTGCTGATCCCATAGCCGTTGGCGTAACCGTCGTTGACGACGCAGGCAGGCACCGCGCGGCGGATGTCGGTGTCCTCGTCGACGAGCTGATGCGCCACGGCGCTCACGCCCATCGTGGAGACGTAGTGAATCGGCTTGAGCCGGGCGGTGATTGCCAGTCGGATCACTTCGGCCGTGCCCACTACGTTGGGCGCGAACAGCTGGCGATAGGGCAGGACGTGGTTGACGTGGGCGGCCGGGTGGACCACGAGGTCAACGGTGCGGGCCAGCCGCTGCCAGGTCGTGTCGTCCAGGCCGAGGTTGGGCTCGCCGATATCCCCGGCCAGCACCTCGAGATGCCCGTTGGCCAGGGCGCGGAAGCGGTCCAGCAATGCGGCATCAGAACCCAATGCCGCCTCGATCCGCTGCCGGGCCTGCGTGGCGTCGGCGCCCCGCGCCAGGCATACCAGGGTGCCGCCCGAATCGGCGAGTCCCTGAAGCCATTCCATGCCGACGAAGCGGCCAAGGAATCCCGTTGCGCCGGTGAGCAAGACGGTGCGGATCTCGGCCGTGGGCAGCGGCAGCAGCATTGCGGATTTCAGCACGTCGTCGTCGATGAACTTGTCCAGGGTCAGCTCCCCGGCGTGCACCTCACTGTCGCCCCTGGTGTGCACCGATGCGTACGTCGGCCGCAGGCCGTCCGCGGCGCGATGGCGTTCGATGTGGTCGGCGACGCTGAGCAGGTCGCCGGTCGGATCGATCACCACACCCACCGGAACTTCGACGTCGTAGATGTCGGCGAGCAGGGTGGAGAAGGTCAATGCCGACAGCGAATCGCCGCCCAGATCGATGAAACGCGCCTCGGGGGACACGTCGGCCGCCGGCGCGCCGAGCGTGGCCTGCACGGCCTTGGTGACGGTGGCCAGCACCGGCTGATCGGCGCCCCCGGTGCGTAACGCGCGAAGCCGGCTGAGTTGGTCGTCGGCCATCGTCGCGTACAGCTGTTCGAGCTGATCGCCGTAGCGCTCTTTGAGCTTGGGCCGCAGGAACTTTCCAACGCCTGATAACAGGCCGTTGGCCAGGCTGAAAGGTTCCGATTCGATGAGGAAGTCGCGCGGGATCTCATAGCCGTTGAGCTGGTTGTCGCGGGCGATCTGACGCAGCGACTGGGCGATCGCCGCCGCACGCACACCGTCGTCGGTGGGTACGACCACCGCGAGCAGGAACGAGCGCGCGCTGTTGCCGTAGATGTAGATCTGATGGATCAGGGGGCTGGTCGAATACAGCGCCTCCAGCCGGGATACGGCAACGAATTCGCCCTGCGCGAGCTTGATCACGTTGTTGCGCCGATCGACGTAGCGCAGGCGGTCCGGGCCGACCTCGGCCATGATGTCGCCGGTTTTGTAGTAGCCGTCCGCGTCGAACATCGTGGCTGTCAGATCGGGCCGGTTGTAGTAACCCGCCATGAACCGGGCCGACTTCACTGCCAATTCCCCTCGCGGATAAGGCTTGTCGGTGTTGAAGTAGCCGAGCTCGGGAACATCGAGAAGTTTGTAGTCGATGACCGGCGGCCGCAGCACGTGCTCGTCGGCCACGATCATCCCGCCCGCGATTTCGGTGGACGAATAGCCGATCAGCAGATGCTGGTCGAGCACCTCTTCCATGAACTCCTTGATCTCCGGGGACAGGGCCGCCGATCCGCAGCCCACGGCCAGCACGCGCCCGCCCAGGATCTGCTCGCGGATGGCCGTGGTGATCTGCCCGCCGACGCCCTCGGGATCAGCGCCGGCCAATACGTGGCGGTCCAGCTCGCGCTGATAGTGGTGATAGAACATCTCGCACACCCGCGGCACCAGGCTCAGCGACGTGGGCCGCACCGACGCCAGGTCCTCGAAGAGCGTCGAAAGGTCGCTCCTGGCGGCGAAATAACTCGTGCCGCCGTTGGCCAGGGTCAAGATGACGTAGCCGTAGCCGATCAAGTGGCTCATCGGCATGTAGCTCAACGTGATGACCGCCTGATCGGACTGTGCGAGCCAGGTTCCGATGCACAGGCTTTCGGTGAACATCGCGCCTTTTGGTGTGCCGGTGCTGCCCGACGTGTAGAACACCCAGGCAAGCGGGTCTTCGCCGTCGGCGGCCACGTGCATGGGCGCGGGCGGCAGCGTGGCGCCGCGGGTGACGACGTCGTCGAAAGTTTCGATGGTCAGCGGCGCGCCCACCGCGGCCAGCCGCGCCTGCGCCGCCTCGTAGATGGCGCGTTGGTCGTCGTCGCGGGGCTCGTAATCGAAGACGATCAGGCGGCCCGGAACGGTGCCGGCTTCCGCTAAGACTGCTTCCAAGCCCGTCGCCAGGTTGTCGATGCCCACGGCGAGAATGCGCGGCTGCGTTTCGGCGAGGATCGGCGCATGTTGGCTGGCCGGGGCGCTGGTCTGCAGGGGAACGACCACCGCGCCCAGGTAAATGCAGGCGCATTCGATGGCCGTGTAGTCGATGCTGGCGAAGCCGAGCACGCACACGAAATCCCCGGCTCGCACCGGATGCCGTTCGTGCCGGTGCCAATCGGCGGCCGTCGCCTGCACGCGCGCCCACAGGTTTGCGTAGCTCATGGTCTCGAATCGCGGCAAGAGATGCAGGGCCGAGCGTCCGGTGGTGAGATCGGTGATGATCTCGCGGGCACGCTGTCCCAGCGCCGGGCGGCTCGCGTAACCCTGGAACACCGTCGCCATCACCTCGGCGATCCGCAGCCCGGGGGCGCGTGCCGCCGCGGCGACGTCGTCGTCGGGTCGGGTGTCCCGGAATTGCTGGTCGACGGCGTACAACTGCTCACGCCGACGTGCCAACCGCTCCCATTGGTCCTGCTGGGCACCGGGATCCTGGACACCGGCTCGACCGACAAACGGCATCTTTCACCTCTCCCCGTCGGGATATGTGACGCCGGTGAGTTGTTCGGAGAGCTGCCACAGCTGTCTCACATCGGGCTCGCTGCGCGCTGGCCCGGGAACCCCGGCGAAAGTCACTCCGCCCCTGACGGTTTCGTAGAAGCCGCGCGGGCCATAGTATTTGGCGCCCTGCGCGTCCGGTGACACCGCGGCGTAGAGAGTCGGCTTGATGCCTTCATCGATGTCGAGCCACATGAACGGCAGCACCCGCCACGTCAATCGGGTGAACCGCGCCTGCAACGTCGGCCGGGTCCGGCCATAGGAGGCGCCGCTGAGCAAGTTGGTCTTGGTCAAGCCGGGGTGGGCGGCGTTGGACATTAACCCCCAACCGCCAAGGCGACTGCGCCGGTCCAGTTCGACGGCGAACATCAGCTGCGCCAGCTTGGCCAACCCGTAGGAGCGCATCGGGCGGTAGCCGTGCTCCGCGTTGGGATCGTCGAAGGTGAGATTGCGCTGGGTCGCCGCCAGGCTGCTGACGGTCACCACCCGCGCGGACCGCGCTGCGCGTAGCAGCGGAAGCAGGTGCCGGGTCAACGCGAAGTGCCCCAAATGGTTGGTGCCGAACTGCAATTCAAAGCCGTCGTGGGTCTCCTGTCGTTGCGGCGGCGTCATGATGCCGGCGTTGTTGATCAGGATGTCGATCGGGCGGCCCTCGGCGGCCAGCTCTTCACCCAGCGCCGCCACGCTTTTCAGCGACGACAGGTCCAAGTGTCTGATGGTCAGCTTGGCCGCGGGCACGTCACGGCGGATCGCGGCGATCGCTTCTTCGCCCTTGGCCTTATCGCGGATCGCCATGACCACGTCGGCGCCCGCCGCGGACAGCCTCTTCGCCAAACCGAATCCCAAGCCGCTATTGGCCCCGGTCACGACGGCGAAACCGCCGCGCAGGTCCGGCACGCGCAGGCTCAGATCAGGCTTCACCATGTCACTGGGAGCTCATACAGGCCGTACGCCAGCGCGTCGTGTTTGAACGGCAGCTCTTCCACCGGCACCGCGAGCTGCAGGGTCGGGACGCGGCGCAGCAAGGTGGGCAAGACGATCTGCAGCTCCATCCGGGCCAGCTGCTGGCCGACGCACTGGTGGCGACCGTAGCCGAACCCGACGTGTGCGCCGTCCTCCCGGCGCAGGTCGAGCCGGTCCGGGTCGGGGAATTGCCGGGCATCCCAGTTCGCCGGCGCCACGTCGAGGATGATGCCCTCGCCCGCGCGGATCGTCTCGCCGCCCACCGCGATGTCCTCAACGGCGATGCGGCGCTGCCCGGTCTGAATGATGCTGAGGTAGCGCATCAATTCCTCGACCGCGACGGCGATCACCTTCGGATCGTCGGTGTCGCGCATCAGCGCCGACTGGTCGGGGTGGTCGAGCAGGGCCGCGATGCTCAGACTGATCATGTTGGCGGTGGTCTCATGCCCGGCGATGAGCACACCGGTGGCCAGCTGCGCGGCTTCGCGCACGCTGAGCTCTTCGGCATTGACCCGCTCGGCTAGGTCGGACACCAAATCTTCCGACGGGTCTTGCATTTTGGCCCGCACCAAGTTGGCCAGGTACTTCGCCAACGACGCGGCGCCTTGCGCAGTGTCCTCCTCGGTGGCATAGCGGCCCATGCCCCGCTGGGCCTGGGTCTGGAAGAAATCCGCGTCCTCATATGGCACGCCCAACAACTGACTGATAACCAACGAGGGGACGGGCAGCGCCAACGTGCTGACGATGTCGCCCGGCTTGGGGCCGGCCAGCAACGCGTCGATGTGATCGTCGGTGATCTGCTGTACCGCGGGCCGCAGCGCCTCAACCCGCTTGAACGTGAACGGCTTTGACAGCATCCGGCGGAATCGGGTGTGCTCTTCGGCGTCGGAGGTGAACACCGAACGCGGACGCTTGTGTACCGTCGCCAGCATTCCCTCGTTCCAATGCGGATACCCCGGCAGCCGGTCGTCGACGCTGGCGCGCGAGTCGGTGAACAACGCCCGGATCGCCTCATAGCCGTGGATCAGCCACGGCGTGCTGTCGTCCCAGATCCGGACCCGGCTCAGCTGCTTGTCGGCGTTGAGCTCCAACACCTTTGGCGGCGGGGCGAACGGGCAACCCGGCGCCCGCGACATCGGGAACTCCGGGATATCGGTGGCGGTCGAGACGTCGGTCATCGTTCTCCTCGGTTGGGGGCCTGTTCTGGTCTTCGGTGGACTAGCCGCCTGCCGCACCCACGTGGACCGGTGCGCGCCACAGGCCGACGATCGCGTCGATGAGGCCTTCGCCGGCGACCGGCCAGGCCGAACGCGCACGCGGTCCGTGCTCGGCCAGTGCGCTTTCGTGCTCGGCGCAGGTGTGCATCAGCAGGTTGCGCACCATGACCATCCGTTCGGAACGCACCCGCCTGGGCAGGTCGGGAAGGCAGCGGTTGATGCCGTCGATGGTCCGCACGAGCAGCGGCGACGCGAGCGCGTCTTTGGTGACGACGTGGCGGTAGGTGGGATCGGCCATGGCTTGGGCGGCGAACCGGGCATACCAGCTGGGCGTGCCCAGCGCGTGCAGGTGGTCGGTGAGTGGCCGCACCAACGCGCCTACCCAGTCGCGCAGGTCGGTCGATTCGTCGACGGCGGTCAGCATCTGCGCCCGCAATTCCTCGATTGGCTCCCGATGCTTGCTTTCGATCGCTCGAAGCAGGTCGGTCCTCGTCCCGAAGTGGTAGCAAGCCGCGGCGTTGTTGCCCTGTCCGGCCGCCTCGCTTATCTGCCGGTTCGAAACGGCATACATGCCGCGTTCGGCGAACAGCACTTCCGCGGCCGACAGGATCGCCTCCCGGGTGCCTGTCGACCTGTCGGAGCGGGCGATACGCTCGGCGGTCATCGCCTCAGTGAACACTGGCGACCTGATTAAATCAAGCAGTTTATTTAAGGGCGCGGCGCCCGTCGCGATGCCGTCAGCGGCCGCCCCCGAATCCCCGGCCCGTCAAGGTGATTTCATCGCTTCGACGCCCGGGCCGCGGCGCCCCGGGAATACAGTCTTCGTATGAATCCGCTTCAGCGGGTGGCTCGCAATCCGGCGGCCTACCGCCGGCTCGTCCTGAATGGGCGGCCGGTCGCGGAGAATATCGAGGCGCTGCTGCGGTTCGCGACGGGTGGGCGGCTCGGCGTTTTGGACCTCGCCGGGCTGCCGAACGTGCGGATCACGACGCCGGGTCGCAAAACGGGTCTTGCCCGCACGGCGACGGTGCAATACGTCCCGGTCGAGAACGGGCTGCTGCTGGTCGGCTCGAACTGGGGCCGGGATCGCCACCCGTCGTGGTCGGCGAATCTGAAAGCTGCCCAACGGGTTACCGTCCGAAGGCGCGGCCACCGCTTCGTCGCAACGGTGCGGTTGCTCATGGGCGAGGAGCGCGACGAAGCATGGTCCACGCTGCTGGCGCACTGGCCGAACTATCAGGTCGCCCAAGATCGCGCGGGACGTCGGCAATTCCGGCTGTTTCTGCTCACGCCGACCTCGTTGGCGTCGCACCGAGGACAAGCGATTCTGGCCATGGCGCAGCCATGGCGAGCGAAACCCGCGCCTACCCGGCGAGCCCCTTCTTGATGGCCGCATCTTGCTTCTGGCCGACATCGGTGACGAAGTCCGGTGGCACGAGGGCGTCGGGCGGCCCGTCGAATTCGATCTCGACGAAGGCCCTGCCCTCGGTAAACAGCAGAACGGTCACCCCCTTTGCGCCGTCGGGAGAGGGCCCCGAGATCGTCGTTCCGCCAGTGCCGATCGCGATCGGTTCCGGCACTCCGTGGACGTAACCGTCGTGTGTCGCCTTCGCTGATTCCAGCGCGCTGAGCGCGGCGGCAGCATCCGGTAGAACCTGGATGCTCTCGACGATCACATGCGTGCGGCCCTGGTTACTGAACGTGGTGGTGGCGCCCGGTTGGCCGTTCGGGTTGTTGATGGGTGGGTCGGCGGTGAAGCTCTCGGGCGCGTTGATGTCGCTCGCCTGGATCAGCAGTTTGGTGTAGTCCGTCGGCTGCGCGGGTGCAGACGTCGAGGCCGAGCTGCTCGCAGAACTCGAGGCGGATCGCGGCGTCGATGGCGAGGACTTGGATCCGCCGGCGCAGCCGACCACCGATGTGGCGGCCAGCGTTACCGCTACCGCCGGCGCAGCGGCCCGCGCCAGAGAAATCTTCATGGCTCCGCGCCTCAAACGCTAGCCCGGGTTGGATTTTTTCAGGCGTGCGATCTCCTCGCCCCAAACCGATTGTGCGCCAGCATCACCCACGCGGTAAATCTGGACCATCGAAGCGGTGCCGACGGCGAGCGCGAGTATCGCGACGATTCCCCGGGTGGCCATGCGGCCTTTGTCCGACCGGCGTTCGATCACGCGCAGCGCCACGAGGACCAGCGCGACCGCCAGCAGTGCAGCGGAAAAGTAGACCATCGTGCTGCCTCGGGAGGCGTGCTCCTGCAAGATGGGGCTGGGTTTGGCCCTCAGGTCGTAAAGCCATGCCCCGGCGTTAATAGTGATCGGCGTCAAGACCATATTGCCGGCGGCCAGTATCACCGTGAGCCACAACAGCCGGCCCCGCCGCGCCGCCGGCCACAGACCGCACACGATCACCAGCAGGGCGGTCAGCGGCACGAGCACCAACACGAGGTGCAGCAGCAGGACGTGCGCCGGCATCCCGTTGACGATGGTCATTTGACTCCTTGGTGGGCGGTCAGTTCGCGCTCAGCCGCCGAGCCCCTTCTTGATGGCCGCATCTTGTTTCTGGCCCACGTCGTTGACGAAATCCGCGGGGGCCAGCGTGTCGGGCGGCCCGTCAAACTCCAGCGTGACGAAGGCCTTGCCCTCGGTGAACAGGAGTATCGTCACGCCCTTGCTCTTGTCCGGAGAGTTGCCCAACAACGTCGTTGCGCCCGTGCCCACGTTGGCAGGTTGCGTCGTCGGGTTCTTGATCACGTCATCCTGGGCGCCCTTGGCCGCGTTCAGCGCGTTCGTGGCGGCGCCGGGGTCCGCGAACACCTGGATGGTGTCCTTGATGACGTGGCTGCCGTCCTCGTCTTTGAACGTCGTCGCGACGCCGGGTTGGCCGTTCGGGTTGCTGATCGGTGGCGTGGCCGTGAACGGTATCGGCGCGTTGATGTCGCTCGCCTGGATCAACAGTCCGGTGTACTCGCTCGGCTGTGCGGGCGCCGACGAGGTCGGTGCCGAGCTGTGGGCGCTGGTCGCCGAGCTGGACGACCCCGGCTTCGATGTCGATGACGTCGGATTTTTGCTGCTGCACCCCGCTACCGCCACCGCGGTCGTCGCCGCGACGACCGCGGCCACTGTCCGTGAAGTCCTCATCCTCGAGCTCCCTTCCAGGCTGCCTTCGGCGCCACAGTCGAGTTCGTTCCCGAGTCGCACAGTACATTGCGGCAAGGCGCCGACGTGGCGCCGAAGCGCCCTGAGGGCTTTGAAGGGCTACTCCAGTTGGTCGCGCAGGCAGCGCAGGGTGCTGGCCAGGATGCGGGAGACCTGCATCTGCGACACCCCGATGCGCTCGGCGATCTGGCTCTGCGTCATCGATTCGAAGAACCGCATGCGCAAGACCTCGCGTTCGCGCCCTGGGAGGGCGGCAACCAGGACGCGCAGGGCTTCACGGTTGGTGATGTGCTCGATCTGCGGATCAAGGCCGCCGACCGCATCAGCGACCAGTCGGGGCGTGCCCGAGCTGTCGGCGCCCACCGGCGCGTCCAGGGAATCCAGCCGGTAGGCGTCGCCCGCCACGAGGCATTCGACGATTTCCTCATGGGGGACTTCCAGCGCTTTTGACAGTTCGGCCGCGGTGGGCGCACGCCCCAGCTTCTGGGCCAGATCGCCGGTCGTCCTGCTGATCTGTACGTGCAATTCACGCAACCGCCGCGGGACCCGCATACCCCAGCTGTGATCGCGGAAGTAACGCCGAACCTCGCCCATCATGGTCGGGACCGCGAAGCCGATGAAGCTGGGCCCCTTGGCGGGATCGAACCGGTTGATGGCGTTCATCAGTCCCAGGCGCGCCACCTGGACGAGATCGTCGAGACCTTCGCCGCGGCGCGCGAAATGGCTGGCCACATGGTCGGCCAGGGGCAGGCATCGGGCCACGATCCGTTCGCGCTGGCGGCTGTACTCGTGCGACTCGGCCGGCATCTGGCGCAGCGCCACGAACATTTCGACCACGTCGTCGTAGGAATCGTCAGCTTTGCTGTCGCGGCACCGAGCCGGACGGGTGGGAGCGACTACATCGGTCATAGGCACACGTGCCCGGTCTCGGCGCGGCTGACCCTGAAAACTTTGATGCAAAGACATTTCTGCATTGCTGACTCACTCCTCTGAGTCGTGCGCAGCGAGACGTGGCGGCTATGCGCGCAGTCGCCTCTCTGCATCTGTATCCGCAGGACCGGTCGGTTGTCGAACGCGCGGGCTACCGACGGGAGATGACTCAGGAGTTTGTCGCCGGAGCCATATCAAGCTCAGTAGCCATGCGGCTGACTGGCCGCTTTTAGCTAAACGGCGGACACGTCCATAACGGACTTCAGTGGCGACTATACGCCTCATCGCATTCGCCCGCGATCGCTCATCGCAAGCCGGGCTCGACTCTGTCGTAAGAGATTCCAACCCGAACGACCGGCATGGCAGCAAACCGCTGGTCGGCCGCAACATGCGCGGCGCTCGCCGGTACCCGGCGTCGCCGCGTCACGGCGGATTGCGGTCCCGGCTCCGGGCGCTGCTCCTGCCCCCTGCTTGTTCGCCGGTCGGAGAAGTGCCGACTGCGGTTCTCATTTGTGTGCCGGCTGGGTACTGTTCGCCTAATGTTCGTGACCGATCTCCCGCGACATGCACTCGATCTATTCCGAGAGCAGTTCGCTCCCAACGTATTACGGTGTCCGTGGCGGTGAACGGGAGCGGGCGCCTGCTGGATGGGCGCGGCGTGGTGGTGGCCGGCGGCAGTCGTGGAATCGGGCGGGCGGTCGCCGAACTACTCTGCGGCCTGGGCGCCGGCGTGGTCGTCAACGGGCGCGACGCTGACGCCGTCGAGGAGACTGTCGCCGCCATCACAGCGTCGGGCGGACAGGCCAGCGCGGTGGTCGGACCCGCGGACCAGGAGCGTGTCGCCGGCGTCCTGATCGACGACTGCGTGCGCACGTACGGACGGCTCGACGCCCTGGTCAACTGCGCCGGTATCGCCGAGCCGCCCGGCTCCTCGATTTTGAACATCTCGCCGGAAGACTTCGACCGCCTGATGAGCGCCCACCTCGGCACGGCGTTCCACACCTGCCGGGCGGCGGCCCGGGTCATGGTCGCGCAGGGGCACGGTGCCATCGTCAACACGAGCTCGGTGGCATTTTTGGGCGACTACGGCGGCACCGGTTATCCCGCGGGCAAGGGCGCGGTGAACGCCCTGACCATGGCCATCGCCGCCGAACTGAAGGCCCACGGCGTACGGGCCAACGTGGTGTGCCCCGGTGCCCGGACGCGCCTGTCCACGGGCGCCGAATACGAAGAACACATCGAGGACCTGCACCGTCGCGGCTTGCTGGACGAAGTGACCATGCGGGCCTCACTGGACAGCGCCCCGCCCGCCTTCGTGGCCCCGATCTACGCCTATCTCGTGAGCGACTTGGCGCAGGCCGTGACGGGCCAGATCCTCGTTGCCGCAGG
The DNA here is from genome assembly GCF_002102255.1 of Mycobacterium nebraskense. Classification (GTDB taxonomy): domain Bacteria; phylum Actinomycetota; class Actinomycetes; order Mycobacteriales; family Mycobacteriaceae; genus Mycobacterium; species Mycobacterium nebraskense. The sequence continues at coordinate 72,175 of NZ_LQPH01000076.1, forward strand.
CGGATTCGTCGGTAGGTTCGACCGGCCGACGCCGCGGCTGCTGGGCTATCGCGACCACCATGACGCCGAACCCTGGTCGGTCGGCGATTTGCACAAGATGATCGGCGCACCGCAAGCCGCGCGCTGAAGCGACCCGGAACGGGCGGCGGCAGCAAAGTCATCGACGCTTGGCACGACCGTGCGTGCACGAGCCGGGCCCGGCGCCCCCGACCACCGGTATTTCGCCACGGGTCCACCAGAAAGTCGCACTTTATGCGTGTGCGACGAGGTCCCGCGGCCTACGCTGTCCTGCGAACCGCAGGAGGATGTTTTGACGATGCAACCGAACCCACTCGACCCAGTCGCCAGCGAACGGCTGTCGCATGCAGGCAAAGTGTTCACCTCCGATCTGTCGATCAACGAATTCGCCTTGCTGCATGGGGCCGGGTTTGAGCCGATCGAACTCGTGATGGGCGTGTCGGTCTACCACGTCGGTTATCAGTTCACCGGGATCCGGCAACAATCCGAACTGCCCGTGCTCACGGACGCGACCTACCGGGCGCGCTGGAATGCGATGTCGCGGATGCAGGCGGAGGCCGATTCGCTGGGCGCGGACGGCGTGGTCGGCGTCCGTCTCGAATGGCGTCATCAGGGCGAGGGCGAGCATCTGGAGTTCATCGCGGTCGGCACCGCGGTGCGATACACGGAGAAGCCCGGCGCCTATCGGCGCCCCAACGGCCAGGCGTTCACGAGTCACCTGTCCGGGCAGGATCTGACGACCCTGCTGCGATCGGGATTCGTCCCGGTGGCGTTCGTGATGGGCAACTGCGTGTTTCACGTTGCCGTGCAAGGGTTCCTGCGCACGCTCGGCCAGGTGGGACGCAATGCCGAGATGCCCCAATGGACGCAAGGGAGCTACCAGGCCCGGGAGCTTGCGATGTCACGCATGCAGAGTGAAGCCGAGCGCGACGGCGGAACCGGTGTCGTCGGAGTGCATTTCGCCATCTCGAACTATGCGTGGGGGCATCACACCGTCGAGTTTTATGTGGCCGGAACCGCGGTGCGTCGCGGCGGCGAGGCGCAAACGCTGACACCGTCGTTCGTCCTGCCCATGAGCGATTGATGACGAGCCTCGATCATGAGCGGGTCGGCCAGGCGGTCGGAACGGCTTTGGCGGGTCCAGGGGGAGTCGGGCTGGTGCTCAGGGTCTTCTGCGGGGTTCCGGGAGTGGTTCTCGTTCCCGCGCGGCGCGGCTTCTTCCGGTCGCAGCCGGAGCGGGTGCAGATCGGCGACTGGCGCTATGAAGTCACCGCCGATGGCCGCCTGAGCGCCGCCCATTTGGTGAACGGCATCGTCCTGGCCGAGGAGGTTCTCGCCGCCGGCGCCGTCGGACCGCACATCGCTCGCGCGCTCGGGCAGCTGGTGCGCAGTTACGGTCCGACGATCATCCCCAACATCGATGCGGCCCTCGAGGTCCTCGACGCCGGCGCCGGACCACGCTGATGTCGCGCGTTCACTCGGTGCCCGGTTGTGTTTGATCGATGCCGACCACCCACCGACTGAACCGCCAGCTGCCGTCCTGTTTGACCGCGGTGAAGTCGTAACAACCGGTCAGGTCGGCAGTGGGCGGACCACCGCCCTTGATGGCGAAGATCTGGACATAGCAGTGTCCGGTCGCTTCGTCGGCGCCTTGGCTGGAGAACCAGAACGAGTTCAGCGCGTGGCGGCGTTGATTGTTCTCGGCCTCGAACGCTGCCTTCCTGGCCGCGAGCAGGCTCATGACCGTTTCGATGTCGGCTGACAGCGGTTGGCCCTCGTGCAGCAGGACGAGTTCCGGTGACTCGGTGAACAACATGCGGAAATCGTCGAGCCGGTTGTGGTCATAGGTGTAGGCGTAGGCGCCGAACAAGTTGATGATCGCCAGCCGATCGGCGACGTCGAAGGACGTACTTCCGACGCCCTGGATCGGATGCCCGTCAACGGCCACGTGGCTCAGTCTAGGTGCTGGCCTACAGGCGGCCGGCGGCGAAATCGGCGGCCTGGTCGACCATGCCCGCTTCGACGTACTGCCGGTGCGCGGCAGGGTTTCCGGCGTCCGAACAGACCGGGTCGCCGGGCACGCACAACTCGATGGTCTTGGCCGCATACGGTGCGCCGATCGTCACGGGCGGCTCGTTGAGGATGTTCATGAACTGGCCCGATGGCTTTCCGAAGAGCGCGACCGCGGCCACGTGGTTGGAGACCTCGGCCGGCATCGGCTGCAGTGCCTGGATCAGGTGCACCCCGTCCGGCACCGCGCTTTCGGTGACGAAACCCATCACGGCTGCGCCCTGGGAGTAGCCGCCCAGCACCATCCTGGTTCTGGGGCAGGAGACCGCCATGTGTTGGACGTGCGTGCCGGCGTCGCTGATGCCATCCACGGCCCGGGGGAAGTCCGTGGTCGCGGGGTAGTCGACGGGATACACGCTCAGGGATTTGCCGCCGACGTGCGAGCGCAGGCTGTCGACGAAACTCTGGCCGATACGGCCGACGCCCGGCGGCTCGTTGGTACCGCGGGCGAACACCACCTCGACATCCGGGCATGGCGCGGCGGCCGCGATCGGAGCGACCGGGAGTGCCCAAAAGGGAGCCAGCACAGCACAAATCAGACTGCCGACGGTATGCGCCTTCACATCGTGATTTTGTCACAGGGTGACAAAGTGCGCGCGTCGTGCGGTTGCGGCCGAGGCCGGGTTAACGCGGTGCGTCCGCATCGGGGGCGCGGGGTTGCCGGTGCCTGAACGAACTGGTCGCACGCAGCACGCCGCGAAACGCATAGGCGGCGGTCACGACGGTCAGGATGATCAGCAGGACGAACATCGGCAGCCAGTTGCCCCTGCTGTGGTCGATCTCCCACCAGATGATGGTGAACAACACCACACAGGCCAGGAGGACGACGTCCCGCCAGTTCCCCTGATAAGACAACGCCGCCTTGCGCAGCGCCCGGCTCCGGTCCGCGGTGTCGATCAGGTCGTCGATGCGGGCATCGATGGTGCGTTGCAGTTCGGCGCGCCTCGTACCGGCCTCGGGTGGTAGCCGGTCCAGCAAGTCCATGTCCTGTTTGATCAACCCCCGATAATCCGGGCCGCGGAATTGCCCGGCGGCGACGCCGAGCATCGCGCCACCGAAAACCGGCGCACTATTGAGCGCGATCTGTCCGAGGCCCGTCATGCCCGCTCCTTAGGGTCGTCGTCAACGTCGCTCGATGACGGGGGTCAGGATGCCTTGGAAGGGCGCCGCCGCGTGCGCGGCGGTTCGGGGCTTTGCAGCGCGCCCATCGCGCGCATCATCTGTGGATAGGCGATCGCCGGTCCAAGCCAGCGCGTGAGGTAGCGCCGCAGATCTGCACCGGTGCGCGGCGGACGCCCCGGGTCGGCGAGGAACGAATGCAGCACCCGCAGGCTGAATTCGTTCAATTCGTCGAGACCGGCTTCATCGAAACCGTAATTCTCCCAATCGATGTCGTAGCGATGCAGCATCGACCGCCCGAAGGCCAGGGCGGTGTCCGAGACGATCGAGACCTTCTGGCCGCCGCGGCGGCGTTGACTGAGCACGAATTCGACCTGGTTGTCCGAGGCCAGCTCTTCGATGGCGAATGCCATCCCTTCGGTCATCGCGACGACCGGGTCGGTAACACCCTCGAGGTGGGCCGCCATCCGATCCAGGAAGCCGTCAGCCGACCGCATCGCCGATGCCACCAACAGCGCCTGCGTCCCGGGGAAGTATCGATAAACGGTCTGGCGGGTGACCCCGAGCGCGCGCGCCACGTCGGCGATCCGCATCGCCGAGCCGCGTTCGTCAATGATCTTGTCGGCGGCATCCAGGATGCGCTCGATCGCCTCCTCGTCGGAGGCGGGCGTGTTCCCTGCCCATCCGTGACTGCGCATTTAACCGGCGGCAAACCCGTAGTCGGTGATCCCCACAGCTGGATCATAGCGGCTGTGGGTGGGCGATCGTTGCTGGTTAACATGGCCGGACACTTCGGTCAGTATGTATGATCACTGCGGATCGTGAGCGTCCGGCGCGGCAGAAAGGCCGAACATTGCAGTACGACACCGTGATCATGAACGGGCGCTGGTTCGACGGAACGGGTGCGCCGTCGGCGCGCAGAAACATCGGTGTGCGCGACGGCCGCGTGGCCACCATCGCCCCGGAACCGCTCGACACAGCGGGGGCCGACGTCATCGACGCGACGGGACAGTGGGTGATCCCCGGCATCATCGACATCCACACCCATTACGATGTCGAAATCCTCTGTGAGCCGCAGCTTTCCGAATCGCTGCGGCACGGTGTGACGACGGTCATGCTCGGATCGTGTTCGTTGTCCACGGTTTATCTGGACAACGTGGACGCGGGCGACATCTTCGGCCGGGTCGAGGCAATTCCCCGGCGCTATGTCATCGAGCACCTGGACGCGGCCCGGTCGTGGAGCAATCCCGCGGAGTATGTCGCCGAACTCGACCGGCGGAACCTGGGTCCCAACGTCGCGGCTTTCATGGGCCATTCCGACATGCGCGCCGCGACGATGGGCCTGGACCGCGCAACTCGCAAGGACGTCCGACCGTCGGCGGCGGAACTGGCGCGGATGGAGTCGATGCTGAACGAGGCGCTCGACGAAGGTTTCCTCGGGATGTCGTCGCAACAACTGCTGTTCGACAAACTCGACGGCGAGGTCTGCCGGTCGCGCACCCTGCCCTCCACTTACGCGAAGTCCCGCGAACTGCGCCGGTTGAACGCTATCTTGCGCCGCCGCAACAAGATCCTGCAGTCGGGACCCGACATCAAGAATCCGCTGTCGGTGGTGTCGCAGTTGGCGACGTCGCTGGGGTTCGGGCGCCCCCGGTTGAAGACCAGCCTGCTCTCGGCGGCCGACATCAAGGCCATCCCGCCGGTGATCCACCTCATGGACTCCCTTGCCCGGGTCGTGAATGCCCTCGGCGGCGACTTCCGGTGGCAGCATCTGCCGGTACCGTTCGAGGTGTACGCCGACGGGATCTCGCTGGTGGTGTTCGAGGAGTTCGGCGCCGGTGCCGCGGCGTTGCACCTGCAGGGTGAGGTCGAGCGCAATCAGCTCATGCGTGACGAGGACTATCGCCGCTGGTTCCGCGAGGACTACGACAAGAAGTTCGGGCCACGGGTGTGGCACCGCGATTTCTTCGACGCCGAGATCGTGGCCTGCCCCAATCCATCGGTGGTGGGCAAGAACTTCGGGCAGGTGGGGCTGGACCGCGGCGGCCTGCATCCGGTCGACGCATTTCTCGACTTGGTGGTGGAGCACGGCGAAAAGCTGCGCTGGCGCACCACGATCTCCAATCATCGGCCCCAGGTGCTCAAGAAGCTGGCGCAAAGCGAAACCGTCCAGATGGGTTTCTCGGACGCCGGCGCGCACCTGCGCAACATGGCCTTCTACAACTCCGGACTTCGTCTGCTGCGGCACGTGCACGAGGCGGAGAAGCACGGCACCCCGTTCATGTCGGTCGAGCGTGCGGTGCACCGGCTCACCGGCGAGCTCGGATCGTGGTACGGAATCGACGCCGGCACCCTGCGCGAAGGGGACCGCGCCGACGTCGTCGTGATCAACCCGGACAAGCTCGACGCCTCGCTGGATCGTTATGCCGAGCACCCGGTGGAGTCCTACGGCGGGTTGTCCCGGATGGTGAATCGCAACGACGACACCGTCAGCGCCGTGCTCGTGGCGGGACAGTTCGCGTTCGGTGCGGGCGAGGCCGCACCGACGCTGGGCAAGCAGAAGTTCGGCCGGTTCCTGCGGGCGGGTGAGGAGTGCAGGAGCTTGACGCCGGTGGCGTGACCTGCGGCCGCGGGCCCGCCTAATCCGTTGCGCCACCACCGGTTACGCGACGGAGGCACCCAGGATGAGGTTGACGGCCTCGTCGAGTTGTCCCGCGATCTCGTCGAAGCTGACGAACCGGGCAGTCATCAGGGCGCCGGAGAAGGTCATCTGCAGGGTGGATTTCACGGCGCGCGGCCAGCCCGGACCCAGGGCGGCGCCGATGCGGGTGGCGACCTCCTGGCCGATCTGCTCCCGAATTGGCATGACCGCCGGGTCGTCGGCCATCAGGGCCGCGCCGCAGGCGGCGGTCAGCTCGGGCTCGTCGGCGACCACGACGGCCATGTCTCGCAGCGTGGCGCTGACCCGCGTCTTGGTCGTGTCGTTGACGTCGGTATGCAGCGGCAGCTCGCGGAGGAAGCGCAGGTACACCGCCGCCACCAGTGCGCTTTTTGACGGAAAGTAGGTGTAGGCGCTGGCCGGCGATACTCCGGCGCGTGCCGCCACCGAGCGCATCGTCAGGTTGGCGTAGGACGACTCGCGCAGCTCTCCCAGCCCGGCATCGAGGACTTTGCGGATCGTTTGTCCCGGCCGGCGATCCGACCGGCGAGCCGCATCTTTAGACACCCGTCCAGTGTAGGAAGGCGACGTGGGCACGAACAACTTCCTTCCGGGTCTCGCGTGTCGGCCGATCTGCGCCCGTTCCAGTTGTTTTGCGTTCGCGACGAAGGGTGACCCCGTCTCCACCGCCAGCGATTTACAGACAGCTGTCTAGAACAATCGCCTGTGCATCCGAAGTTGGTCCTAGAGTGGCGGCTATGGCCGAGGCGGACCGGCAGCGCTGGGACGAGCGGTACGCGACGAAGGCACCGCCCACGGTGGACGCGGTGGGCCCGCCCGAATTCCTGGCGCCCCATGCGGAGCTACTCCCCACTGCGGGAAGGGCTCTCGATCTCGCGTGCGGACCCGGGCTCACAGCGGTGTGGCTCGCGATGCGCGGGCTTCGGGTGGAGGGATTGGACGTCTCGCCGGTGGCGGTCGCCCAGGCGCGCGGCCTGGCGCGGCGGGCCGGGGTGAGCGATCGGTGCCACTTCGAGGTCGTCGACTTGGATGACGGGCTGCCCGGCGGGCCGTCCGCGGATGTCATCGTTTGCCATAGATTCCGGGACCGTCGCCTCGACCGCGCGATGATCGAACGCCTGGCACCCGGGGGCCTGCTGGCGATAGCCGTGCTGAGTGAAGTCGGGGCCGCGCCGGGGCCGTTTCGTGCGGTCGCCGGTGAGCTACCCGCGGCGTTCGCCGAACTCGACCTGGTAGCCGCCGATGAAGGCGAGGGTGTCGCCTGGCTGTTGGCGCGAGCAAGGCACGAAGGCCTCTGAGTAACAAGCGTTTTCGGCGTGACGGAGTACGGCCCATCGGAATGGCGATTGGGCGGTGCGAATCTGGCTTCCGGCACCGCGGTGTCGGGTAATGTCACGCGCATGGAGCGGCGCGTCCTCGAAGCGGTCATTTACGAGCGCGAACCGCCGATTGCCCGGATCATCCTGAACAGGGTCGACAAGGCCAACACCAAGGATGCGGTCCTGGTTACCGAAGTCGATGAATGCCTGCACGAAGCCGACCGTGACAAGGAAATCAAGGTCGTCATCCTCAAGGCCAACGGAAAAGGATTCTGCGGCGGACACGTGGCTCGCTGGGGACCCGACGAAAATCCGTATCCGGACTTCGGCGAGACGTTCGAGGACCTGTACAAGGGCACCGCCGACCTGTTCCTGTGGCCGACGTTGTATCTGTGGGAATTCCCGAAGCCGACCATTTCCGCGATTCACGGCTATTGCATGGGCGGCGGGATCTACCTCGGCCTGTTGACCGACTTCTGCGTGGCTTCCGAGGACGCGTATTTCCAAATGCCGCTTGCCCAAAGCCTCGGCGAGCCGGGCGGGCACACCATGATCGAGCCGTGGTTGCTGATGAACTGGCATCGCACCATGGATTGGCTGCTGCTGGCCCCGACCCTCTCCGCGCAGCAAGCCCTCGACTGGGGCCTGCTCAACAAGGTGGTGCCGCGCGAAGACCTCGAGGGCGTCGTCGAGGAGATGGCGCGCAAGATCGCCCAAATCCCGTTGACCACGCTGATGGCGGTGAAGAACAACGTGAAGCGCGCCTGGGAGTTGATGGGCATGCGGGTGCACCTGCAAGTCAGCCACATCCTGACGAACATGGTCGGCGCGGCCTCCGACGTCCAGGCGCGGCGGGCCGAGCTGATCCAATCGGGCATGAAGCCGCGCGATTTCATCGGCCGCGACGAGACGCAAGCCCCTTAACACGACCGCAGCGCTGTTCGTGGTGGGCGAGTTTCCTGGCTGACCTGAGGCTTTGTCGTTTTTTGCGGCTGGTGAAGGCCCGGCAGGGAACGTGAAAATTGACGCATAACAGCCCCGGCCGGTGAATTAGGATTGCACGTGGTAGCGGCTGGCGCGCCACTGCACCGCCCGCATGGCCGGCACGACGAGAGGGGTGCTTGGTGGCTGCACCGTATCTGGCCGCTGGTGACCCGATCGATGCGCGTGCTGTCGGGCGAGACGTTAAGCAACTGCCTCGCGTACACGCCATTCGGGCATGTCGGCACTGCGCTCCCCAGGACGTGACTCACCGGCGAGGATCGCTTCAGCACAAGGAGAATGACCCGACATGACGCAGACGTTGAATGTGGAGTATGAGGAACTCCTGACGCGAGCTGCTGAACTTGAGCAACCGCTGCCGACCGTTCCGTCAGCCAACCCGCAAGGGCCGTGCAACCTTTCGTTCATCAGCGATACTGCCGCACGACTCGTGCTCACCGCTGACACGTTGCGGCTGTACCTCAAGGGGTGTGAACGGGAATGGAAGAGTCTGGCGAAATCCCTGAGGAATGCGGCCAAGGCCTATGAGGAGGTCGACACCGGAGCCGCGGAGGACATCGGCAACATTCTGAACAACGACTCTGCCACCGCGGGGGTGGCGGCACCCGCACTGGTCGCCGATGACGAGCCCTGGACGGCGCCCGAGCCGATGGCAGCGGCGCCGCCGTTCGAATACCCCTACTACGAAGTCAGACAGGCAGCGGAGGATATCGAATCCGGGGACCAGGGCACGTCGTTCAGGGCGTTCGCCCAGGAATGGAAAGCGTTTCAGCAGGCATTCCAGGAACAGGCCTATCGATTCCGGCTGTTCAGTCGCTGGGAGGGGGAGGCGACGGAGCAAGTCGAACGGAATTTCCAACAGCAAAAAGACTGGATATATAAGATGGCGAAATTGTGCGCCGACCTCGGCCAGCAGGCCGACAGGGTCGTTGACGTGCACAAAAAGGTCACCGCCACCACCGGCTACAACAATCAGCACGCCCTTGGCGGCGCGCATCCCACCACCTATGAAGTATCGCAATGCGATTATTGGTATCGGTATTACGTCGAAAATGGTTACCAGGAATACATCGCCTCAGCCATTGATTGGTATGAGAAACTTCAGGCGACTTCGGAATCGGCATTGAAGTATTACGTTCAGTACGCGAACATACCTCTGAAGCCGCTGAATCCGGACGCTCCGCCCAAGGCCACGGTCATCAAGCCGCCCGGTGAAACCCCGAAGCCGGACCCCAAGCCGAAGCCGGACTCGGGGGCGGCTCCGACGCCAATTCCCACCCCGACACCCGCGCAGCTCGGTCAGCTGGCGGGCAACATGTCGCAGGGCATGCAGGGCCTTTCGCAGGGCCTGCAGGGCGCCATGCAGGGCATTCAGGGCCTCACGCAGGGCATGGGCGGTGGCGCGATGCCCGCGCAGCTCGCCTCGGACACCTCGCCGGAGCCGCCGCCCGCTGACGAAGCGAAAAAGGACGACGAGGCCAAAGACAAAGAGGACGAAGAGAAAAAGGACGAAGAGAAAAAGACCGCCGAGGCAACGACACCTGCCGAAGGCGCGGCGGCGGGCGACCCGGGGTCGGGGAACGCCCCCACCGAGCCACCGGCTGCCGGCCAACCGGGGACGACGCCGTCAGGCGTGGTGCTCTAACTGAGGTCCTCGCGAACGCGGCTTCTCTCGCCGGCGACCCTCCGACCGGCGGCGTGCCGGGCGGCGACGTAACCGAACACCATCGTGTAGGCGATGCTTCCGCCGGCACCCAGATAATTTCGGCCCATCACCGTCGCCGTGATGTTGCCCGTCGCGTACAGCCCGTCGATCACGCAGTCGTCCTCGTCGAGGACCTGCGCGTGCTCGTTGGTGATCACCCCGCCGCACGTCCCGACGTCGGCCGGAACGACTTTGGTGGCGTAGTACGGTGACCGCTCGAGCGGGCCGAGCGCGGCGTTGGGGCGATACCCGGGATCACCGAGGCAGTCGTTGTAGGCCGACTGGCCGCGCCCGAAGTCCGGGTCGAGGCCCTTGACCGCAAACCCGTTGAAGCGCTTGATTGTCTGCTCCAGCGCGTCGGCCGGGACGCCCATCTGGCGCGCGAGGTCTGCGATGGTCTCGCCCCGGATGACCGCGCCCCGCGCGATGAGTTCTTCGGGGAGGCGACGTTTCCTGAACGGGTTGGCCCCCGAAACGTACCGGCTGATGTAGCCCTCGTCGAAGACCATCCAGCACGGCACCGCCTTGTTCGCGTACATCGCCTTGCCGACCTCGACGTACGAGTTGGACTCGTTGCAGAACCGCCGGCCGCTTCCGTCGACGTAGATGGCGCCGGGCCGCTGCCGGCCGCTGCCCAGCGCCTTCGCGGCGTCACCGCCGTCGGCGATGAAAACCGATGGCAGCCACCAGGCCTCGTCCATCAGGTCGGTCTTCGCGCCCAGCCGGATCGCCGTCTGCAACACCTCGCCGGTGTCGCCGGCGTTCGCGATCGACCAGCGCCCCTCGTTGGGCTGTTCCCCGCTGTAGCGGCGACGCATGTCCGCGTTGCGGCTGAAGCCGCCCGCCGCGAGCAGGACGCCCTTGCGGGCCTCGACGTTCAGCGCGGTGCCGTTACGGGACACGCGCGCGCCGACGACGCGGCCGTCCTCGATGATCAGGTCCTGGATCGCGGCGTCGGTCCAGATCGGCGGCTCACCGCGGAGGTCGATCAGCACTTTGAGCATCTGACCAATGAGTGATGCGCCGTTGGTGAGTATTTCCCGGCGGCGGAGCCTGGCCGCCCTGGTGCGCGCGAACACCCGAAGGGCCACGGCGAAGGCCCGCGGCGAGCGATTGAAGTACTGCACCGAACGCAGCTCGTTCGTCTTGAGGACGAACCCGCCGTAACTCTTGGCCATCGAGGGCTGGACCTTGTCGCTCCAGCTCCCCAGCGCCCCCGCGTCGTACGGGATGCACTCGATCGCCCGGCCGGCTTCGTTGCCGCCCTTGTGGTTCGGGTAGTAGTCGCTCCAGCCCGGGCACCGCACGAACCGAACGCCTTTGCGGGTCAGGAAGTTGATCATCTCGTAGCCCGCGGTGAGGAACTTCTCGCGCCGCGCCGGCGATGAGGCCGGGCCGATATCGCCGACGACGTCGTCGAAGTACGCCAGCCCGTCCTCGTGCGAGTCCGGGATGCCGGCGGTGCGCATCAGCGGGTTGTTCGGCAGCCACACCATGCCACCGGAAAGTCCGGTGGAACCGCCCACCAGGGGTTGCTTCTCGATCACCAGGGGTTCGATGCCGGAGTCGAGCGCCGCCAGCGCCGCGACCATGCCGCCCCCGCCGCTGCCCGCGATGACCAGATCGACGGAGCGGTCCCACCGGGCGGTCATCGTGCCCCCGCGCCGAAGCCCAGGTCGACGATGGGCACATCGATGGTGGTGTTTGTTTTCTGGATGGCGGGCAGCAGGGTGGTATACGGCAGACCGGCCAGGAACCCGTCGATGACGCGTTCGAAGTTCGAGATCAGTCCTTCGATCTGGTTGGACAACCGCATGAACTCAAAGCCCTTGGAGTGCAAGCCTTTCTGCTGTCGTGGCAGGTTGGAGAAATCCTGGGCGGGGATGGGCGGCCAGCGCGGGTCATCGGGTGCCATGGGTTCGGGTGGTGTGGGTTTGCCGGCTGACGCGTCCCCGGGAAATCGAGTGAGAGACCAGATCTCGAACAGCGTGTCCTCGGGCCCGAGCGGACGGATGCGGTACGACGACGCGCTGCTATAGGTCGGCAGAATGAAGTGGTGCGGGAACGCGAACCCGATCGCGTCGGTGATCCCGCGGCGGACCAGCTCGTTCAGGTCGGGCATGCCGCTGCCCCGGGCGCGATGCCAATTGACGACGGCATCGTTGAGGGCGCTGCGCCACGAGGCCAGCGCTGCGGCCGGGTCCGACGGTAGCTCGATGTTCTGCAGGCCCTCGGCGATGCGGATGTCGTTTTCGTGCGTCATGCCACCCATGCCGTCGCCGAGGGTGCGCATGAAATACAGGCTGCTCGCGACGACGGGATGTACAGCCGCGGAAGGTTCTCCGGTCTGCGCGGACGGCAGCAGCTGCGGATGGGTCTGAGGGACGTGGTAGCCCTCCATGAACGCCGCCGTCGCCAGTTTCCAATTCACCGGTAGCCGGCAGGATTGCCACCACTCCACGCGCAGTGATTCGACCTGCCACGCGTCGTAGATCGACGCAAACGGCTCCATCCAGTCGCGCAATGCCGGTGCGTCGTCGTCGAGGTTGATCCACGCGCAACCACCCCAGAGCTCACATCGCACCGAGACGAGTTGCAGGTCGTCGGCGGCCATGTTGCCTTCGGCGAACGCTTCCGGTCGCAGGACGAACGTGTTGCGCCCGTCGATGCCCCAGCACCATCCATGGAATGGGCACACGAAAGTGCGCCGATTCCCGTTGCCTTCCACCAGCTTCACGCCGCGATGACGGCACGCGTTGTGGTAGGCGCGCACGTTTTGGTTGTCGACCCGCACCACGATGATGGACTCGTCGAGGATTTCGTATTCGACGAAATCGCCCGGCTTGGGGATCTCCTCGAGCCGGCACGCCATCTGCCACACGCGTGGCCAGAACATCTCCGCTTCCAGCGCATAGAACTCCGGGTCGTAATAGCGCTGCTTGGGGATCCGATCGGCGGTCTGGACCGCCCACGGCACCGATAGCGGCGTCCAATTCACCCCTGCCTGGTGCGAGGTCCGCGCAGTGGATATCTCGTTGCCCATTCCTACAGCCATCTCGCCATCCCTCGTTCGTTCACACGATTCGCGAAGCTCGCCCCTGCCAGTAACGCTCGCGAATGCGTCTCTTGTACAGCTTTCCGTTCGGGTCCCGTGGCAATTCCTGGACGAATTCGACGGTGCGCGGGCACTTGTAGCCGGCCACATGTGCTCGGCAGTAGTCGATCAGCTCGGCCTCGAGATCCGGGCCCGGCGTGACGCCGTCAACCGGCTGTACAACGGCCTTGACCTCCTCGCCGAACTCGTCGTTGGGCACGCCGAAGACGGCCGCGTCGACGAGCTTGGGGTGCATGATCAGGAGGTTCTCGACTTCCTGGGGGTAGATGTTCACCCCGCCCGAAACGATCATGAACGTCGAACGGTCGGTGAGGTAGAGGTATCCGTCCTCGTCGACGTACCCCACGTCACCCAGGGTGCGCCACCCGCGGTCGTTGGACACCGACGCGGTCTTGGCGGGGTCCTTGAAGTATTCGAAGTCGGGTCCGCCCTCGAAGAACAGCTCGCCGGCTTGGCCCGCGGGAAGCTCGACGCCATCGTCTCCGATGACGTGCACCGGCGACATGGGTCTGCCCACCGAACCGGGATGGGCAAGCCATTCCTCCGGCCCGATCGTCGTACCCGCGAATCCCTCCGTGCCACCGTAGTATTCGTGGATGATGGGCCCGAACCACTTCATCATGTGGTGCTTGACGTCGACCGGGCACGGCGCGGCCGCGTGGATGACACACCGCAGGCTCGAGACGTCATACTTTTCCCGAACCGCCTTGGGCAGTTTGAGCATTCGCACGAACATGGTGGGCACGAACTGCGCGTGCGTCACGCGATGGGTCTCGATCAGCCGCAGCACAGTCTCGGCGTCGAACTTGCGCATCAGGATCGCCGCCGCCCCGACGCGGTTGACCGCCATGGTGTAGTTGACCCCGGCGGCGTGGTAGAGCGGTGCGGGGGAGAGGTACACGCTCGACCGGCTCATCCCGTACTTGTGCGTCAGCGCCAGCTCCAGGACGGCCTGAGCCCATGAGCCATTGCCGTCCGACGGAAGGGGCCGGCGGACGGCCTTGGGCCGCCCAGTAGTGCCCGACGAGTACAACATCTCCGACCCGTCCGACACCGGCGGCGCGTCACCGGCCGCCGCCAGCGCGTCCTCGTAAGCGTGCCAGCCCGGCAGGTGGCCCCCCACCGCGAGATGGAGGGTGACGGCCGCGTTGGCCTCGCGGACGTGCGCGGCGAGGTCGGGCATGGTGGCATCGACGAACACCACCCTCGCATCGGAGTCGGCGATGACGTAGGCGACCTCGTCCGGGGTGAAGTGGGTGTTGACCGCGGTGTAGTACAGGCCGGAAAGCTGGCAGGCCCAGGTGATTTCGAGGAACTCGGGCCGGTTCGGCAAGATCAGTGCCACGCCGTCGCCGGGGCGCAGCCCGGCGCCGTGCAGCACGGCGGCGACGCGCTGGCTGCGGGCATACAGCTCGGAGTGCGAGATCGTGTCGCCGCCCGCGACTATGAGGGCCGGCGCCTGTCCGGCCCTCGTGGCGTGGTCGGCGAGATTCACCGGTGAGCCCTGCGAAACCTAGGTGGCCGTCGCGCCGTCGGTTGACGCGGCCGCCGCGGCCTGGCGCCGCGCTTGCTCGGACGGCAACACTTTGTCCTGGAACACCGTCTGGATCAGCTCCTGGACGTCCTTGCTGATAGAGGCCAGGGCGACAAGGTCGTTCGAGCTCTGCCAGTGCACCCGCATGCCCATCAGCTCCCAGGCCCGCTTGAGGTTGGCCTTGGTCGCCAGCAGCGTCGTCAGCGGCGCCTGCGCGATGTGGCGGGCGATGGCCTCAGCACGCGCCTCCAGTTGGTCGCGCGGGACCACTTCGTTGACCAGGCCGACCTCCAGCGCCTTCTTGGCGTCGATGACCTCGGCGAGGTAGAGATAGTAGGCCGCGCGGCGCCAGTTCATGAAAACCCATGGCTCGATCGAACATTCACCCGACGGCATGCCGAAGCCCTGCAGCGGCGGGTAGGAGAAGTAGGCGTCCTCGGCGGCGATGACGATGTCGGTGGTCAGCCCGTAATGGGTGCCCCCGCCGACGCAATAGCCGTGCACGGCAGCGACCGTCGGCTTGGAGAACTCCCACAGGTTCAGGATCGGTTTGACGAACAGGTCGGTCTGCGCCTTCCACGGGGTGCCCAAGACCTTTCCAGCCTCGACGAACGCCGGGTAATCGACCGCGTTGTTGCCGATGGCGTGTCCCGAGCAGAAGCCCTTGCCGTTGGCCTTGAGGATCAGCACCTTGATGTCGTAGTCACGGTCGGCATCCAGCAGCGCGGCGTCGACCTCTTCGGCCAGCTTCTGGTCCTGGGCGTTGGCCTTCTCCGGCCAGTTGAGGGTGACACGGGCGATGGGCCCCTCTTTTTGGTAGATGATTCTCTCGCGAGTCTCGTTGAGATCCATACGTGCTCACCTTTCCTGGTTCATGAAGTGATGACGCCGATTTCGGCGCCGATGTCGTAGGTGGTCCCGATGTGCCCCGTCCATTGCACGGTTCCCGACGCTCCGGCCTCGATCTCTTGTTCCACCTTCTCGGTGGCGATCACGTAGATCGGTGTGCCCGCTTCCACGTGCTGGCCGGCGTCGACGAGAAGGCCGGTGAGCTCGGCTTCCGACACGGCCACCGAGACCCGCGGAATGCGAATGATGAAGTCAGCCATGGACTCCCGCCCCTGCCGGGGTCCTTCCAAAGGTCTTGAGCGCGGCCGCGACGATCCGCGCCGGGGAGGGATACACCTGCGCCTCGAGCGCCGCCGCGGCCGGGTTGGGGACGAATCGGGCGGCCACCCGTTCGACGGGTGCGGCCAGCTCGGCGAACAATTCCGAATGCAGGATGGCAGCGATCTCGGCTCCGGGACCGGCGAATTGGACCGCATCGTGGATGATGACGGCTCGGCGGGTACGGCGGGCGGAGTCGACGATGGTCTCGACGTCGAGTGGCACCAGCGTGCGCAGATCGACGACCTCGGCGCTCACGCCCTGTTCGTCCAGCGTGGCCGCGGCGGTGAGCGCGTCGTGCACGCAGCGTCCGTAGCTGATCAGGCTCACATCGGTGCCGGGACGCTTGATGTCGGCCTGGCCCAACGGGATCGAAAACCCGGGCTCGACGGGGACGGGGCCCTTCTTGCCCTGCAGCCGGATGGTTTCGATGAACAGGCAGGGGTCCTCGTCGAAGATCGCCGTCGTCAGGAGACCCTTGCCGTCCCGCGGGGTGGAGGGCACGATCACCTTCATGCCCGGGATGTGCATGAACCACGCCTCCAGGCTCTGCGAATGCGTGGCGCCGGTGGCCAGCCCGGCGTAGACCTGGGTGCGAATGGTGATCGGCGCCGTCGTGCGCCCGGCGGTCATGAACCTCAGCTTGGCCGCATTGTTGATCAGCTGGTCGGCGGCGATGCCGATGAAATCCATGATCATGATCTCGGCCACCGGTAGCAGGCCGTCGATCGCGGCTCCGATGGCCGCGCCGACGATCGCCGCCTCCGAGATCGGTGTGTCCAGAACGCGTTCGTGGCCGTACTTCGTCGACAGGCCCGCGGTGGGTCCGGACGCGCCGGGATCGGCTATGTCCTCACCGAGCAGGAACACCCTGTCGTCGGCCGCAAGGGCCTGGTCCAGCGCGAGGTTGAGGGCCTCGCGCATCGTCATCTCTCTGTCTTGCATGTCCTCGTCCTGCATGCTCACACCGGGAATTTGATCGGGGTCGCGTACACGTCCAGATCCAGCTCGTCGATCGACGCGAAATCCGCACCCATCACGGTTTGCAGCGCCGCTTCCACCGCCGCCAGCGCTTCATTGTCGATACGGTCGAGTTCGTCCCGATCGCAGATGCCCGCGTCGGCAAGGTGGCTGCGGAACCGGGGGACCGGGTCGGCTTCCATCGCCGCGGTCAGTTGGTCCTTGGGGATGTAGGCCATCCGATCACCGAAGTAATGGCCGCGGAAGCGGAACGTCACGCATTCGATGAAGGTGGGGCCATCGCCGGCGCGGGCCCGCCGCAGCGCGTCCTCGAGCGCCGATGTGACCGCCAGCGGGTCGTTTCCGTCGACCCGCACACCCGGCATGCCGTAGCCCGCCGCCCGGTCGGCGACGTGTTCGAGCTTCATCGTGTCGGCGGTCGGCGTCATTTCGGCGTAGAGGTTGTTCTGGCAGACGAAGACGATCGGCAGGTCCCAGAGCGCGGCCATGTTCGCGGCCTCGTGGAAGGACCCGGTGTTGGTGGCGCCGTCGCCGAAGCTGACCACCGTGACGCGATCGGAGCCTTTGCGTTTGGCGGCCATCGCCAGCCCAACCGCCACCGGCGGTCCGGCCCCCACGATCCCGGTCGAAAGCATCACGCCCTTACCGGGATTGGCGATGTGCATGGTGCCACCCTTGCCGCGGCTGGCGCCGACGACGCGGCCCATCATCTCGCCGTAGATCTCCTCGAGCGGGACGCCCTTGCCGATGAGGTCGTGCAGGCCGCGGTAGGTGGTCACCAACTGGTCGTCGGGCCGCAGCGCAACGCCCATCGCGGCGGCGATGGCCTCCTGGCCGCGGGAGGGCCAGTACACGCACATGAACTCGCCGGTGCCAATGCCTTTGGACAACCGATCGTCGGCCGCCTTCATCAGCACCATGAGTTCGTACAGGCGGCGCTCAACGCCGGTCGCGGAGTGACCGTCGCTCATCGGTATCACCCACCCGACCAGGGCTTGACCTTGAGGAACCCGCCGCCGTCCACACGGAGCTGCTGGCCGGTGATGTAGCGTGCCGCGTCGGAGGCGAGGAACAGCACCGCCTCGCTGATGTCCTCGGGTTCGACGTAGGGGATCGGCATCGCCTGCACGAGCGGGAAGACCGGTTCGGCATCCTCGCGGGTGGGCTCCTTCAGGTCCGGCCGGAATGCCCGATACATCGGCGGGCTGTGCAGCATGTCGGTGTTGACGTTGGTGGGGTGCACCGCGTTCATCCGGATGGAGAACCGGGCAAGCGCCAGGGCAAAGTCGTTGACGTAGTGTGCGGCAGCAAGTTTCGCGAAGGCATACCCGGCCCCGCCGGGGCCGCCGTCGATGCCCGTGGTGTTCATCGATGACATGAAGGCGGCGTTGGAGCCGATCACGATGATCGACGCGCCGGCTTGCAGATGCTTGAGGCTCGCGTGCACCAGGTTCAGCACGCCGACCAGGTCGACGTCCACGGCGTCGGCGAAGGCCTGCGGCGGCAGGCCTGCGGTGAGCGGGCAGATGCCCGCGTTGGCGACGACTACGTCGAGATGCCCCAACTCGGCAACGCCCTCATCGATCGCCGTGGACAGGGCCACGCGATCGCGCACGTCGGCAACCGCGGTGAACGCGCGCTGCCCCTCCTTCTCGACCAACCGGGCCGTCTCGTCGAGGTCCTCACGCCGGGCCAGGGGATATTCGTTGGTCTCGATGTCCGCGCACAGGTCCACGGCGATGATGTCCGCGCCTTCGGCGGCCAGCATCCGCGCATGCGAACGGCCCTGACCGCGCGCGGCGCCACTGATCACGGCGACCTTGCCCGTTACCCTGCCCATCGCCCGTCCTTCGTCGGTGTGTCTACATCGTGATCCACGTTGGGGCCCAGGAGGATTCGTTGGCACCGCCGGTGAACCGGGGATGCTCCGGACGGCCCCCCGTCTGCGCCGGGGTCCGACGCGCGGTCACCGGGTGTCGGAATCAGGCCGACGGTCGGATCCATCGCATCTCTTCCACGAAAAACTGCGCTGACCTGCAGCTGGGCTACCACTATGCCCTAGACTAGCTAGAATATCTAAAATAGCAAGGAATGGCGGTCGACCGAGGGAGTTGGCGATGTCTGGCGTGCGCGGTGGGGTCCTTCAAGGGGTGCGGGTGGTCGAATTGGCGTCGTGGACCTACGTGCCGTCGGCCGGTGCGGCGCTGTCGGACTGGGGCGCCGACGTGATCAAAGTGGAAGGCGTGGCCTCGGGTGATCCCGGGCGCGCGCTGGTCGTCGGCGGGTTCACCCGGCAGGCGGCCCGACCGGACGCCGACTTCATCCTCGAACTGGGCAACCGCGGCAAGCGCAGGATCGCCATCGACATCAAATCCGAAACCGGTCGCGAGCTGTTCGGCCGGCTGTTGGCCAGTGCCGATGTGTTCCTTACCAATTGGCTGCCGGGTGCGCTCGAGCGGGCCCGACTGACCGTGGGCGACATCCGCTCGTTCAACCCGAAAATCATCATCGCGCGCGGCACGGGGCTGGGGGTGCGGGGTCCGGATCGGAATCGGGGCGGGTTCGACGCGGCCACCTACCTCGCGCGGGGCGGCGTCGCCTACACGCTCACGCCGTTCGGCACCGAAACGCCCGCGGTGCAGGGTCCCGGGTTCGGTGATTTGCAGGGTGGGGCAACGCTCGCCGGGGGCGTATGTGCCGCGCTGTTTCATCGCGAACGCACGGGTGAACCGACGATTGTCGACTCCTCGCTGCTGGCCCAGGCGATGTGGGCGATAGCGCCGTCCATCTCGGCGGCCGATTTCTTCGATATCGACGGGATCCCGGGCGCACCACCCGGCTTGGCCATCAACCCGCTTGTCAACCGGTACAAGACCCGGGACGGCAGGTGGATCCAGTTGGTGTTTCTGCAACCGGACAAGTTCTGGGCCGGGTTCTGCGAACGCATGGGCCTGGCTGAGCTGGCCAGCGACGAGCGATTCGTGCCATCGAGCAACTTGATAGCCCATGCCTCCGCGGCCACCGAGATCCTGGCCAACGTGTTCGCCCGCCACGACCTCGCCCACTGGCAAAAGGCGCTCGAGGACGAACCCGGCGTGTGGGGCGCCCTGGCGACGCCGCGGGAGACCCTGAACGATCCGCAGGTCGAACCCAACGGATACGTGGTGACCAACGTCGACGACCATGGCGAAAAGTACCGGATCGTCGCCGCGCCCGTTCAGTTCGACGAAACCCCGCCGGCGCCCGCGCGTGCGCCGGAACACGGCCAGCACACGGAGGAGATCCTGCTGGAACTCGACGTCGATTGGGACCACATCGCCAGGGCCAAGGACCTCAAGGCGATTCTGTAGGGCGAAGCGTCGGCAGTCGACGAAAGGCGCCATCTGTGGGGACCAAAGTCATCGTCTGCCGACAACCCGGTGACGAGGGGCGCCCGCAGTCGTACGTTCTGTGCAAGGAGCACTGATATGACTGCATTCATGCGCGCCACCGACGCGTTCACCTGGGCGATGGAAAGTGACCCACGGCTGCGATCGACCGTGGTCACCGTCATACTCCTGGACCGATCCCCGGACTGGGGTGAAGTGCGGAAACGATTCGATTTGATCAGCCGCAAACTGCCCATGTTCAGGCAGCGGGTGGTGCAGTCACCTCCGCCGGCCCCACCGCGGTGGGAGAATTACCGGGATTTCGATCTGGATTACCACCTCCGGCGAGCGACCATTTCCGGCCCGGGAACCCTTGACGAGGTGCTCGAGCTGGCCCGATTGGCCGAGATGCAGGATTTCGATCGCGCCCGCGCGCTGTGGGAAACGACGTTCATCGACGGTTTGGACAACGGTGGCGCGGCCGTGATCTGCAAGTTCCACCACGCGCTCACCGATGGGGTGGGCGGAATCCAGATCGCGATGCACCTGTTCGACCTCTCCGAAGATCTTTATCCCCTCGAACCCATGCCACCCGAGCCAGAGGTCGCGGGGTCATCGACGCTGGGGGGCTACCGCGATGCCGTGCGCTACGAGACCGGCTTGCTCAACAGCGCGCTGACCGGCGCGGCCACCCGGGTGCCACGTTTGATGTACGACAGCGTTCGGCGGCCCGTCGCCACCATCCGGTCCGTGGCGACCACCGCGGCATCGGTCTACCGAACCGTCCGGCCGATAAGCCGCCCCGGGTCGTCGTTGGCAACGGAGCGCGGCCTGATCCGGCGTCTCGGGGTGCATCAGGTGCCGACGCGGCCGCTTCGGGAAGCGGCGCACCGCTGCGGTGGGGCGTTGAACGACGCCTTCGTCGCCGGGGTGGCGGGCGGACTACGGATCTACCACGAGAAGCACGGCGTTGCGGTGGGCGACTTGCACATCACGATGCCGATCAGCCTGCGGACCAAAGACGATGGCATGGGCGGGAACCGGATCACGCTGATGCGCTTCGACGTGCCCGTCGGCGAGGCCGACCCGGCAAAGCGAATCGCGGCGATAAGGCGGCGCACCGCGGAGGTACGCAACGAAAGATCGCTCCCGTACACGCAATTGATTGCCGGGCTTCTCAATCTGGCGCCCCGGTGGTACATCGGCTCGGTCCTGCGCCACGTGGATTTCTTGGCCAGCGACGTGCCGGGCGTTCCGGTTCCGGTCTTCCTCGGCGGCGCCGCGGTACGGGCACAATACGCTTTCGGCCCCACAATCGGTGCGGCAGTCAACGTCACGCTTCTCACGTACGTCGACACCTGCGCGCTCGGCTTGAACGTCGACACCGCCGCAATTCCCGACTACGACGTTTTCTACGACGCCATCGTCGGCGGCTTCGACGAATTACTTGCTTTGGCAACCTAATTCGAAGCCCGCTACTTCAGTGCCAACCGGGCGTGGTGCGGGAGTCGTTGGTTAGCAGCAGATCCCGAAACGGTCACAGGCAGGTATCAATGTCGGCCGTGGTCTGGCATAACGCGATCGATCGACAAATCATGGCACAGGACACCTTTGAGGTTTGTGGCCGCGATGATGCGTAGTGCAGGAATTCCTCGTCCGCTGCGCGAGTGGCGGAATCGTGACGGTGCCGCAGGAGGTATCCACAACATGACGACGAACTGGGTCCCCGCCCAGACTTCGTGTGGCCCGCATTCTGGTCGCATCCTCGACACCGCGCGGGGCATTCTCATCGGCCTTCGCCGGTGCCCGTCTGAAGCCGCCCTGGACGAATTGCACAGTGCGGCCTTGCGGCACAAGGTGCCGGTATTCGCGATGGCTTGGGCGCTGGTGCACCTGGCCGGCGATGGCGAGAAGACACCGAGCTTCACCGATGCGCAATCCGCGGCTCGACACGAATGGGGTCCGTTGTTCGAGTCCGCCGTAGTGCCCTGTTGAGCTGGGATCAAGACGTTGGGACGGCCGAGCTTTCGAGGGGTAACCCGGCCGTCTCCGACGCCAATCGCATCGACGCGTGTGCGCGTTCGGAGGGTCGGGCCACGCTCCGGTTGCAGTGGCCGCCTCGGTCCTGGCCCGAAATCGACTACGGGATCAACCTGATCCGCTGAGGCTAGCGCGCCCAGGCCGGCGATTCGGCCGCCGCCCGCAAAGCGGCGACGATGCGCTGTTCCTTCTCGAGGAAACGCTCCGTCGGCGCCGGCACCGAGATAGCGACCATGTTGTCGCCCACGGCGCGTCGTGCGATCGCGGCCGCCGAGATCCCCGGGGTGTGTTGGTCGCGATCGAAAGCGATTCCGGTGCGCCGGATCTCGGCGACCTCGGCGCGGAGCCGGTCGGCGGCCTTGGAACCCAAGCGTGAGATCGCCGCCTCGGCCTCGGCGTCCTCGAGGGCCGCCAGCGCCGCTTTGCCGTTGGCGGTCGACTCCAACGGGAACCGGACGCCGACAGCCGAGACGGCGCGCAGGCGATGCGACGACTCGATCTGGTCGACGAACCACATCCGCTGGCCCCGCAGTACCGAGAGGTCGACCGTCTCGCCCTCCGTCGCACGCGCCACCCGCTCGATCGTGGGCCGGAAGATCGCCGCGATGTGCGCCCCGTCGGAATTGCCGTATCCCAGCAAGCGGTCGCCCAGGGAAAAACGGCCCTGCGAATCGACACTGGCCAACCCCACCTCGACCAGGCCCACCAGCAGCCGGCGGGCCGTCGACTTGGCCAACCCGAGCCGCTCGCCGAGGTCGACCAGACGCAACCGCCCGGGCTCGGCGGCGATCTCGTCCAACGCGGCGGCGGCGCGGCGTAACACCTGGATGCCTTCGTCGCGAGCAGCTGGAAAATTCTCCCCCGAGGACGGCATTCCTCCACTATAGTGTTCCGCATCACGGATCACAAAGATCCGAACTGCGAATCAAGGGAGATCCCGGATGAGCGGGCTACCGGCCGGACGGCACCATTTCCGCGGCGATGACGGCTACGAGGCGGCCCGCTGTGGCACCGTGTGGCACCAGCGGGTGCCAGAGCGCTACCCCGAAGTGATCGTGCAGGCCGTCGACTCCGACGACATCGTCGACGGTATCCGCTACGCCAAGGCCCACGGGCTCAAAGTCAGCATCGTCTCGGGCGGACACAGCTTCGCGGCCAGCCACCTGCGTGACGGCTCCGTTCTGCTCGACGTCAGCCGCCTGGACCACGTCTCCATCGACGCCGAAAAGGGCCTCGCCCAAGTGGGTCCGGGCAAGGGTGGCAGTCTGCTCATGGCCGAGCTCGAGGCTCAGGACCTGTTCTTCCCCGGCGGTCACTGCAAAGGCGTGTGCCTCGGCGGCTACCTGCTGCAGGGCGGGTACGGCTGGAACAGCCGCATCTTCGGCCCGGCCTGCGAGAGCGTCGTCGGCCTCGACGTCGTCACCGCCGAGGGCGAACACATACACTGCGACGCCAGCAACAACGCCGACCTCTACTGGGCTGCCCGCGGTGCCGGGCCCGGCTTCTTCGCCGTGGTCACTTCGTTCTACCTCAAGCTTTATCCGCGCCCCGGGGCCTGTGGCACCAGCGTCTATGTCTATCCGTTCGACCTGGCCGACGAGGTCTTCACGTGGACCCGCGCGGTCGGCGCCGAAGTGGACCCTCGGGTCGAGCTGCAGGCCGTGGCCTCCCGCGGCGAACCGAACATGGGCATCGACACCCCCGTCATCTCCCTTGCGTCGCCCGCGTTCGCGGACTCCGATGAGGAGGCCGAACAGGCCTTGGCCCTGTTCGGGACCTGCCCGGTCGCCGATCGGGCGCTCGTCAAAATTCCTTACATGCCAACCGATTTGCCGACCTGGTATGACGTCGCGATGAGCCACTACCTGTCCGACCACCACTACGCGGTCGACAACATGTGGACGTCGGCGCCGGCCGAAGACCTGCTACCGGGCATCCGGACGATCCTGGACACGATGCCCCCGCACCCGGCGCACTTTCTGTGGCTGAACTGGGGCCCGTGCCCTCCCCGCCAAGACATGGCCTACAGCATCGAAGGCGACATTTACCTGGCCCTCTACGGTTCGTGGAAGGACCCAGCCGACGAGGCGAAGTACGCCGACTGGGCGCGGTCCAACATGGCCGCGATGTCCGAATTCGCCATCGGCATTCAGCTCGCCGACGAAAACCTCGGGCAGCGTCCGGCGCGCTTCGCCAGTGACGCCGCCATGGCCAAGCTCGACCGCGTGCGCGCCGAGTACGACCCCGACGGTTTGTTCAACAGCTGGATGGGACGGCTCTGATGGCCGGCGACCTTTATCTGGGCTACCGCGACGACGACGCGAAGACCCCGTTCGGCAAGTTCTTCACGCCCGAGATGGCCCCGCTGCCACGCCATGTCGTCGAGGCACTGGAACACGGGCCCCAGGGAGCCATGGCGCTGTTGGCGTTCGACGACGCCGCGCGTGTCGCCGACGACGGATACCAGCAGACCGAGAATGGCTACGGGGTTCTCGACGACGGCGGCTATCACGTGTCGGTACGCACCGACATGCCGGAAATCACCCCGGCGATGTGGTCGTGGTGGTTCGGCTGGCATGGCTGCGACAGCCGCCGTTACAAGCTGTGGCATCCGCGCGCCCACCTGTGCGCCGCCTGGAAAGACGGAGACGACGCGGGCCGTCGGGGCGCCCAGCGCTACATCGGCCGCTGGTCGTTGATCAGCGAGTACATCGGCTCGACGATGCTCAACGGCGCAATCCAATTCGTCGATCCGGCGAAGATGGGCTGCCCGCCCGACAGCGACGGCGCGGTGGCGATCTGCGCCCGGCTGGGATCCAGCGAGGCCCCGGTAGACGTCGGATGGTTCATCCACCACGTCCGGTCGACCCCGAACGGGGCCGAGATGCGGTCGCGCTTCTGGATGGGCGGACGGCACATCGAGGTGCGCAACGTCCCCGGCGTCGCATCGCGGGCGGTGCGCCCGATCGCCTCGCGGGTGCTGGGCAACGCGGAGACCGGCGCTCGCAATCTGCTGGTGCATTGCGCCCAGGAGATGAATCACCTGGCAGCCTTCCTACCGGAACTCCACCGAGCCTTCGGTCACGAATAGGCCAAATGGGCTTCTCGCCAATTTATTTCGCTGGCGGGAGTTGGCGCGGGCCTTCGGGCGGATCAAGCTCGGCGGGTCCGTCGCGCGTGGTCAGTTCACGCTCGTTGATCCGCTCTGCCGTCCCCGGCGACAACGCGTATCGGTCTGGGCTACCCACCTGTGGGTGAACAGAGCGGGCGCGATCGTCGCGTGCAGAGTCGATGAACGCTGTTGCAGCAGAGTGGGATTCGGTAGCATCGGAGTGGCGAGGGCGCCGCTCGCCGGTGTCGGAGCTTTCGGAGTCCATCGTGACTCTGTGGGTGCGCCTCAGCGCGAAGGTGATCTCCTCGACCTCTTCGAAGACCTGCCGCGCGGTGCGCAGCGGCGCAGTCGTGGTGTCGATCATCCGCGCCACGAACGGCGGCACCAGCGGGCGAATCCACCGCGCCGCGGCCTTGGTGGCGTCCGGAATCGACGGCATCAGCGATGTGCCTTGGTCTTCGTGCGGTACAACGTCGCGCTGGACGGGGGCCGGCAAGTTCTCCACCTCGGCGGTGCGCGCCGGGTCGGGCAGGCCGAGGACCGCGCGGCTGGCGGCCTCGGCTTCCGCGGCGATCGGCAGGTACACGTCATCATCGGCCGGCTCGAATGTGCGTTGCGCCGATGCCCGCACCGGGGGATCGATAGCCTGCACGGGGGGTTCGATAGCCTCGACGATTCGCCGGCGTTGCTGCTCGCGGTCGATTTCGGTCTGGGCCTCGATGGCAAGCCGGGCCTGGGTGAGTTGGTGCTCGGCCCACATGATTTCGGCCTCGCGGCGGACCTCGGCCCGCTTGATCGCGATCGCGGTATCGGCCTCGAGTTCCGCGCGTTCGCGCTCCGCGCGCGCCGCGGCATGGCGATCGTGGGTTGTTTCGCCGCGCCATCGTCGCAGGATCAGCGGCAGCAGATAGAGCAGCACGCAGAACGCGATCGTCAGCAGCCGCAACGTCAGCGCGCCGAAGTCGGCGGAGGTCAGGTCGTTCATCGCGACCCAGCGCGCGCCGAGGCCACGATCGGCGTTCGCGACCACGCCGTGGCGCGCCTCGTCGAGTGCTTGCTCCTCGCGGGAGATTTTGGCGTCCAACTCGGGCGCTTGGCGATCCCGGGCCGCCAGCGCACTGTCCAGTTCATGCTGGGCATCGGCGAGAAGCTCGTTCGCCGTTCGCGTTTCGGGCCCCGCACCGGGGTCGCCGGTGATTCGGGTCTGCGGGCAGGCGGGGGTGGGATGGTATTCGCAGCGCGCGACGACCAGGGCCTGATCCTGCTGCTGGCGGGCCTGGTCGACGGCGGCGTCGAGCGCGGTGCGCGCATCCCGGGTTTGTTGCAGGGACGCCGTCGCTTGCGCGACCGCTGGCGCGGAACCGGCGTCGCGCAGGGCACGTTCGTCGAGACGGTGGTCGATCGAGCCGGTAAGCAGGACGACTGCCGCCAGTTCGCCGACGACAACGCCGACCGCGGCCGCGACCACAGCGCGTCCTGCGACGCCGAACCGTCCTCGGTTGGGCCGGGAGGTGGTGGCGCGGGTGACCGCTCCGACCAGCAGGGCGAAGACGAGGGTCAGCAGGACGACGGAAAGGAGTGACCAGCGAGCCGACTCGCTGACCGCCAGGGTCGCGACGAGCCAGGCCAGCGCCGCCCCGAACAACACCACCGCCCCGGCCCCGGTTTCGGCGGCGTGCGTGGACCGCTCGTGGCGCTCACCCAGCTCGCGCCATTGCCCGCCGCCAAGCCAGGTGAGCAGGCCCGCGGGCGACAGGGCCGAACGCTTTTCGGTAACTTCCCGGGCGCACATCAAAAACACCTCCCAAGCCAACAAGCCTCCCAGGCGACTACCCGCCGAATCGAATCGAAGCCCCCCACCTGTGGCGTGCTTCACAATGCGCGGGCATCGCCGGCGATTCCACCGGGGCGTTGGCAGACGCGGATTTCCTACGACGCGTGCAGATCAGCGAGGGTTCCGGCGGCCGACATGAGACGGTATAGGTCTATGGAGACTCACGATTATGTCACCTACGAAGAGTTTGGACGAAGATTCTTCGAGGTCGCTGTCACCCCCGAGCGTGTCGCCGCCGCATTCGCCGACATCGCCGGCAACGAGTTCGCCATGGAGCCCATCGCGCAGGGGCCCGGCGGGATCGCCAAGGTCAGCGCCAACGTCAAGATCCACGAGCCCAAAGTCACGCGCCGCGTGGGCGACAGCATCACGTTCGTCATACACATCCCCTTGTCGATCGACCTGCTGCTCGACCTTCGGCTTGACAAGCAGCGGTTCGTCGTCTCCGGGGACATCGCGTTGCGGGCCACGGCGCGAGCCGCCGAGCCACTGCTGCTGATCGTCGACGTCGCGAAACCGCGACCCTCCGACATCACCGTCAACGTGTCGTCGAAGTCCTTCCGCGGCGAGGTGTTGCGCATCCTCGCGGGCGTCGATGGCGAGATCCGCCGATTCGTCGCCCAGTACGTCGCCGAGGAGATCGACGCGCCCCAGTCGCAGGCCGCGCAGGTGATCGACGTGGCGCAGCAATTGGAGCAGACCTGGCCCTGAGGCCCACACTGACGCGTAGGCCCGGCCGCACCGGGGTACTCAGTGCACGTTGCGCGCTGGTCGCCTGTGCTGCCGTCTGGGTGCCAACCGCGATCGTCTGGGGAGGAGCGGCAAGACTTGGCACGAGTAGATGTTTCGGTGTCGTCGAAGGTAGACCCGGAGGCCGCCTGGAAGCTGGCGTCCGACTTGAGTCGATTCGATGAGTGGATGACCATTTTCGCCGGGTGGCGAGGACCCGTTCCCGATACGATCGGGGAGGGCACCTGCGTTTCCTCGTGCGTGAAGGTCAAGGGTTTTCGCAACGTCATTCACTGGACGGTCACCCGCTACAACGAACCGAAATCGATTGAGCTGCAAGGTCGCGGTCGCGGTGGGATCCGCCTCGGGGTGGCGATGAGCGTCACGGACAACGATCCCGGGACCGATTTTCACCTCACCGCGGACATCGGGGGCGGATTGCTCAGCGGTCCGATCGGCGGATTGGTCGCCAGGGTGCTCCGCTCCGATGTGAAAAAGTCCGTCAACAACCTCGCCGCCCTGCAATCAGCGTCGCAATAGGCGCTACCGCACCGCGTGGCCGAGTGGTGGCCATTTCCGCTCCGTCTCGCGAATCCGCCTGCGGTCCATGGCAAGCCAGGCCAGGCCGGCCCCGAACGCGAGCAGGGCGACGATCGCGGCGGCAACGCCGGCGCCGGCGTCTCCGAGGGCGAACGTGGCCACACACACCGCGAACGCCAGGGCGGCAGCCCCGACGATGACTAGCCCGGGCGTGCGCTCGAAGTCTCGCGCCGACTCGTCGTGGTGCCGGCGAATGGTCCGATCATGGTCGACAGGGCTGTGCCGCATGGGCGTCTCCTCTGGTCAATTCCGTTCGGCCGCTTCCGTGGTGCTACCCGGATTGCCGTCGGAACAAACGAGGTGAGGCGCCGCCGCCGAGGGGCCAGCGCTACTTTTTACAGCGTCTGGTGCCGCCCGAAGTATTTGTGGTCCTCGCTGTAACCGCCGTAACCGCTCCCGATGTCGCGGTAGTCGGCAACGAACTCGATTCCTTTGATCCACTTGACCAGCTTGAAGCCGTGCTGCAATTCGTTGCGCAGCCGCAGTGGCCGGCCGTGCATGTAGGGGAGGGGTTGGTCGTTCATGTTGTAGGCGAGCATCGTCATGTGATGGTCCATCTGGCCGATGTGATGGGCGTTGTAGTAGATGCCGCCCGTGGCGCCGAGCCCCATCGAATAGAACACCGCCCAGTTGGCTTCCGGCAGTGGTTTGACGATGTCCATGATCGTCTTCATCTGCACGCCACCCCATTTGGCGACGCCCGACCAGGCTTGGATGCAGAAATGCTGGCTGATCTGTTCGTGGTAGGGCAGCGCCATCAAGTCCTCGAGCGAGAACTCCATCGGGTGCTCGACGAGACCGTAGACCTTGAGCCGCCAGTCCTTGAAGTCGTTCTGTTCGAGCTCTTTGTACTCGACGGTTTCCGGCAGGCGGCCGTTGCGCCAGTGGTGCGGCGAGATGTCCTTTTCGGTGAAGGCGCCGGGCTTGGGGTCAAGCTGTTCCAGCATTCGCTGGAACGGGCCGACGAGCGCGTACCCGACGCGCTGAATCACGCGTGGATGGCGAATGGTGAAGGGAGTGGCCCAAACCCACGCGATCGCCGTCAGCACCATGGCCGCGGCGAAAATCCCGAAGCCTACCCAGCTGTTGTCGTCGCGGGAGGCGAACATGTGGTTGAGGTTCCGCAGCGCGCTGGTTGTCAAGACCATCGTGACGTGCACCAGGATGAAGAACAGGAAGTAGACCAGCACCACGAAATGCAGTGATCGCGCGTGTTGAATGCTCAGCCGCTTGCTGAGCCAGTGAACGCGCTGCGACAGCGCCGGTGACATTCCCAGTCCGGTAATCAAAGCCGCGGGCGCGGCGATGAAAACCGTGGTGAAGTAGGACAACAACTGCAGGCCGTTGTAGGCGACCCACCCGTTGTCGGTCGGCCAGTCCAGCGAAAGGTACTGAACGGCGACCGACGCCGCGTTGGGGAAGACGTCCCAGCTGGTCGGCACGATGTGCCGCCACTGTCCGGTGGCGAACAGCAGGACGTAGAAGACCGCCCCGTTGACGAGCCACAGAACGTCTACGCCGAGGTGCCACCACCGGGCCAGTCCGATGGAGTGCCGGAATCCGGGCAGTCCCAATTGCGGTGGCAGGGCTACGGTGTCGGCGTTGGCGGTCCACAGCTCGTCGTCCGGTACCGGCGGGCCGACCCGCAGCCATTCGTCCTTACCCGGAGTGGCGTTGCGGTTGAAGTAGAGCCGGGGATGGTCGCAGAGAATCTGGATCCCCGTCCTGATGATGAACATCATCATGAACAGGTTGAAGAAATGCGTCCAACCGATCCAGGCCGGTAGGCCGGGGGTGACACCGGCGCTGTCCGTTCCGGGGTAACGCTGGATAAACGACTGGATCGCCGGCATGTTGTGTAGGCCTTTGCCAACCGCCACCCCGGCGATCAGCAGGGCAAAGCCGATGGGGATCAGCCAGAGCAGGTTGAACCACCGGTCGCGGCCGATGCGCAGCTTCGGGGCGGTCGCCCGCCGCGTGAGATCGAAGCCGCCACCGTAGGTCTCGACGTCGATGATGTCTTCGGCAGTGTGAATTTCGTTGCGGTAATCCGGGGAGGACTGCAGCGGGCTGCCCACCGCCAGTGTCGATACGTTGCCGTTCGGGTCTGTCCGTGCTCCGGTGGTTCCGGCGGTATTGACGTTCAGGTTCCGATGTTCGGTGTTCGTCACGCGGCCGAAAATACACGGATTGACTTGTATAAATTGGACCCGATCAGGAAGAAATGCGTCGTCTGGGGTCTCGCCGGGACGCACGGCCGCCGACGTCGGTCCTGAGCGGGCAAAATCCACATCGGGCTCCGCCGTGATAACCGCAATTGCCCAACGAACCGCCGTTTTCTGCCGCAGATTCGGTTAATGGATGGCCGCTGTGAGTTTGCGCAGAGTCTTCTGCCAGCTCGCTAGATCGGGTCGTGTCGTCGCACCCGGCGGGCCGAATGGGTCTCAATTGCATTGATGGTCAACGCCCGGCGGCCGATGCGCCAGCGGTCGCTCAGCTCGTACTCGTCGTCGTAGCGCAGATGCCAGACCACATCGACGAGTTCCTCGTCGCGCTGGTCCCAATGGTGCGCGATGCAGGCAACGCGCCCCCGGGCGGTGCCCGGTCGGCTGGCCTCGTCGTAGACCTCGCCGATGATGGCGTGCTCGGTGCGGGTGACCGCCGCGACGGTGGCGACCGCGGCGCTGATGGCGTCTCGGCCGCGATGCGAATGGATCGGCTCCAGCGCCTTGGGCGGTTCGGGCACCGCCAGCACGGCGGTGTCGGTGAATAGCGCTGCGACGGAATCGAATTCACGCTCGTCCACGAGCGCCGCGTACCGGTGCACCAAGTCGCTGAGGGCAGCTCGGTCGTCGGCCGACAGGGTCATCGCGGTCACGCGATCAGCGACAGGCGTTGCGCACACGCTGACAGCATGTCCTTGGCCTGCTCGATATCGGCGGTGGGCGGCATGGCCAACACAAGCCGGTCGGCGCCCTGATCGATCAGGCCGCCCGCGCGGTCGGCGTCGACCTTGTTCACGGCGTGACCCAATGACACTTCCAGGCTCGCCGGATCGCGGCCCGCCGACGACGCCTCGTCGCGCATGAGCGCGATCAAGGACGCCAAGCGGGGCCCCGTCACACCGAGCGGTTGGAAGCCGTCACCGAGTTGTCCCGCGCGCCGCGCGGCCGCAGGGCTGTGTCCACCGATGTGGATCGGAAGACCTTCGCGGGCAACGGGTTTGGGGTAACACATGACGTTGTCGAAGCTGAAGAACTCGCCGTGGTACGAGGCCCCCTGCGGTTGGTCGGCCCACAGCGCCCGCAAGACGGCCAGCTGCTCGTCGGCACGTCTGCCGCGATTCTCGAAATCCGCGCCGCACGCCTCAAGCTCCTCCTTGAGCCATCCCACGCCCACGCACAGCCGCAGCCGTCCGCCCGACAAGGCGTCCACGGTGGCGGCCCGCTTGGCGAGGACCACCGGATGGTGGTTGGGCAGCACCAACACGCCGGTGGCCAGCCCGAGGGTGGTGGTGTGGCCGGCCAGAAAGGCCAGCAGATCGAGCGGGTCGGGGATGGGGCAATCGGCAGCCAGCCCGACGCGTCCGGAGTCGTCATACGGATAGACGCTGTCGTAGCGGGTGACCAGCACGGTGTGCTCGACGACAACGATCGACTCGAACCCGCACCGTTCCAGGTGGCCCGCGAAGGCCGCCATCCACTCGGGATCCGCGGTGACGGCGTCGGCAACCGGCGCCACGACTGAGACCTTCATGGCCTCAGAAGCTAACAGGCGCGCTTTCGACGGCCGCGGGCGCGATTGCACTGCGCACGGCCTCAGCCAGTCGGGCCGCCCGAGCATCGGTGAAAACGTCCTCGAGCAGCACCGGGCGCCCGTCGGGGTCGGTCAGCGGAACCCGCCAGTTGGGGTATTCGTCGGTGGTGCCGGGCTGATTCTGGGTCCGGCGGTCACCCACCGCGTCGGTCAGGGCCACGCCCACCAGTCGCGACGGCGTCCGCCCCAGATACCGGTACAGGGCGAGCACAATCGTTTCCGCGTCGTCTTCCGCATCCTCGAGCAGCCCCACCCGGACCAACTCGGCCATCCAGGCCGCCAACTCGGCCCGGTCGGAGGCGAGCTCGTCCTCGGCCGGGCGGGTCAGCAGTCCCAGGGCTTCGCGCAGCCGCACATGATCGCCCGCCAGATAGCCGGCGGTCGGCGGCAGGTCGTGCGTGGTCACCGAGGACAGGCAGTACTCCCGCCAGCGCTCAGCCGGCAGCGGACCGCCGTTTCCGTCCCGGTCCAACTCGAACCACAGGATCGACGTGCCGAGCAAGCCGCGCAACAGCAGGTAGTCGCGCACCCATGGTTCGACGGTGCCGAGATCCTCGCCGACGACGAGCGCCTCGGCGCGGTGTGCTTCCAGGGCGACGATGCCGATCATCGCCTCGTGGTCGTAACGCACGTAGGTGCCGTTGGTGGCCGCCGCTCCCTCCGGGATCCACCACAGCCGGAACAAGCCGATGATGTGATCGATGCGTACGCCGCCGGCGTGCCGCAGCACCGCACGGATCAACGCCCGAAAGGGCCGATACTCGTCCGCATCCAGCCGATCGGGTCGCCACGGCGGCTGCGACCAGTCCTGGCCGAGTTGATTGAACTCGTCCGGCGGTGCGCCGGCGGTGACGCCCAGCGCCAAGACATCCTGCAGGGCCCACGCGTCGGCGCCGTTGGGGTGCACGCCGACGGCCAGGTCGTGCATCACGCCCAGCGCCATTCCGGCGCGGACCGCCTGCGACTGCGCCGAGGCGAGTTGTTCGTCGAGTTGCCACTGCAGCCATCGATGGAAATCGACTGCACCCGAATGCTTTTCGACGAAATCGGCGACACCGGATGCGCGGGGATGCTGTAGTGACTCCGGCCAGGAATGCCAGTCGTCGCCGTACTTCTCGGCCAGGGCGCACCAGGCGGCGAAGTCGTCGAGCGCGCCGCCCTCACGGGCGCGGAAGGCTTCGTAGGACAATTCGCGGCCCGCCGACCGCGGTACTTCGTGCAGCAGCTTGAGCGCCGCGCGCTTCGCCGCCCACGCGCTGTCGCGGTCGATGGCGTCGAGTCGGTCGGTATGCCGTTGCACTTCCGAACGCAGCCGCCGCACCCGGCTGCGCTTGGGCAGCTCGGCCAGCTCGGGAATCGCCTCGACGTGAAGATAAATCGGGTTGACGAAGCGTCGCGATGTCGGCAGATACGGCGACGGCTCCATGGGGCTCGTCGGTGCGGCTGCATGCAGCGGATTGACCAATAAATAGTCGGCGCCGTGCCGCGACGCCGACCACACCGCCAGGTCCGTCAGATCGGTCAGGTCGCCGACCCCCCATGACTGCGTGGAGCGCACGCTGTAGAGCTGGGCGGCCAGGCCCCAGCCCCGGCGCGCGCCGAGCCGCTCCGGCAGCCCGAGCCAATCCGGCGTCATGATCAGCGCGGTGCTGGTCTCACCGTCGCCGGAACGCAGATGCACCCGGTGATAGCCCAGCGGCAGGTCGGCTGGCAGCACGAAGCTGGCTTCGCCGACCCAGCGCCCGTCCAGGTCGAAGGGCGGGGTGAAGTTGTCGACCTGCTGGATCCCGCCGCGTACGGTGCCGTCCTCGAGCTGCAACCAGACCTCCGCGGGGTCGCCGTGGGTCACGTGCACCCAGAACCGCGTCTGCTCACCGGTGCGACCGACGATGGTCGCCGGCAGCCGGCGCGCCCAATGTGACCGCAGCTTCGCCGTCAGGGCCACGTTGCGCTCCTGCTCGGTGGCGGCCGGCACGCCGAGCGCGGCCAACACGGCCACCAGCGTGGTTGCCGAGACCAGCACCCGCCGCCCGGTCCAGTCCTGGTACTCGGTCGCGATGCCGTACCTCC
The DNA here is from genome assembly GCF_002102255.1 of Mycobacterium nebraskense. Classification (GTDB taxonomy): domain Bacteria; phylum Actinomycetota; class Actinomycetes; order Mycobacteriales; family Mycobacteriaceae; genus Mycobacterium; species Mycobacterium nebraskense. The sequence goes on from NZ_LQPH01000076.1 coordinate 106,454, forward strand.
TGGCAAGTTCGACCAGCGACGGCGCGAGCTCACTCATACCGCTCATCTTGCTGCCAGAATTCGCCGGCCCACCAATCGGGGAGCGGCTTGCGCGCGCGACCGCCCGATTTGCCGGCCGTTCGTTCGCTGAGGGCGCACGCTCAACAGGACGCGTCGGCGATTCGCCATTACGATGCCCTGAGGAGACATGGACAGTCTGGGCGGGGATCGGCGCGGGAACCAGAAAGTGCCAGCTCAACGGCGCCTGGCACGCTGCGCGCGTCGGCATCTCCGGCGAGGTGCGAGCGCCCGGATAGATGTACACGAAGAGATGCAGACGTGAACGCACGGCGCCGCGTGGCGAGGTCGCTACGGGTGACTTACGGTTGTCGATGTAATTCGCGCTGGATCAGTTTTGAGAGACAATATCCAGGCGTTCTAGCAGACCGGATGGTGAATTAACGTGGCGGAAGAGAGTCGCGGGCAACGCGGGTCGGGGTATGGCCTCGGGTTGTCGACGCGGACCCAGGTGACCGGCTACCAGTTCCTCGCTCGCCGCACCGCAATGGCGCTCACCCGGTGGCGCGTCCGCATGGAGGTCGAGCCGGGGCGGCGACAGACGCTGGCCGTGGTCGCATCGGTTTCGGCTGCGCTGGTGATCTGCCTGGGCGCGCTGCTCTACTCGTTCCTCAGCCCCGCGGGCCAGGTCGGGGATTCGCCGATCATTGCCGACCGCGACTCCGGCGCACTCTATGTCCGCGTCGGTGACAAGTTGTACCCGGCGCTGAACCTGGCGTCGGCGCGCCTGATCACCGGCCGGCCGGACAACCCGCACCTGGTCAAGTCGAACCAGATCGCCAACCTGCCGCGCGGCCCGATGGTGGGCATCCCGGGGGCGCCGTCGAACTTCCACCCCGCGAGCCCGTCCACGTCGTCGTGGCTGGTGTGCGACACCGTCGCCACCTCGACCGGTGTCAGTGCGCCGTCCGGGGTGACGGTTACCGTGATCGACGGAAACCCCGACCTCAGCAACCACCGGCGCGTGCTGACCGGGTCGGATGCCGTGGTGCTGAGCTACGGCGGCGACGCGTGGGTGATCCGAGAGGGACGCCGGTCACGAATCGACGGGACCAACCGATCCGTGCTGTTGCCGTTGGGCCTGACGCCGGAGCAGGTCGGCCAGGCCAAGCCCATGAGCCGCGCCCTGTTCGACGCGTTGCCGGTAGGCCCGGAACTGACCGTGCCGCAGGTGCAGAACGCGGGCGCCGGCGCGTCGTTCCCGAACGCCCCCGGCCCGATCGGCACGGTGATCGTCACGCCGCAAATCAGTGGGCCGCAACAGTATTCGCTGGTGCTGGCCGACGGCGTGCAGACGCTGCCGCCGCTGGTGGCCCAGATTCTGCAGAACGCCGGGCCGGGCAACACCAAACCGGTGACTGTGGAACCGTCCGCCCTGGCAAAGATGCCCGTGGTCAACAAGCTGGACCTGTCCTCCTACCCGGACGCCCCGCTCAACGTCGCTGACATCCGCGAGAACCCGGCGACCTGCTGGTGGTGGCAGAAGACCTCCGGTGAAAACCGGGCCCGCATCCAGGTGGTGTCCGGCGCGACCATTCCAGTCGCGGCCAAGGACGAGAACAAGGTGGTCTCGCTGGTCAAGGCCGACACCACTGGTCGCGAAGCCGACCAGGTCTACTTCGGGCCCGACTACGGAAACTTCGTGGCCGTCACCGGCAACGACCCCGGCGCCAAGACGACGGAATCGCTGTGGTGGCTGACGGATGCGGGCGCCCGGTTCGGGGTCGACGACACCCGCGAGGTGCGTGAGGCGCTGGGCCTGAAGACGAAACCGAGCCTGGCGCCGTGGGTGGCGCTGCGCCTGCTCCCGCAAGGCCCGACCTTGTCGCGGGCGGACGCGCTCGTGGAGCACGACACCCTACCGATGGATATGTCCCCAGCAGAATTGGTGGTGCCAAAGTGAAACGCGGGTTTGCGCGGCCGACACCGGAGAAGCCTCCGGCCATCAAGCCGGAGAACATCGTCCTTCCGACGCCCCTGAGCATTCCGCCGCCGGAGGGCAAGCCCTGGTGGCTGATCGTGGTCGGCGTCGTCGTGGTCGGCCTGCTGATCGGCATGGTCGCCATGACGTTCGCCAGCGGCTCACACGTGTTCGGCGGCGCCGGCTCGATCTTCCCGATCTTCATGATCGGTGGCGTCGCGATGATGATGTTCGGCGGCCGGTTCGGCGGGCAGCAGCAGATGAGCCGGCCCAAGCTGGACGCGATGCGCGCCCAGTTCATGCTGATGCTGGACATGCTGCGCGAGACCGCCCACGAGTCGGCCGACAGCATGGACGCCAACTACCGGTGGTTCCACCCGGCGCCCACCACGCTCGCCGCCGCGGTGGGAACGTCGCGGATGTGGGAACGCAAGCCCGACGGCAAGGACCTCAACTTCGGTGTGGTGCGAGTTGGCGTCGGCATGACGCGCCCCGAGGTGACCTGGGGTGAGCCCCAGAACATGCCGACCGACATCGAGCTGGAGCCGGTGACGGGTAAGGCGCTGCAGGAATTCGGGCGCTACCAAAGCGTGGTCTACAACCTGCCCAAGATGATCTCGCTGCTCGTCGAACCCTGGTACACGCTCGACGGCGAGCGGGAGCAGGTCCTGGGACTGATGCGGGCGATCATCTGCCAGCTGGCGTTCTCGCATGGCCCCGATCACGTGCAGATGGTTGTCGTCACTTTGGATCTGGACGAGTGGGACTGGGTGAAGTGGCTGCCGCACTTCGGTGACCCGCGGCGCCAGGACGCCGCGGGCAACGCGCGGATGGTCTACAGCTCGGTGCGCGAGTTCGCCGCCGAGCAGGCCGAATTGTTCGCGGGCCGTGGTTCTTTCACACCCCGGCACGCCAGTTCGTCGGCGCAAACTCCGACGCCCCACACCGTGATCGTGGCCGATGTCGTCGACCCCCAGTGGGAGTACGTGATCAGCTCCGAAGGCGTCGATGGGGTGACGTTCTTCGACCTGACCAGCGCCTCGATGTGGACATCGGTCCCGGAGCGCACCTTGCGGTTCGACGACAAGGGCGTGATCGAGGCGCTGCCCCGCGACCGCGACACCTGGATGGTGATCGATGAGAAGCCGTGGTTCTTCGCCCTGACCGACCACATCAGCATCGCCGAGGCGGAGGAATTCGCCCAGGCGCTCGCGCGCTGGCGGCTCGCCGAGGCCTACGAAGAGATCGGTCAACGGGTGGCCCACATCGGCGCCCGAGACATCATGGCCTACTACGGAATCGACGACCCGGGCCGCATCGACTTCGAGTCGCTGTGGGGCAGCCGAAACGACTCGATGGGCCGGTCGCGGTTGCGGGCACCGTTCGGTGTTCGTTCCGACAACGGCGAGCTGCTGTTCTTGGATATGAAGTCGCTGGACGAGGGCGGTGACGGCCCGCACGGCGTCATGTCCGGAACGACGGGTTCGGGTAAATCGACCCTGGTGCGGACCGTGATCGAATCGCTGATGCTCAGCCACCCGCCAGAGGAGCTGCAGTTCGTGTTGGCGGACCTCAAGGGTGGGTCGGCGGTCAAGCCGTTCGCCGGGGTTCCGCACGTGTCGCGGATCATCACCGACCTGGAAGAGGACCAGGCGCTGATGGAGCGCTTCCTGGACGCCCTATGGGGCGAGATCGCCCGGCGCAAGGCGATCTGCGACAGCGCCGGTGTCGACGACGCCAAGGAGTACAACTCGGTCCGCCTCCGGATGCGGGCCCGCGGCCAGGACATGGCGCCGCTGCCGATGCTCGTGGTGGTCATCGACGAGTTCTACGAATGGTTTCGCATCATGCCGACGGCGGTCGACGTGCTCGACTCGATCGGCCGGCAGGGCCGCGCCTACTGGATCCACCTGATGATGGCGTCGCAGACGATCGAGAGCCGCGCCGAAAAGCTCATGGAGAACATGGGTTACCGGCTGGTGCTGAAAGCGCGTACCGCTGGTGCGGCGCAGGCGGCCGGCGTGCCGAACGCCGTGAACCTGCCGGCACAGGCGGGTCTGGGCTACTTCCGTCGCAGCCTGGAGGACATCGTCCGGTTCCAGGCCGAGTTCCTGTGGCGGGACTACTTCCCCCGCGGGCTCACCGATGACGGCGAGGAAGCGCCTGCGTTGGTGCACAGCATCGATTACGTTCGCCCGCAACTGTTTACCAACTCGTTCACCCCGCTCGAGGTCAGCGTGGGCGGACCGGACCTCACCCCGGCCGCCCTCACCAACGGCGAGACGCTCGAAGCCGACGGCGCAGCACGCGACGACGACGACATCGAGGGCATCAGGGTTCCGAAGGTCGGCACAGTCATCATCGATCAGCTGCGCAAGATCGACTTCGAGCCGTACCGGTTGTGGCAGCCGCCGCTGAACAAGCCCGTCCCCATCGACGAATTGGTCGACCGGTTCCTCGGCCACCCGTGGCAGGAGAACTACGGCACGGCACGCGATCTGGTCTTCCCGATCGGGATCATCGACCGTCCGTTCAAGCACGACCAGCCGCCGTGGACGGTCGACACCTCTGGGCCGGGCGCCAACGTCTTGATCCTCGGTGCCGGCGGTTCGGGCAAGACGACGGCCCTGCAGACCCTGATCTGCTCGGCCGCGTTGACCCACACTCCCGAGCAGGTCCAGTTCTACTGCCTGGCCTACAGCAGCACCGCGTTGACCACGGTCGCCCGGCTGCCGCACGTGGGTGAGGTGGCCGGTCCGACCGACCCGTACGGCGTGCGCCGAACGGTGGCCGAACTGCTGGCCTTGGTCCGCGAGCGCAAGCGCACCTTCCTCGAGTACGGGATCGCCTCGATGGAGGTCTTCCGGCGCCGCAAGTTCGGCGGCGAGCCGGGCCCCGTCCCCAACGACGGGTTCGGCGACGTCTACCTGGTGGTGGACAACTACCGGGCGCTGGCCGAAGAGAACGAGGTGCTGATCGAGCAGGTGAACCTGATCATCAACCAGGGTCCCTCGTTCGGGGTCCACGTGGTGGTCACCGCCGATCGCGAATCGGAGCTGCGGCCACCGGTGCGCAGCGGTTTCGGCTCCCGGGTCGAGTTGCGACTGGCCGCCGTGGAAGACGCCAAGCTGGTGCGTTCCCGGTTCGCCAAGGACGTTCCGGTCAAGCCGGGCCGCGGCATGGTCGCGGTCAACTACGTCCGGCTCGACTCCGACCCGCAGGCCGGTCTGCACACGTTGGTGGCTCGGCCCGCGCTGGCCACCACACCTGACTACGTGTTCGAGTCCGACAGCATCATCGACGCGGTCAGTCGCCTCACGAGCGGTCAGGCCCCGCCCGTGCGCCGGCTCCCCGCGCGGTTCGACCTGGAGCAGCTGCGCGAGCTGGCCGCACAAGACACCCGCCAAGGGGTCGGTGCGGGCGGAATCGCTTGGGCCATCTCCGAATTGGATCTGTCGCCGGTCTATCTCAATTTCGCCGAGAACGCGCACCTCATGGTGACGGGCCGACGCGAATGTGGGCGTACCACCACGCTGGCCACCATCATGTCCGAAATCGGCCGCCTGTATGCGCCCGGTGCCAGCAGCGCACCCACGCCGCCGGCCGGCCAGCCGTCGGCACAGGTGTGGCTGGTGGACCCACGACGTCAGTTGCTGACCACACTGGGTTCGGACTACGTCGAGAAGTTCGCGTACAACCTCGACGGCGTCCAGGCGATGATGGGCGAGCTGGCGGCGGTCCTGGCCGGACGCGAACCGCCGCCCGGTCTGTCCGCGGAGGAGTTGTTGTCGCGGTCGTGGTGGAGCGGCCCGGAGATCTTCCTGATCGTCGACGACATCCAGCAGCTGCCGGCAGGGTTCGATTCGCCGCTGCACAAGGCCGCCCCCTGGGTGACCAGGGCCGCCGATGTCGGATTGCACGTGCTCGTCACGCGCACCTTCGGCGGCTGGTCTTCGGCGGGCAGCGACCCGATGCTGCGGGCGCTGGCCCAGGCGAACGCGCCATTGCTGGTGATGGACGCCGACCCCGACGAGGGCTTCATCCGCGGCAAGATGAAGGGTGGCCCGCTGCCCCGTGGTCGAGGCCTGCTGATGGCCGAGGACACCGGTGTGTTCGTACAGGTCGCGGCGACGGACTTGCGCAAGTAATACGCATACGCTGCGCTGGGGTTGGCTGGATCAGCCCCAGCGCAGCGGCAATTCTTTGAGCGCGAAACTCTTTGAGGGGTAGTTGATCGCGGGGACATAGTCCGCGGGCACCTCGAAGTCGGGAATCTGCCTGAGCCATTCGCCGACGACTACCGTCAGTTCGATCCGGGCCAGATGAGACCCGAGGCAGCGGTGCGGTCCGCCGCCAAAACCCCAGTGCCGGTGGACCTTTCCGTCCATGACCAGTTCGTTGACGGACGTGGCATCGCTGTCGTCGCGGTTGACCGCGGCCATGCACAACCGCACCGATGTGCCCGGTGGCAACGTCATCCCGCCAACGTCGACGAATTGGGTAGTGATCCGGGGCGCCACCGGTGCCGATGGCTCCAGCCGGACGATTTCCTCGATGAAAACCCGGATCTGCCTTGGGTTGTCGCGAAGCAACTCGCGCAGCTGTGGTCGGCGCGCCAATTCGAATAGGCAGAATCCGATCGCCGCCGTCACCGTATCCAGACCCGCCAGGATCAGCAGGTGGCTCATGCCCAGCAGTTCCAGATCGCTGAAGTCACCGTCACTGGCCATGACCTGCGACAGCATGTCGGACCCGGGGCTTTGCCGGCGTTGCTGGATCGCGTCGGCCAGATACGCCAGCAGCTGCTCACTCTTCTCAATGTCGGCCTGGGTGATGTAGGGCTTGTCGCTGACGACGGCGTCCTTCAAATCGATCAGGCGATCGCGATCCTGGAGCGGCAGGCCGTAAAGGTCCATGAAGACCTGAAAGGGGTACAGGTGCGCGAAATCTGCCATCACTTCGCACTTGCCTTGGCCGGCCAGGGCAGCAATCATCTCGACGGCGTGCCGCTCCAGCACCGGGCGGGACCTGCTCAGACCGAGAGGGCTGAAGAAGGGCTGCAGCACCTTCCGGTAGCGGGTGTGCTGAGGAGGATCAAAGGCCAGCGGCAGCACCGGCAATGGGTGGCCGGGAGGCTGAAGGATCGCCGACGAGAACACCTTGGGATTGCGCAGCGCGGCCAGCACATCCTCACGGCGCGTGATGTAGTAGTGGCCGTTCATGAACACCACCGGCCCCGCATCGCGCAGCGTCTTCCACCCGACGCCTCGGTCCACGGCCATCGGCAACTTCTCGAAATCGAGCCGCGGTAGGTGGAACGCGCCTTGCTGGCCTTGGCCAGGAGTGCTCATGGGCTCTCCGCTTGTCTGTCTTTTCTTACAACCGCTGCGGCGGGGACTTCGTCGGCACCGATTTCTCGCTTGGACCCCAATATCGCATGTGTCGCAAAGGGACACGAATCCGACCGCTGGCCCATCGTGGGCTCTGCAGCGGCCGGCCTCATCCGTCGACGATCTTCTACACTTTAGCGAGCGACTAATCTCCGTCTCGATTCGTTCAGTGCGATCTTGCTATTTCTGCGGAGCCGGGTAGGGAGGAAACCTGATGAGGGTTCGTCTCGAACAATCCAAATGCGTGGGCCATGCCCAGTGTTACGCCGTCGATCCGGTCCTGTTCCCGATAGACGACTCGGGCTATTCGATTCTCGAAGCGCATGAGGTGAGGCCCGAGGATGAACAGTTGACTCGCGACGGTGTGGCTTCCTGCCCGGAAATGGCGTTGATTCTCGAGGAAGACTGACTCGGCCCAACGCTCCACGGGGACTGACGAACTGGAAGTTCAAACCGGTTTGCAGGCAAACCCCGGATGAACAATCGGTTGCCGGAAATGAACGGCAGTCGACGGGGAGTGAACAGTGGCTGGCCGGGAATGAACAGTTGGCGTCGCGTATCGGCGTGCCCCCGCTAACGAACTAATCTCATGGGCGAGCGACAGTTCGGACAGACCGTGGACTGTCGCTCGGTTGCTGACAGCAGGGGATCAATCGAGGCTAAAGGTGCACGTTGTTCTTGACCGGACGTCCAAGAAGCGTGGTGCAAGACCACATTTGGGCTTCGGGTACGGGATCGGCAGGATGCGCCGGCCAGCCCGCCGACTGGGGTGGCAGACCGAGAGGTCTGAGTCGGTGATTCCGGGCGGTCAGCAAGCCACGGGTGGCGATTGCTTACGAAGCCGTGACCACGGCCACCACTGATTCCGATGCGACTGCCGCGATCGCCAGCGATCGTGGCCAACTGAGGAGAACAGGTGTTTGACTTCGGGGCGTTACCGCCGGAGGTGAATTCCGGTCGGATGTATGCGGGTCCGGGTTCGGGGCCGCGG